>NZ_JBHJVQ010000028.1:0-102576 GCF_042263835.1 Streptomyces sp. NPDC056128 | reverse complement strand
CTCCCGAAGGATCCGGGAGGGCGGTCGGCCGGTCTCTCGTAACTCTCGTCAGCCGTTGCGCGGGCCCGGGAAGGCCGTCGGCCGGACCTCGTCGCGCCAGGCCGGACTGCCCGACGTCGGCTGGGTGGGCATGGAACGGGCGGCCGGGACCGTGGGCACGCCGGGGAGGCCGGGGCCCACGTTGACCGGCCGGGTGCCCGCCGGCTCCGGGGCGTGCTCGGGCGCCTCGGCGGCGGGCACCGGCTGGGCGGCGGCGCGGCGGGAGCCGTAGCGGCGGTGCACCGCCTGCTTGGTGACGCCGAGCGCGGAGCCCACCGCGTCCCACGAGAAGCCGAGCGAGCGGTCGAAGTCCACGGCGGCGGTGACCAGGGTCTCGACGCTGTCCCGCAGTTCCTGGGCGAGACGGACCGTCGGGGCGGGGGCGCGTCCGTAGACGACGAAGCCCGTGGAGGGGCCGGAGCGGCGCGGGCGGTAGACGTTGCCCAGCTGGGCGGTGAGGGTGCGCAGTGCGTCCACCTGCCGGCGGACCCGCTCGATGTCCCGCACCAGCAAGTGCAGGCTGGCCCGAGCCTGGGCGTCGTGGGTTGCGTGGTCGGCCATGAAACAAGCCTCTCGAACCGGCGTTGAAAGGAATCGGGCCGCGTGGGCGGTCCGGTGGTCAACTCTTGCTTGACCAACGCGTGGGGGCTCCGGGGGTCACGGGGTGGGGGCGTGGGGGCATATGCGTGCGCCTGGTTCGGTGGGGTGTGCGCCTCGGCCTTCGGCCCTCGGATCTTCTTCTCCCACCCGCGCACCGCCCGTTCGCCGTCCGTTGACAGGTTGGCCTCTGCCGTCGTGGTGGCTCGCCGTCGGCGGCTTTCCCGTTCGTGCGGGCTCGTAGACTGGTGCGCTGCCCGCCAACGCCCCCGCCCGAGAGGCCCGTCCCACCCATGAAGCTCGTCTTCGCCGGTACCCCCGAGGTCGCCGTTCCCGCTCTGGACGCCCTGATCGCCTCCGGGCGTCACGAGGTGGCCGCCGTCGTCACGCGGCCCGACGCTCCGGCCGGACGCGGGCGCCGGATGGTCGCCTCGCCCGTGGCCGAGCGGGCCGAGGAGGCGGGCATCGAGGTGCTCAAGCCCGCGAAGCCGCGCGACCCCGAGTTCCTGGACCGGCTGCGCGCGATCGCGCCCGACTGCTGCCCCGTCGTCGCCTACGGGGCCCTGCTGCCCCGGGTCGCCCTCGACGTGCCCGCCCGCGGCTGGGTCAACCTGCACTTCTCGCTGCTGCCCGCCTGGCGCGGGGCCGCGCCCGTGCAGCACGCGCTCATGGCGGGCGACGAGATCACCGGCGCGTCCACCTTCCTGATCGAGGAGGGCCTGGACTCCGGCCCCGTCTACGGGACGGTCACCGAGACCGTGCGGCCCACCGACACCAGCGGCGACCTGCTGACCCGGCTCGCGTTCGCCGGCGCCGGGCTGCTCGCGGCCACCATGGACGGCATCGAGGATGGCAGCCTGGACGCCGTACCGCAGCCGGCCGACGGCGTCACCCTCGCTCCGAAGATCACCGTCGAGGACGCCCGGATCGAATGGGCCGCCCCGGCGCTGCGCGTGGACCGGGTGGTGCGCGGGTGCACCCCGGCGCCCGGTGCCTGGACCACGTTCCGGGGCGAGCGGCTCAAGCTCGTGCAGGCGGTCCCGCTCCCCGACCGGAACGACCTCGCTCCGGGGCAGCTCGCCCCCGGCAAGAACAACGTGTACGTCGGCACCGGCTCGTACGCCGTCGAGCTGCTGTGGGTGCAGGCGCAGGGCAAGAAGCCGATGCGGGCCGCGGACTGGGCGCGGGGGGCGCGGATCACCGAGGGCGAGCTGCTGGGCGACTGACCACCGCCGCACCACCGTTCCCCGGCCCGACGTAGGCTGGACAGCGCACTTCATCACACACCCGGAGCACCTTTTCGTGAGCGAGCAGCCCCGTCGTCCCCGCAAGCCCGGCAAGCCGTACCGCAGGCCGCAGAAGGACCCGGTCCGCCTGCTCGCCTTCGAGGCGCTCAGGGCGGTGGACGAGCGGGACGCCTACGCCAACCTGGTGCTGCCGCCGCTGCTGCGCAAGGCGCGGGAGAAGGAGGGCCCCGAGAAGTTCGACGCCCGGGACGCCGCCCTCGCGACCGAGCTGGTGTACGGGACGCTGCGCCGGCAGGGGACGTACGACGCGATCATCGCCGACTGCGTCGACCGGCCGCTGCGGGAGGTCGACCCGCCCGTCCTGGACGTCCTGAGCCTCGGCGTGCACCAGCTCCTGGGCACCCGGATCCCGAGCCACGCCGCCGTGTCCGCCTCCGTGGAGCTGGCGCGGGTCGTGCTCGGCGACGGGCGGGCCAAGTTCGTCAACGCCGTACTGCGCAAGGTGGCGCGGGACGACCTCGACGGCTGGCTGGAGCGGGTCGCACCGCCCTACGACGAGGACCCCGAGGACCACCTCGCCGTCGTGCACTCGCACCCCCGCTGGGTCGTCTCCGCGCTGTGGGACTC
Organism: Streptomyces sp. NPDC056128; assembly: GCF_042263835.1. Lineage (NCBI taxonomy): Bacteria > Bacillati > Actinomycetota > Actinomycetes > Kitasatosporales > Streptomycetaceae > Streptomyces > Streptomyces sp. NPDC056128. The sequence continues at coordinate 100,066 of NZ_JBHJVQ010000028.1, read as the reverse complement.
GCTCGGCGGCGGCCGGGCCGGCATCGAGGACCTGCTGGCCGCCGACAACGAGCGGCCCGAGGTCACTCTCGTCGCCCGCCCCGGACGGGCCACGACCGACGAGCTGCTCGGCGAGGAGGCGGCCGTGCCGGGCCGCTGGTCGCCGTACGCGGTGAGGCTGAGCGAGGGCGGCGAGCCCGGGGCCGTCGAGGCCGTACGCGAGGGCCGCGCGGGTGTGCAGGACGAGGGCAGTCAGCTCGTCGCCCTCGCCCTCGCCAACGCGCCCCTGGAGGGCCCCGACCGGCACTGGCTGGACGGGTGCGCCGGTCCCGGCGGCAAGGCCGCGCTGCTCGGTGCCCTGGCCGCCGAACGCGGCGCCTTCCTGCTCGCCTCGGAGAAGCAGCCGCACCGCGCCGGGCTGGTGGCGAAGGCGCTGGACGGGAACCCGGGGCCGTACCAGGTGATCGCCGCCGACGGGACCCGTCCGGCGTGGCGCCCCGGCAGCTTCGACCGCGTCCTGGTCGACGTGCCCTGCACCGGTCTGGGCGCCCTCCGCCGCCGCCCCGAGGCGCGCTGGCGGCGTCGGCCCGAGGACCTGGAGGGTTTCGCCCCGCTCCAGCGCGGCCTGCTGCGCAGCGCCCTGGACGCCGTGCGGATCGGCGGCGTGGTCGCGTACGCGACCTGCTCACCCCACCTCGCCGAGACCCGCGCGGTCGTCACGGACGTCCTCAAACAGCACCCCGGCGCCGACCTCCTCGACGCCCGCCCCCTCCTCCCCGACGTCCCCGCCCTCGGCGAGGGCCCCGACCTCCAACTCTGGCCCCACCTGCACGGCACGGACGCGATGTACCTGGCCCTGATCCGCCGCACCGCATAAACGCGCCCCGGCAATCGCGCCCCTTCAGGGGCGCGGGGAACTGCGCGACCAGCCACCCCGGACCCGCACCCGACGAACAACCCCCACCCACCCCGCCCCCGTCCCGCCCCACCCCCGGAGGGCATGGCAGGCTTGGGGCCATGGCCGCGCAGATCAACCCCAGCATCCTCTCCGCCGACTTCGCCCGCCTCGCGGACGAGGCCGAGGCGGTCGCCGGAGCCGACTGGCTCCACGTCGACGTCATGGACAACCACTTCGTCCCGAACCTCACTCTCGGCGTGCCGGTCGTGGAGTCGCTGGCCCGGGCGACCGAGACCCCGCTGGACTGCCACCTGATGATCGACGCCCCCGACCGCTGGGCGCCGCAGTACGTGGAGGCCGGCGCCGGTTCCGTCACCTTCCACGTCGAGGCGGCCGCCGCGCCGGTGCGGCTGGCCCGGGAGATCCGCGCCAAGGGCGCCCGCGCGTCCATGGCGCTGAAGCCCGCGACGCCGATCGAGCCGTACGAGGACCTGCTCCCCGAACTCGACATGCTGCTGATCATGACGGTTGAACCGGGCTTCGGCGGGCAGGCGTTCCTCGACATCATGCTCCCGAAGATCCGGCGCACCCGTGAGCTGATCAAGAAGCATGGTCTGGAGCTGTGGCTCCAGGTCGACGGCGGAGTCTCGGCGTCGACGATCGAGCAGTGCGCCGACGCCGGCGCGGACGTCTTCGTCGCCGGTTCCGCCGTCTACGGGGCATCCGACCCGGCCGAGGCGGTACGTGCACTGCGCACGCAGGCCGAGTCGGCGACCGCCAGGGCGTCCTGGTCCTGCGACCACTGAGGAACAGAACGTGAACGGCTCCCATCAGGGCTGATCAAGTGCGTCGAATCTGCAAGGATGAACGGCGTATCCAGAGTGTGAACAGCAGTGAGGAGATCGCCGTGTCGGGTATGTCGGCGGGCCGTTCAGCCATGCGGATGGGACCCGCTGAGCTGGTCCAGGCGGCGGCCATGGCCCGCCGCTTCTACCTCGAGGGCAAGTCCAAGATCCAGATCGCGGAGGAGTTCGGCGTCAGCCGCTTCAAGGTGGCCAGGGTCCTGGAGACGGCCCTTGAGCGAGACCTAGTACGAATCGAGATCCGGGTGCCGGCCGAGCTGGACGCCGAGCGCTCGGACGCGCTGCGGGCCCGCTACGGGCTCAGGCACGCCGTCGTGGTGGAGTCCCCGGCCGACGCCGAGGAGACGCCCGACCCCGAGAACCTGGGCGAGGTGGCCGCCGACCTGCTCGGCGAGCTGGTCACCGAGGGCGACGTGCTGGGGCTGGCCTGGGGCCGGTCCACCATCCACATGGCGGCGGCGCTCGACCGGCTGCCGCCGTGCACGGTGGTGCAGCTGACGGGCGTGTACGACGCCGGGACCGCCGAACGCGGTTCGGTCGAGGCCGTGCGGCGTGCCGCGCAGGTGTCCGGCGGCGACGCGCACCCCATCTACGCGCCGATGCTCCTGCCGGACGCGGCCACCGCGCAGGCGCTGCGCCACCAGACCGGGATCGCCCGGGCCTTCGAGTACTTCGACAAGGTCACGGTCGCCTGCGTCTCCATCGGCTCCTGGGAGCCGGGCATCTCGACGGTGCACGACATGCTCAGCGACGAGGAGCGCGCGCACTACGCCTCACTCGGGGTCGCGGCCGAGATGTCCGCGCACCTCTTCGACGCCGAGGGGCGCCGGGTCGGGCGGGACCTGGGGGAGCGGTGCATCACGGTCAAGGCCGACCAGCTCCGCCGTATCCCCGAGGTCGTCGCGATCGCGGGCGGGCAGCGCAAGGCGGCGGCCATCGACGCGGTGCTGCGCTCCGGCCTCGTCACCAGCCTGGTCACGGACACGTCGGCCGCCGACTACCTGATGACGCTGGGCTCGGCACCGAAGTCGACGCTCAACCGGACGGACCCGGACGGAGTCTGACGGAGGCTCAGGACGGGACGGACGATCAGAACGGGAGAGGGCACGACATGACCGAGGATCCCGCGGGGCGGCTCGTGGTCACGCTGGACCTCGACGGGGTCACGGACAAGGCGGGCCTGATGGACCGCTGCGCCCGTGACCTGGCCCTGCCCGACTGGTTCGGCCGGAACTGGGACGCGCTCGCCGACTCCCTCTCCGACCCGTCCGTCTGGCCTGCGGAGGCCCAGGAGCGGGGGCTGGTCCTCGTGGTGCGGGGCTGGCGGGCGTACGCCGAGGCGCGGCCGGACGAGTGGACCGTGGCCGAGGAGGTCTTCGCCGAGGCCACCGACCGCGGGCCGGGACTCTTCGTCACGCTCGGTCCTGGAGGTTCCTCCAAGGAGGCTCCTGACCAGCCTGGATGATCTGCCCGGGGGTTGCCGACGCCGGTCCGTGGGAGAATGAAGTACGTGCTCTTTCCCCCTGGCTGACCTGTCCGGGGGCCACCTCTGATCGACTGGGATGTGCAGCACGTGCGTTTCCTGAATGACATCCAGCCCTCGTACGACCTGACGTACGACGACGTTTTCATGGTGCCGAGCCGTTCCGCCGTAGGCTCCCGGCAGGGCGTGGACCTCGGCTCCCCGGACGGCACGGGCACCACCATCCCCTTGGTCGTCGCCAACATGACCGCCATCGCCGGACGCCGGATGGCGGAGACGGTCGCCCGGCGCGGCGGCCTCGTGGTCATCCCGCAGGACATCCCGATCGAGGTCGTCACCGAGGTCGTCTCCTGGGTGAAGAGCCGCCACCACGTCCTGGACACCCCGATCGTGCTGGCCCCGCACCAGACCGTGGCCGACGCGCTGGCCCTGCTGCCCAAGCGCGCGCACAACGCGGGCGTCGTCGTCGACGGTGACCACCAGCCGGTCGGCGTGGTCACCGACACCGACCTGACCGGTGTGGACCGCTTCACCCAGCTCGAAGAGGTCATGTCCAAGGACCTGATCCTCATCGACGCGGACATGGACCCGCGCGAGGCCTTCAACACCCTCGACGCCGCCAACCGGCGCTACGCCCCCGCCGTCGACAAGGACGGCCGCCTCGCCGGCATCCTCACCCGCCGGGGCGCCCTGCGCGCCACGCTCTACACCCCGGCGACGGACGCGAACGGCAGGCTCCGCATCGCCGCCGCGGTCGGCATCAACGGCGACGTCGCGGGCAAGGCCAAGCAGCTCCTCGACGCGGGCGTGGACACCCTCGTCATCGACACCGCCCACGGGCACCAGGAGTCGATGATCAGCGCCGTCAAGGTGGTCCGCGACCTCGACCCGCGGGTTCCGATCGTCGCGGGCAACATCGTCTCCGCCGAGGGCGTGCGCGACCTGATCGAGGCCGGCGCCGACATCGTCAAGGTCGGCGTCGGACCGGGTGCCATGTGCACCACCCGCATGATGACCGGCGTCGGCAGGCCGCAGTTCTCCGCCGTCCTGGAGTGCGCCGCCGAGGCGAAGAAGTACGGCAAGCACGTCTGGGCCGACGGCGGCATCCGGCACCCGCGCGACGTGGCCATGGCCCTCGCGGCCGGCGCCTCCAACGTGATGGTCGGCTCCTGGTTCGCGGGCACCTACGAGTCCCCGGGCGACCTCCAGCACGACGCCAACGGCCGTGCCTACAAGGAGTCGTTCGGCATGGCCTCCGCCCGCGCGGTGCGCAACCGCACCTCCGAGGAGTCGGCGTACGACCGGGCCCGCAAGGGGCTGTTCGAGGAGGGCATCTCCACCTCCCGCATGTTCCTCGACCCGGCCCGCCCCGGCGTCGAGGACCTGATCGACTCGATCATCGCGGGCGTCCGCTCGTCCTGCACCTACGCCGGTGCCGGCTCGCTGGAGGAGTTCGCCGAGAAGGCCATCGTCGGCATCCAGAGCGCCGCCGGCTACGCCGAGGGCAAGCCGCTGCACGCCAGCTGGGGCTGAGCACCGGCCCGCGTCCGAAAAGCGTCAGGGCGGCTTGACGTCAAGCCGCCCTGACGTGACGCTGGACGCATGACGACACCGCAGAGCATCGAGCCGCAGCACACCCTGCTCACCGCCGTGGCCCGCCTCGACGAGCTGCGCACCCGCGAGTCCCTCGCCGGGACGGGCAGCGACGCGGAAGCCCTCGACCGCCCCCAGCTCCTGGAACTGCTCGCGCTGAGCGAGGTGGTGGCCCGCAAGGCCGCCTACGGACGCCAGCTCACCGTGCGCGCCGCCCGCGAGGCCGGCGCCTCCTGGTCGCAGATCGGGGCCGCCCTCGGCACCAGCAAGCAGGCCGCCTGGGAGGCGCACACGCGCTGGATCGACGCCCAGGAGGCCGCCCGCGACCGGCCCGGCGAGATCGGCCTCGACGCGGCGGAAGTGGCCGAGGCACGGGCCGTCGCGGGCGATCCCGACAGCCACTGACCAGCGACGATTCACCCTCCGCCGGACCCGCCGCGCAACGCTCGACGGCCCTCGCGCAACGAACACGCGCCACGTCCCGGCGAACGCAACGATCGTGCTCCGACGCGCAAGGTTGCTGCATTACCCGCGCCGCGCCCCGCTCGTAGTGTTCTGCGCTGTACGTGGCGTGGCGGGGACCCCGCTCGGTGGGTTCCCGTTCGTTCCGCACGAGCGCGCCCACCGGTCCCCGCCGCTCCAGAGGCCCCGCCCCGAGCCCGTCCGCTCACACGGCGGCGCCGACCGGAAGCGACAAAGGAGTCAACGCGTGCTCGACCAAGGCGCACCCCCGCACCACGACGCAACGGCCACCGCACCGTCCCCGGGCCTGGCCGCGCGCCTCATGCGCCGCAAGCCCGTCGAACGACTGGTCGCCGAGGGCGGCCAGGGCGAGGGCGGCAGCCTCCGCCGCTCCCTCGGCCTCTGGCAGCTCACGATGATCAGCATCGGTGCCACCCTCGGCACCGGCATCTTCGTCGTCCTCGGCGAGGCCGTCCCCAAGGCCGGTCCCGCCGTCACGCTCTCCTTCGTCATCGCCGGCCTCACGGCGCTCTTCTCGGCCCTGTCCTACGCCGAACTGGCCGGCACCATCCCGGTCGCCGGCTCCTCGTACTCGTACGCCTACGCCACGATGGGCGAGCTGGTCGCCTGGATCTGCGGCTGGTGCCTGGTCCTGGAGTACGGCGTGTCGGTGGCCGCCGTCGCCGTCGGCTGGGGCGAGTACCTGAACGAGCTGCTCGACGGCACCATCGGCGTCACCCTCCCCGCCGTCCTGTCGGCGCCACCCGGCGACGGCGGCATCTTCAACCTGCCCGCGCTGATCGTCGTACTGCTCGCCATGACGTTCCTGCTGGGCGGTGCCCGCGAGTCCGCCCGGGCCAACACGATCATGGTCGTCGTCAAGATCGCGGCCCTGGTGCTGTTCTGCGCGATCGGCGTCCAGGGCTTCCGCTCCGGCAACTACGAGCACTTCATGCCGCTCGGCATGGCCGGCGTCAGCGCGGCCGGCGCGACGCTCTTCTTCTCCTACATCGGCTTCGACGCCGCCTCCACCGCCGGTGAGGAGGCGAAGAACGCCCAGCGCGACCTGCCCCGCGCGATCATGCTCTCCCTGATCATCGTCACGGTGCTGTACGTCCTCGTCGCGGCCGTCGCCGTCGGAGCCAAGCCCTGGCGGAACTTCACCGACTCCGAGGCCTCCCTCGCGCAGATCATGACCGACGTCACCGGGCAGAGCTTCTGGGGCACCCTGCTGGCCTTCTGCGCGGTCGTCGCCATCGCCAGCGTCGTCCTGACCGTGCTCTACGGCCAGACCCGCGTCCTGTTCGCCATGTCCCGCGACGGACTGGTGCCCAAGGTCTTCTCCAAGGTCCACCCGAAGACCGGCGCGCCCCGCGCCAACACGCTGATCGTCTCCCTGTTCTGCGGCGTGCTGGCCGCCGCCATCCCGCTCGGCCAGCTCGCCGACGCCACCAGCATCGGCACCCTCTTCGCCTTCGCCCTGGTCAACGTGGCCGTCGTGGTGCTGCGCCGGACCCGTCCGGACATGCCCCGCACCTTCCGGGTACCGCTGTCGCCGGTCCTGCCCGCCCTGGGCTTCGGCTTCTGCGTCTGGATGATGGGCAGCCTGTCCACCGTCACCTGGGTGGTCTTCGGTGTCTGGATGGCGGTGGGGCTCGTGTTCTACTTCGTGTACGGCCATCGCCGCTCCAAACTCGCCACGCCGGACACGTCAGAGGTCCGGACGCACCAGAAGTGAAGTGAACCGCCCGCAGTGCTGAACGAACTCGACGAACGCATCGTGCACGCCCTCGCCGAGGACGCCCGCCGCTCCTACGCGGACATCGGGCAGTCGGTCGGCCTGTCCGCGCCCGCCGTGAAACGGCGCGTGGACCGGCTGCGCGCCACCGGCGCCATCACCGGCTTCACCGTACGGGTCGACCCCGCCGCGCTCGGCTGGGAGACCGAGGGGTTCGTCGAGATCCACTGCCGCCGCAACACCTCGCCGGAGACCATCCAGCGAGGCCTGGAGCGGTACCAGGAGGTCGTGGCCGCGTCCACCGTCACCGGGGACGCGGACGCGGTCGCCCAGGTCTTCGCCTCCGACATGCGGCACTTCGAACGGGTCCTGGAGCGGATCGCCGGGGAGCCGTTCGTGGAGCGCACCAAGTCCGTACTGGTGCTCTCGCCGCTGCTGCGCCGCTTCTCGTCGGGGTCGCCCACGTAATCGGTGGGCAGGAGGCCCGGTGACGTCTAGCATCGGTGGCATGACCTGGCGACATTGATCCACCCGTAGCGCCTTCTCCCGAGGGCCGCCCCGGACGCCGTATCTCCGGTGTCCGATCCGCCCCCTCGGGAAGGCCTCATGACTCTCTCACCCGAGCGTGCCCCCGCCACCGCCGGTACCCGGCGGCTGACGCGCACGCTGTACGCCTCCGCGTTCTGCGACGAGTTCGTCCTGCTCTACCCGGTGTACGCGCTGCTGTTCAGCGACACCGGGCTGTCCGTCTGGCAGATCTCCTCGCTGTTCGCCCTGTGGTCGCTGACCGGCGTCCTGCTGGAGGTGCCCTCCGGCGCCTGGGCCGACGCCGTCTCCCGGCGGCTGCTCCTGGTCCTCGGCCCGCTGCTCACCGCCGCCGGCTTCGCCCTGTGGGTGCTCGTGCCCTCCTACGGCGCCTTCGCGCTCGGCTTCGTGCTGTGGGGCGCCGGCGGCGCCCTCGGGTCCGGCGCGCTGGAGGCGCTGGTCTACGACGAACTTGACCGGGCCGGCGCGGCCGACCGGTACGCCCGGGTGATGGGCCGGGCGCGGGCGGTCGGCATCACCGCGACGATGACCGCGATGGGCCTGGCCGGTCCGGTGTTCGCCTGGGGCGGCTACGGGGCGGTGGGCGCGGCGAGCGTGCTGGTCTGCCTCGCCGGGGCGGCCGTGGCGACGCGCTTCCCCGAGCACCGCGAACCGTCCGTCGGCGGCCCGGGCTGGACCGCGACCCTGCGCGGCGGACTCGCCGACGCCCGCACCGACCGCTCGGTGCGCGGCGCGCTGCTGCTGGTCCCGGCCGTGACGGCGGTGTGGGGCGCGCTCGACGAGTACACGCCGCTGCTGGCGCTGGACACCGGCGTCGCGGAGGAGACCGTTCCGTGGCTGCTGTTGGTGATCTGGGCCGGGGCCACCGGCGGCAGCCTGCTGGCCGGTGCCGCCGACCGCCTGACCACCACCGGGTTCGCCGCCCTGCTCACCGGTTCCGCGCTCGCCCTGGCGGTGGGCGCCGCCGCGGGCACCCCGGCCGCCCTGGTCCTGGTCGGGCTCGCCTTCGGCGGCTTCCAGCTGGCGACCGTGCTCGCCGACGCGCGTCTCCAGCGGCGGATCGACGACACCGGCCGGGCGACCCTGACCTCGGTCGCGGGCCTCGGTACCGAGCTGGGCACCCTCGCCACCTATGGCGCCTACGCGGTGGCATCCACGGTGACCGGGCACGGCACCGCGTTCGCCCTGGCCGCGGTGCCGTACCTGCTGACGGCGCTCGCTCTGGCCACCGTCGCGCGGGCTACAGCCGCGGCTGCCAGGGCACGACCGTGAAGTCGCCGCTGCCCTTCTTCACCTTCTCGAAGGGCGCGGAGCTGACGCACTTGGGCGGCTCCGCGCCCTTTGCGGGGCTGCCCGTGGCGGCCCAGCTGTAGCCGAGCCGGTCGTGGCGGCCGAGGTCGTGGACCGTGATGCCGACCCGCCTGCCCTCGGCGCCCGGCAGGTCGGAGTCGGTGATGACGCCGGAGACGACGGCCACGTCGCCGCCGGTCAGGAGGCAGTCGACGGTCGCCTTCGCCTTGGCGCCCCCGCCGTCCAGGTAGTGGCTGAACTCGAAGGTCCCGGTGGCTTCGAGCGGGTCGTCGTTGTGCTCCGCCGCGAGGTGGGCGTCGAAGGTGAAGGTGATGTCGTCGCCCGCCGACCGGTAGAGCTTGGCGCTGCCGGTCAGCGCGGCGGCCTCCCGTGGGGGCGGCCCTTGCGGGGTGCCCTCGTGCGGCCCGGACGCGACCGCGGCACCGGTCGTGACGGCGGTGAGCAACAGGGCGACGCAGAGCGCGGCGGTCGTCGTACGGCTTCGTTTCATGGCGGTCCCCTCGGTGGGCGGATGCGGGCGGACTTGAACGCTCACCACTGTCCTGGCGCCGCGCCCCCGCCACATCGCCCCCAGGGCGGGACCGCCCTCCGCCGCGCGGCGGGGAGCATCCGCCCGGGATGCCACCCGAGGAGGAGCGGAGCGCCCCCTGCCGGGCAGCCCCTGCCGGGCACCCCCTGCCGGGCGGGCCGGGGCGTGGGGCGGGCGCCCGTCCCACGCCGTCGGCAGCCGCGCACAACGAATCTCCGCGCCCCGCCCGACGCACGCAACGAACCGCTCTCCGGTGCGCAACAGGTCCGTCTTGTCCGGCCGAGTCCGCCGACCGTACCGTCTATCTGGCCCCCCCGACCCCCTCCCACCGGTGAGGAACACGCATGCGCACCGCCCTGCTCCAGAGCTCCGGCCGGCCCGGCTCCACCGCCGAGAACCTCAAGGTCCTCGACGAGGCCGCCGGCCGGGCCGCCGCCGCGGGTGCCGGGCTGCTGGTCACCTCGGAGCTGTTCCTGACCGGGTACGCGATCGGCGACGACATCGGCGTCCTCGCCGAGCCCGCCGACGGCGACTCGGCCGACGCGGTCGTGGAGACCGCCGGACGCCACGGCCTCGCGATCGCGTACGGCTACCCCGAGCGGGAGGGCGAGCGGGTCTTCAACTCCGTCCAGCTGATCTCCGCCGACGGCACCCGCCTGGCCAACTACCGCAAGACCCACCTCTTCGGCTGCTTCGAGCGCGACCACTTCACCCCCGGCGAGCAGCCGGTCGTGCAGGCGCGGCTCGACGGCGTCACCGTCGGCCTGATGATCTGCTACGACGTGGAGTTCCCGGAGAACGTCCGCGCCCACGCCCTGGCCGGCACCGACCTGCTGCTCGTGCCGACCGCGCAGATGCACCCGTTCCAGTTCGTCGCAGAGTCGGTCGTGCCGGTGCGGGCCTTCGAGAACCAGATGTACGTGGCGTACGTCAACCGGGCCGGTCAGGAGGGGGAGTTCGAGTTCGTCGGCCTCTCCACCCTCGCCGGGCCCGACGGCACCGCCCGCGCGCGGGCCGGCCGCGCCGAGGAGCTGGTCCTCGGCGACGTCGACCCGGCCCTGCTCGCCGCGTCCCGCGAGCACAACCCGTACCTGAAGGACCGCCGCCCCGGTCTCTACGGGTCCCTCGTCTGAACCCCCACCGTCACCCCCTCCGTTCCACCCGTGCAAGGAGTCCGTACCCCATGACGTCCACCGTGCCCAACGCCGTCGAGCACGCAGACGAGCAGCAGCCGCCGATCACCATGTTCGGTCCGGACTTCCCGTACGCGTACGACGACTTCCTCGCCCACCCGGCGGGACTCGGCCAGATACCGGCGACCGAGCACGGCGCCGAGGTCGCGGTGGTCGGCGGCGGACTGTCCGGCATCGTGGCGGCCTACGAGTTGATGAAGATGGGCCTCAAGCCCGTCGTCTACGAGGCCGACAAGATCGGCGGCCGGCTGCGGACCGTGGGCTTCGACGGCTGCGACGAGTCCCTGACCGCCGAGATGGGCGCGATGCGCTTCCCGCCGTCCTCCACCGCCCTGCAGCACTACATCGACCTGGTGGGACTGCGGACCAGCCCGTTCCCCAACCCGCTCGCCGAGGCGACGCCCTCCACCGTCGTGGACCTCAAGGGCGAGTCGCACTACGCCGAGACGCTCGACGACCTCCCGCAGGTCTACCGGGACGTGGCCGACGCCTGGGCGAAGTGCCTCGAAGAGGGCGCCGACTTCTCCGACATGAACCGCGCCCTGCGCGAGCGCGACGTCCCGCGCATCCGCGAGATCTGGTCGAAGCTGGTCGAGAAGTTCGACAACCAGACCTTCTACGGCTTCCTCTGCGACTCCGACGCCTTCAAGTCCTTCCGGCACCGGGAGATCTTCGGCCAGGTCGGCTTCGGCACCGGCGGCTGGGACACCGACTTCCCCAACTCCATCCTGGAGATCCTGCGCGTCGTCTACACCGAGGCCGACGACCACCACCGCGGCATCGTCGGCGGTTCCCAGCAGCTGCCGACGCGCCTGTGGGAGCGCGAGCCGGAGAAGATCGTCCACTGGCCGCACGGCACCTCGCTGAAGTCCCTGCACGGGGACGGTGAGCCGCGCCCGGCGGTGACCCGGCTGAACCGTACCGCCGGCAACCGGATCACGGTGACGGACGCGGACGGCGACATCCGCACCTACCGGGCGGCGATCTTCACCGCCCAGTCCTGGATGCTGCTCTCCAAGATCGCCTGCGACGACTCGCTCTTCCCGATCGACCACTGGACGGCGATCGAGCGGACCCACTACATGGAGTCGTCCAAGCTCTTCGTGCCGGTCGACCGACCGTTCTGGCTGGACAAGGACGAGGACACGGGCAGGGACGTCATGTCGATGACGCTCACCGACCGCATGACCCGCGGCACCTACCTGCTGGACGACGGCCCGGACAGGCCCGCCGTCATCTGCCTCTCCTACACCTGGTGCGACGACAGCCTGAAGTGGCTGCCGCTGTCCGCGAACGAGCGGATGGAGGTCATGCTGAAGTCGCTCGGCGAGATCTACCCGAAGGTCGACATCAGGAAGCACGTGATCGGCAACCCGGTGACGGTCTCCTGGGAGAACGAGCCCTACTTCATGGGCGCGTTCAAGGCCAACCTCCCCGGCCACTACCGCTACCAGCGGCGCCTGTTCACGCACTTCATGCAGGAGGAGCTGCCCGAGGACAAGCGCGGCATCTTCCTCGCCGGCGACGACATCTCCTGGACGGCCGGCTGGGCCGAGGGCGCGGTCCAGACGGCGCTGAACGCCGTCTGGGGCGTGATGCACCACTTCGGCGGGGAGACCGACGCGACCAACCCGGGCCCGGGTGACGTGTACGACGAGATCGCGCCGGTCGAACTCCCCGAGGACTAGCCCCGGCTAGATCCCGCCCGCCCGCGCCTTCTCGTACACCTCGGCCGCGACGTCCTTCAGTTCCTCGGCGTCCCGGGGTGTGCTCTGGAGGTCGAGGAGGATCTCGTCCAGGCCGATCTCGGCGTGTGCGGCGAGGTCCTCGACGATCTGGTCGACGTTGCCGTGGAAGGGGCTGCGACCGGAGGCGTCCCGGGGCGCGGCGGTGTAGCGGGCGTTGGCCCGCAGCACCGTCCGGATCGGCTCGGTGCGACCGCGCTCGGCGGCCAGCTCGCGCAGGACCCGCCACTGCTCGGCCACCGCCTCGGCGCCGATCGCGGCGGGCAGCCAGCCGTCGGCGTGGTCGACCAGCCGCCGCCGGGCCTTGCCGTTGCCCGCCGCCAGCAGGATCGGGATCGGCCGGGCCGGCTTGGGGCCGACCACGGCGGACGCGATCTTCGTGACCTCGCCGTCGTACACCACCGGGTCCGGTCCCCAGACCGCGCGGCACACCCCGATCAGCTCGTCCAGGGCGGCACCGCGCTCGGCGAACGGCCGCACGGACGCGGCCGCGTACTCGTCGTGGGACCAGCCCGTGCCGAAGCCGGCGACCACGCGGCCACCGCTCGCCGCGTCCAGCGAGCCCAGGGTCCTGGCCAGCTGGAACGGCATGTGCAGCGGAGCGACCAGGACGCTGGAGCCCAGCTCCGCCCGTTCGGTGGCCGCGGCGGCGAGGGCCAGGGTGACCAGCGGTTCCGCCACGTTGCGGTACTCGTCCGGCCAGGGCAGGCCCTCGATGCCGTACAGCCCCTGGGTGGCGGGTTCGGGGAACAGGGCCCGTTCGAAGACCCAGAGGCTCTCGTAGCCCATCCCTTCCGCCGCCCGGGCCACGTCGGGAACGTCCTTGCCGAGGTCGTACTGCCGCATCTGGGGGAGGCCGAGTCCGAGCCGGGTCGTCATACCGGGTTGCTCCTTCGCGGTCGGGAGGTGATGGTGCCCAAGGATGCAACGTACAACGAGCGCGCCGGAGTTGCGCGGGCGCGCACCGGGAACAGGCCGTTCAGTCCGGCAGCGGGGTGAGCAGCATGCGTCCGGCGAAGCCCACCGCCGCGTCCAGCCGGTCGGTGAAATCCCCGGCGACGTCCGGCAGCCGGCGCAGCGCCCACAGCGCGCGGGCCGCCGCCCAGGTGGCGTCGCGGGCGCGGTCCAGGCTCCAGGAGCCGAGCAGATGGGTGAGCGGGTCGGCGATCTGGAGGAGGTCGGGGCCCGGCATCAGCTCGTCGCGGATGCGCTCCTCCAGCGAGACGAGGAGATCGCCCACACGGTCGAACTCGTCCTCCAGGTCGGACGGGTTCGCAGCCGAGCGTACGGCAGGTGTCCACCACGGCCAGCGCCAGATCGTGGCCGATGTGCGCGTTGATGCCCGCCAGCGCGAACTGCAGCGGGCGTACGCCGGGATGGCGGCGGAACTGGAACACGGGCCGCCAGCACGCGGGCGGACGGCGGTCCTCCGTCGCCGCGTCCACGGCGTCCAGGAACCGCTCCGCGAACCGCACGTCCAGCGCGATCGCCGCCCGGGCGTCCGTGAACCGGCCGCTGTCGATGTGCCGGTCGACCGCCTCCGTGACGGCGAGGTAGACGCGGTTGAAGACCGCCACCCCGTCCCGGTCGGGCAGCGCCGCGTCGAGGGCGCGCATCCGGGTCAGCACCGAGTCCACCGTCCGGACGGCCGTCGGTACTTGCTCGCAGTGGGCCATGGCGGCAGCGTCGCAGCTTTAGGGTGACGGCAGTGCCGGCGGGCCCGGCGCTTCCCCAGAACGGGGGAACGCGCCCGCCGCGCGGGGGAGGGGGAACCGTACGTGTCAGGCCATCGCGCCCGGCGCCGGGCCGCCCGCAGGGCCGAGCGCGGACGCGCCGCCCGGCGTGGCGCATGGCCGCGCTGGCGTCCGTCGTGGTCGCGGTGGGCGCCGCGACCGGCATGCTGACCGCGCTCGGCGACGACGGTGACGGCGGTGCGGACGAGGCCCGCCCGGCCGTGACGCGGACGCCGTGGCCGAAGCCCCCGCCCGCCGTGCCGTCACCCTCGGCTTCCACGTCGGTCTCCGCCGCGCCCTCGGTGCGGAAGGCGAGCGGCACGCCCTCGCCGGCGCGGACGGCCCGGACGGAGCCGTCCCGTACCGCCGAGCCCGCCACCCGGCTCTACCGGCACCCCGAGTCCCAGGTCCTCGACTGGGTCCGGACCCACCCCGACGATCCGCGCCGGGACGTCATCGCGTCCCGTGTGGCCGGCCACCCGGCCGCCGTCTGGTTCGCCGACTACACGCCCGCCACCCTCACCTCCCGGGTCCGCGCCGTCACCTCCGAGGGCGCCGCCCGGGGCCGGGTGCCGGTCGTCGTGCCGTACGCGATACCCGACCGCGACTGCGGCGGCCACTCCCAGGGCGGGGCGCCCGGTCTGGACGCCTACGACGACTGGATCGACCGGTTCGCGGCCGGGCTCGGCTCCGGCGAGGTCATCGTGATCCTGGAGCCCGACTCGGTCGCGCAGGCCGACTGCCTGTCCGCGGGGGAGCGGGCCGACCGCTTCGCCTCGCTGGCCCGGGCCGGCCGGGTGATGAAGGACGCCAATCCCGCCGCCCGGGTCTACTTCGACGCGGGCCACTCCGGCTGGCACGCGCCCGCGAGACAGGCGGCCTGGCTGAAGCAGGCCGGCGCCGCCTCGCCCGACTCCTCTGACGGCGTCTTCAGCAACGTCTCCAACTTCCACGCCACCGCCGACGAGGTCGCCCACGACCGCGCCGTCCTCGACGCCCTCGGTGGCCCGGCGAGCCTCGGTGCCGTCATCGACACCAGCCGCAACGGCAACGGCGCGCCGTCCGACGGCGAGTGGTGCGACCCGGCCGGCCGCAAGCTCGGGCGCGCGCCGACCCTGCACACCGGCATGGGACGCGTCGACGCCTACCTGTGGGTCAAGCTGCCCGGCGAGTCCGACGGCTGCCGGGGGAAGCCGGGCACCTTCACGCCGTCGTACGCCTACGACTTGGCGCGCTGAGCGCCCGGGTCGTCGCCCCCGCCCTTCTCGTCGTACGAGGACGTCCCCTCGTCGAGCAGCGGCTGCTGCGTCTTGAGGTGGGCCGGGGCGAACGCCCGCAGCGCGTGGTAGCCGGTGATGACGACCAGGGTGCCGAGCGCGATGCCGCTGAGCGAGAAGGTGTCGGTGAACTCCATGCTGACGTTGCCGACGCCGATGATGATGCCCGCGGCGGCCGGCACCAGGTTGAGCGGGTTGCGCAGGTCCACCTTGGCGTTGACCCAGATCTGGGCGCCGAGCAGGCCGATCATGCCGTAGAGGATGACGGTGATGCCGCCGAGCACACCGCCCGGGATGGCCGCCACGACCGCGCCGAACTTCGGGCAGATGCCGAAGAGCAGTGCGAAGCCGGCGGCGGCCCAGTAGGCGGCCGTCGAGTAGACCCGGGTCGCGGCCATCACGCCGATGTTCTCGGAGTACGTGGTGTTGGGCGGGCCGCCCACCGCGGTGGACAGCATCGAGCCGACGCCGTCCGCGGAGATCGCGGTGCCCAGCTTGTCGTCGAGCGGGTCGCCGGTCATCTCGCCGACCGCCTTGACGTGCCCGGCGTTCTCCGCGACCAGCGCGATGACGACCGGCAGGGCGACCAGGATCGCCGACCACTCGAAGCTCGGCCCGTGGAACGACGGCAGGCCGATCCAGTCGGCCTGGCCCACGGCGGACAGGTCCAGCCGCCAGTGGTCGGTGAGCTTGCCGCTGCCGTCCACCGAGTGGATCTTTCCGAAGACCAGGTCGAGCACCCAGGACAGGAGGTAGCCGAAGACCAGCCCCAGGAAGATCGCGATCCGGGACCAGAAACCGCGCAGGCAGACCACGGCCAGACCGGTGAACAGCATCACCAGCAGCGCCGTCCACTGGTCCTGCGGCCAGTAGGTGGAGGCGGTCACCGGGGCCAGGTTGAAGCCGATCAGCATCACCACCGCGCCGGTGACGATGGGCGGCATCGCGGCGTGGATGATCCGCGCCCCGAAGCGCTGCACGGCGAGACCCACCAGGAACAGCGCGGCGCCGACCACCAGGACCGCGCCGGTCACCGTGGCGCTGGTGCCGCCCTGCGCCCGGATGACCGCGGCGACGCCGACGAAGGAGAGCGAGCAGCCCAGGTAGCTGGGGACCCGGCCGCGGGTGGCGAGCAGGAAGATGACGGTCGCCACGCCCGACATCATGATCGCCAGGTTCGGGTCCAGGCCCATCAGGACCGGAGCCACGAAGGACGCCCCGAACATGGCCACCACGTGCTGGGCGCCGAGCCCGGCCGTGCGGGGCCACGAGAGCCGTTCGTCGGGGCGGACCACCGCTCCGGGGGCGGGGATCTTCCCGTCCCCGTGCAGCTTCCAGCGCACGCCGAGGTCCATGGTGAGGTTTCGCTTTCTCTGTACGTGAGGACGGTCCGGACCATTGTCAGGGACACCGGGTCCGCTCACGTCCCGCACCCCCCGGGCTGACCAGCGCGTTCCCGGTGGCTGTCGCCGGGCGGCCGGGCCCGGGGCGGCGGTCCTCAGGACTGCCGGTCGGGCACGCCCGCGTTTGACGGGCTGATCTTCGGGCGGTCCCGGTCCCCGACGCGCAGCACCTTCGCGAACACCACGAGGCAGCAGGCCAGCACGGTCACCAGACCGAACGACACCACCAGACTGGTCGCCTGGGCCAGCCCGCCGATCGCGCTCGGCGCGACCAGACCCGAGGTGTACGTGATGGTGGCGACGCCCGCGATGGCCAGGCTCGGGTTGGACCCGGCCCGGCCGGCCGCGGCGAAGCACAGCGGGACGACCACGGCGATACCGAGGCCCATCAGCGCGAAGCCGGTCATCGCCACCGCCGGATGGCCCCCCACGACGACGAGCAGACCGCCGAGGGTGGCCAGTACGCCGCTCACCCGCACCACACGCACCGCGCCGAACCGGTCCACCACCTTGTCGCCGGCCAGCCGGGCCACCGCCATGGTGAGCGTGAAGCCGGTCGTGCAGGCCGCCGCCAGACCGGCCGAGGTCTCCAGCTCGTCCCGCAGATAGACCGCCGACCAGTCCAGGCTCGCCCCCTCCGCGAACACCGCGCAGAACCCGACCGCGCCGATCAGCAGCGCCGACCTGGGCGGCAGCGCGAACCGCGGCGGCGGGTCCTCGTCCTCGGCGGGCTGGAGGTCCAGCACCCAGGTGCAGGCGACCAGGCCCGTCACGGTCAGCACCGCGGCGGCCAGCACGTGGTGCAGCCGGGCGTCCGCGCCCAGGTGGGCGGCGAGCGTGCCGGCGGCCGATCCGATCAGCGCGCCCGCGCTCCACATGCCGTGCAGGCTGGACATGATCGACCGGTCGAGCCGGTTCTCTATCTCGACGCCGAGCGCGTTCATCGCCACGTCCGACATGCCCGCCGTGGCGCCGTAGACGAACAGGGCGAGGCACAGGGTGAGCAGGTTCGGGGAGAGGGAGGGCAGCACCAGCGCCAGCGTCCACAGCGCCAGCAGACCGCGCAGCGCGGCGCGGGCGCCGAAGCGGTGGCTGACGCTGCCCGCCAGCGGCATCGCGACGGACGCGCCGAGCGCCGGGAACGCCAGCGCCAGCCCCAACTGGCCCGCGCTCACCCCGGCGTGGTCCTGGATCCACGGCACGCGGGTCGCGAAGGAGCCGGTGACGGCGCCGTGCACGGCGAACACGGCCGCCACGGCGTACCGGGCCCGCCTCACCTCGCGTTGCCCGTAGGCCACTGTGCTCATGGTCCACCCCTCCGTCTCGTCGCAGCGTGAGCCGCAAGCCGCGGCGTAAACTATCAGGTACCCTGCCTGATAGATAGTGGATTACCGGCGCGCGCCCCCGCGCCGCCGATCTGGAAGGATCCCGGCATGCCCGCATCCCCGAGCACCGCCCGGGCCATCAACGACCGGCTCGCCCTCGACCTGCTCCAGCGGCAGGGCCCGCTGACGGCAGGGCAGTTGAAGCAGCTGACCGGCCTGTCCCGGCCCACCGTGGCCGACCTCGTCGAACGCCTCACCGCCTCCGGGCTGATCGACGTGGCGGGGGAGTCGGGCGAGCAGCGCCGGGGTCCGAACGCCAAGCTGTACGGCATCGTCGCCGGGCGGGCCCACCTCGCCGCCCTCGACGTCCGCACCGAGGGCGTCGCCGTGCTGGTCTCCGACCTGGTCGGCCGGGTGCTCGCCGAGGCGTCCGCGCCGATCGACGACGACTCGGGCACCGGGCCCGCGGTGGAGCAGGCGGTGGGCCTGGTCGAGCGCGCGGCGAAGGAGGCCGGCGCCGACCGGCTGCACACCGTCGGCATCGGCGCGCCCGGCCTGATCGACCCGGCCAGCGGTGAACTCCGCGACTCCAGCGGGCTGCCCGCGTGGCACCGGCGGCTGACGACCGCGCTCCAGGAGAAGTTTCCCGAGGCGCGGGTCGGCGTCGAGAACGAGACCAACCTCGCCGCCCTGGCCGAGCAGCGCGACGGCGCGGCCCGGGACCGGGACACCTTCGTGCTCCTGTGGCTCGGCCTCGGCATCGGCGCCGCCGTCGTCCTCGACGGCACGCTGCGCCGGGGCGTCTCCGGCGGCGCGGGCGAGATCGGCTTCATGCCGGTGCCGGGCACCTCGGGCCTGCCGTCCGCCACCGACTGCGACGGCGGCTTCCACTCCGTCGCCGGGGCGGCGGCGGTGACCGCCCTCGCCGCGGAGCACGGCCTGACCGCGACCCCGGCCGGTCCCGAGCCGTACGCGGCCGCGCTGGTCCGGGAGGCGGTACGCGGCACAGCCCCGGGCGCCGACGCCTTCTTGGACGCGCTCGCCGACCGGATCGTCCTCGGGGCCGCCGCCGTCGTCTCCGTCCTCGACCCCGGCTGCCTGGTGCTGGCCGGCGAGATCGGCCGCGCGGGCGCCGACGCCCTCGCCACCCGCGTCCAGCACCGCCTCACCCGGATGTCACCGCTCGCCACCGAGGTACGCCCCAGCACCCTGGGCGGCGGCGCCGTCCTGCGCGGCGCCCTGCTCACGGCCCGCGACCGGGCCCAGGACGAGCTGTTCGCCCCGCCGGAGCGGTAGACCCGGAGCGGTAGACCCGGAGCGGTGGACCCGGAGAGGTCTCCGCTCGTCACCGCCTCCGTGAGCCGCCCACGCGCCGTCAGGGTGCCGGCCGTCGCGCCTCCGCGTCCGTGCCGGGGAAGGCCGACCCGTCCGCCGCCAGCCACAGCAGGACCGCGGGCAGCAGGACCGCCGCTCCCAGCAGCGCCATGAAACCCGCGGCGCTCGCCGCGGGCAGGGGCTCCAGATGCCGGGCGTGGAACAGGAGATGGACGACGGAGTTCACCAGGTATGCCACCAGCGCCGTCAGCACCAGACGCCGCTCCATCGCCGCCACCGCCGCGCACAGCACCACGGCGAGCGCGAGGCTCGCGCCGCCGAAGTCCTGGAGCAGATGCTCGTTGTAGGGCGGCAGGTGCGACACCCAGGGCCACTTCCAGAACAGCTCGGGCAGCAGCACGATCCCCAGCCCCAGCACCACCTGCGTACCGGCGAGCAGACCGAGACCCGCCCGCAGCCACGCGCGTCCGCTCATCCGCGCCGCCCGTCCTCCCCGCCGCCGAACCGTGCCGCCAGATACTCCTCGAACGTGCCCGTGCCGACCGCCCGCCCGGGCGCCAAGTGCCCGCCCGCGCGGAACGCCCGGTAAGTCTTCCCCGCCAGCGGCACCTTCACCACGGCCCGCCGGCGTCCCGTCGCGCGCAGATACGCGCGGGCCAGCGACTCGAACGTCCGCACCTCGGGGCCGCCCATGTCGGCCACCCGCCCGGCGGGCGCGCCGACGGCCAGTGCGGCGAGCCGGTCGGCCACCTCCGCCACCTCGACCGGCTGGTCGCGGATCCCGGCCGGCAGCGGCACGACCGGCGCCTTGGCCAGCGCCTGGAGCACCTGCACGACCAGGTCGTGGAACTGGGTCGCCCGCAGCACGGTCCAGCCGAGCCCCGACTCCTCGACCATCCGCTCGACGGCGAGCTTGGACCGGTAGTAGCCGAACGGCACCCGGTCGACGCCGACGATCGAGATGTAGACCAGATGGGCCACCCCGGCCCGCCGCGCCGCCGCGACGAGGTTCGAGGCCGCGCGTTCGTCACCACCGCGCGGTGAGGTCGCGCAGTGCACGACCGTTTCCACACCGCCGAGCGCCGCGTCCAGTCCGCCACCGTTCTCGCGCAGATCGACGGCGTACGGCCGGCTGTGCCGGCTCAGCACCCGCACCTCGTGTCCGTCGGTGCGCAGCCGTTCGGTGACGAGCCGGCCGAGGGTGCCGGTGCCGCCGGTCACCAGGATGTCGGTCATGCTGCTCAGCCCCTGTCGGACGCGCGGGGCTCCCGGGTGGAGCGCCCTGTCGTCACCACCAGTGTGTCGAGGCCGGTCCCGCTCCGCAGGTCGCCGATTGGGTGGCCCGGCGGCGGGCAAGGGCCGTCGTCACCGCCGCCGGGCCGGTTCTGGCCGGGGGTCAGCAGGCCCCCAGGTCCTGCCAGACGCCCCATTCACCGGTGGTGCCGGGCTCCTCGCCCTTCGTCCACCACTTGGACTTCCACGTGTGCCCCTGGTGGGACACCGTGGTGCCACCGCCGTACGCCGTGGCCGTGTCCCAGGCCGGGGCGGCGCACTCCGTCGGGTCGGGCGACCCGGAGCCCGTGGGTGAGGGCGTGGGTGTCGGCGTCGGGCTCGGTGTGCCGGGGTCGACCACGGTCGTGCCCCGGGCGAGGTCACCCGTCAGGGCGTACGACTTGCCGCCGAAGGTCACCGTCCAGTTCGACGGCGTCGACACCGGCAGGTAGTACACGAGGTCCACCGTCGTGGAGGCCCCCGGCGCCAGCGACTGCCAGGCCGGCAGCTTCAGCGAGACCCGGTGGTAGTCGCCCTTGAGCCCGCCCACGTTGGTGCCGGTGTGGTCGCTGCGGACCACCGAAGTGCCCCAGCCGGACTGGTCCTTGGCGTTGCCGGGCGCGGACGTGCCGTAGTCGAACCGGAACTCCGTACCGCCGGGCAGCGCCGTGTCCGTGTTGTTGGTGATCTTCAGTTTGGGGCTGATCGGGTAGTTGGAGTCGCCCAGCGGGAACTGGCCGAACTCCACGTCCACGTCCAGCGCCTCGGACGGCATCTCGGTGGTGGCACGCCGGGCGCCGTACGGAGCGGCCGCCTTGAACGTGTCGTACATCGTGTCGGTCAGTGTCGAACCCGGCACGTACTGCCCCTCGGCCGCGTCCCAGGCGTAGTCCCCGGCCAGCTCCCAGATCATCGTGCCGCCGATGCCGCGGTCGGCCACGTACTCCGCCTTGGCCCGCACCGACTGCTCGTCCTCCGTGGACAGGAAGACCTTCTTCTCGGCGTTCCACAGCCAGGGCGCGACCAGCGTGGCGTCGTACTTGCGGGCGTACGTCCCGGTCAGCCGGGTGTCGGCGGGGAAGCCGTAGTCGGTGACGTAGTCGCCGACGATGCCCTTCTCCAGGTTCTTGGCGTGCCACATGGGGTTGGAACCCGCGGGCGACTCCTCGCCGTCGGTGTCCAGGTCGTGCCACAGGTTGTCGATGCCGACCGCGCCGTCACCGCACTTGGTCAGGCCGGAGCCGGCCGGGCAGTCCGTGGCGGGGGCCCGGCCCCAGAGCCCGTCGGTGCCGCCGGTGACGTTCTTGAAGCCGCGCGTGTAGTACGGCAGCCCGATGTTGATGCGGCCGGCGGGCATCGAGCCGCGGAAGTAGTGGTAGGCCCAGTCGGTGTTGAGGTAGCCGATGCCGCCGTACTGGGAGGTCGTGTAGACGCCCGCGGCGGCGAGTTCCGCGTCCCTGCCGTCGTCGAAGAGCGAGGCGTTGGGGCCGACGTACTCGTTCCAGGCGCCGTGCAGGTCGTACGACATGATGTTGACGTAGTCCAGGTACTTCTGGACCTGGAAGGTCTCCATGCCGCGCAGCAAATACCCGGAGGATGGAGCGGCGACGGAGAGCAGGTAGTGCCGGCCGTCCGCGGCACCCGCGCGGTCGAGCTTCTCGCGCAGCGTCTTCATCAGTGCCGCGTAGCCCTTGACCAGTCCGGCCCGGCGGCCGTTGGCGAAGGACCAGTCCAGCGGGTTGCCCGCGTCCTTCATCGTCGTCGGGTACTCGTAGTCGATGTCGACGCCGTTGAAGCCGTACTTCCGTACGAAGTCGACGGCCGAGTCCGCGAAGGTGTCGATGCCGGCCTGGTTGACCGACCCGTCCGCGTGGGTGGCCATCGAGTAGAAGCCGCCCGAGTCCACGCGCGAGCCGTCGTCCGCGAAGTAGCCGCCCGTCTCGGCCCAGCCGCCCACCGAGATCATCGTCTTGACGTCGGGGTGCTGCTTCTTGAACTTGCTGAGCAGGTTGAAGTGGCCCTTGTAGGGGAGGCCCGGGTCCATCTCGGCGCCCGCGACCCCGGGCCAGGTCATGCCGGTGGCCGGGCTCTTCGCGCCGTCCGCGCCCACGGAGAGCCGGTTGCCGCCGTCGACGTGCGCGAAGGCGTAGTTGATGTGGGTGATCTTGTCCCACGGGATGTCCGAGGCCAGGTACGACGGCTTGCCGTCCTTGCCGGTGCGCCAGCTCGTGAAGTAGCCGATCACCCGGCGCGGGTGGTCCGCGCCCATCTTCTCCCGGCCGGCGGAGTCGTAGACCGAGCAGTACGGGACGTCGGTGCCGGGGGTCTCGTAGAGCCCGTCCGGGCGACAGGTCTCCTGGTCGGCGGCTTGCGAGGCGGTCGCCGGGAGTCCGGCGAGGAAGAGTCCGGTGATGGCGGCGGCAGCGGCGAGGAGCGCGGGTCTCGCTCGGCGGCGGGATCTGGAACGTGAGGGGGAAGGCACAGTCGGTTCCTCTCCACGGAAGTTGCGCAGACAGTAGAGAGGACTAGACCAGAGCGTCAATAGGTATGGACCAATTGAAAAGCCCAGTGTGGGCAGGTCAGTTGAGGGGGCACGGGACGGTCGAGCCTCGGTCGAGAAGCGCTCTGTGAGCCACCCCACACACTCCGTCCGCATGGACGGCGATCAGGCGTGGCACACTGGCTCTGTACCAGAAGCAGCGCACTCCGGGGTCGGTGAAAGTCCGAACCGGCGGTTACAGTCCGCGACCCGGTCGCCTCCAGCGACCGGTTGACCAGGTGAAATTCCTGGACCGACGGTTAAAGTCCGGATGGGAGGCAGTGCGCGGCGGGCGGGCATTCGTGCGCGCCGCCGATCTCTGGGCTCGCCCGTCACGGGTGGGCCCGTCCGGCGTCGCCCCAGGTGTCCTCGCCCGCGGTCTCTGTCGTTCTCGACAGCCCCGGAGTCCGTGCCCGAAGAGGCAGGAGGACCCGGGAAGTGTTCACCGGAATCGTCGAAGAGCTGGGCGAGATCACCGCCGTCGAGACCCTCGACGACGCCTGTCGCTTCCGTCTGCGCGGCCCCGTGGTCACCGAGGGGGCCCGGCACGGAGATTCCATCGCCGTCAACGGCGTCTGCCTCACGGTCGTCGACCACGAGGGCGACGAGTTCACCGCCGACGTGATGGCCGAGACCCTGAACCGCTCCAGCCTGGGCGTCCTGACCACCGGCTCCCGCGTCAACCTGGAACGCCCCACCGCCGTCGGCGCCCGCCTCGGCGGCCACATCGTGCAGGGCCACGTCGACGGCACCGGCGAGATCCTGGAGCGCAAGCCCTCCGAGCACTGGGAGCTCGTGAAGATCTCCCTGCCCGCGGACCTCGCCCGCTACGTCGTGGAGAAGGGCTCCATCACCGTCGACGGCATCAGCCTTACCGTCGTCGACGCCGGACCGGACTTCTTCACCGTCAGCCTCATCCCCACCACCCTCGTCCTGACCACGCTGGGCCTCAAGCAGCCCGGCGACCCGGTCAACCTCGAAGTGGACGTCATCGCCAAGTACGTCGAGCGGCTGCTGGGCGGCCACGTCGAACAGGGAGACACCCGGTGAACTGGCTCAACTCCGAGGCGTTCACGCTCTTCGACCAGCACATCAAGTGGTCCGACATGATCGGCAACGTGATCGGTCTGCTCGGCCTCGCGCTCGGCTGGCGGCGCTCCATCTGGACCTGGCCCGTGCAGTTCGTCTCCGGACTCGTCCTCTTCACCGCCTTCGCCACCGCCCACCTCTCCGGCAGCGCAGGCAAGCAGATCGTCGTCATGGCGGTCGCAGCCTGGGGCTTCTGGCAGTGGAACCGGGGCCGGCAGCAGACGCAGGACGGCTCCATCGCCGTCCGGTTCGCCACCTGGCGCGAGCGCGGCGTCCTGGCCGCCGCGGCCGCCGCCGGCACCCTCGCGGTGGGCGGCCTGTTCACCGCCTTCCCGACCCTGTCCTGGGACCCCTGGCCGGACGCCTACATTTTCGTCGGCACCGTCGTCGCGATGTACGCCCAGGCGCGCGGCATGGTCGAGTTCTGGTTCGCCTGGCTGCTGGTCGACCTGGTCGGCGTCCCGCTGAACTTCGCCAACGGCTTCGCCTTCTCCGGCTTCGTCTACATCCTCTACGGCGCGCTCGTCCTGTGGGGCCTGCGCGACTGGTGGCTGCGCTCCCGCACCGCGGCGCGGCCCGTCCCGGAAGGAGCGCCCGCATGAGCACCGCACCCATCCTCTACAGCCCCGACGGCATCGACGACCTCTCGCTCGACCCGATCGAGCGGGCCATCGCCGACATCGCCGCCGGACGCCCGGTCGTCGTCGTCGACGACGAGAGCCGCGAGAACGAGGGCGACCTCGTCATCGCCGCCGAGAAGGCGACCGAGGAGATCGTCGCCTTCATGATGAGCGAGTGCCGCGGCCTGATCTGCGCCCCCATGGAGGGCGACGAACTGGACCGGCTCCGGCTCCCGCAGATGGTCGACGACAACACCGAGTCGATGAAGACCGCCTTCACCGTCTCCGTCGACGCCACCGCCGCGCACGGCGTGAGCACCGGCATCTCGGCATCGGACCGCGCCACCACCCTCCAGCTCCTCGCGAGCGGCACCGCCGAACCCACCGACCTGGTCCGCCCCGGCCACATCTTCCCGCTCCGCGCCCGCTCCGGCGGCGTCCTCGTCCGCGACGGCCACACCGAGGCCGCCGTCGACCTGGCCCGCCTCGCGGGGCTGCGCCCGGCCGGCGCCATCGTCGAGATCGCCGGCGAGGACGGGCGGATGCTGCGGCTGCCCGAGCTGATCCCGTTCGCCCGCAAGCACGGCCTGACGATCATCTCCATCGAGGACCTCATCGCCTACCGCCGCAGCGCGGAACCCACCGTCCGCCGCGAGGCCGAGGTCCACCTCCCCACCCGGCACGGCGAGTTCACGGCGTACGGCTACCGCTCCACCGTCGACGGCGTCGAGCACGTCGCCCTCGTGCACGGCGAGATCGGCGACGGCACGGACGTCCTGGTCCGCATCCACTCCGAGTGCCTCACCGGCGACGTCTTCGGCTCCCAGCGCTGCGACTGCGGCCCCCAGCTCGACGCCTCCCTGGACCGCATCCAGGCCGAGGGCCGGGGAGTGGTCGTCTACCTGCGCGGCCACGAGGGGCGCGGCATCGGCCTGATGTCCAAGCTGCGCGCCTACGAACTCCAGGAGCGCGGCCGGGACACCCTCGACGCCAACCTGGAACTCGGCCTGCCCGCCGACGCCCGCGACTACGGCGCCGGCGCCCAGATCCTCCAGGACCTCGGCGTACGCGCCGTCCGCCTGATGACCAACAACCCGGACAAGAGCGACGCCCTCGTCCGGCACGGCATCGACGTCACCGGCCGCGAGCCGATGCCCGTCCAGGCCGGCGAGCACAACCTCCGCTACCTGCGCACCAAGCGGGACCGGATGGGACACGACCTGCCCTGGCTGGACACGACCCCCGTGTCCACCTGCGGCAACCAGTAAGCAAGCAGCAACGCGAGGAGCGACGTGAGCGGCAAGGGTGCACCGGAACTGTCCGTACGCAACGTGGGGGACCTGCGGGTCGCCGTCGTCGCGGCACAGTGGCACGACCAGGTGATGGACGGACTGGTGGACGGCGCCCTGCGCGCCCTGCACGACCTCGGCATCGACGAGCCGACCCTGCTCAGGGTCCCCGGCAGCTTCGAGCTCCCGGTGGTCGCCAAGGTCCTCGCGGGCCGCGGCTACGACGCGGTCGTCGCCCTCGGCGTCGTCATCCGCGGCGGCACCCCCCACTTCGACTACGTGTGCCAGGGCGTCACCCAGGGCCTGGTCCAGGTCTCCGTGGAGACCGGCGTCCCCATCGGCTTCGGCGTCCTCACCTGCGACACCGAGGAGCAGGCCCTGGACCGCGCCGGACTGGAGGGCTCCAGCGAGGACAAGGGGCACGAGGCGGTCACCGCGGCCGTCGCCACGGCGGCCACGCTCCGCTCAGTATCCGAACCGTGGCGCTAGCCCCGCCGGCACTACGCGTAAAGTGGGCGCCACCATGTCCAATAAGACGTTCGAGGAGCTCTTCACCGAGCTCCAGCACAAGGCCGCAAACGGCGACCCCGCCACCTCCCGCACCGCCGAGCTGGTGGACAAGGGGGTCCATGCCATCGGCAAGAAGGTCGTCGAAGAGGCCGCCGAGGTCTGGATGGCCGCCGAGTACGAGGGCAAGGACGCGGCGGCCGAGGAGATCTCCCAGCTGCTGTACCACGTCCAGGTGATGATGGTCGCCCGCGGCATCTCCCTGGACGACGTCTACGCCCACCTGTAAGCCCAGCACACCCCTGTCCCACTCCACGCAAAGGAAGCCGACCTCATGCTGCGCATCGCCGTCCCCAACAAGGGTTCCCTCTCCGGCCCTGCGGCGGACATGCTGCATGAGGCCGGCTACCAGCAGCGCCGCGAGTCCAAGGAACTGCGCGTCGTCGACCCGACCAACGAGGTCGAGTTCTTCTACCTCCGGCCCCGCGACATCGCGATCTACGTCTCCTCCGGCCAGCTGGACATCGGCATCACCGGCCGCGACCTGCTGATCGACTCCGGCGCCGACGCGGAGGAGATCCTGCCGCTCGGCTTCGCCCGCTCCACCTTCCGCTTCGCCGGAAAGCCGGGCGCGGCAAGCGGCGTCGAGGACCTCAAGGGCCGCACCGTCGCCACCTCCTACGAGGGCATCGTCGCCGCACACCTGGCCGACCGGGGCATCGACGCCTCCGTCGTCCACCTCGACGGCGCCGTCGAGACCGCCATCGAACTCGGCGTCGCCGGGGTCATCGCCGACGTGGTCGAGACCGGCACCTCCCTGCGCAACGCGGGCCTCGAGGTCTTCGGCGAGCCCATCATGAAGTCCGAGGCCGTCGTGATCCGCCGCGCGGGCGCCGAGCCCGACGAGACCACCGAGCCCAAGGTCCAGCAGTTCCTGCGCCGCCTCCAGGGCGTCCTGGTCGCCCGGACGTACGTGATGATGGACTACGACTGCCGGGTGGAGCAGCTGGAGAAGGCCGTCGCGCTCACCCCCGGCCTCGAATCCCCCACCGTCTCCCCGCTGCACAACGAGGGCTGGGTCGCCGTCCGCGCGATGGTCCCCGCCAAGGAGGCCCAGCGGATCATGGACGACCTGTACGAGATCGGCGCCCGGGCCATCCTGACCACGGCCATCCACGCCTGCCGTCTCTGAGCCCGCCCGGAGCGACGCCATGCCCGACACCACGCCGGACCTGCCCGGCCTGCCCGTCACCTTCCGGCCGGGCCGCACCCGCGCCGTCCTGATCGTCCTCGCCGTCGCCACCTTCGCGACCATCACGGCGGTCGGGACTGTGCTCGGCGGCCTCGGCACGGGGGAGCGCCTCAGCTTCGTGCTGACCGCCCTCCTCCTGGCCGGCGGACTGCTCCTGCTGGCCCGGCCCCACGTCGCCGCCGACGCGACGGGCGTCACGGTCGTCAACCTGACCACCAGGCGGCGCCTGGCCTGGCCCGAGATCCTCCGGGTCAACCTCCGCCACGGCGACCCCTGGGTCTTCCTCGACCTCAGCGACGGCACCAGCCTGCCCGTGCTCGGCATCCAGCCGGGCATCGCCAAGCAGCGCGCCATCGCCGACGCCCGCGCCCTGCGCGCCCTGGTCGAGGACCGCTCCGGCGCCCAGCCCGAGCCGACGCGTGACTGACACCGCGCCGCCGACCCTGCCGCGGGCGCCCTTTTCCTGATTAATCTGGGAACGACAGACGCGCCCACCGCGTCCTCGCCCCTGCCGCTCCGCCCGGTGCGCGGGGGTTCCTGCTACCCGAGGAGTGACCCCCTCCGGCGATGGACGGACCGTCCTGCAGTACTTGCGCCGCCCCCTGCTGTGACACCGCACAGGCGGCGGCATCATGACCACCCCCCTGCTGCTCCTGGCAGCCGCGTTCCTGCTGATCCTCGCCAACGGCTTCTTCGTCGCCGCCGAGTTCGGCCTCGTCACCGTCGAACGGCCGGAGGCCGAACAGGCCGCCGCCGACGGTGACCGACGGGCCCACCGGGTCGTCGAATCCCTCAAGGAGCTGTCCTTCCAGCTCTCCGGCACCCAGCTCGGCATCACCATCACCTCCCTGGTCGTCGGCATGCTCGCCGAACCGGCCCTCGCCCAGCTCCTGGACGGCCCGTTCACGGCCATCGGCGTCCCCGACGGCGCCGTGCCCGGTGTGTCGGTCGTCGTCGGCATGCTGCTGGCCTCGGCGGTGCAGATGGTGATCGGCGAGCTGGTGCCCAAGAACTGGGCGGTCTCCAGGCCCCTCCAGGTCGCGCGCTTCGTCGCCGGCCCGCAGCACGCCTTCGCCCGGCTCTTCCACCCCGTGATCGCGGCCCTGAACTCCGTGGCCAACCGCCTGGTCCGCGCACTCGGCATCGAGCCCGCCGAAGAGCTGGCCTCCGCCCGCACCCCCGGCGAACTGGTCTCCCTGGCCCGGCACTCCGCCCGCGCCGGCGCGCTGGAACAGGGCACCGCCGACCTCTTCGTGCGGACCCTGTCCCTGGGCGACCTGACCGCCCAGCACGTCATGACCCCGCGGGTGAAGGTCAGCGCCCTGCACTCCTCGGCCACCGCCCAGGACGTGGTCAACCTGACCCGCGCCACCGGCCTGTCCCGCTTCCCCGTCTACCGCGAGAGGATCGACGAGATCGTCGGCATGGTCCACCTCAAGGACGCCCTCGCGATCCCCGCGCACGACCGGCTGCGCGTCCTGACCGGCCGGATCGCCCGCCCGGCGCTGCTCGTCCCCGAGACACTCCCCGTCCGTCCGCTCCTCGCCCGCCTGCGCAGCGAGCAGCCCATCGCGGTCGTGGTCGACGAGTACGGCGGCACGGCCGGTGTCGTCACGCTGGAGGACATCGTCGAGGAGATCGTCGGCGAGGTCCGCGACGAGCACGACGGTCTGGACGCGCCCGAACTGGCCCCCGCCCCGCCCGAGGACGGCCGCCCCGCCTGGGACGTCGACGGCAGCTGCCGCGTCGACGCCCTGCGCCGCGTCGGCCTCGAAGCGCCCGACGGACCCTACGAGACCGTGGCCGGGCTCGTCGCCGATCTGCTCGGCCGCATCCCCGCCGTCGGCGACCGCGCGGAACTGCCCGGCTGGCGGCTCTCCGTCCGCCAGGTCGGCCACTACCGCGCCGAACGGATACGGCTGGTGCGCACGGCGCCGGTCTCCGTGCTGGAGGCCGCCCGATGAGCGTCCTGCAACTCCTGTTCGCCGCGCTGCTCGTGCTCGCCAACGGATTCTTCGTCGGCGCCGAGTTCGCGCTGGTCTCGGTGCGCCGCAGCCAGATCGAACCGCTCGGCACCGCCCGCGCCCGCCAGGTGCTGTACGGGCTTGAGCGGCTGCCGCGGATGATGGCCGCCGCCCAGTTCGGCATCACCGTCTGCTCACTGACGCTCGGCGCCGTCGCCGAACCGACCGTCGCGCATCTGCTGGAGCCCGCCTTCGCTTGGATCCACCTGCCGCACGGCATGATCCACCCGCTCGGCTACGTCATCGCGCTGGCCGCCGTGGTCTTCTGCCACCTCGTCATCGGCGAGATGGTCCCGAAGAACCTCGCGATGGCCGCCCCCGAGAAGGCCGCGCTGTGGCTCAGCCCCGGCCTGGTCGCCTTCGCCCGTCTCTGCGGACCGGTCACCGTCGCGCTCGGCGCCTGCGCGCGGGTCGTCCTGCGGCTGTTCCGCGTCGAGCCCAAGGACGAGGTCGAGGCCGTCTTCACCAGCGAGCAGCTCAACCGCCTGGTGGAGGACGCCGGCCAGGCCGGCCTGCTCGACGCGGAGGAGCAGGAACGCCTGGAGGACGCCCTGGAACTGGGCTCCCGCCCGGTCACCGACGTACTCCTCAAGCGGGAGTCCCTGGTGACGGTCAGCCCTTCGGTCACCCCGGCCCGGATCGTCGCGCTCACCGCCCGCACCGGGTACTCGCGCTTCCCGGTCGCCGCCGGACAGGGCGCCTTCATGGGGTACCTGCACGTCAAGGACGTCCTCGACCTGGAGGAGTCCGAGCGGGCCGTGCCCCAGCACCTCTGGCGCCCGATGACCACCCTGCGCCCCGAACTGCCCCTCGACGACGCCCTCACGGTGATGCGCCGGGCGGCCACCCACCTGGCCCAGGTGACGGACGCCTCCGGCCGGGTGCTGGGCCTGGTCGCGCTGGAGGACGTGCTGGAGCTGCTGGTGGGCGAGGTCAGGGACCCGGCCCACCGGGTGGTGACGCCGCACCTCACCCGGCCGGCGGATCCTGCGGCCCCCGCCCCGACAGCACCTCCCCATACGCCTGCATCAAGTCCGGCAGCCGCAACGTAGCCAGGTCGTCCCGGGTCAGCTCGCCGGGATACACCGACAACCGCAGATCCCGGTAGGCGCAGCTCTTCTCGTACAGTGTCCGCAGGAACCGCCCGTTGCCCAACTCGTCGATCCACCCCTGGTCCACCACGTGCCCGGCGATCGACCGCAGCTCGTCAAGGGCCTCCTCGTCCCACCCGTCCCCGTTCTCGGCCGCGAGCACCTCACCGATCGAGGTCAGCTCCAGCGGCCGGTACGAGGGGAAGTCGACCCGGGAGGTGAAGCGGGAGGACAGCCCCGGATTGGCGGCGAGCAGCCGGTCCATGCCCTCCGGATAGCCGGCCAGGATCACCACCAGGTGGTCGCGGTTGTCCTCGGCGCGCTTCAGCAGCACCTGGAGCGCCTCGTCGCCGTACGCGTCGCCCTTGCCGTAGCCGGAGTTGGACAGGGAGTACGCCTCGTCCACGAAGAGGACGCCGCCGAGCGCGGAGTCGATCAGTTCGTTGGCCTTCACTGCGGTCTGGCCGAGGTACTCGCCGACCAGGTCGGCCCGCTGCGCCTCCACCAAGTGGTCGCCGCCGAGCAGGCCGAGGGCGTAGAAGACGCGGCCCAGGATGCGGGCCACGGTGGTCTTGCCGGTGCCGGAGGGGCCGGAGAAGACGAAGTGACGTTTGGGCGGCTGGACCGGCAGGCCCTGCCCGGCCCGCAGCCGCGCCATGTTCAGCTGCGCCGACAGCGCCTTGACCTGACGCTTCACCGGCTCGAGTCCCACCATGCGCTCCAGCTCGGCGAGCGCTTCCTCCAGCAGCGCGGGGTCGGTGGGCCCGGTCGGCAGGGCCGGGTCGGCCCCGTCGGCCTTCTGTCGCACCGGCGGTCCGCTCAGCGCGGGCAGCGGCGCGGCCGGCGGGGACCCGGATGCGGAGACCTTGAGGTCGCGCTCCTCGGTGCCGAAGAGCGGGTCAAGACCGTCCAGGCCGTCCACGCCCGGGCCGGCTCCGGCGAGGCCCGCGAGGTCGGCGGCGTCGTCGTAGCCGTCGCTCTCGTCGATCGCCGCCAGCCGGGCCGAGGTGTCCATGAACGCCGGATCGACGCGGTGCACGGCCCGGTACAGGGGGAGCGCCGCGGCGCTGCGGCCGGTGCCCTCGTGGGCCCGCGCCAGCCAGTAGCGCAGCTCCTTGCGCTGGGGCTGCTCGCTGCGGCACCGCATCAGGGCGGCCGACAGTAAGGGCTCGGCCTGTCCGAACATCTCCAGGCGGACCCGGGCCATGCCGCTGAAGAGGCCGGCCTCGATGCCCAGCAGGGGATCGCCGAGCAGGGGGTCGGTGTGCCGGACGAGCTGCTCCCAGTCCTTGACGAGGTAGGCGCGGCAGGCGTGCAGGAAGCGGACCTGGGAGTCGGTGTCGACCGGCGGCAGCCCGGCCAGCGCCCGGTCCAGTTCCGGGACGTGGCGGCCGTCCAGCCAGTGGGAGGCGTGCGCGAGCAGCAGGTCGCGCGGGTTCTCCAGCACGGGCTGCACCCACCAGCCCAGCCAGTACCAGGAGTTGAGGGTGCGGCGGTGGCGGGCGCGCTGCTCGCCGAAGCGCTCCCGGTTGCGGAACATCCGCAGCAGGGCGTTCGTGGTGTCGACGCGCAGGGCGTGCAGTCCCAGCCAGCCGTCGGCCATGGTGGGGTCGATGCGTACCGCGGTCCGGAACTCCTCCTCCGCCTGCGGGTAGGCCCCCATGGTGTAGGCGTCCACGCCGCGCAGCCAGGCGAGGTCGGCCGGGGCCTGCGGGCCCCGCGTGCCGAAGTCCATCCCGTCCCCCACGTACCGTGCCCCCGTCGGTATGCCGCCGAGCCGTAGCCCGTCGGCCGCCTCGGTCAACGGCTGCACCGAGGACCGGAGTTGCAGGTGCGCGCGGCAACCGCCCGTAGGTCGCACCGAGGGCATCGTACCCGCGGCGCTCGGTCCTCCGAAGAGTGCGGGGACCCGTCGTTCCACGAGGTGGGAGTGGCCGGAACAGGCGACCGGACGGTGACCGAGGGTGAGCGTCCGGCGCCACGGAGCACCCGGAAAACGGGCTCAGGGCAGAACGAAGCCCCCGATCACGGGGGAACAACCGGGGGCTTCGCGTCTGTCGGCGGCTTCGAACTACCGCACATTCAGAACGTAAGACCTGTACGGCCCCTGGGTCAAGCGGAGTTGGGGCGCGTCCGCGGGTTGCCGGGGCGCGATCTTCACGAGTTCAGCACATTGCCGACGGTCCGTCACCCTGCGTGAAAAAGTGGGGTCCGGAAGTGGTCCCCGCCGGCCCCGGCAGCACCTCGTAACCCTCCTGCCTCTGCCGTACCAGAAGATGCGCGAAGGGGCGCGAGGGGTCGTCCGCGAGGTGGCGGCGCTCCGCCGGGACCCATCCGTCCCAGAACTCCCGCTGTTCCGCTCCGTCGCGCGCCCGGCCGCGGGCCCACGCCTCCTCGGCGGGCAGGTCCATCCAGAACAGCAGCGCCAGGTGGGGGCGCAGCGCCCGGCGGCCCGCGCCGACCCCCTCGACCAGCACCACCGGCGCGGGCGGCAGCGGACGCGCATCCCCGAAGCGCCGGGACCGCCAGTCGTAGGGGGTGTAGTGCGCGGTGTCCCCGCGCCGCAGCGGCTCGATCACCTGGCCGAGCAGCCGTTCGGTCCAGTCGAACAGTTCGTCGTGACTGGCGATGTCGTCGAGGCGCAGTATCGGTGCGCCGCCCAGCCCGGCCGCCAGCCGCCCCGCGAACGTGGACTTCCCGGACCCGGCGTGCCCGTCGACGCCGATCAGGCGCACGGGCCCGCAGGAGGGCGGAAGGCGGCGGAGCCGGGCGGCGAGGTCGTGGATGACGGATCCTGTGCGGCACGAGGGGACGGACACGGTTCGCCCCGCACTCTAACCGCGCCCCCCACCCGTCCCCACCTCGCCGTTCGCGCCACAGGTCGACACCAATGTTCGTGGCGTGGCGTGCGCGGAAGTGCTGGCAGGAGCGGGCGCCTGCGGTCATAGTGGGCGCACGACCGTGCTACGGACCCGCCCGACTCGGACACCTGGGGGTCTTCCGCCCATGAGCAGAGCCGAACAGCCGTCCCGCAGAGCCGTCCTGGCCGCGGCAGTCGCCGCGGCCGCCGTGGCCGGCGGCACGATCCCGGCCACCGCCGAGGCCGCCGCGCCCGGCGCGGGCACCGGCGGTGGCGGCGGGGACACCGGCCGCGCCCCCGCCCGCCGGGTCGACTACCGCGCCTGGACGACGTACAGCGACTGGCGGCGCGGTACCACCCGGGGAGCCCGGGTCGCGGCGGGTTCCCGGCCCGGCGTGACGATCGGCACCCCGGCCGGCACCACCGACTACACCGACCCGCACACCGGCACCACCGCCGCCTGGGAGTACGCCACCTGGACCTCGCCGGTCCACCGGCTCACCGTGCCCTCGACGGAGGCCATCGCCTCCTGGAACGCGCACACCCCGAGCGGCACCTGGATCCAGGTCGAGCTGCGGGGCACCTACTCCGACGGCACGGACACGCCCTGGTACGTGCTGGGCCGCTGGGCGGCGGGCGACGGTGACCAGGACATCCGCCGCACCTCGGTCGACGACCAGGGCGACGGCAAAAGCAGCGTCTGGACGGACACCTTCGCGGTCGACGACGCCGCCTCGGGCCTCCGCCTGGCCTCCTACCGGCTCCGGCTCACCCTGTACCGGCGCCCCGGCACGCGGAGCGCGCCCACCGTCTGGCGGCTCGGCGCGATGGGCTCCGACGTCCCCGACCGCTTCACCGTCCCGGCCTCCGCGCCCGGCCTCGCCCGGGAACTGCGCGTCCCGCGCTACTCGCAGGAGATCCACAAGGGCCAGTACCCCGAGTACGACAACGGCGGCGAGGCCTGGTGCAGCCCCACCTCCTCGCAGATGATCATCGAGTACTGGGGCGGCAGGCTCACCGAGGACCAGCTCTCCTGGGTCGACCCCTCCTACGCCGACCCGCAGGTCTGCCACGCGGCCCGGTACACGTACGACTACCAGTACTCCGGCTGTGGCAACTGGCCGTTCAACGCCGCCTATGCGGCCACCTTCAAGGGCCTCCAGGGCGTGGTCACCCGCCTCGGCTCCCTCACCGACCTGGAGACGCTGATCGCGGCCGGCATCCCGGCCATAACGTCCCAGTCGTTCCTGGAGAAGGAGCTGACCGGGGCCGGGTACGGCACCGCGGGCCACCTGATGACCGTGATCGGCTTCACGGCCGACGGGGACGTGATCGCCAACGACCCCGCCTCGGACGACAACGAGGCCGTGCGGCGCGTCTACAAGCGGCGCGAGTGGGAGAACATCTGGCTGCGGACCAAGCGGTACAACGCCGACGGGAAGGTCGTCTCCGGCACCGGCGGCGTCTGCTACCTGTACTTCCCGGCCCACCCGAGCGCGCGCCAGCGCAGGGCGCTCGCGGCGGTGGGCGTGCGCTGACGCCGCTCGAAGGCCCCGGCGGCGGACCGCTGCCGGGGCCTTCGCTGTGACCAAGGTCTCCGGCGCAAAAGCCGCCGTCGGTGGCAAGGTGGACAGGACCGCGGGGGGAGTCCACCGAACGCCCGAGATCAGTGAGAAGCCATGACCGCACACACCGCCACTGCCGCCCGTGTCCGTACCGGCGGCCCCAAGGACGACGGTCCGAAGATCCTCGAGCACGTCATGGGCTGGACCCTCGTCGTGGTGGTCGCGATGCTCGTGGTTCAGCTGGGGCTGCTGTGACGTGACCGCCGTGTGACCTGCCCCACGACCCGACCTGCCATACTGCGGATGTCCCGCCGCCCGTAGGAGACCAGGGTCGAAATTGAATATCAGTCAACAGCGTGCCGACGCCCGTCCCCGGGCGCGCGGCACCGAGCGGTCGCTGGCACGTCGCGCCGAACTCATCGCCATCGGGCGGAGGTTGTTCGCGGACACGTCCTACGACGCGCTCTCGATGGACGACATCGCCCGCCAGGCGCATGTCGCCAAGGGGCTGATCTACTACTACTTCCAGTCCAAGCGGGGCTACTACCTGGCGATCATCCAGGACTCCGTCGCCGACCTGGTCACCACCGCCGCCCGGGGCACCGAACTGCCGCAGGTGGACCGCGTGCAGCGCACCATTGACGGCTACCTGCGCTACGCCGAGCACAACCAGGCCGCCTACCGGACCATCGTCAGCGGCGGGGTCGGCTTCGACACCGAGGTGCACGCCATCCGGGACGGGGTGCGCGAGGCCATCGTCGCCACCATCGCGGAGGGGGCGTACGGCCGCTCCGACATCGGGCCGCTGGCCCGCATGGGCCTGCTCGCCTGGGTGTGCAGCGTCGAGGGCGCCACCCTCGACTGGATCGGCCGGCCCGAACTGCCCCGCGAGACCATGCGCGAGCTGCTGGTCAAGTCGCTCGGCGGCACCCTGCGCGCCATCGAGGAGCTGGACCCCGCCTACCCGGCCCCGGAGCCCGCCCGCCGCGACACCTGACGAAGGGGCGGAGGCCCGAGCCGGCCTCCGCCCCCGCCCCCGTGCGCCGGGTGGTTCAGTCGATCGCCTTGATCAGCTCACCGTTCGCGGTGTCGCCGCTCAGCTCCCAGAAGAACGTCCCGCCCAGACCCTGCTCGTTCTTGTACGACATCTTGGTCGCGATGGTCTGCGGGGTGTCGTAACTCCACCAGTCGCTGCCGCACTTGGCGTACGCGGTGCCCGCCACCGTGCCGGTCGCCGGGCAGCTGGTCTTCAGCACCTTGTAGTCCTCGATGCCGTTCTCGTAGGTGCCCTTCGCCGGGCCGGTCGCGGTGCCGCCGGGCTCCGACTGGGTGACGCCGGTCCAGCCGCGGCCGTAGAAGCCGATGCCGAGCAGCAGCTTCGAGGCAGGGACGCCGAGGCCCTTGAGCTTCGCGATGGTCGCCGAGGAGTGGTAGTCCGCCTTGGGGATGCCGGAGTACGAGGTCAGCGGAGAGTGCGGCGCGGTCGGTCCGGTGGCGTCCCAGGCGCCGAAGAAGTCGTACGTCATCGGGTTGTACCAGTCGACGTACTGGGCCGCGCCCGCGTAGTCGGCCGCGTCGATCTTGCCGCCGGCCGTCGCGTCGGCCGTGATCGCCGCGGTCACCAGGTAGTCCTGGCCGAACTCGGCACGCAGCGCGCTCATCAGCTTCGGGAACGCGTCCCGGCCGCTCTCGTCGCAGCTCAGGCCGCAGGCGTTGGGGTATTCCCAGTCGATGTCGATGCCGTCGAAGACATCGGCCCACTTGGAGTTCTCGACCAGGTCGTAGCAGGACCGGGCGAAGGCGGCCGGGTCCTTGGCGGCCTCGGTGAACCCGCCGGACCAGGTCCAGCCGCCGAAGGACCAGAGGATCTTGAGGTCCGGGTGCTTCTTCTTCAGCTCGAGCAGCTGGTTGAAGTTGCCCCGCAGCGGCTGGTCCCAGGTGTCGGCGGTCCCGTCGACGGACTCGGCCGCGGTGTACGCCCGGTCGGTCGCCGCGTAGGCGTCGCCCATCGCGCACTTGCCGCCGGTGACGTTGCCGAACGCGTAGTTGATGTGGGTCAGTTCGGCGGCGGAGCCGGAGGTCTCGACGTTCTTGACGTAGTACTTCCGGTCGTAGGTGCCCCATTCGGTGAAGTAGCCGACGACCTTGGAACCGGCCGCGGCCTGCGTGGCGGGCGCCTGGGGAGGGGGTGTGGCCGTGGCCGAGCCGGCGCCGGCCAGCAGTCCCGCGCCGAGGGCGACGGAACACAGGGCGGAGAAGAGCGCCCGCAGGGAGCGGGCGCGGGGGAGGTGCGGGACGTGCATCGGGTGTCTCCTCGTGGGGGGAAGAGGGAAACGCGCGCCGATTGGCATGAACGCGGTAACGCGTTCGGGCCGTCACCGTAGAAGGACTAGACCAGTGGGGTCAATGGTGCGGACCAATTTCGGTCTGGAGCGCCGAATTCCGGCCCTTCGCGGCGGGCCGGACCCTTTCTTGAAGTAAGCGGTCGTTAACTGGTGACTCCATGCGTCCGATCGGGCATACTCACAGCGCACAGCCGCTGGTCAGCCGCTTCCGCGACCCGGGAGTGCGAGCATCGGCCAGGCCCGAACGACCCGGCGGAACCGCCTCCACCCAAGGCGCACATCCGCCGATGCGCCCGACAGGGAGGAGAGCGTCGCCATGCCCGACCGCGCCCCGCAGCCGGTGGACCGGCAACTGCCCACGGACGAGGCACGGGATCTGATCTCACTCGTCCGCGACATCGCGCAGCGTGAGATCGTCCCGAGCGCGGCCGAGGAGGAGGACGCCGGACGCTTCCCGCGCGAGGTCTTCGCCCTGCTCTCCGACGCTGGCCTGCTCGGCCTGCCCTACGACGCCCAGTTCGGCGGCGGCGAGCAGCCCTACGAGGTGTACCTCCAGGTCCTGGAGGAGTTCGCCGCGGCCCGGCTCACCGTCGGCCTCGGCGTCAGCGTGCACACCCTCGCCTGCTACGCGCTGGCCGCCTACGGCACCAAGGAGCAGCAGGCCGACCACCTGCCCGCGATGCTCGGCGGCGGCCTGGTCGGCGCCTACTGCCTCTCCGAGCCCGCCTCCGGCTCCGACGCCGCCTCGCTGCGCACCAAGGCCGTGCGCGAGGGCGACGACTGGGTGATCGACGGCACCAAGGCCTGGATCACCCACGGCGGCATCGCGGACTTCTACACCGTCATGGCGCGCACCGGCGAGGACGGGCCGCGCGGCATCACGGCCTTCCTGGTGCCCGGCGACGCCGAGGGGCTGAGCGCGGCGGTGCCGGAGAAGAAGATGGGGCTCAAGGGCTCACCCACCGCGCAGATCCACTTCGACGGCGTCCGGGTCTCCGACGACCGCCGGCTCGGCGACGAGGGGCAGGGCTTCGCCATCGCGCTGTCCGCGCTCGACTCGGGGCGGCTCGGCATCGCCGCCTGCGCGGTCGGTGTGGCCCAGGCGGCGCTGGACGAGGCGGTGTCCTACGCGGCCGAGCGGCGGCAGTTCGGCAAGCCGATCTCCGACTTCCAGGGGCTGCGCTTCATGCTGGCCGACATGGCGACCCGGATCGAGGCGGGGCGTGCGCTGTACCTGACGGCGGCGCGGCTGCGCGACGCCGGACGCCCGTTCGCCAAGCAGGCGGCCATGGCCAAGCTGTACTGCACCGACGCGGCGATGCAGGTGACCACCGACGCCGTGCAGGTCCTCGGCGGGTACGGCTACACCGCGGACTTCCCGGCCGAGCGGTACATGCGCGAGGCGAAGGTGCTCCAGATCGTCGAGGGCACCAACCAGATCCAGCGCATGGTCATCGCCCGTCACCTCGCGGGCCCCGAGGGACGCTGAAGTCACCGGTGACGGTGAAGCCACCGGTGACGCGGGAGTCGCCGGTGGCGAGGGCGTCGGCGGTGGCCAGGTGGTCGGCGCCGGTGAAGAAGTCGCCGAGTCCGCGCGGGGGTTCCGCGAGCCTGATCCACTCCGGGTCGTGGCGCCCCGGCAGGGTGCGGCCGCCGTCGGCCCAGGTCCGCATCAGCTCGCGGTAGATGGGTGGGTCCGGGATCTGCGGGGCCGGCGGAACCGGTCCGGCGGGCACCGGGACGAACACGCGGCGCCGACTCCCGGTCGCCGAGTACGTGTGGGTCATACCAGGGCAACGCGGCGAAGTGGGGACAGGTCACCGGCGGACGCAATCGAGCGTGAGTTCGCGGGTGTCCGCCGTCGTCGCGCGGTTGCCGGGGGATTCCCGCCGGCGGCCGCACCGACCCGCGCCACGGCGTCCTGCGAGCCGTGGCGCGGGTGGGGTGACCGAGTCGGGCGGCCTATGGGGCGGCGTCCCCCGAACGGGGGCGCCCGGGTGCCTCAGGCCGCTTCGCTCCGCATCGTCGGCACCCGCATCGGGCGCGAGCCCGGGCCGCCGACGTGGGAGAAGGGCTGGGTCCGCCAGTCGAGGCCCCGGGGGAGCGTCAACAGCAGGGCGGTGTCCTGCTCGTGGGGCTGGAACGACGCGTCCGCGGGGCGGGCCTCGGTGGCCCTGCGGCCGGTGCCGGCGCAGACCGTGAGCCCGAACGGGTTCCACGGAGAGGCGCAGAGCGCGTGCTCCGGCAGCTCCCGCTCGTCCGCCAGCAGCGCGATGGGCTGCGCGCAGTCCGGGCAGATCACCCGGTACATCTCGAAGGTGTCGTAGGCGTCGAGGTCCTCGTCGTCGAAGGCGTCGGGTTCGACGCCCTCCGATACGGGCTCGACGACCGGCTGCTGCCGCTTGGGCGTGGTACGACCAGGGCGCTTAAGACTCTGCATGGGATTCTCCCCCTCGGGCTGGGCCGTGACGGCACTGCGGCCTCGACCACAGCAAGCACTTCCCGTCCCCTTCGCGGGGTAATCACGCGAACATCACGGAGACCGTTCGAGCGGTGTGGTCTTCGTCACATGCCGTGCGCAGGTGCCCCGTCCGGCGGATTTGTCCCCGCCCCGAACGCGGCCGACGCCCCGTCACATCACGAACCGGACGTGCCCCGGACCGCTCAGGTATCCGAGGAGATCAACCGCACTGTAGGTTCTTGCGCCATGGAGGAGCTGGACCGACAGATCGTGCAGCTGCTCGTCAAGGACGGGCGGATGAGCTACACCGACCTGGGCAAGGCCACGGGCCTGTCCACGTCGGCCGTGCACCAGCGGGTGCGGCGGCTGGAACAGCGCGGCGTCATCCGCGGGTACGCCGCGGTCGTCGACCCCGAGGCCGTCGGGCTGCCGATGACCGCCTTCATCTCGGTGAAACCCTTCGACCCCAGCGCCCCCGACGACATCGCGGACCGCCTGGCCGGCGTCCCCGAGATCGAGGCCTGCCACAGCGTGGCGGGCGACGAGAACTACATCCTCAAGGTCCGCGTCTCCACGCCGCACCAACTGGAGGAACTGCTCGCCCGGGTGCGCTCCCTGGCCGGCGTCTCGACCCGGACCACCGTGGTGCTCTCCACGCCCTACGAGGCCCGCCCGCCACGCGTCTGACCCCCGGCCGGCCCGGCTCGCCCGCGTGGCCGCCCCGGCTGCCGGGCGGCCCCCGTGAGGGGCGAGACTGGTGTCCATGAGTGAGACCACCACCCCGTCCTCGACCGTCCTGCTGCGCCGCGGCGAGGTCCACAGTCCCGCCGACCCCTTCGCCACGGCCATGGTCGTCGAGCGCGGCCAGGTCGCCTGGGTCGGCTCCGAGGGCGCCGCGGACGCCTTCGCGGACGGCGTGGACGAGGTGGTCGACCTGGACGGCGCCCTCGTCACCCCGGCCTTCACCGACGCACATGTGCACACCACCGCGACGGGTCTCGCCCTCACCGGTCTCGACCTCTCCGGTGCCCCCACCCGGGAGGCCGCCCTCACCCTCGTACGCGACTTCGCCGCCGCCCGCCCGGACGACCGCGTTCTCCTCGGACACGGCTGGGACGCCGCCCGCTGGCCCGACGGCCTGCCGCCGACCCGCGCCGAACTCGACCGGGCCACCGGCGGCCGGCCCCTCTATCTCAGCCGTATCGACGTCCACTCGGCCGTCGTCACCACCGCCCTGCTCGATCTGACCCCCGGCCGGGTCGCCCGCGTGGACGGACCGCTCACCGGCGACGACCACCACGCCGTACGCGCCGCAGCGCTCGGCGCCGTCACCCCGGCCCAGCGCGCCGCGGCCCAGCGCGCGGCCCTCCGGCACGCCGCCTCCCTCGGCATCGGAACCGTTCACGAATGCGCAGGCCCGGAGATCTCCTCCGAGGACGACCTCACCGGTCTGCTGCGCCTCTCGGCCGAGGAGGCAGGCCCCCGGGTCATCGGCTACTGGGCCGAACAGGACGTCGACAAGGCGCGCGAGCTGGGCGCGGTCGGGGCGGCCGGCGACCTCTTCGTCGACGGCTCCCTCGGCTCGCACACCGCGTGCCTGCACCAGCCGTACGCCGACGCCGCCCACACCGGCACCGCCCACCTGGACACCGCCGCGGTCGCCGCGCACGTCGTCGCCTGCACCGAGGCCGGCCTCCAGGCGGGCTTCCACGCCATCGGGGACGCCGCCGTGGCCACCGTGGTAGAAGGGGTCCGCGCCGCCGCCGACAAGGTCGGCCTCGCCCGCCTGCGCGCCGCCCGCCACCGCGTCGAGCACGCCGAGATGCTCACCCCCGAGACCGTCGCGGCCTTCGCCGAACTGGGCCTCACCGCCTCCGTCCAGCCCGCCTTCGACGCCCTCTGGGGCGGCGAGGACGGCATGTACGCCCGGCGGCTCGGCGCGGAGCGGGCCCGTACGCTCAACCCCTTCGCGGCCCTGCTGCGCGCCGGGGTCCCGCTCGCCTTCGGCTCCGACAGCCCGGTCACGCCCCTCGACCCGTGGGGCACCGTCCGGGCCGCCGCCTTCCACCACACGCCGGAACACCGGGTCTCCGTGCGCGCGGCGTTCACGGCGCACACGCGCGGCGGCTGGCGGGCGGTCGGGCGCGACGACGCGGGAGTGCTGGTGCCGGGCGTGCCCGCCGACTACGCCGTGTGGCGCACCGGCGAACTCGTGGTCCAGGCTCCGGACGACCGGGTGGCCCGCTGGTCCACCGACCCGCGCTCCGGCACCCCGGGCCTGCCCGATCTGACCCCGGGCCGGGACCTGCCCGTCTGCCTGCGCACCGTCGTGGGCGGCCGGACCGTGTTCGTACGGCCGGGCGAGTGATCTCGACGGCCGACGGGGCGATGATCTTCGGGCGGGTCCGACCTGCGTGTCCTCCGCGCTGACCTGGGCTTTGACGCAAAAGGCGCAGGTGGAACGGCTGTTGACAGCCGACGGCCGGGGGCCGGTAGGTTCGGCCGGGTCCACCACCGGACGCCCGACCGGGGAATCTTCCGCGAACCGTCGCGGCGCCGCTGAGTCAGGGACGGTGTGCCGCACCGGTGCACCGCCACTGGCAGCCAGGCTCAGCGCCAGCGCCACGACGAGGGAACTTCCGGCCGGTCGGGAGGTGTGACCCCGGGTGGGGCCCGGGCGCTCAGTAGACAACGGCTTTCGGTCGACCCGCAGCCAGCGGGCCCCAGGTCGGCCCGAAGGGCGCCGGGCCCCCATCCGCCGCGCAAACGGTCCTAAACGGCCATCCCTACCCCGGTCTTGGGAAATCGACACCACCGTACGCACGTCCTGTCACGTCACCGCAGGCGGCGGCGATTAAGGTGGTGCTCTGCGTACGGACACGAAGGGGCAGTGGTGAACGACGGCGACGGGACGCCCGCGGCGGCGGGGCAGGGGAGGCGGTTCGGTCCCCTGGGCACGGTCCTGGTGATCATCCCGACCTACAACGAGGCGGAGAACATCAAGGCGATCGTCGCGCGCGTGCGCGAGGCGGTCCCCGAGGCACACGTGCTCGTGGCCGACGACAACAGCCCCGACGGCACCGGCAAGCTCGCCGACGAGCTGGCGGCGGAGGACGATCACGTCCAGGTCCTGCACCGCAAGGGCAAGGAGGGCCTGGGCGCCGCCTACCTCGCGGGCTTCCGCTGGGGACTGGAGCACGGCTACGGCGTGCTGGTCGAGATGGACGCCGACGGCTCCCACCAGCCCGAGGAACTGCCCCGGCTGCTGACCGCCCTCAAGGGCGCCGACCTGGTGCTCGGCTCCCGCTGGGTGCCCGGCGGCCGGGTGGTGAACTGGCCCAGGTCGCGCGAGATCATCTCCCGCGGCGGCAGCATGTACTCGCGGATCGCGCTCGACCTGCCGCTGCGCGACATCACCGGCGGCTACCGCGCCTTCCGCTCCGAGACCCTGGAGGGGCTCGGACTGGAGGAGGTCGCCTCCCAGGGCTACTGCTTCCAGGTCGACCTGGCCCGCCGGGCGATCAAGGCCGGATACCACGTCGTCGAGGTGCCGATCACCTTCGTCGAGCGTGAGCACGGTGACTCCAAGATGAGCCGGGACATCCTCGTGGAGGCGCTCTGGCGGGTCACCACGTGGGGCGTGGGGGAGAGGGTCGGCAAGGTCCTGGGGCGCGACAAACAGCCCGATACGCCGGCCGTGCGGGGCGACAAGTCGACACAGGCGTCCGACCGGAACGCCTGATCATCCCCTTACGCCGCGCTGAGCCGGGGCCAGGCACACTGGGGGTATGACGACTGGCGCTCAGACCCCCAGGTCCCCCGGCCGGCCTCCGCGCTCCCGGCTGCGCACCTTCCTGCCGCTGGGCATCGCCGCCTGGCTCGTCCTGGAGATCTGGCTGCTGACCGTGGTGGCCGGTGCGTCCAGCGGCTTCGTGGTCTTCCTGCTGCTGGTCGCGGGCATCGTCCTCGGCTCCGTGGTCATCAAGGCGGCGGGCCGCCGGGCCTTCAGGAACCTCACCGAGACGCTGCAGCAGCAGCAGTCCGGCGTCCCGCCCGAGGCCCGTCCGAACAGCGAGGGCAACGGCCTGATGATGCTGGGCGGGCTGCTCCTGATCCTGCCCGGCCTGATCTCGGACGCGCTCGGCCTGCTCATGCTGCTGCCCCCGGTGCAGAAGGCCGTCAGCCGCTCCGCGCAGCGCACGGTGGAGCGCAGGATCCGCGAGGCCGGCCCGGGCACCCTGGGCGACGCCTTCCGCCAGGCCCGGATGCACCGCCCGGACGGCAAGGTGGTCCAGGGCGAGGTCATCCGGGACGATCCGGACGACGCGCCGCAGGGCCCCCGCCCGCCGCTGACCCACTGAGCCCTCCGGGGGCGCGCCGGATCACCCGGCCCCCCGGACACACCAAAACCGCGGGTGCCGCACGTGAAGCTCACGTACGGCACCCGCGGTGTTCGGTGTTGTCGCCTACGGTTTCCCGTTACGCACTCTTGCGGCTGTCTCGCGGATGGACCGCGATGTTCATCGCGCCGGAGCGCAGCACGGCCAGCCGCTCCTCGAGGACCTCTTCGAGCTCCTCGCGGGTGCGCCGCTCCATCAGCATGTCCCAGTGCGTACGCGCGGGCTTGGCCTTCTTCTCCTCAGGGCCGTCGCCGTCCACCAG
Source organism: Streptomyces sp. NPDC056128 (assembly GCF_042263835.1). Taxonomy (NCBI): domain Bacteria; kingdom Bacillati; phylum Actinomycetota; class Actinomycetes; order Kitasatosporales; family Streptomycetaceae; genus Streptomyces; species Streptomyces sp. NPDC056128. The sequence continues at coordinate 55,077 of NZ_JBHJVQ010000028.1, read as the reverse complement.
GAGTGCCTGGGCCCCGCAGACCTTGCACTCCCACTCCGGCGGGATCTCCGCCTCGACCGAGAAGGGCATCTCGAAGCGGTGCCCCTTCTCGCATGCGTACTCCACGGCCTGGCGCGGGGCCAGGTCGATGCCGCGGTCCGTCTCGTAGCTGGTCACCACGAGGCGCGTGCCGCGAAGAGCTCGCTCACTCATGAATCGTGCCTCCCGGGCTTGTCGCCCACAGGACAGGTGTCGCTGTCGTCGTCATCCGGTCAACGTCCGGGCGGCGGTAAAGATTCCCGTCCCGACTCCCGATCCGGGCCCTGCGTCGCCGTCGCAGCCGCAGCCTTGCAACCAGTGCAGTACCCGCCGACGTCCGGTTTGTCACCTCTGCTAACAGATGTGACATTGCGTTTCGGCACCTTTGACGCGCAGTAACGGTCCGCCTGGCAGGCCAAACGCGTACACTACAGCCCTTTCGCGCCGAGTGCTAAATCCTTTCGGGTACCGGGTTGCCCGCGTCGCCGATCGCACGCCGCACCGGCACCCGTGCGAGCAGCACGAAACCGAGCACGAAGAACGCCACCAGCGAGATGATGGCGTCCCGGTAGCTCCCGGTCAGCTGGTAGGTGAGCCCGAAGAGCAGCGGCCCGAGCCAGCTCATCCCGCGGTCGCTCAGCTCGTACGCCGAGAAGTACTCGGCCTCCTTGCCGGGCGGCACCAGGTGGGAGAAGAGGGAGCGGGACAGCGCCTGGCTGCCGCCCAGGACCAGCCCGATCCCGGCGGCCAGCACGAAGAACCACACGGGCTCCCCGGCCGGCAGGAAGTACCCGGCGGCGAGGGTCACCGTCCAGGCCACCAGTGACCCGAGGATCGTCCGCTTGGCCCCGTACGTCCTGGCCAGCCGCCCCAGGGCCAGCGCGCCCACCACCGCGAGCACCTGGACCAGCAGGACCGCCACGATGAGGGTGGACTGCCCGAGGTCCAGCTCCTCGGAGCCGTAGACCGACGCCTGGGTGATCACCGTCTGGATGCCGTCGTTGTAGACGAGGTACGCCAGCAGGAAGGCCAGGGTCAGCGGGTGGCGGCGCATGTCGCGGATCGTCGCCGCGAGCTGCTTCCAGCCGGTTCCCGCGGCCTCACGCGCGGGAGTGCGGCGGTCGCGCAGCCGTCGTAGCGGGATGAGCGCGAAGGCGCCCCACCACAGTCCGGCCGACGCCAGGCAGATGCGGACCGCGGCGCTCTCGCTCAGTCCGAAGGAGTCGTGGGCGGTGTAGAGGATCAGGTTCGCGATCAGGACCATGGCCCCGGCCGCGTATCCGAAGGCCCACCCGCGCGAGGAGACGGCGTCGCGTTCCTCGGGCGGTGCGATCTGCGGCAGGTAGGAGTTGTAGAGCATCATCGCCACGGACTGCGCGGCGTTGGCGACGACCAGGAGCACGCCGCCCAGCAGATAGCGGTCGCCGTCCAGGAAGAACATCCCCGCCGTGGCCGCGGCGCCGGTGTACGCGGCCGCGGCCAGCAGCGGCTTCTTGCGGCCCGAGCGGTCGGCCGCGGCCCCCACCAGGGGCATCACCAGGACCGCCACGATCACCGACAGGGACACCGAGTACGCGAAGAAGGACCCGGCGCGCACCGGTATCCCCAGCGGATGGACGTACCCGTCCCCGTCCGCCGCCGACTCGGCGACCGACGTCAGGTAGGGCCCCAGGAACACGGTGAGCACGCTCGTCGAGTAGACCGAGCACGCCCAGTCGTAGAAGTACCAGCCGCGCTGTTCGCGCCGCCGGCCGGCGGCCCCGTCGGCCGCGTCCGTCCGCAGGGTGTCGGTGCCCACCCGTGCCCTCGCTTCCCCGTGCGCGCGCAGCGCCCCGGGCGACCGGCCGGGACTCAGGCCCAGACGCCGCGGTCCTCCATGACCTTGCGCAGTGTGTCGATGTGATCGGTCATGATGCCATCCACTCCCAGGTCCAGGAGCCGGTGCATGCGGTCCGGGTCGTTCACCGTCCAGACGTGCACCTGGAGGCCGCGCGCGTGGGCGGCGCGCAGGAAGCGGCGGTCCACGACCCGGATGCCCGACTGGACCTCGGGAACCTGCGCGGCCACCGGCGAACGGCGTGGGGCGACCGGAACACCCCACGAGCGCAGCCGGAGGCCCAGGATGCCGCGGATGCCGTACGAGGTGGCCAGGCGCGGTCCTGCCAGGCGCTGGGCGCGCACCACGCGTGCCTCCGAGAACGAGCCGACACAGACCCGGTCCCAGGCGTTCGTCCGCCCGATCAGCTCCAGGAGGGGCACCAGCGCGGGCTCCGCCTTCACGTCGATGTTCCAGCGCACCTCGGGGAACGTCTCGAGGAGTTCCTCGAAGAGCGGCACCGGCTCCTCGCCCGCCACGCGCGCGTGGCGCACCCGCTCCCACGGAAGGTCGGCGATCCGCCCGGCCCCGTCGGTCACCCGGTCCAGGGTCGCGTCGTGGAAGGCGACGAGCCTCCCGTCGCGCGTGGCGTGGACGTCGGTCTCGATGTACCGGTAGCCCGCCTCGACCGCCCGCCGGAACTGCCGCAGCGTGTTCTCCAGACCGTCCGCCGACCCGCCCCGGTGGGCGAAGGCGATCGGGCCGGGGTGGTCGAGGTAGGGGTGGCGTATCGGGGTGGTCACCGACGCAGTATCGCGCGCCGGGGTTCACCGGCGGCAACCACCGTGCTGCCGGAAGGTGCCGGGAGCACGGCGAAGACGCGCAGGAACACCTGGGCGAGCGGGCCGATCGACACCGCGTACAGCAGGGTGCCGAGACCGACCGTGCCGCCGAGGGCGAAGCCCGTGACCACGACGGTGATCTCGACGGCCGTGCGCACCAGGCGTACCGAGAGGCCCGTGCGCCGGTTCAGGCCGGTCATCAGGCCGTCGCGCGGGCCGGGGCCGAACCGCGCGGCGATGTACAGCCCGGTCGCCGCCCCGTTCAGGACGATCCCCGTCACCATGGCGGCGATCCGCAGCGGCAGCCCCTGGGCGTCCGGCAGGACGGACAGCGTCGCGTCCATCGCCGCGCCGATCACCAGCACGTTGGAGACCGTGCCGAGGCCCGGCCGCTGGCGCAACGGGATCCACAGGAGCAGCACGGCGGCGCCCAGGACGGTCAGCACCACGCCCATGGACAGGCCGGTGCGTTCCGCCAGTCCCTGGTGCAGGACGTTCCACGGCTCCAGGCCGAGTCCCGACCGGACCAGCAGCGCCGAACTCGCGCCGTACAGCGCGAGTCCGCCGTAGAGCTGGGTCAGCCGCCGTGTGAGGTGCCTGTGCCGGACCTCGGCCTGCCTGGACAAAATCTGCCCCCTGTGTGGTGGTAGTGGCCTGCTGCATGACACCCTGTGGCTTGAGAAGGAGACGCAACCATGGCCAATTCCGGAAAGGTGGACTGATTTCCATGGCGCAGTGGACCTCGGCCGTGGGGGCCGGTCAGCTCGCCCGGCTGCTCGGCTCCCAGCAGGACCGCCCCGCCGGGCCCGGCACCCGCCGCCCGCCCGCCTACCGCGCGCTCGCCGACGGCATCCGGCTGCTGGTCCTCGAAGGCCGCGTCCCGGTCGCCGCCCGGCTGCCCGCCGAACGCGAACTGGCCCTTGCCCTGACGGTCAGCCGTACCACCGTCGCCGCCGCCTACGAGGCGCTGCGCGCGGAGGGCTTCCTGGAGTCCCGGCGCGGCGCGGGCAGCTGGACCGCCGTACCGGCCGGGAACCCGCTGCCGGCGCGCGGTCTCGAACCGCTGCCGCCCGAGGCGCTCGGTTCGATGATCGACCTGGGCTGCGCGGCGCTCCCCGCGCCGGAGCCCTGGCTCACCCGGGCCGTGCAGGGCGCCCTGGAGGAGCTGCCGCCCTACGCGCACACCCACGGCGACTATCCGGCGGGACTGCCGACGCTGCGCGCGATGATCGCCGAGAGGTACACCGCGCGCGGGATCCCGACCATGCCCGAGCAGATCATGGTGACCACGGGGGCGATGGGCGCGATCGACGCCATCTGCCACCTCTTCGGGGGGCGCGGAGAGCGGATCGCCGTGGAGTCGCCCTCCTACGCGAACATCCTCCAGCTGATGCGGGAGGCCGGCGCCCGGCTCGTCCCCGTCGCGATGGCCGAGGGGCTGACCGGCTGGGACGTCGACCGCTGGCGCCAGGTACTGCGCGAGGCCGCTCCGCGCGTCGCCTACGTCGTCGCCGACTTCCACAACCCCACCGGCGCGCTCGCCGAGGAGGACCAGCGACGCCGCCTCGTGGACGCGGCCCGGTCGGCGGGCACGGTGCTCGTGGCCGACGAGACGATGAGCGAGCTGTGGCTGGACGACGACGTGGAGATGCCGCGGCCCGTGTGCGCCTTCGACCCGGCCGGGTCCACGGTCGTCACGGTCGGTTCCGCGAGCAAGGCCTTCTGGGCCGGGATGCGCATCGGCTGGGTCCGCGCCGCGCCGGACGTCATCCGCAGCCTGGTCGCCGCGCGGGCGTACGCCGACCTGGGCACGCCCGTACTGGAGCAGCTGGCCGTGAACTGGCTGTTCAGCACCGGCGGCTGGGAACAGGCCGTGGCGGTGCGCCGCGAGCAGGCCAGGCAGAACCGGGACGAGCTGGTGGCGGCGGTACGGCGGGAGCTGCCCGACTGGGAGTTCGAGGTGCCCAGGGGCGGGCTCACCCTGTGGGTGCGGACGGGCGGCCTCTCCGGCTCCCGGCTCGCGGAGGCGGGGGAGCGGGTGGGGGTACGGGTCCCGTCCGGTCCGCGCTTCGGGGTCGACGGCGCCTTCGAGGGGTACGTCCGGCTGCCCTTCACCGTCGGCGGCGCGGTGGCCGAGGAGGCGGCGGCCCGGCTGGCCGCGGCGGCCCGCCTGGTGGAGAGCGGCGGAGCGGGGAGTGGCGGCGAGGCACCGCGGACGTTCGTGGCGTAGCTGGGTTCGGCGGGGCGTGGCGGTCGGTGGACGCGCGGCCGGGGCGGAGCGGTGGGTCGCGCGGCCCGCCCCCGGCCACGGGGGTGGGGTGGGTGGGCGCGGGGGGGGGGGGGGGCCGGGCTCCGCGCGGCGGCGGGGGAGCGGTGGGTCGCTCCGCCCCGGCCGCGGTCACCTTCTCAGGAGCTCTCCGCCGCGACGGCCTTGACGGGGACCGGCTCCGCGGGGACCGGCTCCGCCGTCGCGGGCTCAGCCATTGCCTCCGGCCCGCCCGGTGCCTCGGGCGTCTCCGTCGCGACCGGCGTGGGTTCGGGCTCCGTCGGGGCCTCCTCCGGCTCGGTCCCGGTCGGTGCCGAAGGGTCCTTCTTCTCCATCGACACCGCCTTGGCCTCCGCCGTCGCCTCCGCCGCCTCCGCCTCCGCGGGGACCGGCGCCTGCTCCCCGTCCGCCGGGGTCGTGCGCGGGGGGAGCAGGTCGAGCACCGCCTGCCGTTGGGTGTCGCTCGTGGCGTCGTCGTAGGGGTCGGGGGTGGCCGGGACCTGGAGGCGGTGCACCGCTCCCGCGCCGAGGCGGGCGTACCCGCGACCGGGGGGAACCTGGTCGACGGGCGTGGTGTGCGGGGGAGCGCCCAGCGCGGCCGTCAGTTCGTCCGCCGTGGCCGGGCCGAGCACCACACGCGCGCGTGTGTGCTGCCGTACGCCGTCACTGAGGCCCTCCAGGGCGTCCAGCTGGTCGGCGACGACCACCGTCACGTGCGCGGCGCGGCCGTGCCGCAGGGGTACCTGGAGCAGGGACTGCGGGTCCCTGCGGCCTTCGGCCGTGGCGAGGTGCGTGAAGGCGCTCGGACGGTCCAGGAAGACCCACAGGGGCCGCCGGGTGTCGTCCGGCGCGGGCTGCCCCTCCTGACGGGCCCGGTTGACGGAGATCAGCCGGCGCTCGGTCTCGGCGGCGGCCCACTCCAGGCTGGTCAGCGCCCCGGTGAGGCCGGACTCGACGGCCAGGACGCCGTCCCGGCCGACCAGGCAGGCGTACTCACCGGTGCCGCCGCCGTCGACGATCAGGATGTCGCCGTGGTGCAGCGCCTGGAGGGCGACCGAGCGCAGCAGGGTGGAGGTGCCGGTGCCGGGCTGACCCAGGACCAGCAGGTGGGGTTCGGTCGAGCGGATGCCGGTGCGCCAGACGACCGGCGGTACGTCGCGCCGCTCCTCGCCGTGGGTGAGCGGGAGGGTGCGCTGGACCCGGGTCGGGTCGGTGAAGCCGAGGACGGTCTCGCCGGGCGCGGTGACGAAACGCTGGGCGGCGATGTCGGTGGGGAGCGCCGCGAGCACGTCGACGGTGAGGTGGTTGGCCTCCTCGTCCCACGTGAAGTGGTACTCCCGGCCCCGGCCGGACTTCGCGGTGAGCAGGTGCTCGATGCGGGTCCGGGAGCCGGTCTCCCCGTCGGTGAAGTAGGCGGGGTAGCGGATCACCAGGTGGGTGAAGCGGCCGCCGTCGTCGAACTCGTAGGCCGGGAACGCCTTCTCCCAGGCGCCGCCATGGGCGTACAGGGGGTCGGGGTCCTCGGCGAGCGAGAAATACGGGACCAGGGCCTCGTAGAGGGACTGGAGGCGCTGGGTCTGGGAGTCGTCGGGGCCTTCCGGCGTCGCCGGGGTGCGGTCCCTGCCCTGCCAGGCTGCCGCCGCCATCAGGGCGATGACGGCGAGCAGCGGGCCGTACGGCACGAGTGCCACGACCAGGACCACCGAGGCCACCAGGAACAGCAGCGCACCGCGCCGGTCCTTGGGGGTCTCGGTCCATCTGCTCCGCCCGGCGGCGGCCAGCCTGCGCAGACCGCGGCCGATCGTGATCAGCGGCTGGAGGACGTCGGTGGCGCTGTCGGCCGCCGTCCGGGCCAGCACCCGGCTCCGGGCGAGCTGTGCGCCGCCGTTGCTCAGAATGCGGGGGAGGGGCCGCCGGGCCACTGCTGCCTCCTGGAAGTGCGTACGTGGGGGTGTGGGGTGGGGGAGAGGGCCGTCAGAACTTGATTCCGCCTAGGAGGCCCGCCAGGCTCTCGCCGCCCGCCTTGATGCTCGGCGCGATGGCCGTACTCGCGAGATAGAACCCGAACAGGACCGCGACCAGCGCGTGCGAGGCCTTGAGGCCGTCCTTGCGGAAGAAGATGAAGACGACGATGCCGAGCAGGACCACGCCTGAGATCGAGAGGATCATGTGAGTTCTCCTGGTTCACGGGGACAGTCACCATGAGTACTTCCAGGCTCACAGCATGTATCCATACGATAAAAGGTGCAAATGGGGGAAATTCGGCAGAAATACCCTGATTGGCGGCGTGTTTGTTGGGCCGGATGAGTGCTTCGCGAGCCAGTACCCTGGCGATTCACTCGTACGGCAGCACCGCTCGCCGCCGTACGTGGCAGTACCCGGGCAGTACCCACGCAGCACCCGCAGTCCCCAACGTTCGTATTGAGAGGCGGTCCGGCCGATGAGTGAAGCCCCCGACCCCGAGGTCGTGGAGCTGGCGACCAAGATCTTCGATCTGGCCCGGCAGGGGCGGGCCGAAGAGCTGGTGGCGTATGTGGACGCCGGCGTTCCGGCCGATCTCACCAACGACCGCGGTGACTCCCTCGTCATGCTCGCCGCCTATCACGGCCACGCCGACGCGGTACGCGCGCTGCTGGGCCGCGGCGCCGACGCCGACCGCGTCAACGACCGGGGTCAGACCCCGCTCGCCGGAGCCGCCTTCAAGGGTGAGACGGAAGTGACGAAGGCGCTTCTGGAGGCCGGCGCGGACCCGGCCGCGGGCACCCCGTCGGCCGTCGACACGGCGCGGATGTTCGCCCGGACGGACCTGCTGGAGCTGTTCGGCGCCCAGTGACCGGACGGCGGTCCGGATCCTCCGCGGATTCGATCCGCCCGTTCTGACCAGGTAGAACACTGAAAACGGGGGAGGCGGTACAGGGCCGCCGAAATTTCGGTCGCGGCAGATGTGACCGCCGGGCCATCATGACGACGTGGTTCACGGACGTGATGGCTGGGCAGGTGTTGCCGCACCGCGCGGGCCGTGACACGGCTCGCAAGGGCCACCGACGAGAGGCAGGAACATGGTCTTCAGCAAGCAAGAGACGGCGGGCGCTCCGACGTGTTGGCGCACGGCCAGGTAACGCGTGTTTCCCGGTTGCGTCGACGCTTGATGTGAGGCTGTTTCCCATGTTCGATCCGGTCATAGCGCCCAGCGGTACGCTGCTCGGCCTGCTTCAGCGGGGTCGCGGCGACGGCACGCTGCACGCGCTCACCGCCCCGCGCCCCGAAGCGCTGGCGGCTCTGAACCATTGCGTTCTCCACGACCCCCGCCACGACTGGCAGGTCGAGAACCGCTCCCTCTACTACGCCCGCCTCTACCTCGACCTCCATGGCGAGCTGGACGCGATCGAGGCCCACCTCTTCGACCCCGAGGACGTCCTGGACGCCGACGAGTCGCGTACCGGGCTGGCCCTCGCCGTCCTCGGGCACCTCGCGTCCTACGGCAGGCTGGACGCGCTCGAACTGCTGCGCCGGTACGCCGCCCACGGCGTCAACTGGGCGTGGGCCCTGGACGAGCTGGCGCTGCGCGACGACGACGCCGGGCTGCGCGCCCTCGCCGCGCCCGTGCTGGCGCGTTTCCCGCGCGATCCCGAGGGCGAGGCCGAGCTGGCCGTCGCCGTGCGGGACGCCTTCGAACCACGGCCCTGGCGGCTGTGGGCCGACGATCCCCGCGAATCGATCGCCACGCGTGTGCGTGCCGCCCACGAGACGGGCAGCTTCGACCGCTGGCAGCGGCAGATGAATCCCACCGGCCCGCGTCCGGGCTGGAGCGTGCGGGCCGTGTTCGAGTGGGCCGAGCAGGGCATCGAGCGCGGCGCCGTGCTCCACGTGCCGGCCGCCCGCTGCCTCACCGCCGTCGCGGGACCCGAGGACCGGCCCGAGATCGTCGAGGCCGCCCGGTCCGGCACCGAGGGCGCCCGCGGCACCGCCCTGCACTATCTCGCCGACGCCAATGATCCCGACGTGCTCGACCTGATCGAGGGGGCCGCGACCACCGGCCCGACCCCGGTCGTGGAGGCCGCCGTCGCCGCCTACGAGCGCATGCGCAGCCTCGCCGCCGTCGACCGGGCCCGCGGCTGGGTGCACCGCCCCGACGCCCTCGGCGCCGCCGCCGGACGGGTGCTCGCCTGCCGGGGCGCGGCCCAGGACCGCGACCTCGTCCTCGCCGCCCTGCGGGAGGCCGTACGCGGCGAAGGCCCCGACGCGCCGACCCTGTGGACCCTCGTCGACGGCACCGGGCGCCTCGGCATCGCCTGTGCCGCCCCCGTGCTGCGCCACATCTACCGCGAGACCGCCTCCTCCCATCTGCGTGGCCGGGCCGCCCGTGCGCTGGCCGCCACCGACCCGTCGTTCGCCGCGGGCTTCGCCATCGAGTGCCTGTGGGACTGCGAGGAGACCACCCGCGAGGTCGCCGCCCGCCACGCCGAGACCGGCGACAACCGGGTCGTCGAACGGCTGCGCAGGCTGGCCGCCGATCCGGCCGAGGAGGACGAGGTCCAGACGGCCGTACGCAGCCGCTTCGGACCGGACGCGCCCGCCGTGTGAGACGCCCCGAGGACGGTGGCGCCGGACCGCGCACGGTCCGGCGCCACCGTCCCCGCGTGAACGACGGATGGCGCGCGGGCCCGCCGGACATGGCCGTCCCCCGACCCGCCCGGTCGCACGGGCAACGCTCATGGGACGTTTCCCGGCCGGAAAGATCGACGTTGACGCGAGCACGTCCAGTCCGGCGACAACACCGGTATGCGTGTCGTCATCGTGACCGAATCCTTTCCCCCCGATGTGAACGGCGTCGCCCACTGCGCGCTGCAGACCGCCCGGCACCTCGTCGACCGCGGTCACGACTGCGTCGTCGTCGCACCGGCCACCGCCGCCGGCCACGCGGCGGACGCCTCCGCTCCGTGCCCGCTCGTCCGCGTCCCCTCCCTCCCCCTCCCCGGCTACCCCCAGGTCCGCGTCGCCTTGCCCAGCCGGCGCGTGGCCGCCGCCATCGCCGAACACCGCGCGGACGTCGTCCACCTGGCCAGCCCCTTCGTCCTCGGCGTCCGGGGCATGACCGCCGCCGCCCGCCTCGGCGTGCCCGCCGTGGCCGTCTACCAGACCGACCTCGCCGGCTACGCCCGCACCTACATGGGGGCGGGCGAGGCGGCCGCCTGGCGCCGCATCCGCTCCGTGCACGCCGCCGCCGACCTCACCCTCGCCCCCTCCAGCGCGGCCCTGCGCGACCTCCGGGCGCACGGCGTGCCCCGGGTCGGCCTGTGGCCGCGCGGAGTGGACACCGTCCGCTTCCGGCCCGACCGGCGCGACGAGGAGCTGCGCCGCGGGCTCGCCCCGACCGGCGAGCTGATCGTCGGCTACGTCGGCCGCCTCGCCCCCGAGAAGCAGGTGGAGCTGCTGTCCGGCGTCTGCGCACTGGAGGGCGTGCGCGTGGTGGTCGTCGGGGACGGGCCCAGCCGGCCGGGCCTGGAACAGGCGCTGCCCGGCGCCGTCTTCCTCGGCCGCCGCACCGGCGAGGAGCTGGCCCGGGTCTTCGCCTCCCTGGACGTCTTCGTGCACACCGGGCCCTTCGAGACGTTCTGCCAGACCGTCCAGGAGGCCATGGCCAGCGGCGTGCCCGTCGTCGCCCCCGCGGCCGGCGGCCCGCTCGATCTGGTGGCCCACGGCAGCACCGGGCTGCTGGTGCCGCCGCGCGACGCCGCCGCCGTACGGGACGCGGTGTGGTCGCTGTCCGCGGACCCCGTACTGCGGGCCGCGTACGGGGCGGCCGGCCGGGCGAAGGTCGAGGGGCGCACGTGGGCGGCGGTCGGCGACCGCCTGATCGGGCACTACAGGGACGTGCTGGCCTCGCGGAAGGCGGTGCTGGCGGCATGAACGCGCTGCGGATCGTCCGGCTCGCCAACTTCGTCGCACCCGCCTCGGGCGGCCTGCGCACCGCGCTGCGCGAGCTGGGCCGGGGATACCGGGCGGCCGGACACGACCCCGTCCTCGTCGTCCCGGGCGAGCACGCCGACGACCGGGAGACCGAGCAGGGCCGGGTGATCACCCTCCCCGGGCCGCTCCTGCCCGGCACCGGCGGCTACCGCGTCCTGACCGACAGGCGGCGCGTGAGCGCGCTCCTGGCGGATCTGGCGCCCGACCGCCTGGAGGTGTCCGACCGCACCACGCTGCGCTGGACCGGCCGGTGGGCCCGGCGCGCCAGGGTCCCCGCCGTGATGGTCTCCCACGAGACCACCGACGGCGTGCTGCGCACGTGGGGCCTGCCCGAGCCGGCCGCCCGGCGCGCCGCCGACGCGCTCAACATCCGTACGGCGCACACCTACGCGCGCGTGGTGTGCACCACCGAGTTCGCCGAGCGGGAGTTCGTCCGGGTCGGCGCCCGCAACGTCGTACGGGCCCCACTCGGCGTCGACCTGGCCGGGCGGCACCCCTCGCTGCGCGACCCGGGTCTGCGGGCCCGTTTCGCGCGCGGGGACGAGGTCCTGCTGGCGACGTGCTCCCGGCTCTCCGTCGAGAAGCGGCCCGGCACAGCTCTGGACGCCCTCGACACGCTCCGGCGGCGCGGCGCCCGGGCGGTGCTGGTGGTGGCCGGTGACGGACCGCTGCGGGCGCGGCTCGAACAGCGGGCGCGGGAGCGCGGGCTGCCGGTGACCTTCCTCGGTCACGTCGCCGACCCCGGACTGCTGGGCGCGCTCCAGGCGTCCGCCGACGTGTGCCTGGCCCCCGGACCGGCCGAGACCTTCGGGCTCGCCGCGCTGGAGGCGATGGCCTGCGGCACACCCGTGGTCGCGAGCGCGTCGTCGGCGCTGCCCGAGGTGATCGGCTCCGCCGGGGCCGTCGCCGCCGACCACGGGGAGGCCTTCGCGGACGCCGTGGAGTCGCTGCTCGGACGCCGGGAGGCGGACCGCCGCGAGAAGGCACGCGCGCGTGCCGAGTGCTTCGGCTGGGACACGGCGGTCGAGGCGTTCCTCGCCGCGCACGACGCGGCCGTCCCCACGCGCCCCGCGCTGCCGGAGACCGTGTCATGAGACGCCTCCGCTTCGTGGCCCTCGGCGACTCGCTGACCGAGGGCGTGGGCGACCCCGTGGGGCACGGCTGGCGGGGCTGGGCCGCGCTGCTCGCCACCGGACTCGCCGAGCAGCCCGTCCTCTTCACCAACCTCGCCCGCAGCGGCGCGCAGACCGGTGACGTGGCCGAGCGGCAGCTGCCGGCCGGCCTCGCCCTGCGCCCCGACCTCGTGTCCGTCGTCGTCGGCGTCAACGACACCCTGCGCCGCACCTTCGACCTCGGGGCGGTCGCCGCCCGCCTCGACACGGTGTACGCCGCCTGCACCGCGCGCGGCGCGCTGCTGCTCACGGCGTGTCTGCCGGACCCCGGGGCGATGCTCGGGCTGCCGGACGCGCTCGCCCGTCCACTGGCCCGGCGGCAGCGGGCGGTCAACGCCGTGGTGCACGCCCTGTCCGACCGGTACGGGGCGGTGCACCTGCACGCGTGCGAGGGCGGCTGGACGACGGACCGCTCGATGTGGAGCGCGGACCGGCTGCATCCCGGCGAGCGGGGCCACCGCCAACTGGCCCTGCGCTTCCACGCACTGCTCGCCGAGCGCGGCGTCGCCACCGGTCCCGCGCCCTCGCCCGACAACGAGTTCGCCGCCCCCACCCGGGCGGCGAGTCTCTGGTGGCTGGCCACCGCCGGCACCGGCTGGGTGGCCCGGCGCTGCACCGACCTGCTGCCCCAACTCCTGACCCTGGCCGCCGGCGAACTGCGCCACCACGCGCGCGGGACGAGCGCCCGGCTCGACCTGCGCACGTCCGCGGCGGTCACCGCCGCCCTCGCGGGGCTCTCGTCGAACGGTGGACGGGAGGCGGAGGCGGCCTGAGAGCCGCCGCTGGAGGCGAAGGGGACGTCCAGTGCCGGGCGCACCTCCACCTCCGCGTCAGCTCCCGCGTACCGCCACGAACCGCACCGGCGTCCCCGGCACTGCCTGGGCCGCCGCCGGGAGGTCCCGGGAGCGGACGACGCCGATCACCGGATAGCCGCCGGTCGTCGGATGGTCGGCCAGGAACACCACGGGCCGGCCGTCCGGCGGCACCTGGACCGCGCCCAGCACCATGCCCTCGCTGGGCAGTTCGCCCGCGCGGGCACGCTCCAGCGAGGGTCCCTCCACGCGCAGTCCGATGCGGTTGCTCGCGGCCGACACCCGGTACGCGCGCGAGGTGAACGTCCGTACCGCCTCCGGCGTGAACCAGTCCGCGCGCGGGCCCGGCGTCACCCGCAGGATCAGCTCCGCCGGGGGCGCCGGCTGCGGGGCGACGTCCACACACGCGTGCCGCCCGCGCGGCCGACCCAGGGCGAGCACCATGCCGTCGGAGAGAGGCGGCGGACCCAGGCCGGACAGCAGGTCGGTGGAGCGGCTGCCGAGCACCTGCTCGACGAGGACGCCACCGGAGACGGCCACATAGGAGCGGACGCCTGAGCCGGCCGACCCCACGTCGAGCAGCGCGCCCGCCGGCACACCCACCGGCGCGCCCCAGGACACCGGCCTGCCGTCCACCGTCACCGGGCAGGGCGCGCCACCGACCGCCACGGTCACCGCGCACCGGGGGCGCAGGGCGCAGCCGGTGAGGGTGGTCTCCAGGACGGCCGCGTCGGGCGGGTTGCCGACCAGCCGGTTGACCAGCGCGGCGGCGGGCGCGTCGAGCGCCCCGGAACGCGGGACGCCGAGGTGCGCGTGACCGGGGCGGCCCCGGTCCTGCACGGTGGTCAGGGCCCCGGCCCGGACGACGGCGAGCGCGCGGTCCGTCATGAGTCGCCCTGCCGTCCGTGGGGTCCTTCGGGAACGAACCGGACGCGTGTGCCGGGCGACAGCAGCGCCGCGGGCACGCGCGTGTGGTCCCACAGGACGGCGTCCGTGGTGCCGATCAACTGCCAGCCGCCCGGCGACGAGCGCGGGTACACGCCCGTGTAAGGACCGGCCAGCGCCACCGAACCGGCCGGGACGGCCGTGCGCGGGGTGTCCCGGCGCGGCACGTCGTACCGCGCGGGAAGGCCGGTCAGATAGCCGAAGCCGGGCGCGAACCCGCAGAAGGCGACCCGGAACTCGGTGCCCGCGTGGATGCGCGCCACCTCCTGCGGCGTCACCCCCCAGTGCGCGCCCACGTCGGCCAGGTCCGGGCCGTCGTAGCGGACCGGGATCTCGACGACGTCCCCCGCGCGCGGGGGAGCGGGCGGAACCTCGGCGGCGGTCAGTTCGGCCGCGAGCCGGGCCCGGTCGGCGACGCCGTCGAGCAGGACGGTGCGTGCCGCCGGGACGATCTCCCGCGCGGCGAGCGCGCCCTCCGCGCGGCGCCGCAGCAGCTCCACCCGCAGCGCCTCCGCCTCCTCGCCCGAGGAGACCTCGACCAGCAGGGCGTCGTCGCCGACCGGCAGGACGTTCATGCGAAGGCCTCCACCCGGACGCCCGACGCCTCCAGGCGCTCCCGCACCCGGCGGGCCAGGTCCACCGCGCCCGGCGTGTCGCCGTGCACGCACAGGGAGCGGGCGTGGACCTCGACCACCGCTCCCGACCGGGCGGTGACCGTGCCGGAGCGGGCCAGCTCCACGGAGCGGGCCACGACGGACTCGGGTTCGGTGACCACCGCGCCCTCCTGCCCGCGCGGCACCAGCGTGGCCTGGTCGGTGTACGCCCGGTCCGCGAACGCCTCCGGCACGGCAGGCAGTCCCGCCCCCGCGGCCCGCTCCAGGACACGCGAGCCGGGCAGCCCGAGGACGGGCAGCGCGCCGCCCGCCAGGAGCACGCCGTCGACGACCGCCGCGGCCTGCTCCTCGTCCCGGACCACCCGGTTGTAGAGGGCACCGTGCGGTTTGACGTACGCCACGCGCGTGCCCGCCGCGCGGGCGAAGACCTCCAGGGCGCCGATCTGGTAGGCCACCTCCGTCGCCAGCTCGGCGGGCGGCACGTCCATGGCGCGCCGTCCGAATCCGGCCAGGTCCCGGTAGGAGACCTGGGCGCCGACCGTCACGCCCCGCTCGGCCGCCAGCTCGCACACCCGCCGCATGGTGGCCGGGTCACCGGCGTGGAAGCCGCACGCGACGTTGGCGCTGGTGACGACGGAGAGCAGGCCCTCGTCGTCGGTGAGCCGCCAGCGGCCGAAGCCCTCGCCGAGGTCGGCGTTGAGGTCGATCGAGGTCATGTCTCCAGTGTCTCCGCTCTCGGGCGCCCGCAGGGGCGTCCGGGGTCAGGCGACGCGGTACTGCTCGTCGCGCGCGTCGGTGAGGAACATCTGCCCCGGCGCGTGGGTCACGGCGAAGGGCGGCCGCGAGGCCATGACGGCCGCCTGAGGGGTCACCCCGCAGGCCCAGAACACCGGGATGTCGTCCGGCTCGGCGTCCACCGCGTCGCCGAAGTCGGGCCGGCCCAGGTCCTCGATGCCGAGCGCCGACGGGTCGCCGCAGTGCACCGGGCTGCCGTGCACCGCCGGGAGCAGGCTGGTCTCGTGGATCGCCGCCGACAGGTGCGCGGGCGGCACGGGCCGCATCGACACCACCATCGGGCCGTGCAGCCGCCCCGCCGGACGGCACTGACGCGTGGTGACGTACATCGGGACGTTGCGGCCCTGCTCGACGTGCCGGATCGGGACGCCGGCCGAGGCCAGCGCCCACTCGAAGGTGAAGCTGCACCCGATCAGGAATGTCACCAGATCGTCCCGCCAGTGCGCCCGCACGTCCGTCGGCTCCGCCACCAGCTCGCCGTCCCGCCACACCCGGTAGCGCGGCAGATCGGTGCGCAGGTCCGCGCCGTCGGCGAGCACCGTGGTCCAGGACCCGGCGTCGGTGACGTCGAGCACCGGACAGGGCTGCGGGTTGCGGGTGCAGAACAGCAGCATGTCGTACGCCCAGTCGGCGGGCACCGAGATCAGGTTGGCCTGGGTGTGGCCCGCCGCGACCCCGGCCGTCGGGCCGGCCAGCCCCTCCCGGAAGAGGGAGCGGGCGGTCTTCGGGCTCCACGCGTGCGCGTGCCGCTCGACGAGGGCCAGCGGCCGGTCCTCGGCCACGTGCTGTGAGTGCTTCACGCCAGTTCCTTTCCGCGCGTCTCCGGCAGCCACAGCAGAGCCAGCGCCGCGATGCCGTAGCCGATGGCACCGAAGACCAGCGCGCCGCCCACGCCCCAGCTGTCGGCCAGGAAGCCGACCGTGGTCGGGAAGACGGCGCCCACGGCGCGTCCGGTGTTGTACGTGAAGCCCTGGCCCGCGCCCCGTACCGCCGTCGGGTACAGCTCACTCAGGTACGAGCCGAAGCCGCTGAAGATGGCCGACATGCAGAAGCCGAGCGGGAAACCGAGCACCAGGAGCAGGGTGTTGGCGCCGTCGGGGATGTTGGCGTACGCCAGGATGCAGACCGCCGACAGCAGGGCGAACAGCCAGATGTTGCGTTTGCGGCCCAGCACGTCGGTCAGGTAGCCGCCGGTGAGGTAGCCGATGAAGGCGCCCGAGATGAGGAAGGTCAGATAGCCGCCCGTGCCGACGACCGACAGGTCGCGTTCGTCCTTCAGATAGGTCGGCACCCAGGTGGCGAGGGTGTAGTAGCCGCCCTGGACGCCGGTGGAGAGCAGGCTGGCGAAGAGCGTGACGCGCAGCAGGCCGGGCGCGCCGGCCGTACCGGGCTTGAAGATCGCCGCGAAGGAGCCCTTGCTCGCGCCCTGCTCCCGGATCTCGGTGGCCTTCGGCGCGTCGTGGACGCTGCGCCTGACCCAGACCACGAGCAGCGCCGGCAGCGCGCCCGTCCAGAACATGACCCGCCAGGCCAGATCGTCGCCGACCAGTGAGAACACCAGCGTGTACACGACCACCGCGAGCGCCCAGCCCACGGCCCAGGAGCTCTGGATCGCGCCGAGGGTACGGCCCCGGTGCTTGGCACTCGCGTACTCGGCCACCAGGATCGCGCCGACCGCCCACTCGCCGCCGAAGCCGAGCCCCTGGAGGGCGCGGAAGACCAGCAGCGTCTCGTAGTTGGGGGCGAAACCGCACGCCACCGTGAACACGGCGTAGGTGATCACGGTGAGCAGCAGCGCCTTGACCCGGCCGACGCGGTCGGCCAGGACGCCCGCGAGGGCGCCGCCGATCGCCGAGACGACCAGGGTGACCGTCGTGAGCAGGCCGGTCTGGCCGCTGTCCAGATTGAAGTACGCGGCCAGCGCCACCATGGTGAGCGGCAGTGTGAAGTAGTCGTAGGAGTCGAGGGCGTACCCGCCGAACGCGCCGCCGAAGGCGCGACGGCCCCGCGGGCCGAGGGCGCGCAGCCAGCCGAAAGCGCCGTCTTCAGTGCTGTGTTCATCCGTGCCGGGACGCGCCTCGGTGGACAGGGCCCGTGGGGGAGGGGTTGTGCTCATGGGCACCTCGCAGGGGGAGGACGGAGGGTGCGTGCACTTCCTGGCACCGTAGGGGATTGTTCAACGATCCCTCAATACCCCTGTTGTTTCGTTCTGGTATCTGCGATTGAATTCCGGGCATGGCAGAGCAGTTGACGGGACTGGCAGACGACCGCGCCCTCCTGGGCCGGACCAGCACCGCCGAGCGGGTCTCGGACATCCTCAGGAGCCGGATCGCCGAGGGCTACTTCCCGCCCGGCACCCGCCTGTCCGAGGACAGCATCGGCGGCGCGCTCGGCGTCTCCCGCAACACCCTGCGCGAGTCGTTCCGCCTGCTCACCCACGAACGCCTGCTCGTCCACGAGCTGAACCGGGGCGTCTTCGTCCGGGTCCTGACCGTCGAGGACGTCGAGGACATCTACCGCACCCGCTCCCTCGTCGAGTGCGCCGTCGTACGCGGCCTCGGCAGGCCCCCCTACGCCCTCGAAGGGCTCGCCGAGGCCGTCGAGGACGGGCGCCGGTCGGCCCGCGAAGGTGACTGGAAAGCCGTCGGTACCGCCAACATCCACTTCCACCGGGAACTGGTCGCCCTCGCCGGCAGCGAACGCACCGACGAGCTGATGCGCAGCGTCTTCGCCGAACTCCGCCTCGCCTTCCACGTCGTGGACGACCCGCGGCGCCTGCACGAGCCGTACATCGCACGGAACGCGGAGCTTCTGGCGGCCCTGGAGAACGGCGAGCGGGAGACGGCGGAGCGCCTGCTCGCGGTCTACCTCGACAACTCGCTCAAGCGCGTCGTGGAGGTCTACCTGCGGCGGGTCGGGGACGACACCCCCTAGATCCCGTGCTCGCCCCGCCGCGCCGGCCACGGCCCTGGTCCCCGCCGGCCCGGCCACGCCCCCGGTCCCCGCGGCCGGCGGCCTGCCGTGTCGGGGCGCATCTGCCTCGTTTGGGTCGATGTCAGACCGAGGACCTAGTCTGTGCACCGTGACTTCGCCTGCACCGACGGACAGCGTTCCGCCCCAGCTCAGCGCGGGGCCGCGCCCTGCCCCGGGCCCGGCCGCCGACGAGGGACTGGCGCGGCGGCTGCGCGCGCTCGCCTGCACGGCGCCGCTGCACGACCTGGACGCCCGCAAGGCCAACCTCGCGGGCGAGTACTCGGTGTACGGCATGGCCGAGGTCGCCCTCGCCGCCATCGACCTCGTCACGCTGAACATGGACTTCGACACCGGCGCCGACCACGACCAGATAGTGGCCAGGCTGATCCCGCGCGTCGCCGCCCAGGCCCCGCGCCGTCCCGCCGCCGAGCACGAGCGGGTGGCCCGCTGGGTCCTGGAGAACCTGATCAACGTCGGCAGCGTCGACCGCGGCTTCCGCGCGGTCTACGGCACCTTCGGACCGGACGGTACCTACGTCCGCCGGGACTACGACTTCAAGCTCCTGGAAGAGGTCCCCGGCCCCGGCGGCACCGTCTACCTGCGCACCACGGACGAGGCGGTCAACGTCCTGGTCGGCGCCCTGGACACCGACGTCACCAGCGCCCAGATCGCCGCCGAGGTCAAGCTGGAGGTGCTGATCAGCCGGGGCCGCCTCGCCGACGCCCAGCTCGCCGCCGAACAGGCCCGGTACCGGACCGTGCAGTACTCCGAGACCCTGCGCCGCGCCCTGGACGCCACCCGGCGCAACGTGCGCGCGGTGGACTGGCTGAGCGCCGTCCCCGACATGATCGCCGAGGCCCTGGACCACGTCGCCGACCGTTACCGGCACGAGAACGCGATCCTCACCAACATCCGCAAGGCCCGCGACGAGTCCGAGGACCAGGAGCACAAGCGCCGCGCGGCCGAGCTGGTCGACATCGTCAAGGACTGCATCCGCCGCCACACCCAGCTCCAGTCCCGCCTCCTGGAGGCCGGCCCCCTCTTCCGCGCCGAACAGGACCGGCAGGCCTTCGCCACGCCCCTGACCACCTCCGGCCTCGATCTCTACGGCCATCTGGTCGCCCCCGTCCTGCCGTTGCCCCTGGAGCGGGCGCTGCGCGTCACCGACGCCTTCTTCGCCCGCGGCACCGGACTGCGCACGCCCGTCTCCGTCCGGGTCGGCGACCTCGTCGACATACTCCTGACCCCGCCGGTGGAGCGGGAGCACCTGGGCGCCGAGATGCCGGAACCCGACCTGATCGCCACCCCGGACGACAGCCGCTTCAGCGAGGAGCAGCTCGCGGCCGCCATGGAGCTGCTCGACCTCCCGCACGACGCCCCGCGCCGGCTGTCGGGACTGCTGGCCGACGCCCGCGCCCAGGACCCCGAACTGCCCTACCTCGTCGCCCTGCTGGCCGTGCACGCGGCCAGCCCGCCGGTCGGCACCGCCTACCGGCAGGGCGAGCCGAAGCTGCTGTTCGCCGTGGACGACGGCACCGAGCTGGACGACCACGAGTTCGGCGGCGCCGACCTCATCGTCGGCACCGCGCTGCTGGACGCGGCGGGCATGGCCGCCGCACGGACGGAGGCGGCATGACGGCCTCCCACCGCCACACCCGCCACCGCCGCACGCCCCGGCGATCCGAACAGCACGAGCCACCGCCCAGCCACGAGCGCCAGCACAGCAAGGAGTACCGACCGTGACCGAGCACGTCGACCGGAGCGAACCGGAGGCGGGTGCCGCGCCGGCCACCGCGGCCGTCACGCCCGCCGACGCCGCCGACGCGGCGCGGCTCGTCTCCTTCGGCCTCCAGCCCAAGCTGCTGCCCGCCCGCGACCAGGAGTACGCCGACCTGCTGCGCCGGTACCGCGAGGACCCGCCCTTCGCGCGCCTCGCCGACGCCGTCGCGGCCGGCCTCGGACTGATCGTGCTGGAAGTCTCCCCGCGCGCGGGGATGGCCGTCACCGCCGCCGAGGACTCGGTGTTCGCCGTCCGCATGGGCGACTACGCGCGCCGCGCCGCCACCGACTCCGGCGACCGCTTCCTGCACGGCCTCGCCCACCTCGCCGTCGCCGCCATGGCCTACCCGCGCCCCGAGGACCTCGCCGACGACGGCTACATCGGCCGCGTCACGGTCAACGGCGTGGACGCCTTCGTCCGCCAGGCCTGCCGCCGGCTGGAGGAGCGCGCCGACGAGCAGGGCGAGAACACCGACCCGGCCACCGACGCCCCCGGCCTGGAGGCCGCCTGGCGGATCTGGGCCAGACGCAGCTCCACCGGCGCCACCAAGGACGCCCGCAGGCTCCCCGGCTCCACCACCGGCATCGTCGGCAAGGCCGCCGCCTTCCTCACCGAGTCCGGCTTCCTCCAGCGCACCGGCGACGACAGCGGCGGCACCTACCGCACGACCGCGCGGTACCAGCTCCAGGTGCGCGACATGGCGGGCAGCGCCGCCATGGCCGAGCTGCTGGACCTGGGCGTCGTCCCGGTCACCGACGGCACGGCGACGCTGCTGCCCGCCGAGGAGACGGAAGACCTGGAGCTGGTGGCCGACGCCGGGCTGCCGTTCCACTCGCCCTGACCCCGCGCGCACCGCCGCCCCACCTCCCCGACTTCCCGAAGACTTACGAGAGTCCGCCATGTACGAGCTGTCCCGGGTCCGCCTCTACTCCATCGGACCCGCCGGTGCGCGCTACGCCGACACCGTGCTTGACCTGCGCGGTGTGGGCGAGCCCGTGCCCGACCCCGCGCCCACGCAGGCGGAGTTCTTCGAGGAGGAGCCGGTCGGCCCGCCGCGCCGGCCCGCCCCCGCGGGGGTGCTGTTCCTGGAGAACGGCGGCGGCAAGTCCGTCCTGCTCAAGCTGATCTTCTCGGTGATGCTGCCGGGCCACCGCAACACCCTGGGCGGCGCCAGCTCGGGCGTCCTGCGCAAGTTCCTGCTCGCCGACGACTGCGGACACGTCGCGCTGGAGTGGCAGCACGTGCAGAGCGGCGAGTGCGTCGTCGTCGGCAAGGCCAGCGAGTGGCGCGGCCGCCAGGTCTCCAACGACCCCCGCAAGTTCGCCGAGGCCTGGTACTCCTTCCGGCCCGGGCCCGGACTGACCCTGGACAACCTGCCCGTCGCCGAGGCCACCGCCGTACGCCCGCCCGTGGAGGGCGTCTCCGGCGCCCAGGGCAGGCGGCGCACCATGAAGGGCTTCCGCGACGCGCTCACCGAGGCCGCCAAGGCGTACCCGCACCTGGAGGTGCACTGGGAGGAGATCCACGACCGCTGGATCGAGCACCTCGGCGACCTCGGCCTCGACCCCGAACTCTTCCGCTACCAGCGCGAGATGAACGCCGACGAGGGCGAGGCCGCCGGCCTCTTCGCCGTCAAGAAGGACGCCGACTTCACCGACCTGCTGCTGCGCGCGGTCACCGACACCCGTGACACCGACGGACTCGCCGACCTGGTGAGCGGCTTCGGCAACAAGCTGGGCCGGCGCGCCGAGCTGATCGCCGAACGCGACTTCACCGCCGGGTCCGTCGAGCTGCTCGGCCGGATCGTCGAGGCCGCCGAGGTCCGCACCCGTGCGCGCGACATCCACACCGCGGCCGAACGCCGGACCAGGACCCTCGCCCGGCGGCTCACCGCGCGCGGCGCCCAGGAGCGGGTCAGGGCCTCGGACCTCGCCCAGCGGGTCACCGCCGCCGCCCGCGCCGTCACCCACGCCGAGTCGGCCCGCGACCGCAGCGCCCTCATCGCCGCCGAACTCGCCTACCGGCACGCCTCGCTCGCCCTGACCGGGGCCGAGAAGTCCGCCGCCGCCCAGAAGCGCGAACTCGCCGACGCGCGCACCCTGCACTCCGCCTGGCAGGCCGCCGAGGCCGTACTGCGCCACCGCGCCGCCGCCGACCGCGTCGCCCGCGTGTCCGCCGCCATCCAGGAGGCCGAGCGGGACGCGGCCCCCGCGCTCGCCGCCCGTGCCAAGGCCGCCGTCGACCTCGTCCGCGCCCTGCACGCGGCGGCCGGCCGGGCCGAGGGCCACGCCAACGAGGAGGAGGAGCGGTCCGCCGCCCTCCAGGAGGTCAGCGACGCGGCGCACCGCGACTCCACCACCGCCGCCACCGAGGCGCAGCGCGCCCGCAGCGAGGTCGGGCACCTGCGCCAGCGCCTCACCGAGGTCGAGCAGGAGACCACCGAAGCGGTCCGGGCCGGCTGGCTCGACGACAGCGCGCCCGACGCCGACCCCGCCCGCGCGGCCCTCGCCGCCAGCGACGCCGAGAAGAGCACCGTCGCGGCCTGGGACACCGCCCGTGAGTCGGCACGCCGGGCCACCGAGCACGCGCGCGAGACGTCGTCCGCCGAGAGCCGCGCCGAACTGACGGCCGCCCGCGCGGCCGACGCCGCCACCGCGGCCGAACGCGCCCACGAGGCCGAGCGCCGCACGGCCGAGGCACTGGCCGTCGAGGAACGCCTCGCGGAACTGCTCGGCCTCGCCCCCGGCACCCGCCCCGGCATCCCGCAGCCCCGCCACGACGCGGACCACGACCCCGCACCCGCGCGGGCCGACGGCGCCCTGACGCCCCAGGAACTCGACCGCTTCGCCGACGAACTGCGCGAACTGCTCGACGACACCGTCTCCTCCGCCGAACGCCAGCTGTTCGACCTGCGCACCGCCGCCGCCGACGACTCCCGCATCCTCGGCGCGCTCGGCGACGGCGGACTGCTGCCGCCCGGCCCCGACGTGCTGGCCACCGTGGAGTTCCTGGGCGAGCACGGCATCCCCGCCCTGCCCGGCTGGCGCTACCTCGCGCAGGCCGTCGACCCCGCCGACCACGCGCGCGTGCTGGCCGCCCGGCCCGAGCTGGTCGACGGCGTCATCATCACCGACCCCGACTCGCACACCCGCGCGCGCGACGTCCTTGGCGACGCGGCCCTGCTCCCGCGCTCCGCTGTCGCCGTCGGCACCGCCGCCGCCCTGCTCGCCCCCACCCCGGCCCCCGACTCCGACGCCGGGGACGTCTTCCTCGTACCGCCGAACCCCGCGATGCACGACGAGCACGCGGCCGACGAGGAGCGGCACGCGCTGCGCGCGCGGGCGACCCGGCGGGACGAGGAGATCCGCACCCTCGCCGCCCGGCTCGGCAAGGACCGCGAGCTGGCCGCCCGGCTCGCCTCCTGGCGCACCGGCTGCCCCGCCGGACGCCTCACCGAACTCGCCCGGACCGCCGAGGAGGCCCGTGCCTTCGCCGACGAGGCCGAGGCCGAACTGACCGAGGCGCGCACCGCGCGGACCGAGGCGGACGAGGCCGCCGCCGAGGCCGTGCACCTGCGGGACGAACGGCAGGAGGCCGCGCAGAAGGCCCGCCGCGCCGCCGACGCCCTCGCCGGGCTCGCCTTCCGGCTGCGCGAACGGGCGGGCTGGCAGGTCCGCCTGCGGGAACTGGCCGACGAGGGCGCCGAGGCCGAGGCCCGCGCCCAGGCCTGCCTGGACCGGGCCCGCGCGGCCGACGAGGACCGCCGCGCCGCCCAGCGCGCCGCCGACGACGCCCGGCGCACCGCCCGCGCGCTGCGCGCCGAGCGCTCCGAGATCGCCGGCGCCCCCGACGACGTACCCGAGGACGGACCGGACACGCCCGGGACCGGCACGGACGCGCCGAAGGCGTCCCTGCCGGACCTGCGCGAGGCCTACCGCGCCGCGTCCCAGGTGTACGAGAAGGTCGGCGTGGGTGCCGACCTGCGCGCCGAACAGGCCCGTGCCGAGAGCGACGAGAGCGCCGCGCGCGGGGACCTGGACCGGCTCAGCAACAAGGTCCGCACCCGGGCCGGGCAGCTCCTGGAGTCGCCCGACGGCTCCGACGGGCCGTCCCGGCAGGCCGCCGCCGCCCGCGCCGAGGAGCTGGTGCAGCTCCTGGAGACCCGCATGTCGAGCGCGAGCGAACAGCTCGGCCGGCTGCGCGGCGAGGCCGAACGGCACGCGCCCGAGGAGGGCGACGCCCACACCGAGCTGCCCGAGGAACTCCTCCCGCGCGACGCCGACCACGCCCAGACCCTGCTGCGCACGGCCACCGCCGAACTCGCCTCCCACACCGAGGCGCTCACCCAGGCCCGCGACGCCCACGCCGGACTGCTCGACACGCACCGCGCCGCCGAGGACGCCGCCGGCGGCTTCGACGAGATCGCCGCCATGCTCCGCGACCTGCTGCGCGAGCACGCGGCCGACGAGGAGCAGGAAGAACCCGAGCCCTATCCGGCGGGTCTGGAGGAGGCCCGCCAGTCGGCCGGTGAGGCCCGCCGTTCGCTGCGCGGCTGCGCCGCCGACCTGTCCGCCGCCGAGGCCGGGGTCCGCGAGGCGAGCGACGTCCTGGTCCGGCACGCCAACTCCACCCGCTACGAGCAGGTCCGCACCCCCGCGCGGCAGCAGATCCGCGAGCTGCCCGCCGCGACGCTGCCCGAGCACGCGGCCAAGTGGGCGGACGCCTTCGCGCCCCGGCTCCGCGTCCTCACCGACGAGCTGGCGCAGTTGGAGCGCAACCGCGACTCGATCGTGGACCGGCTGCGCGGCCTGGTCGAGTCGGCCCTCGCCACCCTCCGCTCCGCCCAGCGCCTCTCCCGGCTGCCGGAAGGGCTGGGGGAGTGGTCCGGGCAGGAGTTCCTGCGCATCCGCTTCGAGGAACCCGACCAGGCCACCCTCACCGAGCGGCTCGGCGAGGTGGTCGACGACGCCACCCGCGCCGCCGTGAAGAAGAACTCCGACCTGCGCCGCGACGGCATGTCCCTGCTGCTGCGGGGCGTCGCCGCCGCCCTGGCACCCAAGGGCGTCGCCGTCGAGATCCTCAAGCCCGACGCCGTACTGCGCGCCGAGCGCGTCCCCGTCGGCCAGATGGGCGACGTCTTCTCCGGCGGCCAGCTGCTCACCGCGGCCATCGCCCTGTACTGCACGATGGCCGCGCTGCGCAGCAACGACCGGGGCCGCGACCGGCACCGCCACGCCGGGACCCTGTTCCTCGACAACCCCATCGGGCGCGCCAACGCCACCTACCTGCTGGAGCTCCAGCGGGCCGTGTCCGACGCGCTCGGCGTCCAGCTGCTGTACACCACCGGCCTGTTCGACACGACCGCGCTCGCCGAGTTCCCGCTGGTCATCCGGTTGCGCAACGACGCCGACCTCAGGGCCGGCCTGAAGTACATCAGCGTCGAGGAGCACCTGCGGCCCGGCCTGCCCCAGCCGGCCCCGGCCGCCGAGGGGGAGGGCGAGCCGGTGCACAGCGAGATCACGGCCACCCGCATGTTCAAACGCCCGGCCCAGTCACCCTCCTAGCCGTTCCGTGTCGGCCCGCCGAGCCGCTCCAGCAGCCACTCGTGGAAGAGCCCGATGTGGTGCTCGGTCGGCACCAGCACGCCACCGCCGCGGTAGGCGCGGGACGACATCGCGGGCTGGGTTCGCTCGCACGCCTCGAAGTCCTGCGTGTTGACCCGGTGGAACAGCTCCACCGACCGTGACAGGTCCGCGCCCGACGCCACCACGTCGGGGGCGTACAGCCAGTCGCACTCGACGACCGTGCGGTCCTCGGCGAGCGGGAACATGCGGTGCAGGATCACGTGGTCCGGTACGAGGTTGACGAAGACCGTCGGCCGGACGGTGACGGCGTAGTAGCGGCGGTCCTGGCTCTCCGCCACCTCGGGCAGCCGGTCGAAACCCTCGCCGCCGTCGACCGTGAACCCCTTGACCTCCTCGCCGAACTCGGCGCCGTGGCCCACGTAGTACTGGGCCGCGTAGCCGTCGGCGAACTCGGGCAGCACGTCGGTGAGTTCGGGGTGGATGGTGGCGCAGTGGTAGCACTCCATGAAGTTCTCGACGATCAGCTTCCAGTTGGCCCGCACGTCGTACCGGACGCGTCGGCCGAGGGCCAGCCGCTCCGTTCCGTAGCGCTCGATCGCCGCCGGGTCGCCGAGCCGTTCGACGACGGCACCGCGCACCGTCTCCTCGAAGGAGGGCGGCTCGTCGGCCAGGCACACCCAGGCGTAGCCGAGCCATTCGCGCAGGGCGACCTCGGCCAGGCCGTACGCGGCGCGGTCGACGTCCGGCATCTTCGTGAGGCCGGGCGCGGCGACCAGCCGTCCGTCGAGGTCGTACGTCCAGGCGTGGTACGGGCACTGCAGGCTGCGCCGCACCTCGCCCGACTCCTCCAGGCACAGCCGGGCACCGCGGTGGCGGCAGATGTTGAGGAAGGCGCGCAGTGCGCCCGTGCGGGTGCGGGTGACGACGACGCTCTCGCCGCCGACCTGCACCGTACGGAAGGCGCCCGGCCGTTCCAGGTCGGCGCCGCGAACCGCGCAGAACCACAGCGACTCGAAGACCTGCCGCTGTTCCTGACGGAAGATCTCCGGGTCGGTGTAGTAGCGGCCCGGCAGGGTCGCGATGAGGCTGGGGGACAGGGGGGTCGTCGTCACGTGCTGGCTCCTCGGGCGGGCGCGGCGGTGAGGCGAGCGGGGTCGAAGAGACCGATGGGGTGCGCGGTGTCGCCGGTCAGGGCCAGGTCGGCGAGGATCTCGCCGACGACGGGCACGAACTTGAAGCCGTGCCCGGAGAATCCGCAGGCCACAGTGACCGAACCGGGATGCGAGGGATGGCGGGCGATGACGAAGTGCTCGTCCGCGGTGGTGGTGTACATGCAGGTGGCGGCCTTGAGGAAGGTGCCGGGCAGGTCGGGGAGACGGTCGGACATGTGGTCCGCCATGGCCCGGACCTCGTGGTCGTGCACGGTCCGGTCGATGGCTTCCGGGGTGGTGACCTGCCCCTTGCGGAAGAAGGCGACCTTGGCGCCGTGGTCCGGACCGTCGATCGCGGGGAAGCCGTACACCTGGACGCCGGCCGGGTCCTCCCAGACGTAGATCGGCTGGTTGGCCGGGAGGAAGGGGCCGATGCCGTTCCGGGGCTGGAACCAGTACATGACCTGCCGCTCCACCGTGAACGGCACCCCGAGGTCGGCGAGCAGCCGCGGCGCCCAGGCGCCCGGGCAGATCACCAACTGGGCGGCGGTGTAGGTGTTCTCGCCGGTGTGCACGCGGACGCCGTCCCGGTACGGCTCCCAGCGCGTCACCGATTCCTCGAAGTGCAGGTCGGCGCCCTGCCGGGTGGCGAGCTGGAGATGGGCGGCGACCGTGTTCTCGGGACGCAGCAGACCGGCCTTGGCCTCGTACAGGGCGACCTCGTCGTCCCGCGGGGCGAGCGTCGGAAACCGGCGGCGGATCTCCCGCGCGTCCAGCATCTCGTGCGGCAGGTCCCACTCGCGGGCCGACCGCAGGGAGCCGGACACGGTCCAGGAGTCGGGCCGGCCCACCATCACGCCCCCGCACAGGAGGGCGATGTCCCGGCCGGTGGCCCGCTCCAGGTCGGCGTACAGCTCGTAGGCGCGCAGCAGCAGGGGAACGTACGCCGGGTCCTCGAAGTACGACTGTCGGGTGATCCGGGAACCGCCGTGGCTGGAGCCCCGGTTGTGCACGGGGCCGAACCGCTCCAGGCCCAGCACGCGGGCGCCCCGCGCGGACAGGTGGTGGGCGGCGGCGCTCCCCATGCCGCCGAGGCCGATGACGATCACGTCGTAGGTGGGGGACAAGAAGGGCCTCCTGGCGTCCTAGCGGCGGATACGGGTCATCCTCGGGTCGAACAGCGGCTCCTCGGCGACCGTGGCGGGCACCTTCTCGCCGAAGTACTCCACGTGCACACCGGTGCCGACGGCCAGGCCGGCGGGGAGCCAGGCGTAGGCGACACAGCGGCCGAGTGTGTAGCCGTACGAGGCGCTGGTCACGTACCCGGCGGGCGCGCCGTCCACGTGGACCGGCTCCTTGCCGAGGACCACGGCCGCCGGGTCGTCGAGGAGCAGCGGCGTCAGGCGCCGGCCGGGCTCGCCCGCGCGGGCCAGCGCGGCCCTGCCGACGAAGTCCGCCTTGTCCATGCGGACCGCGAAGCCGACACCGGCCTCGTACGGGTTGTCCTCGTCGGTCATGTCCGTGCCCCAGGCCCGGTATCCCTTCTCCAGGCGAAGGGAGTTGAAGGCCGAGCGTCCGGCGGCGATCACGCCGAGGTCCCGGCCGGCCTCCCACAGCGTGTCCCAGAGCCGCAGGCCCAGGTCGGCGGTGGTGTACAGCTCCCAGCCCAGTTCACCGACGTAGCTCAGGCGCATCACGGTCACCGGGACATGGCCGACGTACGTCTCCCGGGCGCGGAAGTAGCCGAACGCCTCGTGCGAGAAGTCGTCCGGCGTCAGCGGCTGGACGAGGTCGCGGGCGAGCGGGCCCCAGACGCCGACGCAGCAGGTGCCGGAGGTGATGTCCCTGATGTGCACCTCCCCAGCGGGCGCGTGGCGCAGCAGGTGGTCGAGGTCGGCGGGGGAGTTGGCGCCGACCTGGAAGCGGTCGGGGGCGAGGCGGGCGACGGTGAGGTCGGAGCGGATGCCTCCGGATTCGTCGAGGAGGAGGGTGTAGGTGACCGCGCCGGGCTTCTTGCGGAGGTTGTTGCTGGTCATGCGGTCCAGGAAGGCGAGGGCGCCCGGTCCGGTGACCTCCAGGCGGCGCAACGGCGTCATGTCGTACAGGGCGACCCGCTCCCGGGTCACCCGGGCCTCCGCCGCCGCGATCGGCGACCAGTGCCGGGCCGACCAGGCATCGCGGTCGGGCAGGGGCGGGTCCGCGGCGAGCCCGGCGTTGGCCTCGTACCAGTGCGGGCGTTCCCAGCCGCCGCCCTCCAGGAAGTACGCGCCGAGTTCCCGCTGCCGTGCGTGGAACGGGCTGACCCTGAGCGGACGCGGCCGCTCCATCGGCTGGAGCGGGTGGATCACGTCGTACACCTCGCTGAACTGCTGCGCGCCCCGGTCGCGGATGTACGCCGGTGACCGCTGCGCCTCCTCGAAGCGCGTGAGGTCGCACTCGTGGACGTCGAGCGACGGCCGTCCGACCACCATCCACTCGGCGACGGCCTGGGCGACACCGGCCGAGTGGGTGACCCACACCGCCTCCGCGAGCCAGAAGCCGCGCAGGTCACGGGACTCGCCGAGGACCGGCATGCCGTCCGGGGTGAAGGAGAAGACGCCGTTGAAGCCCGACTCGACGTCCGAGTCGCGCAGGGCGGGCATCAGCCGGCGGCAGTCCTCCCAGCTCGGCGCCCAGTCCTCCGGGGTGAAGGGGTACGACGACGGCATGTCCATGTGCCGGGCGCGTGACGCGTCGTAGCCGGGCACGGCGAACGGGTCGACGGGCAGCGGTCGGTGGGCGTAGGAGCCGACGCCGAGGCGGTCGCCGTGCTCACGGAAGTACAGGTCGCGGTCCTGGAAGCGGAGGATCGGCTTCGATGCCTCCTCGGTGGCGCCGCTCAGCTCGGGCAGCGGACCCGTCCTCGCGTACTGGTGGGCCAGCGGCTGCAGGGGCACGTCGACGCCGGCCATGCGGCCGACGACCGGTCCCCAGAATCCGGCGGCGGAGACGACGTGGTCGGCGGGGAAGGTGCCGCGGTCGGTGACGACGCCCGTGACCCGGCCGTCCTGCCGCTCGATGCCGGTGACCGTGTGCCGGTCCAGGAAACGGGCCCCCCGCGCGGTGGCGCGGTCCAGCTGGGCGCGGCAGGCGGGCACGGCGCGGGCCAGCCCGTCCCCCGGCGTGTGGAAGCCGCCGAGGACCACCGACTCGTCGAGGAGCGGCCAGAGTTCCCTGCAGCGGGCGGCGTCGACGATCTCGCCGGTCACGCCCCAGGAGGCGGCGTATCCGGCCCTGCGGTGCAGGTCGGCGAGGCGCTCCGGCGTGGTCGCCAGCTCCAGGCCGCCGACCCGCTGGAAGCACGGGGCGCCGTCCCAGGTGAGGGACGTGAACTTCTCGACGGTGTACCGCGCGAACGCCGTCAGGGTGCGCGACGGACTGGTCCGGAAGACGAGGCCGGGCGCGTGCGAGGTGGAGCCGCCGGGCGCGGGCAGCGGGCCCTGTTCGAGGACGGTGACGTCCGTCCAGCCACGCGCGGTCAGTTCGTCCGCGAGGGAGCAGCCGACGACGCCCGCGCCGATGACCACCACGCGGGGCGGGGTCCGCGGGTCGCGGGCGCTCACAGGACCACCACCGAGCGCAGCACCTCGCCGCGGCGCATCCTGCCGAACGCCTCCTCCACCCGGTCCAGCGTCGTCGTCTCCGACACGAAGGCGCCCAGGTCGAGCAGCCCGTACAGGTACTGGTCGATCAGGAACGGGAAGTCGCGGCTCGGCAGACAGTCGCCGTACCAGGACGACTTGATCGCACCGCCGCGCGAGAACACGTCGATGAGCGGCAGTTCGACCGTCGTCTCCGGTGTGGGCACGCCGACCTGGACCAGCACTCCGGCGTGGTCACGCATGTAGAAGGCCTGGCGGAACGTCTCCGGGTGGCCCACGGCGTCGATCGCGATGTCCACGCCGTGGCCGTCGGTGAGGGCGCGGACCGCCTCGACCGGGTCCGTGCCGCGGGAGTCGACGGTGTGCGTCGCGCCGAACCGTTCCGCCCGGTCCAGTTTCCGGCCGTCCACGTCGACCGCGATGATCTTCATGGCGCCGTTCAGGGCGGCACCGGCGATCGCCGCGTCGCCCACGCCGCCGCAGCCGATCACGGCGACCGAGTCGCCGCGGCCCACGCCGCCGGTGTTGACGGCGGCGCCATATCCGGCCATCACCCCGCAGCCGACGAGACCGGCCGCCTCGGGCCGCGCGGCCGGGTCGACCTTCACCGCCTGGCCCGCGGCGACCAGCGTCTTCTCGGCGAAGGCGCCGATGCCGAGGGCGGTGGTCAGCGGGGTGCCGTCGAGCAGGGTCATCGGGCGGGCGGCGTTGCGGGAGTCGAAGCAGTACCAGGGGCGGCCGCGGCGGCAGGACCGGCAGCCACCGCAGGGCGCCCGCCACGCCAGCACCACGTAGTCGCCCGGCGCGAGGTCGGTGACGCCCTCGCCGACCGCCTCGACGGTGCCGGCCGCCTCATGGCCCAGCAGGAACGGGAAGTCGTCGGTGATCGCGCCCTCGCGGTAGTGCAGATCCGTGTGACAGACCCCGCAGGCCTGCACCGCGACCAGAACCTCGCCGGGCCCCGGATCCGGGACGACGATCGTCTGCACCTCGACGGGTGCGCCCCTCTTCACAGCGACTACGGCACGGACCTCGTGTGACACGAGAAGCTCCTCTGCTGTTGCGCATTGCACGATGGGTTGCGCGATGAGAAACATAGTGGGAACGCTGTCGAGGGGTCGTCAAGAGGTACGGGTGAACCCTTGGCAAAAGGAGCGGGCGGCGGGCGCGGAGTGCGCAGCACACCGGACACGGGACGGCGCGGGACCCGGGCCCCGGAAGGGAGTTCGGGTCCCGCGCCGTCGGACGGGACGTCAGCGGGGCTGCCCCGCCGGGTGGGAGGGCTCAGCCGCCGTAGCCCATGCGGCGGGACAGCTCGACCCCCGCCGCCAGCGCGCGCTTGGCCAGGTCCGGCAGCCGCTCCGGCGTCAGCCGGTACACCGGGCCCGAGACGCTGATCGAGGCGATCACCTTGCCGTCGTGCGAGCGCACCGGTGCCGCCACCGCCGCGAGCCCGATCTCCAGCTCCTCCTGCGTGATCGCGTAACCCTGCGCGGTCACCGTCTCCAACTCGCCGCGCAGCACCGCCGCGCCGGTGACGGTGTGCTCGGTGAACCGGTGCAGCGGGCGGGCCAGCAGCCCCTCGCGCAAGGTGGTCGGCAGATGGGCGAGCAGCACCTTTCCGCTGGCGGTGGCGTGCAGCGGGGTGCGCCGGCCGAGCCAGTTCTGCGCGGTGACGGAGGCGGTGCCGCGGGCCTGCATCACGTTGACCGCCGCGTCGTCGTCCAGCACCGCGATGTTCGAGGTCTCGCCGAGTTCGTCGGCCAGCTCGCGGCAGACGGGCACGCCCTCCTGCGAGATGTCCAGCCGCACGGCCGCGGCCCCCGCCAGGCGCAGCACGCCGGCGCCCAGGTAGTACTTGCCGCGCTCCTTCTCCTGCGCGACCAGACCGCGGTTCTCCAACACGCCGAGCAGCCGGAACGCCGTGGACTTGTGCACGTCCAGCTCGTCGGCGATCTCGGTGACACCCGCCTCCCCGAGCCGGGCGAGGATCTCCAGCACGGTCACGGCGCGGTCCACCGACTGCACGCCGCTCACCGCGCCCCTGCCTGACTGCTTGTTCTCCACGCGGTCCTCACCAGGGTCGGGCTGCTGCTGTGTGCGGGTCATGGCTCAACTCTCACCACCTGGCGGCCCGATCGGGCCGCATCTGCGGGAAGCCCTTGACGCCACGGGCGCCCGCCCGGATTCTGTTGCGCATAGCGCTCTCCAGTGCGCCATGTGAAACATCATGTTACCGAAGCGTCCGGATCCCGGAAGGGTACGCGCTCCGCACCCCGCCGAACCACGCGTTCCGGACCGAGAGGGGAGCCCATGATTGCCGTCTGCCGTCTCGAAGACCTCCCCAAGGGCGAGTCCGCCCGCGTCGAGACGAATCCGCCGATCGCCGTCTTCCACACCGACGACGGCGATCTCTACGCCATCGATGACACCTGCAGCCACCAGGACGCCTCTCTCTCCGAGGGCTGGCTGGAGGGCTGCCTGGTCGAATGCCCGCTGCACGCCGCCTCGTTCGACCTGCGCACGGGCCTGCCGACCTGCCTCCCGGCCCGCCGGGCGGTGCGCACCCACCGGGTCAGCGTCGAGGACGGCTTCGTCCACGTCCACCTCGCCGCGGAGGAGGGCAGCGCCGCATGAGGACCGTGACCGTGGTCGGCGCCTCCCTGTCCGGCCTGTACGCCGCCCGGGAACTGCGGGCCCAGGGGTTCGACGGACGCCTTGTGGTGGTCGGCGACGAACCCCACCCGCCCTACGACCGGCCGCCCCTGTCCAAGGAGTTCCTCACCGGGCGGGCCGACGAGGAGCACCTGGCGCTCACCGACGCCGAGGAGACCGCTGAACTGGACGCCGACTGGCTGCTCGGTGTCCGCGCCCGCGGCCTGGACGCCCGTGGGCGGACCGTGCTGCTCGACGACGGCCGCACCGTGTCCACGGACGGCGTCGTCGTTGCCACCGGCGCCTCGGCACGGCGCCTGACCGGCGGCGGCCTCGCCGGGGTCCACACCCTGCGCACCCTGGACGACGCCCGCGCCCTGCGCGCGCGCCTCACCCGCGGTCCGTGCCGGGTGGTCGTGGTCGGCGGCGGCTTCGTCGGCGCGGAGACCGCGTCCTCGTGCGCCGCCCTCGGTCACGCCGTCACCGTCGTCGAGGCCGCCGCGATGCCGCTCGTGCCGCAACTCGGCGCGGAACTGGCCGCCGTCTGCGCCACCCTGCACGGCCGTGCCGGGGTCGGGCTGGTCACCGGCGCGTCCGTGGCCGCACTGCGCGGCACGGCGGCCGTCACCGGGGTCGACCTCACCGACGGACGCGCGCTGCCCGCGGACGTGGTGATCGTCGGCATCGGTGCCACCCCCAACACCGCCTGGCTGGCGGGCTCGCCGCTGCTGCTGAACGACGGCGTCCTGTGCGACGACGGCTGCGTGACCGCCCTGCCGCAGGTGGTCGCCGTCGGCGACGTGGCCCGCGTCGGCGGCACCCGTACGGAGCACTGGACCTCCGCCACCCAGCAGCCCCGGGCCGCGGTGCGCAACCTCCTCGCCGGACGCACGGTGGAGAGCGCGAGGTCGGTGCCGTACTTCTGGTCCGACCAGTACGGCTCCCGCCTCCAGTTCGCCGGCCGGCGCCGGGACGGCGACACCGTGCGCATCGCCGAGGGCGGGATCGCCGACGGCGCGCCTGACGAGGGCGGATTCCTGGCCCGCTACGAACGGGACGGGCGTACGACCGCCGTGGTCGCCGTGGACCGGCCCCGCCCCTTCCTGCGGGCCCGCCGCGAACTCGCCGCCGAAGAGGCGGGGATACCGGTGACCGCAGGTGGGGCGAGCCCGGGCGCGCGGTGAGGCGTGACCCGGCGAGGGACGTCGGCGGAGCCACCCGTCCGGCGTGCCGTGCGTCGCGGCCCGCCCACGGTGCCCGGAGTGGGCCTCCGGCTCAGGGCCGCGCAGTCGCTCAAGGGTGTGACAGACGGCCCGCGCCACCGCCCCGCCTGCGTATCCGCTCCTGGCTCCGCTCGGCGGACCGCGCCTGCCGCCGGGCCCGGCGACGCTCGCGCCGCATGGCCCGCGCGGTGCTGCTCGGCTCCGACACCACGCCGTGCCGCTGGTTCCAGACCTGCCGCGTCACCCACACGTCCAGCACGCCCCACGTGGCCACCACCGTGCCCGCCACGCTGCCGATCACCATCGGGAACGCCAGCCACGACTCCGCCATCGTGCACAGGAAGGCCACCATCGCCAGTATCAGCGTCACCGCGACGACGATCACCGCGCGCACGGCCGCCGTGCGCACCGGATCCGGCAGCCGACGCCGCCGCGCGGGCTCCTCCCTCCACAACGGCCGGTAACCGGACGGCTGCTCGCGCGCCGCCCGCCTCCCCGGTCCCTCCGGCCGGTCACGCGCCGGTCTGCCCGTACCGGCTGCCGGAATGTCGCGATCCGGCGCCCCGGGGACCGATCGGGCGGTCACCCGGGCCGCACCGCCGTCCTCGGGCGCCCCGCGCCGCTCCGCCGTGCCCATCGACATGTCACTCCCCACCGCCAGCAGACAGCTCGACCGTGTCCCACGACACGGCTCCCCTCTGGCTGCCCGGCTTGCGCTGCTTTACGCCGCCCAGAGGCGGGATGCGGCTCCTGTGGCCGATTCCGCCTCCATTTCCCGTAGTGAACGACGAACGACGGGCCCTCAAGGTTCCCGAAAGGCCCGCGCAGTCGAAGAATTTCGGCCAATCCGCCCGGTCGAGCCGGAACCGAACCCTCCCCGCACACCCCGATCCCGGGAGGCAATCTCCCGCAATGACCGGACAACTGACCATCACCGTCCCCTGGCGCGGAGGTTCGTCCGCCGGACGGGCCTTCGAGTTACGTGTGCGTCAGTAGTAGGCTCGCGCCGTTTGTTGACGCACATGTGTACCCCCTGCCGGAGGGGGTCGAGCTGGGGGAGGCCATGCGCTTTCGCGGGAAGTCGATCCGCCGGAAGATCGTGGCGCTGCTTCTCGTGCCGCTGGTGTCCCTGACCGCGATCTGGGCGTTCGCCACGGTACTCACGGGACGCGAGGCGGAACGGCTGTTCAGCGTCTCCACCGTCGTCGAGGAGATCGGCTACCCGATCGAGGACACCGTCCGCGTCCTCCAGCAGGAACGCCGCCAGACCCTCGTCCACCTCGCCGACCCGCGCGCCTCCGACGGGTTCGCCGCCCTCCAGCGCAGCCGCACCGCCACGGACGACGCCGTCGCCGAGATCCGCCGCAACGCCGCCGACGCCGGCGTCCGCGACGACCTGGGACAGGCCGAGGAGGAGCGGCTCACCGCCGTACTGGACGCCTTCGACGGCATCGGCTCGCTGCGCCGCAGCGTCGAGGACGGCACCGTCGACCGCGCGCAGGCGCTCGGCCTCTACAACCGCCTGGTCGACCCCTGCCACGACCTGCTCGCCAGTCTGAACGTCGTCGACAACGTCGGTCTGGACAAGCAGTACCGTGCGCTGGTCAACCTCTCCCGCGCCCGCGAACTGCTCTCCCGCGAGGACGCCCTCCTGGGCTCCGCCCTGGTCACCGGCCGGCTCACCCGCGCCGAGATCCGGGACGTCTCCGACCTCGTGGCGCAGCGCACCCTGATGTACGGCATCAACCTGCCGCTGCTGCCGTCCGCCGAACGCGGCCGCTACGAGCGTTTCTGGAAGAACGCCTCCTCCGCCCCGCTGCGGACCGCCGAGGAGGCCGCCCTCTCCGCCGGGGCCGGGACGCCCCGCGGCGTCACCGCCAAGAGCTGGGACACCGCCGCGGGCAGCGTCCTGGAGGAACTCGGCGCCCTCGACGACCACGCGGCCGACCGCTACCAGGACCGGGTCGACCCGGTCGCTACGAACGTCATCGCCAAGGTGGTCATCGCCGGCGCGCTCGGCCTGATCGCCCTGCTCTACTCCCTCTTCCTCTCGGTACGCGTCGGCCGCTCCCTGATCCGTGACCTCAAGCAGCTGAGACTGGAGGCCCACGAGGCGTCCGGCGTCCGGCTGCCCAGCGTCATGCGCCGCCTCTCCGCGGGCGAGGAGGTCGACGTGGAGACCGAGGTGCCGCGCCTGGAGTACGACAGGAACGAGATCGGCGAGGTCGGCCAGGCCCTCAACACGCTGCAGCGGGCCGCCGTGGAAGCCGCCGTCAAGCAGGCCGAACTCCGCGCCGGTGTCTCCGAGGTCTTCGTCAACCTCGCGCGCCGCAGCCAGGTGCTGCTGCACAAGCAGCTCACGCTGCTGGACACCATGGAGCGCAGGACCGAGGACACCGAGGAACTCGCCGACCTGTTCCGCCTCGACCACCTGACCACCCGTATGCGCCGGCACGCCGAGGGCCTGGTCATCCTCTCCGGCGCCGCCCCGTCCCGGCAGTGGCGCAAGCCCGTCCAGCTCATGGACGTGGTGCGGGCCGCCGTCGCCGAGGTCGAGGACTACGAGCGCATCGAGGTCCGCAGACTGCCGCGGGTGGCCGTCACCGGACCTGCGGTCGCCGACCTGACCCACCTGGTGGCCGAACTCCTGGAGAACGCCACGGTGTTCTCGCCACCGCACACCGCCGTCCAGGTCCTGGGCGAGCGCGTCGCCAACGGCTTCACCCTGGAGATCCACGACCGCGGCCTCGGGATGGCGGCCGACGCCCTCCTGGACGCCAACCTCCGGCTCGCCGAGACCCCCGAGTTCGAGCTGTCCGACACCGACCGGCTCGGCCTGTTCGTCGTCAGCCGGCTCGCCCAGCGGCAGAACGTCCGGGTCTCCCTGCAGCCCTCCCCGTACGGCGGCACCACCGCGGTCGTCTTCGTGCCCGACGCGCTGCTCTCGGACGACGCTCCGGACACCAACGGCGTCGGCTTCCGCCTCGACCGTCCCCAGCACGTCAAGGAGAAGGGGCGGGAGGAGAGCCGTCGCTCGGCCCTGTCGCACGTGCCCGCGCGGCTGCCGGAGCGGCCGGCCGCGCTGCTGGACGGACCGGTGGAACTGGAGGCGCCCGTCGACCTGGACGCCCTCGACCGCCTGCCGGGCGGGCTCGACGACGAGGACGGTGAACGCGGCGGCCTGTTCCGCCCGCGCCGCTCGCTCGCCGCGGCCGACGACGACCGGTCGGGCCAGGACGAGGACCTGGCCGACGCGGACGCACCCCTCCCGCTGCCCCGCCGCCGCACCCCCAAGCTGGTCAGTTCGCACGGCCGCCCGGTCCCCGCACGGGACCCGCGGGGCAGCGCGGACGATCAGCCCCCGGCGGACGCGGACGCCGACGGTACGCGCATCCCGGCCGCACCGCGGGCAGGAGCGGACGAACCGCCCGCGCTGCCCTCCCGACGGCGACGCGGACACCCCGCGGGCCATGACGGCGGCGGAGCCTCCGGGGGCGGCCGGGCCGACGGCCGGGACGCCGACGCCGCGGAGTCCGGTGCGCTGCCCCGGCGCGTACGGCAGGCCAACCTCGCACCCCAGCTCCGGCAGGGTCCCGAACCGTCCGCCGAGGACCGCTCCGACCCCGCCGACCGTGACGCCGACGAGGTCCGCAGCCGGATGGCCTCACTCCAGCGCGGCTGGCGGCGCGGGCGCGAGGAGAACGCCGCGGGTGACGACGTCCCCGGCGGCACGGCACCAACAGCACCACGAGGAACGACAGAGGGGGACGGTCGATGACCGCACCGAAGGCGACCGGCCACAGCGCGACCACGTCCGGGGAGCTGAACTGGCTCCTCGACGACCTGGTGGACCGGGTCGCGAGCATCCGCAAGGCAGTCGTCCTGTCCGGCGACGGCCTGGCGACGGGTGCGTCCAAGGACCTGACCAGGGAGGACAGCGAGCACCTGGCCGCCGTGGCGTCGGGCTTTCACAGCCTCGCCAAGGGCGTGGGCCGCCACTTCGAGGCGGGCAGCGTCCGGCAGACGGTCGTCGAACTCGACGACGCCTTCCTGTTCGTCACCGCCGCCGGCGACGGCAGCTGCCTCGCCGTACTCTCGGACGCCGACTCGGACGTCGGCCAGGTCGCCTACGAGATGACCCTCCTCGTCAAGCGGGTCGGCGCACACCTGGCTACCGCTCCACGCACCGATGTGCCCTCGGGCGGGTAAGTGGGATGACATGAGCGCAGACGGTCAGGGAAGAAACCACTGGTTCGACGACGAGGCCGGCCCCGTCGTCCGTCCGTACGCCATGACGCGCGGTCGCACCACCAGCGCGGCCCAGCACCGCCTCGACCTGATCGCGGTGGTCGTCACGGAACCCCACGCGGACGACCCCGAGGCGGACGTCACCCTCTCGCCGGAGCACGTGGACATCGTCGGACTGTGCCGGGAGACCCCGCAGTCGGTCGCCGAACTCGCCGCCGAACTCGACCTGCCGATCGGGGTCGTACGGGTCCTGGTCGGCGACCTCGTGGACGTCGACCTCGTCCACGTCAACCGGCCCGTACCCCCGGCCGAACTGCCGGACGAGAACATTCTGCGCGACGTGATCAATGGACTGAGGGCACTGTGAACCCTCCCGTCGGCTCGTCGAGCGGCACGTTAAGGAGTAGAGACCGATGATCTTCGGGCGTTCCCAGCGCGGCAAGCCGCCGGTCGAGCCCGTCACGCTCAAGATCCTGGTGGCCGGCGGCTTCGGCGTGGGCAAGACCACCCTCGTCGGCGCGGTCAGCGAGATCCGGCCGCTGCGCACCGAGGAACTGCTCACCGAGGCCGGGCGGCCCGTCGACGATCTGAGCGGTGTGGAGGAGAAGCACACCACCACGGTGGCCATGGACTTCGGACGCATCACGCTGCGCGAGGACCTGGTGCTCTATCTGTTCGGCACGCCCGGCCAGGAGCGGTTCTGGTTCATGTGGGACGAGCTGTCCGAGGGGGCGCTGGGGGCGGTCGTCCTGGCCGACACCCGCCGTCTGGAGGACTGCTTCGCCGCCGTCGACTACTTCGAACGGCGCTCCATCCCGTTCCTGGTCGGCGTCAACTGCTTCGAGGGCTCGGCCCGCTATCCCTCCGAGACCGTCCGCCAGGCCCTCGACCTGGACGCCGACGTGCCCGTGGTGATGTGCGACGCGCGTGACCGGGAGTCGGTCAAGGAGGTCCTCGTCGGCGTGGTCCAGCACGCGATGGCCCAGGCGGCCGACCGCCGCCGGGTCGTCACGACCTGACCGGCGCCGGTCACCGGTCACAGAACTCCGCCTCCAGCACCGCGTCCTCGGCGGCCTGGCTGCCCCAGTCACCGTTTCTGTTGAGGGCCAGCACGTGGCGGCCGTCGCGGGTGGCCGCCACCCGCGACAGGGAGCCGGGGACCTGGCCGCCGTGGCCCCACACGGTCACGCCGCAGGAGAGTGTGTCGCCCCGGATCCCCAGCCCGTAGACGGCGGTGCCCTCGGTGGCGTCGTACGTCCGCCGCGTCGTCGCCGCCTCCCCCTCCCCTTCCTCCTCGACGACGGGCACCGCGTCGAACATCTCCTTCATCTGCTGCCGGGGCAGCAGTTCGCCGCGGAGCAGTGCGCCGAAGAACCGGTTGACGTCGCGGGTGGTGGAGATGATCTCGCCGGCGGCACCGGCGACGGAGGGATTGAACTCCGTGACGTCGTGCACGGGGGCGTTCGGGGCGTCGTCGTAGAGCTTGGAGTAGTGCCTGCGGTGCGGGCGCGGCAGGGCGGGGGAGGAGCCGGGCACGACGGTGGAGCGGAGCCTCAGCGGTCCGATGATCCGCCGCTCGACCTGGTCGGCGTAGTCGTCACCCGTGGCCTTCTCGATGACCAGGCCGGCCAGGACGTAGTTGGTGTCGGAGTACGCCCAGCCGGTGCCGGGAGTGAACAGCGGCGGGTGGGACAGGCCGATCCCCACCAGCTCTTCGGGGGTGGCGCCGTCGTAGCGGTGGACGAGGAAGGACTCGCCGGTGAACTTGGCGAGGAAGCCTTCGTCGCGGTTGTAGTTGAAGATGCCGCTGGTGTGGTTGAGCAGGTGGCGCAGGGTGACCTTCCGGCCGTCGTTGCCCTGGCCCCGCACGAGACCCGGCAGCCAGTCCTCGACGGTGTCGTCGAGCGAGAGGACGCCTTCCGCGTCCAGTTGCAGCAGCACCGTGGCGGTGAAGGTCTTGGTGAGGCTGCCGATCCGGAAGTGGTCGGCGGAACGGCGCTGTTCACCCGTCCCCAGGTGCGCCACGCCCGCGTCGCCGGACCACCGGTGACGGCCTTCCCGTACCGAGGCGAGCGCACCCGGTGTGCCTTCCGCGACGATCGCGTCCAACGCCGCTCGAGTCGCGGCGTGCCGGCCGCGTAAGCCGTCCCCCTGGTCGTCCGGGCCGTTGGCCGCGGCCGGTACCGCCGCGACGGTGCCGGTGGCCACCAGCGCGCACACCGACGCCACCACGACCGTCCGGAGTCCCGCTCCGCCCCGTTTCGCCGTACCACCCTGCCGCCCCGACGGGCGCACTCGATCAGTCATCGGCTTCCCCCTGATGCCTCTGATGCTCGGACGCGACGGTCATCGCGCTCCGTGATCCCCATCCAATCCGAGCGGAATGTCGCGAACATCAGAGAGAACCCCGAAACACCCCCGGCTCGACCCTCAGTCGGCCGGACCCGGACCGCCCTCCTCCTCCAGCCAGCCGAAGCTCTTCTCCACCGCCCTGCGCCAGTTGCGGTACTCGCGGTCGCGCACCGAAGACTCCATCGCGGGTGCCCACTCGGCGTCCCGCTGCCAGTGCGTCCGGAGTTCGTCGAGACTGTTCCACACTCCGGTGGCCAGCCCGGCCGCGTACGCGGCGCCGAGGCAGGTCGTCTCGGAGACCCGGGGCCGGATCACCGGTACCCCCAGCACGTCCGCCTGGTGCTGCATCAGCAGCCCGTTCTTCGTCATGCCCCCGTCGACCTTCAGGGTCGTGATGCGCACCCCGGAGTCCTGGTACATCGCGTCCACGACCTCACGCGTCTGCCAGCTCGTCGCCTCCAGCACCGCCCGCGCGAGATGCGCCTTGGTGACGTACCGGGTGAGGCCGGTGACCACCCCGCGCGCGTCGGAACGCCAGTACGGCGCGAACAGCCCGGAGAACGCGGGCACGATGTACGCGCCCCCGTTGTCCGCCACGCTCGCCGCCAGTGGCTCGATCTCGTCCGCGTCGCGGATGATGCCGAGCTGGTCGCGGAACCACTGCACCAGGGCGCCGGTGACGGCGATCGAACCCTCCAGGCAGTAGACGGGCGCCTCGTCGCCGATCTTGTAGCCCATCGTCGTGAGCAGCCCGCTCTTCGACGGCACCGGCCGGTCACCGGTATTGAGCAGCAGGAAGCTGCCCGTGCCGTAGGTGTTCTTCGCCGTGCCCACGTCGTAGCAGGCCTGTCCGAACACGGCCGCCTGCTGGTCGCCGAGCGCGGAGGCCACGGGCACGCCGGCGAGCTGGCCGACGGCGGTGCCGTACACCTCGGCGGACGACCTGATCTCGGGGAGCACGGCCTCGGGGATGTTCATCGCCGAGAGGATGGCCGGGTCCCACTGGAGGGTGCGGAGGTCCATCAGCATGGTGCGCCCGGCGTTGGTCACGTCGGTGACGTGCCGCCCGCCCCCGGTGCCCCCGGTGAGGTTCCAGATCAGCCAGGAGTCGATGGTGCCGAAGGCGATCTCCCCGCGCTCGGCGCGGGCCCTGAGGCCGGGCACGTTGTCGAGCAGCCAGGCCGCCTTCGGCCCGGAGAAGTAGCTGGCCAGCGGCAGTCCGGTCGACTCGCGGAAACGGTCCTGCCCGTCCGTGCCGCCCAACTGGCGGCACAGCGCCGAGGTACGGGTGTCCTGCCACACGATGGCGTTGTGCACCGGCTTGCCGGTCGCCCGGTCCCACAGCACGGTCGTCTCGCGCTGGTTGGTGATGCCCAGCGCGCTGAGCTGTTCGGCCCGCAGCCCGGCCTTGGCGATCGCCCCGGCGACCACCGCCTGCACCTTGGACCAGATCTCGGTGGCGTCGTGCTCCACCCAGCCCGGCTTGGGGAAGATCTGGCGGTGTTCGCGCTGGTCGACGGCGACGATCGCGCCGTCCTGGTCGAACACGATGCAGCGGCTGGAGGTGGTGCCCTGGTCGATCGCGGCGACGTACTTCGTGGAGTGGTCCGTCATGGCTGCCCCTTGGGCTGGATTCGGAGGACGGAGGGCCGTTCGGAGGGCCGTTCAGAAGGCCATGTTGTAGATGAGCCCGGCGAGCACCCCGCCGATCAGCGGCCCGGCCACCGGAACCCAGGCGTA
The DNA here is from genome assembly GCF_042263835.1 of Streptomyces sp. NPDC056128. Taxonomy (NCBI): domain Bacteria; kingdom Bacillati; phylum Actinomycetota; class Actinomycetes; order Kitasatosporales; family Streptomycetaceae; genus Streptomyces; species Streptomyces sp. NPDC056128. The sequence continues at coordinate 12,479 of NZ_JBHJVQ010000028.1, read as the reverse complement.
ACCCCAGTCGGAGGTGCCCTTGTTGGGGATCGGCAGGAAGGTGTGCACGATGCGCGGACCGAGGTCACGCGTGGGGTTGATGGCGTAACCGGTCGGCCCGCCGAGGGAGAGGCCGATCCCGACCACGAGCAGGGAGACGATCAGCACCAGCGTCCCGGACTCGCCGAGCCCCTCGGTGAGTCCGAAGGCCAGGATCGGCAGCACGAGCCCGACGGTCGCGATGATCTCCGTGACCAGGTTGGCGACCGGGTTCCGGATCTCCGGGATCGTGGAGAAGATGCCGAGCGTCGGCACCGGCTCGTCCGCGGTGCCCTCGGTGGTACCGGTCTGGCGGACGTTGGCCTGGAACTGGGCGAAGTAGGTGAGGTAGCACAGGACGGCGCCGAGCATCGCCCCGACGAACTGTCCGAGCAGGTAGACCCAGACCTGGCCCCACTCGCCGGTGTCGACGGCTATCCCGAGGGTGACGGCGGGGTTGAGATGCCCGCCGGACAGGGGCGCCGCGGTGTACGCGCCCGCCAGCACACCGAACCCCCAGCCGAACGCGATCACCACCCACCCCGACGCCCGCGCCTTGCTGTACCGGAGGGTCACGGCGGCGCAGACACCCGCGCCGAAGAGGATGAGGATCGCCGTACCGATGATCTCGCCGACGAAGATGTCTCCGTTGCTCATGGCGGCTCCTAGGCCCTGGCCCGGGACGGTCGGCCCCGGTCCTCACGTGCGGGGTGCGTTCCCATGGCGAGTTCCGCCGCGGGGGCGTGGGTGACGAGCGTGCCGTAGCAGCCGAACCGCCCGTGGGGGAGCGGGCCCCCGAGCACCGTGGAACCCGCGCGACGCAGTGCCGGAATACGCCGAGATGTACGGCGATGTCGACTGACACCGGAAGTGTTCACCGGCGTCCGGGGAGCGTCAAGGTGGCCGACGGCAACGGTTCCGACGACGCGCCGCCACGCGCGCGTGGCCGACGGCATCCCCCGCCCCCTGGCGCGGCGGGCGTCCGTTCAGCCCGCGGGCGCCGCCGACCGGTCCGAGCCGCGCCGGACCTCGTGCCCCGGCGCACCCGCCCGGCCCAGCACCCAACTCGCGCCGCGCAACGCCTTGGCGGCCTTCTTGAGCGGCGCCAGTCCTGCCGCGGCCTGCCGGTGGTCCGGCACGCTGCCCGGCGCGCACAGGACCGTCGCGAGGGAGAGCGTGACGGGCCGCCCGCCGGCCGACCACGGGACGTCCAGCACCGAGGCGATCAGCGGATCCAGCCCGTCCGGGTCGGTGAGCACCAGGAAGTCGTCTCCGCCGATGTGCCCCACGCGCGTGGTCCCCTTCGCCGACCGGAGCAGCGCCTGCCCGACCGACCGGATCAACTCGTCGCCGGCGGCGAACCCGGCCCCGTCGTTCACCTGCTTGAAGTGGTCCACGTCGAGCCAGCTCAGCGCGAACGCCCGCCCGTCCGCGATCCGCCGGTCCACCTCGTCCGTGATGGCGTCCGAACCGGGCAGCCGGGTCAGCGGGTTGAGCCCGGCCGCCTCCTCCACCCGGCTCTCGGCCAGCGCCCGCACCAGGTCCGCGAGCCGTACGACGCCCACGCACCGCCCGTACGCGTCCACCACGGCCACGTCGTCCGACGTACGGCCCCGGCCGCCGACCGCCACCACGTCCAGCACCTCCCAGGCCGTCGCGTCGACGCCCACCGTCCGCAGCGCGTCACCCAGCTTCGCGGCCGGGCGGTCGGCGTACAGCGCGTGCCCGTAGCGTGCCGACATGGACAGCAGGAAGCGGGAGCGGTGCACCGACCGAACCGGCACGCCGTCGCGGTCCACGAGCAGCACCCCGGACACGTCGGGCGACCCGGTGAGCAGGGCCCGCACCTGACCCGCCGAGGCCGTCACGGGCAGCAATGCGGCCGGCCGCACGAACTGCCGCACCGACGGCCCCGACCGCGGCGCCGGTAGGACGCCGGGCGGGCCGGACGGAACGTACACGTCCGCCGCGGGCAGCCGGGCCGGCGGCGCGAACAGCTCGCCCTGCGCCCATTGCGCCCCGGCCGCCCGCGCGACGGCGTACTGCCTCTCCGTCTCCACCCCCTCGACGGACAGCAGCGCCCCCATCTCGTCGCACAGCACCCGCATCGCCCGCACGGCCGCCGGCCTGGCCAGCAGCGACGCGTCGAGCTTGACCAGTTCCGGCGCCATGTCCGTCAGCAGCCGCAGCGGCGCGTCCCCGTCGCCGACCCCGTCCGCGGAGACCCGGAACCCCTGCCCCCGCAGCACGGTCAACGCCTCCAGCAGGGCCTGCCGCGGCACGTGCGTGTACGGCGGACAGACGTCCAGCGTCACCTCCCACGGCATCCGGCCCGCCTCCCGCACCGCGTCGTGCAGGGGCTGCAGCCCACCCAGGTCGGCGAGGGTGCCCGCGAACACATTGACGTGCAGCGGCAGCAGCGTCTCCTTGCGCACCGCCGCGCGCAGCGCTGACACCGCCAGGCGGCCGTCGAGTTCGGGGTCGCGGCGCGCCTCGGCCAGAATGTCGCCGCTCTCCGGGCGGGCGAGTATCTCCAGCGCCGCGACCCCGCCGGTCATCAGATTGACCACCGGTTGGAAGGCGAAGCGGAGAGGATCCGTCCAGGAGCGCACGGGAGCAGGATCGCGTCGCCGGCACCCACGCGGGCCCAGTTCATGAGACGTTCACGCGGGATTCCGGCTCACTGGCACCGCACACGCGCGGTGAGTCGCCGGGCCGCCCCCTTCCCTCACGGGAGTCGATCCTGATAGATGCAGGGAACATGACACGACTCTCGACCGCGCTGCGCGCTCTGGCCACCGCCTTCGCCGCCCTGCTCGCCGTCACGGCCGTCCCCGCCACCGCGCAGGCCCGGCCCGAACCGAAGGCACCGGAGAACTTCGTGGCCCTGAGAAGCGTCGATCCGACGATCATCGAGGAGATCCGCTACGTCACCCCGCACAACTTCGTCGGCGAACCGATCGACGGCTACCGGCAACCCTTGTGCATCCTCACCCGCCCCGCCGCCAAGGCCCTCCACAAGGCGCAGACCCGGCTGCTGCGCCAGGGCTACTCCCTGAAGGTGTACGACTGCTACCGGCCGCAGCGCGCCGTCGACCACTTCGTCCGCTGGGCCGAGGGCCTCGACGACCAGGACATGAAGGCCGAGTTCTACCCGGAGGTCGACAAGACCCGCCTCTTCGACGACGGCTACATCGCGGAGAAGTCCGGCCACAGCCGGGGCTCGACGATGGACCTGACGATCGTACGGCTCCCGGCGAGGCCCACCCCGCCGTACCGGCCCGGACAGCCCCTGGTGCCGTGCTTCGCACCGCGGGACGAACGCTTCCCCGACAACTCCGTCGACATGGGCACCGGATACGACTGCTTCGACACCCGCTCCCACACCCTCGATCCCCGTATCCAGGGCACCCAGCGCGCCAACCGCCTCCTGCTCAAGCACACCTTGGAGGACGTCGGCCTGGTAAACCTCCCCGAGGAGTGGTGGCACTTCACGTACAAGCCCGAGCCCTACCCGGACACCTACTTCGACTTCCCGGTCTCCGTCAGGTCCCTCGCCGGCCGCGGCTGAAACGGCCTGCCGGAGCCGCCCGCTCCGCGATCGGATACAGTCCGCCGCGTGGCCGAAACTCAAGCCTCCGTTCCCAACTCCGCGCCGAATTCCCACTGTTCGAGCTGCGGTACGCCCTACGGAGAGGGCGTCTCCGGCTGGCCCCGCACCTGCCCCGCGTGCGGCACCGTGGCCTACCGCAACCCACTGCCGGTCGCGGTGGCCCTCCAGCCCGTGTACGACACGCAGGGCACCGCCCTGGTGGTCATCACCCGCACCGTGGCGCCCGCGCGCGGGGGCGTCGCCCTGCCCGGCGGCTACATCGACGACCGGGAGGACTGGCGGCAGGCCGTCGTCCGCGAACTCAAGGAGGAGACCGGCATCGACGCGGCGAGCCACGACGTACGGCTCGCCGACGCCATGAGCTCGCCCGACGGCCACCTGCTGCTCTTCGGCTCCCTCCCCGAGCGTCCGGTCGAAAGCCTCCCCGCCTCCCACGCCACCGACGAGACCGAGGGCTGGCACCTCCTGCGCCGGGCGGAGGAGCTGGCCTTCCCGCTCCACACCAGGGCCGTACGGTCCTGGTTCGAGGGCCGCTACCTCTGAGCCGGGCGCTCGGACAGCCCCCGCACACGCACCGGACAGAACGGCTCGCCCGCCCCGTCCCCGCCCTCGCGTCGCACGACCACCCGCCCACCCTCCCAGCGCGACACGTAGCGCTCGATCTCCGGTTCCACCCACCCGTCGCCCGCGTCCCGCACGACCAGCCCACCGCCGGTCCGCCCCCGCGCGGGCGCCCACACCTCCAACTCCGGCGCCCCGTCCTCCCCGCGCACCGGAACCACCGCTCCCGCGCGCGCGAACACCGGGATCCGCGCCAACGGAGCCTCCACGAGCACCTGCGCCGGCCCCTCGTACGCCCGCTCCGTCACCACGTCGTACCACCGCCCCCGCGGCAGCTGCACCGCACGCCGGTCCGCACCCGGATCGAGCACCGGCGCCACCAGCAGACAGTCACCCAGCAGGAACGCGTCCTCGCAGTCCCGCAGAGCCCGCTCCTCCGGCGACGACCACCACAGCGGACGCGCGTACGGCGCACCCGTACGCCGGGCCAGATGCGCCAGCGTCACGAAGTACGGCAGCAGCCGACGCCGCTCGGCGAGCGCCACGCGCGCGTGCTCCAGCACCTCTGCCCCGAACTCCCACGGCTCCCTGCGCCCCGCCCGAGGCCCCCCGTGGGTGCGGAACAACGGCAGGTGAGCCGCCAGCTGGAACCACCGCAGATACAGCTCCGGCGACGGACTCCCGTCGGTCCCGCCCACGTCCGGCCCCGAATACGGCACCCCGCACAACCCGAGACCCAACACCGACGCCAACGACGACCGCAGCCCCGGCCAGCCCGTGGCCACGTCCCCCGACCAAGTGCCGCCGTACCGCTGAAGCCCGGCCCACCCGGAGCGCGAGACGACGAACGGCCGCTCACCAGGCACCAGGGCCCGCAGCCCCTCGTACGCGGCGCGAGCCATGCACAGGCCGTAGACGTTGTGCGCCTCCCGGTGGTCACCGCCCCTGCCCTCCAGCCAGTGGCGGGCCGAGCGCGGCAGCGTCGGCTCCCCGAAGGCGGCCAACGACGTGGGCGCGTTCAGGTCGTGCCACACACCGGCGAACCCCTGCCCCAGCCGCTCCTCGTAGCGCTCGCCCCACCACTCGCGCACCCGCGCGTGCGTGAAATCCGGAAAGACCACGTCCCCCGCCCGTGCCACACCCCGGACGACCGGCCCGGAGGCCTCCCGGACGAACACGTCCTCGCGCGTCCCACCGTCGTACACCGGGTTGCCCGGCACGGCGGGCACCGCCGGTTCGACGACCGACACCAGCCGGATCCCGTCCCGCCGCAGCTCCTCGGCGAGGACCGGCAGCTTGGGAAACCGCTCCTCGTCCACGGTGAACACCTGGTGGGCGTCCGCATGACCGATGCCCAGGTGCACCGCGTCGAGCGGCAGATCACGCTCCTGATAGCCGGTGACGACCCGCCGTACCTCCTCCTCGTCGCCGGAGCCCCACAGCGCGTGATGGTGACCCAGCGCCCACGACGGCGGCAACGCGGGCGCCCCGGTAAGCGACGCCCAGGCCAGCAGCACGCGCGCGGGCGTACCCACCATCACCCAGCACCGCAGCGGACCGCCGTCCATCCGCAGCACACTCCGCCCCGGCCGGTCGTGCCCGGAGCCCGCCCCCTCCTCGCCCTCCCGCAAGTCCACCGTGCCGTCCCACGCGCTGTCGTGGAAGACCAGATGCGTCCCGGCGTCGGCCACCACCAACTGCACCGGCATCGTGACGGACAACGGGTCCGCGCCCGGTACGGAGGGCAGGCCCGAGTCGGTGTTCCACAGCCGGTACGTGCCCTCTCGCAGCCGGGGCCCCGCGGCCCGCCCGCCGAGCCCGAAGAACCGGGCGTCCGCCGCCACCTCCGACCGCTGCGTCCAGCGCGCCGGCCCGCCATCGGCCGGCTCCCACCAGCGCGGCGGCAGCTCACGCCGCAGCACCACACCCCCCGGGGTCCGCACCTCGACCGCACCGTGCCGGGACACGGCCACCGTGGCCCGCTCCGCGACCACCCGCCGGCCGCCGTCCTTGTCCGGCTCCAGCACCGCCCGCGGATCCGGCTCGGGACAGCGGCCCGCCAACGCGTACGACGGCTCCGGGCCGGCCCCGTCCCAGCCCCAGAAGACCGCCCCGTTCACGGCGACGAGGATGCGCAGCTCCGAGCGGCCGAACCGGATCACCCCACCCCCCGGCCCGGGCTCCACCTCCCGCATCGGCCCCGGCACCCGCGCGCGCTCCGGACCCCGCGGCGGCAGTCCCTCGGCATCGGCCCGCCTCCGGCGCCACGCCGCCCGCACGGTACGCAACCCCTGCGCCGCCCCCGCCGAACCGAACGTCTTCATCGAACGCACCAGGTCACGACCGTCCATGCTGCTCACCCTGCCATCGACGAGCGCGCCCAGGGGCGTCGTTCAACTGCCGTTCACCCGTGACGGGACCACATCTTCACGACACCGACTATGTGGGGCACGCCCTGGTGCGGAAGTCGATCACATGGCATCGTCCGTGTCAGCCGCGTCACGCGCACACCCCAGCCCGTGCGCGGAGGACGCACACGACGCGCACAGTCCGGGAGCCGCCCATGTCGACCGTCACCCCCCAGCCGCTCTGGCAGCCAGACCCCCAGCGCGTCGCCCAGGCGCGGATCACCAGGTTCCAGACCTGGGCGTCCGAGCACCACGACGCCCCCGCCGACGGCGGCTACCCCGCACTGCACCGCTGGTCCGTGAACGAGCCGGAAACCTTCTGGAAAGCCGTCACGGAATGGTTCGACGTACGCTTCTCGACCCCTTACGCGCGCGTACTGGGCGACCGCGCGATGCCCGGAGCCCAGTGGTTCCCCGGCGCCAGCCTCAACTACGCCGAGCACGCCCTGCGCGCCGCGGCCACCCGCGCGGACGAACCGGCCCTCCTTTACGTCGACGAGACCCACGAAACCACCCCCGTCACCTGGGGTGAGCTGCGCCGCCAGGTCGGCTCGCTCGCCGCCGAACTGCGGGCCCTCGGCGTCCGCCCCGGGGACCGCGTCAGCGGCTACCTCCCGAACATCCCCCAGGCCGTGGTCGCCCTCCTCGCCACCGCGGCCGTCGGCGGCGTCTGGACCTCCTGCGCCCCCGACTTCGGCGCCCGCAGCGTCCTGGACCGCTTCCAGCAGGTCGAACCCGTCGTCCTGTTCACCGTCGACGGCTACCGCTACGGCGGCAAGGAACACGACCGCCGCGACACCGTCGCCGAACTCCGCCGCGAACTGCCCACCCTGCGCGCCGTGGTCCACATCCCGCTCCTCGGCACCGAAGCCCCCGAGGGCGCGCTCGACTGGGGCACCCTGACGGCCGCGGACACGGAACCCGTCTACGAACAGGTGCCCTTCGACCACCCCCTGTGGGTGCTGTACTCCTCCGGCACCACCGGCCTGCCCAAGGCCATCGTCCAGTCCCAGGGCGGCATCCTGGTCGAACACCTCAAACAGCTCGGCCTGCACTGCGACCTCGGCCCCGGGGACCGCTTCTTCTGGTACACGTCGACCGGCTGGATGATGTGGAACTTCCTCGTCTCCGGCCTGCTCACCGGGACGACGATCGTCCTCTACGACGGCAGCCCCGGATTCCCGGCGACGGACGCCCAGTGGCGCATCGCCGAACGCACCGGCGCCACCCTCTTCGGCACCTCCGCCGCCTACGTCATGGCCTGCCGCAAGGCCGACGTCCACCCGGCCCGCGACCTGGACCTCTCCCGCATCCAGTGCGTCGCCACCACCGGCTCCCCGCTCCCGCCCGACGGCTTCCGCTGGCTGCACGACGAGTTCGCCGAGAGCGGCGCGGACCTATGGATCGCCTCCGTCAGCGGCGGCACCGACGTGTGCTCCTGCTTCGCGGGCGCCGTCCCCACCCTTCCCGTGTACATCGGCGAACTCCAGGCCCCCGGCTTGGGCACCGACCTCCAGGCCTGGGACCCCCAGGGCAACCCCCTCACCGACGAGGTCGGCGAGCTGGTCGTCACCAACCCCATGCCCTCGATGCCGATCCGCTTCTGGAACGACCCCGACGGCAGCCGCTACCACGACAGCTACTTCGACACCTACCCCGGCGTCTGGCGGCACGGCGACTGGATCACCCTCACCTCACGCGGCTCCGTCGTCATCCACGGCCGCTCCGACTCCACCCTCAACCGGCAGGGCGTCCGCATGGGCTCCGCCGACATCTACGAAGCCGTCGAACGACTCCCCGAGATCAGGGAATCCCTCGTCATCGGCATCGAACAACCGGACGGCGGCTACTGGATGCCCCTGTTCGTGCACCTCGCCCCAGGAGCCACCCTCGACGATCCCCTGCTCGACCGCATCAAACGGACCATCCGCGAACAACTCTCCCCGCGCCACGTCCCCGACGAGGTCATCGAGGTGCCCGGCATCCCGCACACCCTGACCGGCAAACGCATCGAGGTCCCGGTCAAGCGCCTCCTCCAGGGCACCCCCCTGGACAAGGCCGTCAACCCCGGCTCCATCGACAACCTCGACCTGCTCCACTTCTACGAGGAGCTGGCCCGCAAACGCTCCTGACCAGGCCCTCGACCGGCCGGCCGCCCTCGACGGCGGCCGGCTCACCCGCGCCCGCCCGACGCCGTTGTCAGTGCCGCCGATTACTGTGAGTGAGCATTGATCGACCGTGCACAGGGGGAAACATGGCGCACACCGACCAGACCATGCGACGCGTCCTGCGCCGCGAAATCGCGGGCACCATCGGACTGCTCACCGACGAACACGACTTCCGCGCCATGCGGCGCTACCGCAGCTTCACCTTCCACGACCACGCCGCCTATCTCCGCCAGGTGGAAGCCCTCCTGAGGGCACGCGCCGCAGAGGGCACCCACACCACGATCGCCCTCTTCGACCCGGAGGAGTACGCCGACTTCTGCACCACTGCGGGCCTCGACCCCGACGCCCCCGCCAGCCGGACCCGGTTCACCGCCGAACTCGCCACCAACGGACCCACCGTCCCGTACGAGGGCCAGCCCCTCACCGACCTCCTGCCGGCCCTGGTCGACGAAGCCGTCCGCCAGGCCACCTGGGAGTACGCGTCCACCCTGCTCGCCCGCCTCGGCACCTGCTCCACCTGCGGCGAAGACCTCGGCCGAGCCGCCTTCACCCGAGCCTCGCGCCTCCTGCTCCAGGTCCTGCGCACGGCCCCACCGGGCAACCGGCACCTGGTGTGCAGCGTCTCGGGATCCCCGGAAGACCTCGTCTCCGTGCTGCACGCCGACGAGGAGATCGACGGCACCCCGCACCTCGACGAGGCCGAGGCCCTCGAATTCACCAGCGTCCTCGCCCTCGGCCTGGCCACCCACAGCCCCGGCGGACTCGTCATGCGCATCAGCCCGGCGAGCGGCCCCGACCGCATCCACGGCTGGCGACTGCGCGGATACGGCCTCGAACCCCTCACCGCCGGCGAGGTCTTCGACGCCTACTGCACCGACGTCGAGAATGGCGACCTCATCTCCCCGGAGTCCAACGTCGACTACTGCGCTCCGCCCGACCTAGGAGACGACCACCTGCCCCCGGGACACCACCACTGACGACCGCGGGGCGCCCCACCCGGAGGTGGAACGCCCCGCACACAGCGGCAGCCGCGGCCCCGCCCGGCCCTACTCGCCGGACAGCACCGCCTGAGCCGCGTTGCGCGCCTCCTCGGCGCTCTCCGCCGCCCGGGCGGCCGCGGCGGCCCGCTCGCACTGCGCCAGCGTGAACTTCGCCAGCGTCGCCCGCACGTAAGGCAGCGACGCCGCACCCATGGACAGGGAGGTGACACCCAGACCCGTCAGCACACACGCCAGCAGCGGATCCGACGCGGCCTCACCGCACACGCCGCAGCTCTTGCCCTCGGCCTTCGCCGCCTCGGCGGACAGCGCGACCAAGTCGAGCAGCGCCGGCTGCCACGGGTCCTGCAGCCGGGACACCGCACCCACCTGACGGTCGGCGGCGAAGGTGTACTGCGCGAGGTCGTTCGTCCCCAGCGACAGGAACTCGACCTCCTGGAGGACCGAGCGCGCACGCAGCGCGGCCGACGGGATCTCCACCATCGCGCCGAACTTCGCCCTCAGCCCGGCCTCGCGGCAGGCGTCCGCGAACGCCTTGGCGTCCGCCCGGTCCGCCACCATCGGCGCCATGACCTCGAGGTAGACCGGCAGACCCTCCGCCGCCTTCGCCAGCGCCGTCAGCTGCGTCCGCAGCACGTCCGGGTGGTCCAGCAGTGTCCGCAGCCCCCGCACACCCAGCGCCGGGTTCGGTTCGTCGCCCGGGGTCAGGAAGTCCAGCGGCTTGTCCGCGCCGGCGTCCAGCACGCGCACGACGACCCGGCCCTCGGGGAACGCCTCCAGCACCTGCCGGTAGGCGGAGACCTGCTTCTCCTCCGACGGCGCCTTCTTGCTGTCGTCGAGGAAGAGGAACTCGGTACGGAACAGACCGACGCCCTCCGCCCCGGCCTCCACCGCCGCCGGTACGTCGGCGGGACCACCGATGTTCGCGAGCAGCGGCACCTTGTGCCCGTCCGACGTCGCACCCGGGCCGGTCGCGGCGGCCAGCGCCGCCTTGCGCTCGGCCGCCTCCGCCGCCAGCCGCGCCTTCTTCTCGGCGTCGGGGTTCACGAAGACCTCACCGGTGCTCCCGTCGACGGCCACGACCGTGCCCTCGGGAATCTCGCCCGCCCCGGGAAGCGCGACCACGGCCGGCACACCGAGCGCCCGCGCGAGGATCGCGCTGTGACTGGTCGGCCCGCCCTCCTCGGTGACGAAGCCGAGGACCAGCGTCGGGTCCAGCAGCGCGGTGTCGGCCGGCGCGAGATCCCGCGCGATGAGGACGTACGGCTCGTCGCTGTCCGGGACACCCGGCATCGGCACCCCGAGCAGCCGGGCGACGATACGATTCCGCACGTCGTCGAGGTCGGCCACACGACCGGCCAGGTACTCACCGGCACCGGCCAGCAGGGCGCGATATGCGGCGAAGGCGTCGTAGACCGCCCGCTCGGCCGTGCTGCCGACGGTGATCCGCCGTTCCACGTCCGCCATCAGCTCCGGGTCCTGGGCCATCATGGCCTGCGCCTCGAGAACCGCCTGGGCCTCGCCCCCGGCCAGGTTGCCGCGCGCCATCAGATCGGCGGCCACAGCTTCCACGGCCTTGCGGGCACGCCCCTGCTCGCGCTCCGCGTCCTCGGCCGGAATCTGCTTGGCCGGCGGCTCCAGGACCGCCGTTCCCATGTGCCGAACCTCGCCGATCGCCACTCCGTGGCTCACCCCGACGCCTCGCAGCGTTGTCTCCATCTCACCCGTCCCGATCATGCGGCGGGTCCCGCCGCCGCGGTGGTTGTCCTGCCGGCCGTCGGACGACGGCGTCGACGTCACTTCCAGAGGAAGAGACTCTCGCCGGCCTTCACGTCGCCGTCCTCACGCAGCTCGGCGAGCGCCTCGGCCGTGGCCTCCAGGGCCACGATCGGGCAGATCGGCGACTTGCCCGCGGCCTCGACCCCGGCCGGGTCCCAGCGCACCACGCCCTGACCGCGGACCACGGTGTCGCCCTTGTTCACCAGGAGCTCGAACCCCTCGCCATTGAGCTGCACCGTGTCGATGCCGAGGTGGGTCAGCACACCGTGCCCGCTGTCGTCGACGACGACGAAGGCGTGCGGGTGCAGGGAAACGATGACACCGTCGACGGGGGCGACCGCCTCGGAGGGTTCGCGCACGGGGTCGATGGCGGTGCCCGGGCCGACCATGGCCCCGGAGAAGACGGGATCCGGCACAGCGGCCAGGCCGATGGCGCGTCCTGCGAGCGGGGACGAGACGGTGGTCATGGGAAGCCTCCCAGGGCGGGGATCTGTACGAGCCGTCACTGCCTGTCCCGGACGGCACACTGTGCAGCAGCGTATGTCATAGGAAGTACCGGTTCCGCACGAGTGTTCCGAATAGAGGTCTAGACCACACTCGCCATGGATTTGCACCCGTTCCGCGGCCCCGTGTACAGTTGTGACTCTGCCTGCGGTTGAGCGATGCCAAGCAACACGTCCTCGCCCGGCAGCAACCAACTCATCAGATCCTATCGCTGGATCGCCTTCTGCATGCTCGCAGGACGGTGGTCAGAAGCACCGGGAAAGCCTGATAGTGTTGGAAACACCGAAGGGAAGCGCCCGGAGGAAAGCCGCGAGAGAGTATCTCGGGTGAGTACGAAGGAAGCGTCCGTTCCTTGAGAACTCAACAGCGTGCCAAAAGTCAACGCCAGATATGTTGATACCTCCGGCCTGATCGGTTTCGTCTGATCGGG
>NZ_JBHJVQ010000027.1:9482-104462 GCF_042263835.1 Streptomyces sp. NPDC056128 | reverse complement strand
GGGGGGGCGCCGCCCCCCCCCCGCTCGCGCGCGCGGCGGCCCCCACCCCTCGGGTCGTGCCGGGCGGGGACACGGTAGGGATTTGGACAACCACGGAGCGCCAACCCCCTGCCTGAGCATCGCCTCGCCGGGGCGGGAGGGGCTGGCGGGAACACGCGGGGCCGTCCGAGCCTTGAACCGGTAAGGCGTCCGGCACGTCGGACGGAGCGGCCCGCGCGTGGCGAGAACTGTGAGGTCCCGGCCACCGCACCGTGACATCGATGTGACGGCCGCATGAAACGGTTTGCCGAACATGCGTAGGGTGCAGAGAACTCATCAGGAGGACGGCGACCCGAAACGGGCACCGCGGCGGTAGACGACGGGTGAAGGAGGGAGCCGGAGCGATGGGCGACCACAAAGATCAGCACCTCCGGGTGGGCGCGGCCGTACGGCGCCGGCGCCGGACCCTCGACCTGACCCTCGCCGTGGTGTCCGAGCGCAGCGGCCTGTCCGTGCCCTTCCTCAGCCAGATCGAGAACGACCGGGCGCGGCCCAGCCGCAGCTCCCTGGAGAAGGTGGCCGACGCCCTGCGCACCACCGCCGTGGAACTGCTCGCCGCCGCCGACCCCGCGTGCAGCGTCGACGTGGTCCGCAACGAGGACCCCGACCCGGAGCTGGCGCCCAAGGTGCGCTCGCTGGTGCGCGGGCACCACCAGATGCACGCCTCCGAGTTCACCGGCGACCATGACGCGGGCCGCGAACTGCAGTACCGCAACGACCAGTTGATGTTCGTCGCCGAGGGCGCCGTGGAGATCGAGGCCGAGGGCCGCGCCTACCGGCTGGGCCGGGGCGACACGCTGTACCTCACGGGCGGCGTGCGGCACCGCTGGCGGGCCACGGTGCCCGACACCCGGCTGGTCGTGGTCGCCGTCGCCGAGCACATCGAGGCGGTCCGGGAGGGACCCCGCCGGTGAGGGTGGTCTCCCTGGTGCCGTCCCTGACCGACGCGGTGGCCCGTACGCTCCCCGGTGTCCTGGCCGGTGCCACCGACTGGTGCACCCACCCGGCCGGGCTCGACGTCGTACGCGTCGGCGGCACCAAGAACCCGAAGACCGACCGGATCCGCTCCCTCGCCCCCGACCTGGTGATCGCCAACGAGGAGGAGAACCGCGCCCCCGACCTGGACGCCCTGCGCGAGGCGGGCGTCGAGGTGCTGGTGACCGAGGTGCGCACCGTTCCGCAGGCGTTTACCGAGCTGGACCGAGTGCTGACCGCCTGCGGTGCCCCCTCCCGGCCCCGGTGGCTCGACGAGGCCGAGGCGGCCTGGTCCGCTCTGTCGTCCCCGCCGCCCGGGGAGCGCCGCACCGCCGTGGTGCCGATCTGGCGCCGGCCCTGGATGGTGCTGGGCCGCGACACCTTCGCCGGCGACGTGCTGTCCCGCCTGGGCGTCGACCACCTCTACGCCTCCCACCCCGAGCGGTATCCGAAGATCCCCGTCGAGGAACTGCGGGCGGCCCGCCCGGACGTCGTGGTCCTGCCGGACGAGCCGTACCGCTTCACCGCCGACGACGGCCCGGAGTCCTTTCCCGGCCTGTCCTGCGCCCTCGTCGACGGGCGGTACCTCACGTGGTACGGGCCGTCACTGGCCGAGGCGCCCCGGTCACTGGCCGCGGCGCTGCGAGCAGCACACCGCTGAACAGGCCGCGCGTCGTGTGCACGGCGGCGACCGCCCAGGCCGTGACCAGCACGGCGTACAGGACGACCGTGAGCCCGTCGTAGACGACGAGCCCGGTGTGCCGGGCCAGGGCCTCCGCGCCGGTGACACAGGTGCCCACCGGGAAGGTGAACGACCACCACGTCATCGAGAAGCCCATGCCCTCGCGCCGCGCCCGCACCACGTGCGCGGTGGCCAGGCACAGCCACATCAGCGCGAAGCCCGTCACCGGCACGCCGTACAGCACGGCGAGCACCCCGAAGCCCTCGGCGTACGGCGCCGGGACGACGCCCGGGGCGACGTCCGCGAACTGGCCCACGGCGGTCGTCGACTGCCCGAGCGGGCCCAGGACCAGGAACAGCGACGGGGTGAGCGCGAGCGGCAGCGGGCCGCCGGTGAGCAGCCGGCCGAAGATCACCGGCAGGGTCACCAGGGTGGCGAGCAGGCTGACGCCGAACAGCGCGACGCAGGCGAGCAGCAGCGTCTCGCGGGGCTGTCCGGGCGGGAGGTGCGGGACCAGCAGCGGACCGACGGCCGCCGACACCATGGGCGCGACCAGCGGCAGCAGCCACACCGGGCTGGCCTGCCCCGGCTCCACCCGGTGCCGTACGGCCATCAGGTACGGCACGGCGACCGCCGCCGCGAGCCCGATGACCGTACCTGCGGTGAACAGCACGGCGTCCAGGGCGACCGCCGCCGAGGTGCCGATCCAGTCCCGGCCGACCGTCAGGGCGCCGCCGCCGACGGCCAGCAGGGCCATCGACAGGCAGCCGTAGAACGGGGCCGCGGCCGGGTCGAGGAGATGCGCGCGGGCCTGGTCCCGGTGGTGGTACCAGTGCAGGGAACGGGCCACGAGCAGCGCCGCGAGGAGGACGAGGGACAGGGCCCAGAACGCGGTGCATACGGTGCGCAGCCCGGGTATGTGCCCCGGCAGCGCGGCTCCGGCGCTGCCGACGATGGCGGTGCCCATGACGCAGGCGTACCAGTTGGGCCCGAGATGGCGGACGGCCGGGACGCGCCGGGTGGGGGCGGCGGCGGGGGAGTGGGGCTGGGCGACGGTGACCATGTGTCCACGATCATCGCGGCCGAAGCCGCTGACCAGGGACCATGTCTCTATGAGGGCATAAGCTGGGGTTATGAGCAGGAGCAGTGCGGAGGGTGAGCAGGCCGGTCAGGGCGGTCAGGGTGTGCCGGGTTCGTTGGCGCACCGGGTGCCGGACCTCGGCGCGATGGAGCTGCTGCTGGCGGTGGCCCGGCTGGGCAGCCTCGGGGGTGCCGCGCGCGAGCTGGGCATCACGCAGCCGGCCGCCAGCAGCCGCGTCCGGTCGATGGAGCGGCAGCTGGGGGTCGCGCTGGTGGACCGTTCGCCGCGCGGCTCCCGGCTGACCGACGCGGGCGTGCTGGTCACGGACTGGGCGCGGCGGATCGTCGAGGCCGCCGAGGCGTTCGACGCGGGCGCGCAGGCGCTGCGGGACCGGCGGGACTCGCGGCTGCGGGTGGCGGCGAGCATGACGATCGCCGAGTACCTGCTGCCGGGCTGGCTGGTCGCCCTGCGCACCCAGCTGCCCGACACGGCGGTCTCCCTGCTCGCCGGGAACTCGGCGACGGTGGCGGCGCGACTGCTGGCCGACGAGGCCGATCTCGGGTTCGTGGAGGGCGTGAGCGTCCCCGCGGGCCTCGACTCCGCGGTCATCGCCCGCGACCGGCTGATCGTCGTGACCGCGCCGGGCCACCCGTGGGCCCGCCGCCGGCGCCCGCTCGAGGCGGCGGAACTGGCGGCGACCCCGCTGATCCTGCGCGAGAAGGGCTCGGGCACCCGGCAGGTCCTCGACGCGGCCCTGGGCGGCCTGGCCCGCCCCCTGATCGAGCTGTCGTCCACCACGGCCGTGAAGGCGGCGGCGGTGAGCGGCGCCGGCCCCTCCGTCCTCAGCGAACTCGCGGTGGGCGAGGAACTCACCACCCGCCGCCTGGTGAGCGTCCCCCTCGCGGACGTCACCCTGGCCCGCGACCTACGGGCGGTATGGCCCACGGGCCATCGTCCGACGGGACCGGCACGGCAGTTGCTTTCGCTGACGCGGGTGTAGCGGGCGCGACACGCCCTCGTCCCGGGGCTCCGGTGGTGGGGTGCACCGGGGTGCGGGCCTCGGTCTGTCCCGTGCCCGACGCGCCCGGTGCTGGGGAGGCTCTGCCACGTGTGGTGTGCCGCGGGCCGCCGCGGGCGCCGGTCCGTCCCGCCTCCGGGGCGTGCCCGGGCGCCGGGTGCCTCGGGGGCGCGCACCCGGTTCTGGGCCGGTCAGGAGGGGCGGGTCGCCTCCACCAAAGCCCGCATCACCCGTACGTCCTCGCCCATCTCCGGGTGCCACTGCACGCCCAGGACCCAGCCGGGCGCGGACGGGAGTTCCAGGGCCTCCACCGTGCCGTCCGCCGCGTGGGCCGACGGGGTGAGGCCGGTGCCGAGGCGGTCCACCGCCTGGTGGTGGTAGGTCGGGACGAAGGTCTCCTCGGGGACCACACCGGCGTACAGCGTGCCCGGCACCGGCTTGACCGGGTGACCGCCGAAGGCGCCCACCACCTCGGCGTGGCCCTCGATGTGCTGGACGAGGGTGCCGCCCAGGGCGACGTTGAGGAGCTGCATGCCGCGGCAGACGCCCAGCAGCGGGACGTGCGCGGCCAGGGCCGCCTCGATGAGGGCCAGCTCCCACGTGTCCCGGGCGCGCGCGGGCGGGCCGGTGCGCGGATCGGGCTTCGCGCCGTAGCGGACCGGCTCCACGTCCGGGCCGCCCGCGATCACCAGCCCGTCGAGGCGGGCGAGCGTCGCCGCGGCGTGCTCCGGCGCGTCCGGCGGCAGCATCACCGCCAGACCGCCCGCCCGCTGCACCAGCCGCGGATACCCGGCGGGCAGCAGCGCCGCCTCCAGTTCCCACACGCCCCAGCGCGCCCCGGTCTCCAGGTACGTGCTGACGCCGATCAGCGGTCTGTCCGTCACCATCCGAGCCCTCCGCCTCCCGCTATGGACCGTCCTCATACCTTTGCCCGCGCGGGACACACTCGCGCGGCACACTCACGTCAGGAACCCCCGCAGCAGCGCCGCCGTCCCCGCGCAGTGCTCCCGCGTGATCTCGCGGGCCGCGTCCGCGTCCCCGTCGAGCACGGCCTCCACCAGCGCCGTGTGCTGCCGCTGCGAGTGCTCCAGGTTGCGCACCAGCAGCGGCATGCAGTCCAGCAGGTCGTTCAGGGTGGCCCGGACCGCCGCGTACTGCGCCGCGAGGGCCGTCGACCCGCACAGCTCCGCGAGGGTGAGGTGCAGCCTCGTGTCCAGCCGCCGGTACTCCGCCAACGGCGCGTCCCGGGTCGCGGCCAGCGACTCGCTCAGTCGCGCCGCCCGGCCGTCGGTCAGCCCGTGCGCCGCGCACAGCCCGGCCGCGCCCACCTCCAGCACCTCACGGAAGCGCAGCACGTCCTCGATGTCGACCCCGGCCACCCGGCGCCGCAGTTCGTCCTCGCCGCCGGCGTCCGCACGCGGCAGCACGAACGTTCCGCCGTACCGCCCGCGCCGGGCCTCCACCAGCCCCTGGTCCTGGAGCACCCGCAGCACCTCGCGCAGGGTCACCCGGCTGATCCCGAGCCGCTCCGCCAGCTCCCGCTCGGCCGGCAGCCGCTCGCCCCCGGACACCAGGCCCAGCCTGACCACCTGAAGGATCTGCTCCAGCGCCTCCTCGAAGCCGTTGCCGGCCCGCACCGGCCGCAACACCGGTGCGAGCCGGTCCGTCACGCTCCCCCCGGTTTCCTCCGGCATGCGGCCGCGCCCCCTTCCCAACCAATGGTTCCCGGCAATACCTTATGGCTCCCGGCCAAAGGAGGCTCTCCCCGTGCCAGACCGCACACCCCCGCTCGGGGTCGAGGCACTGCACGCCCTCGTCGCCGCCGGTGACATCGACACCGTCGTCCTGGCCTTCCCCGACATGCAGGGCCGCCTCCAGGGCAAGCGGTTCGCGGCCCGCTTCTTCCTCGACGAGGTCCTGGCACACGGCACCGAGGGCTGCAACTACCTCCTCGCCGTCGACGCCGACATGAACACCGTGGACGGCTACGCGATGTCCTCCTGGGACCGCGGCTACGGCGACTTCGCCATGCACGCCGACCTGGCCACCCTGCGCCGCCTGCCGTGGAACGAGGGCACCGCGATGGTCGTCGCCGACCTCGCCTGGGAGGACGGCACCCCGGTGCTCGCCGCGCCCCGCCAGATCCTGCGCCGCCAGCTCGAACGCCTCGCCGGCCACGGCCTGACCGCGCGGGCCGGCACCGAGCTGGAGTTCATCGTCTTCCGGGACACCTACGAACAGGCCTGGGACGCCAACTACCGCGGCCTGACCCCGGCCAACCAGTACAACATCGACTACTCGGTGCTCGGCACCGGCCGCATCGAGCCCCTGCTGCGCCGCATCCGCAACGAGATGGCGGGCGCCGGCCTCACCGTCGAGTCCGCCAAGGGCGAGTGCAACCCCGGCCAGCACGAGATCGCCTTCCGCTACGACGAGGCCCTGGTCACCTGCGACCAGCACGCGGTCTACAAGACGGGCGCCAAGGAGATCGCCTCGCAGGAGGGTATGTCCCTCACCTTCATGGCGAAGTACAACGAGCGCGAGGGCAACTCCTGCCACATCCACCTCTCCCTCGCCGACGAGGACGGCGCCGCCGTCATGGCCGGCGACCAGCAGGGCGGCATGTCCGAGGTCATGCGGCACTTCCTCGCCGGACAGCTCGTGGCACTGCGCGAGTTCTCGCTCCTCTACGCCCCCCACATCAACTCGTACAAGCGCTTCCAGCCCGGCTCCTTCGCGCCGACCGCGGTCGCCTGGGGACACGACAACCGCACCTGCGCCCTGCGCGTCGTCGGCCACGGCCGCTCCCTGCGCTTCGAGAACCGGCTCCCCGGCGGCGACGTCAACCCGTACCTGGCGGTCGCGGGCATGGTGGCGGCCGGACTGCACGGCCTCGAACAGCGGCTGGAGCTGCCCGAACCCTGCGCGGGCAACGCCTACACCGCCGACTACGCCCACGTCCCCACCACCCTGCGCGAGGCCGCCGAGCTGTGGGAGAACAGCACCCTCGCCAAGGCCGCCTTCGGGGACGAGGTCGTCGCCCACTACCGCAACATGGCGCGCGTCGAGATCGACGCCTACGACGCCGCCGTCACGGACTGGGAACTGCGCCGCTCCTTCGAACGCATGTGAGGCACCCGTTGTCCGACCTGCCCGACCTGTCCGACCTCTCTGGCCCGTCCGCCGAACTGCCCGACGTACTACGGGTACTGAACCCCGCCACCGAAGAGGTCGTCGCCACCGTCCCCGCCGCCTCCGCGGCCGACGTCGACGCCGCCGTCGTACGGGCCGCGCGGGCGCAGACCGCCTGGGCCGCCCTCGCCCCCGGCGACCGGGCCCGGCTGCTGCGCCGCTTCGCCGCCACCGTCGACGAGCACCTGGAGGAACTGGCCCGGCTGGAGGTCCGCGAGGCCGGGCACACCATCGGCAACGCCCGCTGGGAGGCCGGCAACGTCCGCGACCTGCTCGACTACGCCGCCGGGGGAGTGGAACGGCTCACCGGACGCCAGATCCCCGTGCCCGGCGGCCTGGACGTGACGATCCTCGAACCGCTCGGCGTCGTCGGCGTCATCGCCCCCTGGAACTTCCCGATGCCGATCGCCGCCTGGGGCACGGCACCGGCGCTCGCGGCGGGCAACGCGGTCCTCCTCAAGCCCGCCGAGACGACCCCGCTGACCGCGCTGCGGCTCGCCGAACTCGCCCTGGACGCGGGACTGCCCGAGGGGGTGTTCCAGGTGCTGCCCGGACACGGGCCGGTCGCGGGCGACGCGCTGGTGGAGCACCCCGGCGTGGCGAAGATCGTCTTCACCGGGTCCACCACCGTGGGCCGGCGGGTGGCCGCCCAGGGCGCCGCGCTCCTCAAGCCCGTCACCCTCGAACTCGGCGGCAAGAGCCCCAACATCGTCTTCGCCGACGCCGACGTGGAGGCCGCCGCGGCCGCCACGCCCATGTCCTTCCTCGACAACTCCGGCCAGGACTGCTGCGCCCGCACCCGCATCCTCGTCCAGCGCCCGGTGTACGACCGCTTCCTCGCCCTCCTGGCCCCGGCGATCGAGTCCGTCCGCGTCGGCGACCCGGCCGACGAGGGCACCGACATGGGCCCCCTGATCTCCCGCGCCCAATTGGACCGCGTCCGCTCCTACGTCCCCGACGGCGCCGACGGCATCCGCGGCAAGGCCCCCGAGGGCGGCCCCGGCTTCTGGTTCCCGCCCACGGTCCTCACCGGCGCCGACCCGCACGCGCGGGTGGCGGTCGAGGAGGTCTTCGGGCCCGTCGCCGTCGTGCTGCCCTTCGAGGACGAGGCCGACGCGATCCGCCTGGCCAACGCCACCGACTACGGCCTGTCCGGCTCACTGTGGACGCGGGACGTCGGCCGCGCCCTGCGCGTCTCGGCCGCGGTCCGCGCCGGGAACCTGTCCGTCAACTCCCACGCCAGCGTCCGCTACTGGACACCGTTCGGCGGGTTCAAGCAGTCCGGACTCGGCCGCGAACTCGGCCCGGACGCGCTGACCGCCTTCACCGAGACCAAGAACGTCTTCATCAGCACCGCCTCGTCGAGCACGGAGGGCCCCGCACAGTGAGCGAAGAGATCGTCTGCCGCAGGCTTGTCGGCCGTACCGCCGTCGTCACCGGAGCCGGCAGCGGCATCGGCCTCGCGACCGTCCGCCGGCTGGCGTCCGAGGGCGCGCACCTCGTCTGCGGCGACGTCGACGAGACCCGGGGCAAGGCGGCGGCCGAGGAGGTCGGCGGGACCTTCGTCCAGGTCGACGTCACCGACCCCGAACAGGTCGAGGCGCTGTTCGGTACCGCGTACGACACCTACGGCAGCGTCGACGTCGCCTTCAACAACGCCGGCATCTCACCGCCCGACGACGACTCGATCCTGGAGACCGGCCTGGAGGCGTGGAAGCGCGTCCAGGAGGTCAACCTCACCTCCGTCTACCTGTGCTGCAAGGCGGCCATCCCCTACATGCGGCGCCAGGGCCGGGGGTCCATCATCAACACCGCGTCCTTCGTGGCGCGGATGGGCGCGGCCACCTCCCAGATCTCGTACACCGCCTCCAAGGGCGGCGTCCTCGCCATGTCCCGTGAACTGGGCGTGCAGTTCGCCCGGGAGGGCATCCGCGTCAACGCGCTCTGCCCGGGTCCGGTCAACACCCCGCTCCTCCAGGAGCTGTTCGCCAAGGACCCCGAGCGGGCCGCCCGCCGCCTGGTGCACATTCCGGTCGGGCGGTTCGCCGAGGCCGAGGAGATCGCCGCCGCCGTCGCCTTCCTGGCCAGCGACGACTCCTCCTTCGTGAACGCCACCGACTTCCTGGTGGACGGCGGGATTTCCGGGGCGTACGTCACACCGCTGTAGATCACCGCGCGCGGCGTCCTACAGTGCCGGAATGAGCATGACGCCGCCGCCCGGCTGGTACCGCGACCCGTCGGCCGCCCACCAGGAACGCTGGTGGGACGGCACGGCCTGGACCGAGCACCGGCGCGCACCGGAAGCCACCGGGTACGGAGCACCGGGGGACACCGGGTACGGCGCACCCGCGACCACCGGGTACGGCGCGGCCCAGTATCCGGCGCCCCAGGCGCAGCCCGGCCAGCCGTCGACCGTGCCGCTGTTCTCGGGCGGTGGACAGGGGCAGCCGGGCGGCACCGCGCGCGGGAAGGCCGTGGCCCTCACCGTCGCCGCGGCCGTGCTGGTCGCCGCGATCGTCACCGGTGTGTTCGTCCTGGGCGAGGACGACGGTGGCGGTCCCGAGACGCAGGCCCCGCCCGTCACCCCGACCGCCACCGACCCCGCACCGGTGACCGAGGAGCCGTCGCCCACCCCCTCCGAACCCTCCGCCGACGACCCCGCCGTGGTCGAGGACCAGCTCAACGGCGTCACCTTCCCGCTGCCGGACGGCTGGGTCCTGCCCGAGCACGTCGCCGAGGACGACGTCATGATGACCACGGACGGCACCTACGACTGCCCGGCGGACGGCGGCGTGTGCCGGCACGGAATCGTCGTCTCCCGCACCGTCACCTCGAACGCCGAGTCCTCCCCGAAGACCCTCGCCCGGCAGGACATCGAGGACGCCGCCGACGACGCGTACGACCGCGACCTGGTCGGCAACAAGCCGTTCGGCGGCATCGAGTCGCACGAGGAGGTGGCGTCCGGGCAGGTCGCGGTCGCCGGACGCGCGGGCTACTACGTGCGCTGGCGGGTGCAGACGGCCAAGGGGCCCGGCGGCTACGTGCAGTCGCTGGTGTTCCCCTCCACCGTCGGCACCGAGTCCCCGATCCTCGTCCGCTACGTCTTCGACGCGGGCGAGGACGGGCCGCCGCTCGCCGACATGGACAGGATCACCAAGGGCATCCGGCCCATCGGCGACGCGGACACGGGCGGCGGCGTGGGCAGCGGGATCGGCCCGACGGACTGACGGGCCGACGGGCTGACGGGCCGACGGGCCTAGAGGAAGGTGTGCCCCTCGCCCCGGTACGTCGGGACCGTCGCCGTCACCGCGTCCCCCTCCACCAGGTGCAGCGCGTCGAACCGCTCGCACAGCTCACCGGCCTTGGCGTGCCGGAACCACACCTTGTCGCCGATCAGCAGGTCGTCGGCGGGCGAGCCGAGCAGCGGCGTCTGCACCTCGCCGGGGCCCTCCTGGGGGTCGTAGCGCAGCCCCTCGGGCAGGTACGGCACCGGCAGCCGGTCGGCGCCGGCCGCGCCGGAGGCCGGATAGCCGCCGCCCAGCACGGTCACGACCCCGACGCCGGGACGCCGTACGACGGGCTGCGCGAACAGCGCCGCCGGACGCCCGGTGAACGAGGTGTAGTTGTCGAACAGGCGCGGCACGTACAGGCCGGACCCGGCGGCGATCTCCGTGACCGCGTCCTCGGCCGCCGTGTGCTGCACGCTGCCCGTGCCGCCGCCGTTGACGAACTCCAGGCCCGGCACCACCGCCCGCACGGCCCGCACCACCGCGGCGCGGCGCTCGGCGAGTTCCCGGCGGGCGGCGGCCTGCATCAGCCGCACCGCACGCGACCGCAGCGGCCGCCCGGCCACCGCGTCCCCGACCCCGGCGACATGCCCCTCGTACGCCATGACACCGACGACCTCGAACCCCTTGCGGCGGGCCACCGCCCGGGCCAGGTCGGCCATCTCGGCGGGGGAGTGCAGCGGGGAACGGCGGGCCCCGACCCGCACCCGGCCGCCGAGCAGCCGCAGCGAGGTGTCCAACTCCAGGCAGACCCGCACGACTTCGCGGCCGCCGTCGCGGGCCCCGTCGATGAGGTCCAGCTGCGCCGGGTCGTCGACCATGACGGTCAGCGCGGCGGCGAGCTTCGGGTCGGCGGTCAGCTCGGCGTATCCGGTGCGGTCCGCCGACGGGTAGGCGAGCAGCACGTCCTCGAAACCGGAGCGGGCCAGCCACAGGGACTCGGCCAGTGTGTACGACATGAGACCGGCGAAACCGTCCCTGGCCAGGGCGCGTTCCAGCAGGGCACGGCAGCGCACGGACTTGCTGGCCACCCGGACCGGCTTGCCGCCGGCCCGGCGGAGCAGGTCGTCCGCGTTGGCGTCGAATGCCTCCAGGTCCACGATGGCCACGGGGGCGTCCAGATGGGCGGTGGCCCGGTCGTAACGGGCCCGGTCGGCGGCGCGCGCAGTCATGCTCGAAGCCTGCCAGACAGGATTACCGCAGGGTAGGGGGACGTTCCGGGCCAATGCCGCGGGCGTGCGGACTGGTTCCCCGCCGGGCGGCGGCACGCCGTAGAGTGACGCGCACGCACGGCGGAACGACCCCGGGCGGCCGGGCCCCCGGGCCCGCGCCGGGATGGCAGTCCTCCCGTGCGGGTATGCGTGCCCGGGACGGATCGGTCCGCACCGGGCCGGGGCAGGAGACATCACCGGCCCGCGTCGGAGAACGGCCCGGGCCCGAGAAACGGGGGGTGCATGAGCACGGAAGCGCGCCGCGCCTCCCATCCGCCCCGCCCCACCGCTCCACCGGGGGAAGCCCCACCACCGCCGGGATCCGACGCCGTCCCCGGCCACCAGGACTCCGTACGGCACCCCGCGACGCAGGCCCCGTCGGCCGACGCCCCCCGGCACCCCGGCGCTCCGCCACGTCCGCGGTCGACCACCACGTCCGGCTCGGGCACCGCCGCCCCGGGCAATCCGGGAGTTCCCTCCCGTCCTGCCGTGCCGCCGCGCCCCGCGTCGCCTCCGCCGGGTTCCGACGCGAGTGCGGGCGGTACCGGGGGCCCGTGGCACCCCCGGTCGGCCACCACGTCGGGCACTGGCACTGGCACCAGCGCCCCGACCCACCCACAGTCCCCACCGCGCCCCGCCACGGAGCCCGCACCGGCCGACGCCCCGCGACACCCGGGGGCTCCTTCCCGTCCCGCCGTGCCGCCGCGCCCCGCGTCGCCCCCGCCGGGGTCCGACGCGGCTGCGGGCGATCCCGGGGCTCCTGCGGCCACCGCGTCCGCTTCCGGCACGGCGGCGTCCCTCGTCCCGTCGGCCGACGGGACCCCGGGCCGACGACCCTCTTCGGCCGAACAGACGCCCCCGGAATCCGACGGCCCCGGACGCACCCGGCCCCCGTACCCGCGCCTCCGCCTCGACGACCGCCCACCCGGCGGACAGGGACAGGCCGTACCCCCGCCGCGTGCTTCCGCCCGGTTCCCGGACGCACCGCCGTCGGTCGGGCGTGAGGCCGAGCCGCGTGTTTCGGCACGGTTCCCGGATGCCCCGCCGTCGGTCGGGCGTGAGGCCGAGCCGCGTGCTTCCGCCCGGTTCCCGGATGCCCCGCCGTCGGTCGGGCGTGAGGCCGAGCCGCGTGCTTCCGCCCGGTTCCCGGATGCCCCGCCGTCCGTCGGGCGGGACGCCGCGCCGGAGGCTTCCGCCCGCTTTCCCGACGCCCCGCCCACCGTCGGCGGCGATGCCCCGGCTCCTGGCGTCACGCGCCCGGAGACACCCGCGCCCCCGCGAAACGTTCCCGCGCCCCAGGACCCGCCTCGCGGCCCGGTGGGGCCCACGGCGCACGGCCCCGGTGTGGGCGAGGCCCTTCGGGGAGCCGGGGCGTCCCGGCCGTCGGCCCAGCGGACCGGCGTCCCCGAGGAGACCCCCTCCGAGACGACCCGGCGGCTGCGGCCCGTGCCGGCCGAGCCGGTGGCGGGCCGCGACTCCGGTCCCGACCCCGCGTTCTCCTGGAGCGCCCCGGTGGTGCCCGGCGACGGGCGGCCCCGGGTGTCGTTCGGGCGGCCCGAGGGGTACGACGGGCTCGCCCGGCCCCGCCCGCTCGGCGGCCGGCTGCGGCCGCAGGCCCTCGCCGCCGCCGTCTGTCTCGTGCTCGGCGTGGGGCTCCTCACCGGAGCGGTCACCGGCAGCTGGCTCGCCGGGGATTCCGGCGACGGTGGCGCGCGCAGCGCGTTCGCCGAGGCCGGGGACCTGTGGCACAGCGTGCCGGTCGACCAGCTGTTCCCGCCCACCGTGCGGGGCCAGGGCGCCGGTCCCGGCGGCGCCGACCGCACCTGGACGCGGGTCGCGGTCGCCCCGGACGGCGACTGCGCCGCCGCCTTCGACCGGCTGCTCGCCAAGGTGCTGGACCCGGTCGGCTGCCGGCGCCTGCTGCGCGCCACCTACACCGACGCCACCCGGAGCCACGTCACCACCGTCGGCATGCTGTTCACCAAGGCCGACGCCGCCGCCATGACCTCACTGGCGAAACGGTTCGAGAAGGAGGGCCTGGGCGGCCGCGACGACCTCATGCCGCTGCCCTACGCCGCGAAGGACACCGTCGCCGCCGGGTTCGGCGCCCCGCAGCGGGCCGCCTGGACCGTCTCCGTCCTCACCGACGCCCCCGTCGTCGTCTACGCCGTCTCCGGCTGGGCCGACGCCCGCACCGTCGACGACCCCCAGCCCGCCGAGGAGGCCATGGAGTCCGGCGCCACGTCCGCCCCCGCCCAGGCCGGCCTCGGCCACGAGGCGAAGGGCCTCGCCGACCGCGTCGAACGCGCCCTGCGCAAGAACGTGGGCCAGGCCACGGAGCACCCGTCGTGAACGCACCCCAGGTGAACACCCGCCGCACCCGCCGCACCCGCCGGGCAGGCACCGCCCTGAGCCTCCTCCTGGCCGGCGTCCTCGTCCTCGTCCCCGCCCCCGCCGCACACGCCGACGGCATCCGCGCCCAGCAGTGGGCCCTGGACGCCATGCACACCCAGGACGCCTGGCGCACCACCAAGGGCGCGGGCGTCACCGTCGCCGTCCTGGACACGGGCGTGGAGGCCGACCACCCCGACCTGGCCGGCAACGTCCTCACCGGCAAGGACCTGGTCGGCTTCGGCGCGAGCGAGGGCGACCGCGCCTGGGCCCGGCACGGCACCGCCATGGCCGGGATCATCGCCGGGCACGGACACGGCGCCGGCAACGCCGACGGAGTCATGGGCATCGCCCCGGAGGCCAAGATCATGCCCCTGCGCGTGATCCTTGAGGACGGCGACCCCTCCCGCGCCAAGGCCCGCAAGACCCGCGGCAACGCCCTCGCCGAGGGCATCCGCTGGGCCGCGGACAACGGCGCCGACATCATCAACCTCTCCCTCGGCGACGACTCCGCCTCCGCGCACCCCGAACCCGCCGAGGACGAGGCCATCCAGTACGCCCTGAAGAAGGGCGTGATCGTCGTCGCCTCGGCCGGCAACGGCGGCGAGAAGGGCGACCACGTCTCCTACCCGGCCGCCTATCCGGGCGTCATCGCCGCCACCGCCGTCGACCGCTACGGCACCCGCGCCTCCTTCTCCACCCGCCGCTGGTACGCCACGGTCAGCGCGCCCGGCGTCGACGTGATCATCGCCGACCCCGACCACCGGTACTACGAGGGCTGGGGCACCAGCGCCGCCTCGGCCTTCGTCTCCGGCGCCGCCGCCCTGGTGAAGGCGGCCCATCCGGACCTCGGCCCGGCCCAGGTCAAGGCGCTGCTGGAGGACACCGCCCGCAACGCCCCGGCCGAGGGCCGCGACGACTCCCGCGGTTTCGGCTTCGTCGACCCCGCCGCGGCGATCGAGGCGGCCGGGCGGCTGAAGCCGGAGGGTCTGAACTCGGCGGCGTACGGCGACAAGTACTTCGGCTCCGGCCCCGACACCGACGACTCCGACGACTCCACCTCCGCCTGGGCGGCCCCGCTGGCCGGCGGCGCGGGCGGCGTCCTCGTGGTCGCCGCCGTGGTCCTGTGGCGCGGCCGTCGCGAACGCTACGACGACTTCTGATCCCGCTCCGCCCAGCGGCTCCCGTCGCCGTCCCCGGCAAGAACGGACACCACCGCCCTGGCCGCCGCCTCGACCAGCGCGATCCCCTCCGCCAGGGTCGCGCTGCCCCGTGACACCACCGCCACCAGCCGGTCGTGACCGCCCGAGGTGACCCGCCCGATGCTGTTGACCACCCACAACCCGGTGGTGCTCCGCCGCAGCCAGCCGTTCTTCAGCGCCCACGCGGAACCGTCGGCCGCCGCCGACACCCCCCACCGCTGACCGTCCGCGATCCGCCCCATCAACCCGGTCACGTACGCCCGTGCGTCCGCGCTCAGCTCGGAACCGTCCGCGACGAACAACTGCCGCAGCAGCGCGACCTGATCAACGGCCGTCGTCCGCGTCAGCCCCCACAGCGTCCCCTCGCCGCCCGCGGTCCCCGTCAGCCCGAACCGCTCGTTCGCCGCGTCCAGCCCCCGCGCCCCGCCGATCGCCCGCCACAGCGCCGACGCCGAGTCGTTGTCGCTCCTCTCGACCATCGCGGCGGCATGCGCCCGCTCCGCGACGGTCAGCACCCGCCCCGCGTCCCGCGCCCGCAGCAGCAGCGCGGCCAGAATGCCAACCTTGACGACACTCGCCGTCTCGAAGCCCCCCGCACCGTAAGCCGCCGTCACCCCGGCCCCCGGATCGAACCCCGCCACCCCCACCTCGACACCGCCCGCCACAGCCACCGACGCCATGACGCCGGCCAGCGACGCGTCCCGCTCCAAGCCCACCCCTCCCCTCCACGGTCACCGGCACCGGCGACGATACGACGCCACGACGGCCTTGATCACCGCCCGGGCCCGCTGGTTGGCTGTCCGGCATGACTGGACTCGGAGGCGTCACGTGGCCGCCCGCCCCGATCAGGACCGAGCGGCTCGTACTCCGTGCGCCCGAGGCCCGGGACCGTCCGGCGTTCGTCGAGCTGCTGGCGTCGGCAGAGGTCCACACCTACCTCGGAGGCCCCCGACCGCGTGACGAGCTGGAGCGCGAGTTGCCCGCGGTGCCCGAGCGGTGGCCGGGGAGCTTCGTCGTCGACCTCGACGGGGCGATGATCGGCCAGATCCTGCTCAGGAGGGCGTCGGAGGGCCATCGCCCGGCTGCGTCGGGGAAGGCCGATCTCGGCTACCTGTTCCTGCCCCGGGCGTGGGGTCACGGGTACGCCCGCGAGTCGTGCGCGGCGGCACTCGACTGGTTCGACGCCGCCCTTCCCGGTGAACCGGTGGTGCTGGCCACCCAGACCGCCAACGTCGGCTCGATGCGCCTCGCGGCAAGGCTGGGGTTCACCGAGGTGGAGCGGTTCCGGGCCTGGGACGCCGAGCAGTGGCTGGGCCTGCGGTCCCCGGCCGCGCCCCCTCGACGACCGGCGGACACCCTGAACTAGGGTCGGGGACCGTGGCGAACAAGAACATCCCCGACTCCGGCTACTCCGACGACGACGGCTCCGCCGATCCCCGGCTCGATGCCGCGCTCGCCGCCTGGGCCGAGGACCGGGCCGCCCTGGCGCCGGTGCTGGAGGCGCTCAAGGGCGCGCGGCTGCTGGTGCCCGTCGTGGCCGTTCTCGGTGAGGTGGAGGAGGACGAGAACGGGCTGCGCCGGGAGAAGACCAGTGACATGGCGGTGCCCACGCTGAAGGCCGGCGGCCGTACCGCGCTGCCCGCCTTCACCTCCACCGCGTCGCTCGCCCGCTGGGACCCCGCGGCCCGCCCCGTCGCCGTACCCGTGCACCAGGCGCTGCAGGCCGCCGCGCACGAGAAGGCGGACACGGTCGTACTGGACCTGGCCGGGCCGGTGCCGTTCGAGCTGACCGGTGCGGTGCTGCTGGCGCTGGCCGAGGGGCGTACGACGACCGACCCGCTCGCCGATCCGGCCGTCGCCGACGCCGTACGGGCCGTCCTGGCCGCGGAGCCGGCCGTGCTCCGGGCGCACCTCGGGCGGGGCCGGGCCGACGGCACCCTGGCGCTGGTCCTGGACCCGGGGGAGGACGACCCGGCGAAGGCCGCCCGTGCCGTCGCCGAGCGGCTGGCCGCCGACGAGACGCTGAGGGCCCGCCTGGTGCGCGGCCTCGACCTGGCACTGCTGCCGGCCGGGGCGACGCCGCCGGGCGAGCCCTTGTACGTGCGGGAGGGGCAGGGTCAGCGGTAGACGGGTCCCGTGTACTTCTCGCCCGGACCCTGGCCCGGCTCGTCCGGGACGAGCGAGGCCTCGCGGAAGGCCAGCTGGAGCGACTTCAGGCCGTCCCGCAGCGGCGCCGCGTGGAAGGAGCTGATCTCGGTCGCCGTCGCGTCGAGCAGACCGGCCAGCGCGTGCACGAGCTTGCGCGCCTCGTCCAGGTCCTTGTGCGCCTCGCCCTCCTCGGTCAGCCCCAGCTTCACGGCGGCGGCGCTCATCAGGTTGACGGCGACCGTCACGATCACCTCGACCGCGGGGACCTCCGCGATGTCGCGGGTCATGGCGTCGAAGTCGGGCGTCTCAGGCGGGGTGTCACTCATGCCGCACACGATAGGCGCAGCGGGCGATCCGGCCCCACTCGGTCTCGGTTAGCCCTTCCCCCGCCGAGCTGCTAACCTTGTGTAACGACCGGTCGGACACGCACGCCCACGGCAGCGGATCCGGCCCACAAGTGGAGGCTCCGATCTCCCACCTGGCCGTCCTCAGGGACGGCGGGTCACCGGTCAGGCGGTCCCGTCCCAGCGGCGGTGACCGGCCCGAAATCGCGCCCCGCGTTCATCGCGACGGTGCTCCGGTAGTAGTTCGAGGAGCCCCGCCTGTGATCGTCCGGGGCATTTTTTGTGCATCGGCGCGGTTAGGTCTATCGAACACAGACGTTACGCGGCTGTTTGCCAGACCGTCGCGTGGTGCTACCGAGGAGGATCCATCAGCGCCGAGCCCCGCATCAACGACCGGATTCGCGTTCCCGAGGTGCGACTTGTCGGTCCCAGCGGCGAGCAGGTCGGGATTGTTCCGCTTGCCAAGGCCCTGGAGCTTGCGCAGGAGTACGACCTCGACCTCGTCGAGGTCGCGGCGAACGCCCGTCCGCCTGTCTGCAAGCTCATGGACTACGGGAAGTTCAAGTACGAGTCGGCCATGAAGGCCCGTGAGGCGCGCAAGAACCAGGCGCACACGGTCATCAAGGAGATGAAGCTCCGGCCGAAGATCGACCCGCACGACTATGACACCAAGAAGGGTCACGTCGTCCGGTTCCTCAAGCAGGGCGACAAGGTCAAGATCACGATCATGTTCCGTGGCCGCGAGCAGTCCCGCCCCGAGCTGGGCTACCGACTGCTGCAGCGTCTCGCGGAGGACGTCCAGGACCTCGGCTTCGTGGAGTCGAACCCGAAGCAGGACGGCCGAAACATGATCATGGTTCTCGGTCCGCACAAGAAGAAGACCGAGGCGATGGCCGAGGCCCGTCAGGCGCAGGAAGCGCGCAAGGCGGACGCGAAGGCCAACCCCGGTAAGTCGCAGAACGCCGCGGAGGCCGACGCCGAGGACGCCGAGGGCGCCGAGGCTCCGGCCCAGGAACCCGCCGAGGCGTGACCCCGGGGGGACGCGAGTCCCCAGGACCAACCGATACAAGCGACGCTCCACCGTGCCCGGTTTCACGACCGGGCACCGGAGCGCCACCGACGAGGAGAGAACGGCGCTATGCCGAAGAACAAGTCGCACAGCGGTGCCAGCAAGCGCTTCAAGATCACCGGCTCCGGCAAGGTGCTCCGTGAGCGCGCCGGCAAGCGCCACCTGCTCGAGCACAAGTCGTCCCGCGTGACGCGCCGCCTGACCGGCAACGCCGAGATGGCCCCGGGCGACGCCGCGAAGATCAAGAAGCTTCTCGGCAAGTGACGTACGGGCGCCACTGAGCGCCGTACGTCAGGACCGGGACCCCATCGATACCGGGCCGCGTGAGGATCACCGCGGCCCCGCTACAAGGAGTTAACAAGTGGCACGCGTCAAGCGGGCAGTCAACGCCCACAAGAAGCGCCGGGCGATCCTCGAGCAGGCCTCCGGCTACCGCGGTCAGCGTTCGCGCCTGTACCGCAAGGCCAAGGAGCAGGTCACCCACTCGCTGGTCTACAACTACAACGACCGCAAGAAGCGCAAGGGTGACTTCCGCCAGCTGTGGATCCAGCGCATCAACGCCGCTGCCCGCGCCAACGGCATCACGTACAACCGCTTCATCCAGGGCCTGAAGGCCGCCAACGTCGAGGTCGACCGCAAGATCCTCGCCGAGCTGGCGGTCAACGACGCCGGTGCCTTCGCGGCGCTGGTCGAGGTTGCGCAGAAGGCGCTGCCCAGCGACGTGAACGCGCCCAAGGCTGCGTGACGCTGCGCTGGCTTGAGCCGAGTGACTGAAGGACCCGCAGGCTTGTGGAAGCCTGCGGGTCCTTCAGTTGCCGTCCGGCCCGTCGTTCGGGTGCCGGTTCGTTGTGGCTGGTCGCGCAGTTCCCCGCGCCCCTGGAGGGGCGCCTCAGCCCGCGTCGATTTAGTTGTGAAGGTGAGAAGAGTGCGTCCCGCTGCCCCCGAGCTGATCTCCCCCCGTTCCCCCCGGGTCCTCGCCGCCCGGCGGCTGGGTAAGCGGAACTTTCGGGGGAAGGAGCGGCTGTTTCTGGCCGAGGGGCCGCAGGCCGTGCGGGAGGCCGCGGGGTACGAGGACACGCTGGTCGAGCTGTTCGCCACCGTCGAGGCCGCGGAGCGGTACGCCGACATCATCGGGGCGGCCCGTGAGGCCGGGGTGCGTGTGCACCTCGCCGCCGAGCAGGTGATCGAGGACATCTCCACCACCGTCACCCCACAGGGGTTGGTCGGGGTCTGCCGGTTCATCGACACCCCCTTCGAGGAGATCCTCGCCGCCCGCCCCAAGCTCGTCGCCGTCCTCGCGCACGTCCGCGACCCCGGCAACGCCGGCACCGTGCTGCGCTGCGCCGACGCCGCCGGCGCCGAGGCCGTCGTCCTCACCGACGCCTCCGTCGACCTGTACAACCCCAAGGCCGTACGCGCCTCCGTCGGCTCCCTGTTCCACCTGCCGGTCGCCGTCGGCGTCCCCGTCGAGCGGGCCGTGGCCGGGCTGCGGGACGCCGGGGTCCGGGTGGTCGCCGCCGACGGCGCGGGGGAGCAGGACCTCGACGCCGAGCTGGACGCGGGCACCATGGGCGGCCCCACCGCCTGGGTGTTCGGCAACGAGGCGTGGGGGCTCCCCGAGGAGACCCGCGGCCTCGCCGACGCCGTCCTGCGCGTCCCGATCCACGGGAAGGCCGAGAGCCTGAACCTGGCGACCGCCGCCGCCGTATGTCTCTACGCGTCGGCGCGTGCACAGCGCGCCGCCGGAGGGTGCCGCTCCGTCACCAACGCCTAGTAGGGTGACCTGCCCAAGGCCCCCGCGCGGCTGAGAGGTGGGATACGGGGATGAGTGTCGGCACGAGCAGCGCGCCGGGAGCCCGGGGGGCGCCGCGTCCGCCCGCGCCCCGCACCCCCGGTGATCTCGCCGGCCTCGGCCTGGACCCCGACGAGCTGCCCGACGGCCTGGTCGTCGCCGACGAACGCGGCCGCGTGGTCTGCTTCAACGCCGCCGCCGCCCGCATCACCGCCGTCCCCGCCGCCGAAGCCCTCGGCCGGCCGCTGGAGAAGGCACTGCCCCTGGAGGACTTGGAGGGCCGCCGCTGGTGGCAGCTCACCGACCCCTACGGCGGCCTCGCCATCCGCGCCGCCCAGCCCGAGCGCAACCTCCTGCTCCCGGGCGGCCGGGAAGTCCTCGTCTCCGCCCGCTACGTCCGCGTCGAACGCCTCGGCCCCGTCCACCGCGTAGTCGTCACCCTGCGTGACACCGAGGCCCGCCGTCGCACCGAACGCAGCCACGCCGAGCTGATCGCCACCGTCGCCCACGAACTGCGCTCGCCCCTCACCTCCGTCAAGGGCTTCACGGCGACGCTGCTGGCCAAGTGGGAGAGGTTCACCGACGACCAGAAGCGGCTGATGCTGGAGACCGTGGACGCCGACGCCGACCGGGTCACCCGGCTCATCGCCGAGCTGCTGGACATCTCGCGGATCGACTCCGGCCGGCTCGAGGTCCGCCGCCAGCCGGTCGACATCGGCGCCGCCGTCGGCCGGCACATCCAGGCGTACGTCGCCTCCGGCCAGGAGGCCGACCGCTTCCTGCTCCGCCTCGGCCGGCCGCTGCCCGACCTGTGGGCCGACCCCGACAAGGTCGACCAGGTGCTGAGCAACCTGCTGGAAAATGCCGTGCGGCACGGCGAGGGAACCGTCACCATTGACATCACGCCCACGGCGTCCCCCCGCGAAGGGGAGGACGCCGGCACGTCGGTCACGGTGAGCGACGAAGGGGCCGGCATCCCGGAGGAATCCATGAACCGCGTCTTCACCCGCTTCTGGCGGGGCAGCAAGCGCGGTGGCACCGGCCTCGGGCTGTACATCGTCAAGGGCATCGTCGAGGCCCACGGCGGCACCATCACGGTCGGCCGCGCCCCCGGCGGCGGCGCCGAGTTCCGATTTACG
Source organism: Streptomyces sp. NPDC056128 (assembly GCF_042263835.1). Lineage (NCBI taxonomy): Bacteria > Bacillati > Actinomycetota > Actinomycetes > Kitasatosporales > Streptomycetaceae > Streptomyces > Streptomyces sp. NPDC056128. The sequence goes on along the minus strand of NZ_JBHJVQ010000027.1, from coordinate 82,892 downwards.
TTGCCCGTGGCGGCACCGGCGTATCTCAGCTGAGCATCACCTGAGACGGCCGACGACCCCACGGGCGTGATCCGCGTTCCACAGCCCCGTTAGACTCGGCCTTTGGCACCTTTGCGTCCAGTTCCGCAGACGAAGCGTCCCAGCCCCGTCTCCGGACCGTAGACGGGGCGTTCCAGCCAGCCAATCGGAAGCACGGGAAGAGATGTCGGCACCGAATAAGTCGTACGACCCTGTCGAGGTCGAGGCGTTGAAACCGGAAGAGATCGAGCGCATGCGGGACGAGGCGCTCGCCGCCTTCGCCGCCGCGGACTCCCTCGACGCGCTCCAGGAGGCCAAGGTCGCCCACACCGGCGGGGCCTCTCCGCTGGCGCTGGCCAACCGCGAGATCGGCGCCCTGCCCCCGCAGGCCAAGGCCGACGCGGGCAAGCGGGTCGGCATGGCCCGCGGCGCGGTCAACAAGGCGCTGGCCGCCCGCCAGGCCGAGCTGGAGGCCGAGCGCGACGCGCGCGTGCTGGTCGAGGAGGCCGTGGACGTCACGCTGCCCCACGACCGCGTGCCGGCCGGCGCCCGCCACCCGCTCACCACGCTCTCCGAGCGCATCGAGGACGTCTTCGTGGCCATGGGCTACGAGGTCGCCGAGGGCCCCGAGGCCGAGGCCGAGTGGTTCAACTTCGACGCCCTCAACATCGGCCCGGACCACCCGGCCCGCGGCGAGGCCGACACCTTCTTCGTCGAAGGCCCCGACGGCGGCGCCGAGTCCGGCGTCGTGCTGCGCACCCACACCTCGCCCGTGCAGATCCGCTCCGCGCTCGACCGCGAGCTGCCGGTCTACGTGATCTGCCCCGGCCGGGTGTACCGCACCGACGAGCTGGACGCCACGCACACCCCCGTCTTCCACCAGGTCGAGCTGCTCGCCGTCGACGAGGGCCTGACCATGGCGGACCTCAAAGGCACCCTGGACCACATGGTCCAGTCGCTGTTCGGCGCGGAGATGAAGACCCGGCTGCGGCCGAACTTCTTCCCCTTCACCGAGCCCTCCGCCGAGATGGACATGCTCTGCTACGTCTGCAAGGGCGCGTCCGTCGGCAACCCCGACCGGCCCTGCCGCACCTGCTCCAGCGAGGGCTGGATCGAGCTGGGCGGCTGCGGCATGGTCAACCCGCGGGTGCTCACCGCCTGCGGCATCGACCCGGAGAAGTACAGCGGCTTCGCCTTCGGGTTCGGCATCGAGCGGATGCTGATGTTCCGCCACAACGTCGAGGACATGCGAGACATGGTCGAGGGTGACGTCCGGTTCACCCGGCCGTTCGGGATGGAGATCTGATGCGGGTCCCGCTTTCCTGGCTGCGGGAGTACGTCGACCTGCCGGCCACCGAGACCGGCCGCGACGTGCAGGCCAAGCTGATTTCGGCCGGTCTGGAGGTCGAGACCGTCGAGCACCTCGGCGCCGACCTCAAGGGCCCCCTCGTCGTCGGCCAGGTGCTGACCATCGAGGAGCTGGAGGGCTTCAAGAAGCCGATCCGCTTCTGCACCGTCGACGTCGGACAGGCCAACGGCACCGGTGAGCCGCAGGAGATCGTCTGCGGCGCCCGGAACTTCGCCGTCGGCGACAAGGTCGTCGTCGTCCTCCCCGGCGCCACCCTGCCGGGCGGCTTCTCGATCAGCGCCCGCAAGACCTACGGCAAGACGTCCCACGGCATGATCTGCTCCGGCGACGAGCTGGGCATGGGCGACGACGGCAGCCACGGCATCATCGTGCTGCCGCCGGAGACCGAGGTCGGCAAGGACGCCATCGAGCTGCTTGAGCTGGTCGACGAGGTGCTGGACATCGCCGTCACCGCCAACCGCGGCGACTGCCTGTCCATCCGCGGCGTCGCCCGCGAGGCCGCCATCGCCTACGGCCTGCCGCTGCGCGACCCCGCCCTCATCGACGTGCCGGGCCCCAACGCCTACGGCTACCCCGTCAAGATCGCCGACCCCACCGGCTGCGACCGCTTCACCGCCCGCACGGTGACTGGCCTCAGCGCCGAGGCGCGCTCCCCGCTCTGGCTCCAGCGGCGCCTCCAGAAGGTCGGCATGCGCCCGATCTCGCTGGCCGTCGACGTCACCAACTACGTGATGATGGAGCTGGGCCAGCCGCTGCACGCCTACGACCGGGGCCTCGTCCAGGGCACCATCGGCGTGCGCCGGGCCGAGGAGGGCGAGAAGATCGTCACCCTCGACGGCGTCGAGCGGAAGCTGCACGCCGAAGACCTGGTCATCACCGACGACCGGGGCCCGATCGGTCTCGCCGGCGTCATGGGCGGCGCCAACACCGAGATCGCGGACCACGACGCCGCGGAGAACGGCGGCAACGCGACGAGTGACGTGGTCATCGAGGCCGCCCACTTCGACCAGGTGTCCGTCGCGCGCACCGCCCGCCGGCACAAGCTGTCCTCCGAGGCGTCCCGTCGCTTCGAGCGCGGCGTGGACCCGCAGGCCGCCGCCGCTGCCGCGCAGCGCACCGTCGACCTGCTGGTGCTGCTCGCGGGCGGCACCGCCGAGGCCGGCGTCACGGAGATCAGCGCCCCCTCCGCACCGCACACCATCAGCGTCCCCGCCGACCACCCGGACCAGGTCGCCGGTGTCGCGTACGGCCGCGAGACCGTCGTACGCCGCCTCCAGGAGGTCGGCTGCGACGTGTACGGGCAGGACGAACTGATCGTCACCGTCCCGTCCTGGCGGCCCGACCTGACCGACCCGAACGACCTGGCCGAAGAGGTCATCCGGCTGGAGGGCTACGAGAACCTGCCCTCCACCCTGCCCAGGCCCTCCGCGGGCCGCGGCCTGACCTCCCGGCAGCGGCTGCACCGCCGGGTCGGCCGGGCGCTGGCCGGCGCGGGCTACGTCGAGGCGCTGAACTACCCGTTCGTCGGCGAGCAGGTCTTCGACCAGCTCGGGCTGGACGCCGACGACCCGGCCCGCCGTGTCGTCAAGCTGGTCAACCCGCTCAGCGACGAGGAGCCCGCGCTGCGGACCACGCTGCTGCCGGGCCTGCTCGGCGCCCTGCGCCGCAACGACGGCCGGGGCTCGCACGACCTGGCGCTCTTCGAGACGGGCCTGGTCTTCCTCCCGCGCGACGAGCGACGGGTCGCCGCCAACCTGCCCGTCGACCGGCGGCCCGGCGAGGACGACCTCGCCGCGCTGGACGCCGCGCTGCCCGACCAGCCGCGGCACGTCGCGGTGGTCCTGACCGGCGCGCAGGAGCAGGCCGGCTGGTGGGGCAAGGGCCGTCCGGCCGACTGGGCCGACGCCGTCGAGGCGGGACGCCTGGTGGCCCGGGAGGCCGGCGCCGAGCTGATCCTCCGCAAGGGACAGTACGGGCCGTGGCACCCCGGGCGCTGCGCCGAGCTGATCGTCACGGTCGACGGCACGGAGCGGGTCGTCGGACACGCGGGTGAGCTGCACCCGCGGGTGCTCAAGGCGCTCGGTCTGCCCGCGCGGACCTGCGCGATGGAGCTGGACCTCGACGTCGTGGCGCGGGCCGGGAACGACACCCCGCAGGCGCCGGGCATCTCCACGTTCCCGGTGGCGACGCAGGATGTCGCCCTGGTGGTCGACGAGTTCGTCCCGGCGTCGGAGGTCGAGGCCGCCCTGCGCGAGGGCGCCGGTGAACTGCTGGAGTCCATCCGGCTGTTCGACGTCTACGGCAACGCGGAGCAGCTGGGTGAGGGGCGCAAGTCCCTCGCGTACGCGTTGCGCTTCCGCGCGGGGGACCGGACGCTCACCGTCGACGAGGCGTCGGCTGCGCGGGACGCGGCGGTTGCCCTCGCGGGCGAGCGGGTCGGAGCGGTGCTGCGTAGTTAGGCGGTGCGCCCAAGGGGCGGGGGGCTTCTGCCGGTTGGCGGCCGCGGGTACGTCGTGGTGGCTCGCGCAGTTCCCCGCGCCCCTTGGCGGCGTTCAGGTGACGTCCCTCAAGGGGCGCGGGGAACTGCGCGACCAGCCACAGCGCACCCGCAGTCGACAGCGCACCCGCACCCTGAACGGCGATTGGTCGCTTCGCGAAGCCGGCGGAGCCGTCCGCCCCGCCACGGAGTGTCGGGCAGGCAGCTGGGCGGACGGCACAAGTTCGGGCCGCCGCACTGTACGAGGGGGAGCCGGCGGCCCGGCCGGCCTCTTTCGAGGCCCTTCAGTCAACCGGCCCGGAACTCTCCGCGACAGTGCGCACACACTGCGGATGCGCGTACTCCGTTCACACCCCGTGTGAAGCCCGGCACACTACGCTGTCGGCACCGAGTCACCGCGGCACCGGGGGGCACCCATGCAGCCCAACACCCTGCTCGACGCGATCCTGGACGAGGCCGGGATCTCGCACGCGGGACTGGCCGCACACGTCAACCAGGCGGGACGCGCCCGCGGACTGGCGCTGAGGTACGAACACACCGCCGTCGCACGGTGGTTGAAGGGCCAGCGCCCGCGCGGCCAGGTGCCCGACCTGATCTGCGAGGTCCTCGCCTCCCGCCTGCACCGCCCCGTCACCCTCGACGACATCGGCCTCGGCGTGCCCGGCGAACCGGCCGCCCCGCACACCGGCTCGCTCTCCGGGTTCGTGGAGCGCGCCACCGCCCTGTGGCGCTCCGACCAGCAGCGGCGCCCGCACATCCTCGGCGCCCCCGCGCTTACCGGCACGCCCGCCGTGATGCCGGTCTGGGAGTGGGAGAACCCGCCCGAGGACGTGGACGTCTCCCGCGGGGGGCGGCACCGGGTGACCGCCGCCGACCTGGAGATGCTGCGCTGTGCGCGGGCCCACTACGAGCAGATGTACCGCAAGGCCGGCGGCATGGCGACCCGCGCCCGCATCGTCGGCTTCCTCAACTCCGAGGCCGCGCCGCTGCTGCGCGGCGGCTACACCGACGCCACGGGACGCCAACTGCACCGGGCCACCGGCGGTCTGGTGGCGGTCGCCGGGATCTGCGCGTACGACTCCGACGCGCACGGACTCGCGCAGCGCTACTTCCACCAGGCCCTGCGGCTCGCCAAGGCCAGCGGCGACCAGGGGCTCGGCGCCTACGTCATCGCGCTGCTGGTCAACCAGGCGCTGTTCATGCGGGAGCACCGGCAGGCCGTCGCCTTCGCCGAGGCCGCGCTGCGCGCCGCGGGCCGCCACATCACCCCGGCGCTCGCCTCCGACCTCTACGCGATGCAGGCGAAGGCGTACGCGCACCTCGGCGACGGCAGCGGCGCGCTGTCCTGCATCCGCCGGGCCGAGCAGGCCGCCGAGCGCATCCGGCGCGGCTACGAACCCGACGAGACCGGCTATGTCCAGCCCGGACTGGTCAACGTCCAAGTCGCCGAGGCCCTGTTGAGCCTCGGGGAACTGGCGGCGGCCGGGGAGCACGCCGCGGCGGCCGTCGACAACCCGGCGCACGACCGCGGCCGGGTGCACCGGCTCGCCATGCTCAGCACCATCGAGCTGCGAAAGGGCAACGCCGACAAGGCGGTGGCCACCGCCGTGCAGATGGCCGAACAGGCCCGGGGCATGGAGTCCCAGCGCCTGCGCGACCGACTCCGCGCGGTGCGCGAGCACCTGGTGCGCAGCGGCTGCGCGGGCACGACCGAGGCCGCCGAACTCATCGACGGGGCGCTGCGCGTACCGCTGTGATCCCGTCCGCCCTTCGGGGCACACTGCGCCCACCACTGCGCCGTGAGCGGCCGCCGTGCGCCTGCTGCCGGGACGCTGCTGCTGCGATATTGCCACCTACTCCAAGAAAGGTGGCAGAACCGTGCAGTGGACGAAACAGAGCGAACAAAATGTGTACGCAAATCGCTGGTTCAGCGTCAATCTCGCCGATGTCGAACTACCGGACGGTCGGCACCTCGACCACTTCCTCATACGGATGCGTCCGGTGGCCGTGGCCACGGTCGTGAACGAGGCGAACGAGGTCCTCCTGCTGTGGCGACACCGCTTCATCACCGACAGCTGGGGCTGGGAACTGGCGGCCGGCGTCGTCGAGGACGGCGAGGACGTCGCGGTGGCGGCGGCCAGGGAACTGGAGGAGGAGACCGGCTGGCGGCCGGGACCGCTGCGGCACCTGATGAGCGTGGAGCCGTCCAACGGGCTCACCGACGCCCGGCACCACATCTACTGGGCCGACGAAGGCGCGTACGTCGGGCACCCCGTGGACGACTTCGAGTCGGACCGCCGGGAGTGGATTCCGCTCAAGCTCGTTCCCGACCTGGTCGCCCGCGGGGAGGTCCCGGCCGCCAACATGGCGGCCGCGTTACTCCTGCTGCACCACCTCAGGCTCGGCCAGGACACCCCGCCCGCCCTCGGCGCCGGGGCCTAGGGCCTGTCCGGCGGATCAGGTCGCAGGAAAGTGGCGGCGCCTGATCAGCGCCGGTGAGTGGGGTCTGGTGCGTCCAGCTGCAAGGCGGAGGAGGGCGACAGGGCGGAGCCCTGGCAACCGACGACAACGCCGCTGGGGGTACCTCCCACGCCTTTAAGGCAGTGGGGGAGGGCGTGCCAGACCCCGCGTCTGCGGCATGATCCGCCGGACAGGCCCTAGTGGCCGAGGGCCTGCCAGACCGCCACGACCAGTGCGCCCAGGGCCGTGAGGACCGCGACCGAGGGGAGGGGCCAGCGGGCGTGCTCCAGGGCGGTCAGCCGGGTGCTCAGATCCGCCAGCTCCTTGGCGGTCTCCTCGGTGCGGTGGGAGAGCAGGGCGTGCCCGCCCTCGACTCGGGCGTAGGCCACATCGAGCCGGCGTCGTAACTCTGCGAGTTCTCCCTGGACGACGGGGTGCTCGGGATCGGCGGTCACGGACCGCTCCTTTCCGTAGTCGTCTCACGTCCCTTGCATGTGCATGTCGAGTCAACTCGCCTGGTGGACGCGTGGGGAGAGTGTGCGGGCGGCATATGCGAGCCCGGGACGCACACGCCGTGTGAAAGCCGCGGGCCCGGCACCACCTGAGGTGCCGGGCCCGTGCGCGTAGCTGCGCGTAATCAGCCGTAGGAGTAGAAGCCCGAGCCGCTCTTGCGGCCGAGGCGGCCCGCGTCGACCATGCGCTGGAGCAGCGGGGGAGCGGCGTACAGCGGCTCCTTGTACTCCTCGTACATCGAGTACGCCACCGAGGAGACCGTGTCCAGACCGATCAGGTCGGCGAGCTTCAGCGGGCCCATCGGGTGGGCGCAGCCCATCTCCATGCCGTTGTCGATGTCCTCGCGGCTCGCGATGCCCGACTCGAACATCCGGATCGCGGAGAGCAGGTACGGGATCAGCAGCGCGTTCACCACGAAACCGGAGCGGTCCTGGGCGCGGATGGCGTGCTTGCCGAGCACCTTCTCGGTGAACAGCTGCGCCCGGCTGAGCGTGCCCTCGGAGGTGGTGAGCGCCGGGATCAGCTCGACCAGCTGCTGCACCGGGGCCGGGTTGAAGAAGTGGATGCCGATGACGTGGTCGGGCCGCGAGGTGGCGACGGCCAGCTTCACCAGCGGGATCGAGGAGGTGTTGGAGGCCAGGATCGCGTCCGGCCGGGTCACGACCTGATCGAGCACCTGGAAGATCTCGGTCTTGACCTGCTCGTTCTCGACGACCGCCTCGATCACCAGGTCACGGTCGGCGAACTCGCCGAGATCGGTGGTGAAGCTCAGCCGCGCCTGCGTGGCGTCCCGCTCCTCCTCGGTGATCTTTCCGCGCTCGGCGGCCTTGGCCAGCGAGTTGTACAGCCGGGTGCGGCCGATCTCCAGAGCCTCGCCCGTGGTCTCGGCGACCATCACCTCCAGACCGGAGCGGGCGCACACCTCGGCGATGCCCGCCCCCATCTGACCGCAGCCCACCACGCCGACGCGTGCGATATCTCCCGAGATGCCGGTCACATCGTCCCTTTCGCTGACTTCAAGGCTGGTAACAGGCGCACCGGGGTCCCCGGCGCCTGCTCCGATCGAGCACGTTACCCCCGAATGGTCACGGATCCGTCTCCCGGGTCGGGCATGCTGAGGCCCCGTACACGATCCGTGAGCGTGCGGATCCACAGCGTTCAGGAGGTCTCCCCATGAGCGGTGTCTCGCGTCGTGCCTTCGCGGTGGCGGCGTTGTCGGCGTTCACCATGGCGCCCGCGGCGTCGGCGGCGCCGGCGGCGCCGGTCTCCGCGTCGGAACCGCCGGTGCGCCGCGCCGCCGCCGGGATGCGGGGCATGTGGCTCGCCACGGTGGCCGGCCGCGACTGGCCCACCCGCGCCGGGCTGGGCGCCGCGGAGCAGCGCGCGGAACTGGTCGAGCACCTGGACAACGCGGTCCGGCACGGGCTGAACACGGTGTTCCTCCAGGTGCGGCCGACGGCCGACGCGCTGTGGCCCTCGCCGTACGAGCCGTGGTCGCAGTACCTGTCCGGCAGCCAGGGACGCGACCCTGGCTGGGACCCGCTGGGCACGGCGGTCGAGGAGGCGCACGCCCGCGGCCTGGAGCTGCACGCCTGGTTCAACCCGTACCGGGTCTCCCTGCACGACGACCCGAGCCACCTGGTCCCCGCCCACCCGGCGCGCAAGCACCCCGAGTGGGTGGTGCCGTACGGCAGGAAGCTCTACTACAACCCCGGGCTGCCCGCGGTCCGGGCCTTCGTCCAGGACGCGATGCTCGACGCGGTGGAGAAGTACGCCGTGGACGGCGTCCACTTCGACGACTACTTCTACCCCTATCCGGTGGCGGGCGAGAGCTTCGACGACGGCGGGACCTACAGCACCTACGGCACCGGCTTCGGCAGCCGGGCCGACTGGCGGCGGGACAACATCGACCGGCTGGTGCGCGAGACCGCGGCACGCGTCAAGAAGATCCGCCCGGCCGCCCGTTTCGGGGTGAGCCCCTTCGGGGTGTGGCGCAACGCGACCACCGACGAGCGCGGCTCGGACACCCGGGCGGGCGTCCAGACGTACGACGACCTGTACGCGGACACCCGCAAGTGGGTGCGCGAGGGCTGGCTCGACTACGTGGTGCCGCAGCTGTACTGGAGCATCGGCCAGAACGGCGCGGACTACGCGAAGCTGCTCCCCTGGTGGGCCGAGGTGGCCCAGGGCAGCCGGACGCAGCTGTACGTGGGAGAGGCGCTGTACAAGGCCGGGGACCCGGCACAGCCCGCCGCCTGGCAGGACCCGGCCGAGGTGTCCCGCCACCTCACGCTGGCCGCGCGCCACCCGCAGGTGCGCGGACACGTCTTCTTCTCCGCCAAGGACGTGGCGGAGGACCGGGGCGGCGCGATGACGCGGGTGGCGGCGGACCACTACACGCTGCCGGCCGCCGCCCCGCGCTGAGCCTGCCCCGGATCTGGTGCCCTAGAGCTGGATCTCCCGGTGCCGGATCTCGGTGTCGGGGCCGGGCGAGCAGACGCCCTCGTGCCCGTCCTCGAACCGGACCCGGTACGGGGGAGAGCCCTTCTCGCCCAGGACCTCGACGATCTCGCCGATCTTGTCGTGTTCACCGACCACCCGGCCGTGCTGCACCAGCTGGTCGCCCTTCATTGCGTGCATGTGTGGGGCCTCCTCGCCTGTGTGCCGCTCTCAGCCCCGGGCCCGCTGGGTGACCGCGATGCACACCAGTACCGCCGCGGCCGTCAGCGGAGCGGCCACCGTCAGGTGCTCGCCCAGGAGAAGTACCGACCACACCAGTGTGAGCAGCGGCTGGGCCAGCTGCAACTGGCTGGCCTTCGGGATCCCGATCGCCGCCATGCCCCGGTACCAGACGACCAGGCCGAGGAACTGCGAGCCCGCCGCCACCCACAGCAGCCCGGTCACGCTGTGCGCCGTCAGGTGCACCGGCTCGAACGACAGGGCCACCGCGGCCATCGGCACCGTCAGCGGCAGGCACAGAACCAGCGCCCAGCCGATCACGTGCCAGCCCGGCATCACCCGGGCCAGCCGTCCGCCCTCGGTGTAGCCGGCCGCGCACACCAGCAGCGCCGCGAAGAGATAGGCGTCGGCCGAGGTCAGCGCCCCGCCGCTCTGCTGCACCGTGAAGGCGATCACGGCCGCCGCGCCCGCCAGGGCGGCGAGCCAGAAGGTGCGCGAGGGCCGGGTGCCGATGCGCAGGGCGGAGAACAGCGCGGTCGTCAGCGGGAGCAGGCCGACCACGACGGCGGCGTGCGCGGTCGTCGACGTCTGGAGGGCGAGCGTGGTCAGGAGCGGAAAGCCCAGGACCACCCCGGCACCGACCACCGCGAGCCCGGCCCAGTGCCGCCGCTCGGGGAACGCCACCCGCAGGACGAGCAGGCAGCCCCCGGCGATCACCGCGGCCAGGATGCTGCGCACGGCGATCAGGGACCAGGGGCCGAACCCCTCCAGGCCCCAGGCGGTGGCCGGGAAGGTGAGGGAGAAGGCGACGACGCCGAGCGCGGCCAGGAGCGTGCCGGAGGACCGGCCGCCGGTGCTCGCGGTCGGACCGCCCACTGCTATCCCGGACGGTGCGGTAGCGCTACTCTGTGCTCTCATGCAAGAGCGTAGCAGTGTCGCTGACCTGGTGAGTGAGTTGCGAGGAGAGCTCGACCGCTACTCACCCGGCGGAAAGCTCCCGTCGAGCCGGGCCCTCGTCGACCGATTTCGGGTGAGCCCGGTGACCGTCTCCCGGGCCCTGGCCCAACTGGCGGCCGAGGGGCTGGTGGTCACCCGGCCCGGCGCCGGTGCCTTCCGCGCCCGGCCGCGCCCCACGGCCGCACCCGCCGGGGACACCTCCTGGCAGGAGGTCGCGCTCAGCGCCGACGGCGCCGCCGACCTAGTACCGCGCACGGTGGACGCCTCGGGTGTGCTGGTCTCGCTGGCCGCACCGCCGCCCGGCGTCGTGGAGTTCAACGGCGGCTACCTGCACCCGTCGCTCCAGCCCGAGCGCGCGATGGCCGCGGCCCTGGCCCGGGCCGGGCGGCGGCCCGGTGCGTGGGGGCGGCCGCCGATGGAGGGGCTGCCGGAGCTGCGGGAGTGGTTCGCGCGGGGGATCGGTGGAGCCATCACGGCCGCGGAGGTGCTGATCACGGCGGGCGGACAGTCCGCGCTGACCACCGCCCTGCGCGCCCTCACCCCGCCCGGCACCCCCGTGCTGGTCGAGTCCCCGACGTATCCCGGCATGCTGGCCATCGCGCGGGCGGCAGGACTGCGCCCGGTGCCGGTCCCCGTGGACGCCGACGGTGTCCGCCCGTCCCTGCTCGCCGACGCCTTCCGGGCCACCGGCGCCCGTGTCCTGGTCTGCCAGCCCCTGTTCCAGAACCCGACCGGTGCCGTGCTCGCCCCGGAGCGGCGCGGTGAGGTGCTGCGCATCGCGCGGGCGGCCGGGGCCTTCGTCGTGGAGGACGACTTCGTACGGCGGCTGGTGCACGAGGACGCCGGACCGCTGCCCGCGCCGCTCGCCGCCGACGACCCGGACGGCGTCGTGGTCCACGTCTGCTCGCTCACCAAGGCGACCTCGCCCAGCTTCCGGGTCAGCGCGCTGGCCGCGCGCGGGCCGGTCCTGGAGCGGCTGCGGGCCATCCAGGTCGTCGACACCTTCTTCGTGCCCCGGCCCCTCCAGGAGGCGGCGCTGGAACTCGTGGGGTCACCCGCCTGGCCGCGCCATCTGCGCGCGATCGCCGCCGAGTTGAAGGACCGGCGGGACGCGATGACGTCCGCGCTGCGGCTGCACCTGCCCGAGGTGTCGCTGCCGCACATCCCGTCCGGCGGATACCACCTGTGGCTCCGGCTGCCCGACGGCACCGACGAGGTCGCGCTCACCGCCGCCGCCCTGCGCGCGGGCGTGGCGATCACCCCGGGCCGCCCCTACTTCAGCGCCGAACCGCCCGCCCCTCACCTCCGGCTGAGCTTCGCGGCGGTGGCGGGCGCCGGCGAGATCGCCGAAGGGGTACGACGGCTGCGCACCGCCTGCACGGAGGTGTGGGGCGGCTGACCCCGGCGCGATATCCGGTCGACGCGGTCTCACCGGCCCTGCGAGCATCCCGGCATGACCCACACCCCGAGGCTGCCCGAGGGCTACGAGATCTCCACCGACCCGCGGCGCATCGACGCGGAGCGCGTGCACCACTGGCTCTCCACCGACGCGTACTGGGCCCTCGGGCGGCCCCGCGAGAAGCAGAACCGGGCCATCGAGGGCTCGCTCAACTTCGGGGTCTACGACGCCCTGTCCGGGGAGCAGGTGGCGTACGCCCGGGTGATCACCGACCTGGCGACCTTCGCCTGGCTGTGCGACGTGTACGTCGACCCCGCCGTGCGCGCCAAGGGCCTCGGCTCGGCGCTGGTCGCCGCGGTGCGCGAGCACCTGAGGGGGTACGGGCCGCGCAGGATCCTGCTGGCCACGCACGACGCGCACGGGGTCTACGAGAAGCTCGGCTTCACCGCGCTGGAGCGGCCCGACGAGTGGATGGCGCTCACCTTCGGGCCGTGAATGGCGTGAATCCTGGGTAGCGCCGAGTAACACCCCTTGACCTGGTCACCTCTGCCCTCCACCATCACGGCATGGCGCATCGGGTCACGTTCGTCGCCTCCGCACGCAGCTCACCGCTGCTCGCCGAGCGCTTCGACGACGACCGACCGCTGGACCAGGCCGGATGGGACGAGGTGCTCCGCGCCGCGGGCAGTCTGCTGCCGCTGGCCGCCGCCGAGCTGCGCTACTGCTCGCCCACGCCCCGCAGCCGCGCCACCGGGGACGCCCTCGGCTGCGCGCCGCTGGTCCAACTCGCCCTGCGGGAATGCGACATGGGCCGCTGGCGCGGACTGACGCTCGCCGAGGCCATGGCCCGCGAGCCCGCGGCGGTGGACGCCTGGCTGGCCGACCCGTGGTCGGCCCCGCACGGCGGGGAGTCGCTGCTGGTCTTCATCAGCCGCGTCGGCGGCTGGCTCGACACCCGCCCCGGCGAGCACGGCGACCGCATCGTCGCCGTCGCCGAGCCCTCCGTGATCCGGGCCGCGCTGGTCTACGCGCTGCGGGCGCCGCCGGCCACGTACTGGAACCTGGACGTGCGGCCCCTCTCGGCGACCACGGTCACGGGCCGGGCGGGCCGCTGGAGCCTGCGCTTCGAGGGGACGCCTCCGCAGTGGGCCGCGCATCCGGCGTTTCACGAAGATAATCCGTTGTGAGCAGCAGGTCCTTGGCCGGGCCGCCCACCCGCCACACCGTCCGCCAGCGATCCCGGCCCTGGACGGTGAACTCGCCGCGGTAGAGGTCGGCGGCGCACGGATGGTCGGCCACATGGCGTCCCGAGGCCAGGTCCAGGCCGTGGAAGGGGCGGCCGTCCGCGAAGCGCACGTCGGCGGTGCCCGGAGCGCTCCCCGGCGCGTAGCGCAGCGTCCGCTCCGCCGGCCGGGTCACGCCCTGCCAGGTGAAGGCGCCGGACTCCCGGCTCAGCAGCCCGCCCTCCGCCAGCGCGTCGAACACGGTGGTCCCCTCGAAGCGGCCCTCCGCGCCGCTCGCCAGGTCCCGCACCGTCCGCTCGGTGCGCCACCGGCCCGCGAGATATGCCAGCACGTCCGGCACCGGCCACAACTCGCCCATTTCCACTCGCTTTCCGGCCCCGGCCCACTGGTTGCTGCGTGACCCATTGACGCCCTTCGGTCACCTCCCTATCTTGCCGTTCGAAGTGCTGACCAACGTCCGATATCTCGAACGACCTAGTGAGAGCCGCGGAGTATCCATGTCACGCACCCGCTGGAGACTCGGTCTCAGCGTCACCGCCCTCCTGACGGCCTCGGCCCTGCTGCCGTCCCCGGCACACGCGGAGGCCGCCGCCGACTACACGATCACCGTCGACCCGTCCGCCCGGGGCGCCGCGATCGACGACACGATGTACGGCGTCTTCTACGAGGACATCAACCGGGCCGCCGACGGCGGCCTCTACGCCGAGCTGGTGCAGAACCGGTCCTTCGAGTACTCCACCGCCGACCACGCCTCGTACACGCCGCTCACCTCCTGGACGGCCGACGGCACGGCCCGGGTACGGGACGACGCGGGCCGGCTCAACGAGCGCAACCGCACCTACCTCTCCCTGGACGCCGGTTCGTCGGTCACCAACGGCGGCTACAACACCGGCATCCACGTCGAGAAGGGCGAGAGGTACGACTTCTCGGTGTGGGCCCGCGCCGAGAGCGGCACCACCCTCACCGTCACCCTCCGGGACGCCGCCGGGACGCTCGCGAAGGTGCGCGAGGTGGCCGCGAGGGGCGAGTGGCGCAAGTACACCGCCACCTTCACCGCGACCCGCACCAGCGACCGCGGCAGGCTCGCCGTGGCCACCGCCGCCCCGGCCGCCCTCGACATGGTGTCGCTGTTCCCGCGCGACACCTACAAGCACCAGCCGAACGGCCTGCGCGAGGACCTCGCCGAGAAGATCGAGGCCCTGCACCCCGGCTTCCTGCGCTTCCCCGGCGGCTGCCTCGTCAACACCGGCTCCATGGAGGACTACAGCGAGGCGAGCGGCTGGCAGCGCGAGCGCAGCTACCAGTGGAAGGACACCATCGGCCCGGTCGAGGAGCGCGCCACCAACGCCAACTTCTGGGGCTACAACCAGAGCTACGGCCTCGGCTACTACGAGTACTTCCGCTTCGCCGAGGACATCGGCGCCATGCCGCTGCCCGTCGTCCCCGCCCTGGTCACCGGCTGCGGCCAGAACCAGGCGGTCGACGACGACGCGCTGCTGAAGCGGCACATCCAGGACACCCTGGACCTCATCGAGTTCGCCAACGGCCCCCGCACCAGTGAGTGGGGACGCAAGCGCGCCGAGATGGGGCACCCGAAGCCCTTCGGCCTCACCCACCTGGGGGTCGGCAACGAGGAGAACCTCCCGGTCGAGTTCCTCGAGCGCTTCAAGAAGTTCCGCGCGGCCATCGAGGCGAAGTACCCGGACATCACCGTGATCTCCAACTCCGGACCGGACGACTCCGGCACCATCTTCGACACGGCGTGGCAGCTGAACCGCGAGGCAGGCGTCGACATGGTCGACGAGCACTACTACAACAGCCCGCAGTGGTTCCTCCAGAACAACGACCGCTACGACTCCTACGACCGCAAGGGCCCGAAGGTCTTCCTCGGCGAGTACGCCTCCCAGGGCAACGCCTGGAAGAACGCCCTGTCCGAGGCCGCCTTCATGACCGGCCTCGAACGCAACGCGGACGTCGTCAAGCTCGCCTCCTACGCCCCGCTGCTCGCCAACGAGGACTACGTGCAGTGGAGCCCGGACATGATCTGGTTCAACAACCACGCGTCCTGGGGCTCGGCGAACTACGAGGTCCAGAAGCTCTTCATGAACAACACCGGCGATCGCGTCGTCCCGTCCACGGCGACGAGCACACCGGACGTCAGCGGCCCCATCACCGGCGCCGTCGGCCTGTCGACGTGGGCGACCAGCGCGGCGTACGACGACGTGCGGGTGACCTCGGCGGACGGTCGGACCCTCCTGTCCGACGACTTCTCCGGTGACGCGTCGCGGTGGACGCACTCGGGCGCGGGCAGCTGGGCCGTCCAGGACGGCGCCTACGTCCAGACAGACACCGCGGCCGAGAACACCATGGTCACGGCCGGTGACCCCGCCTGGCAGAACTACGACCTGCACGTCAGGGCCACCAAGAAGGCCGGCAAGGAGGGCTTCCTCGTCGCCTTCGGCGTCAAGGACACCGGCAACTACTACTGGTGGAACCTGGGCGGCTGGAACAACACCCGGTCCGCCGTCGAGCAGGCCGCGGACGGCGGCAAGTCGACGCTCCTGTCGAGGGCCGGGTCGATCGAGACGGGCCGCGCCTACGACATCGACGTCAAGGTGCGGGGCCGCCAGGTGACCCTCTACCTCGACGGAGAGGAGTGGGGCAGCTTCACCGACGACAAGCCGGCCGAGCCGTTCCGGCAGGTCGTCACGGAGGACGCGCGCACCGGCGACCTGATCGTCAAGGTCGTCAACGCCCAGGACACGGCGGCCCGCACGGCCGTCGACCTCGGCGGAGCGAAGGTCGCCACCAAGGCCCGCGTCACGACCCTGGCCGCCGACCAGGACGCGGTGAACACGGAGACGACCACGCCGGTCACCCCGGTGCGGTCCACCTTCTCCGGGGTGGCGAGCGAGTTCGGGTACACGTTCCCGGCGAACTCGGTGACGTTCCTGCGGATCAGGCAGCGGTAGCCGTCGGGCGGGCCTGGGGCGGCCTCACCAGTACGCGCGGTCGTCCCAGGCCTCGAACCCGGCGAACTCCAGCGGGTCGTCCTCCTCGTCCAGACCGGCCAGCCCGTGGGTGACGAGCGTCCCGCGCTGCCACGCCACCAGCGTGTCGACCAGACCGTCCTCCAGGGGCGCCCCCTGAGGCGCGTGCCGCGGCCACACCACCAGCGGCCACGCGTCGGGGTCGTCGCCCTCCGTGAGCCAGCCGAGGTGATCGGCGTCGATGGAGTTGGCGAAGGGCAGGAAGCCACCGGGCTCGGGCCAGACGGTGAGCCCGTACGACTCCGGGAAGCTGTACCGGTGCGAGCGGTACGCGCCGAGCACCGCCTCGACATGAGTGGCGAAACGTCGCTCACCGGCCCGCAGGGGGGTGAGAAAGCGCAGATACTCGCTCCAGCACCCGGCGCCGTACAGGTCCATCAGCCGCACGTACTCGCCAGGCAGCCGTGTGCCCAGTTCCGCGAAGAGCCCCTCCCAGGTGCCGCCGCCCAGGTAGGGCCGCTCGGGCGGCGGTGACAGCAGGCGCAGGGCGTCCATTCCGGTGCCGGTCTCCAGGGCGACGCGTCGCTCCTCGGCGGTCAGCCGGGGAGGGACGGGCTCGGGCGGAGTCCAGGGCGCGGCCGTCGGCAGGAAGGCGGTCCGCCCCACGCTGCCGGTCACGGGCCCCATCAGCGGGCCGGGCGGAGAGGGCAGCTCCCAGGTGTCCCGGACGGCGTGGCGCAGGTACTCGGTGAGGGTGAGGTCGTAGGCGTGCCAGTCCAGCAGGCCGCTCCCCGGCACGGAGCCCTGGTGCCGGACGACCACCGTCCACTCGTCCGGATCGGCCGAGACGGAGGTGTCCCAGAAGAGGGTGTCGGAGCCCCGGGTGCACCCCCAGGCCAGCAGTCCGCCCGGCTCCGGGTGCACTGCGAACCGCTCCTCGGGCGGCAGGTCCCGGGCGTCGATCCGGGCCTCCCGGTGCGTCTCGCGCAGCCACTCGCCGTAGTCGAACCGGCCGCCCTCGACGCACGGCACGTGGATCCAGAAGTACTCCCCGAGGTCCACGGGCCCGTACCGCTCCGCGAGCTGCTTGTAGTCCCGTGGCAGCCGTACCCCGAGCCACTCCTCGACGAGGTCCCAGTCCACCGGTACGGGAGCCGGCGGTCGCTCGTCGTGCGAGGTGGTGAAACCGGCGATGTCGACGCTCAACGGGTCCTCCGTGCGCTCCGGTGATCGGCTGGGCAGCCTACCCGTCGGTGCCGGACGGATGCCCGCCTGCTCAGAGCTAAATTGCATAAACGTGCAGCGATACGTATAGTCATGCCATCAAGGATGGAGGACGTCATGGCGGTACGTGCGGCGGTGGCCGGAGCGAGTGGGTATGCGGGCGGTGAGCTGCTGCGTCTGCTGCTCGCGCACCCCGAGGTCGAGATCGGCGCCCTGACCGGCAACACCAACGCGGGGCAGCGGCTCGGCGCGCTGCAGCCGCATCTGCTGCCGCTGGCCGACCGGGTCCTGGGGGCGACCACGCCCGAGGTGCTCGCCGGGCACGATGTCGTTTTCCTCGCGCTGCCGCACGGCCAGTCCGCCGCCGTCGCCGAGCAGCTCGGGCCGGACGTGCTGGTCGTGGACATGGGCGCCGACTTCCGCCTGAAGGACGCCGGCGACTGGGAGAGGTTCTACGACTCCCCGCACGCCGGCACCTGGCCCTACGGCCTCCCCGAACTGCCGGGTGCCCGCGCCGCGCTGGAGGGGTCCAAGCGTGTCGCGGTGCCCGGTTGCTACCCGACCGCCGTCTCGCTGGCCCTCTTCCCGGCCTACGCCGCCGGCCTCGCCGAGCCCGAGGCCGTGATCGTCGCCGCCTCCGGCACCTCCGGCGCGGGCAAGGCGGCCAAGCCGCACCTGCTGGGCAGCGAGGTCATGGGGTCCATGTCGCCGTACGGCGTCGGGGGCCTGCACCGGCACACCCCCGAGATGATCCAGAACCTCGGCGCGGTCGCCGGTGAGCCGGTCTCCGTCTCCTTCACGCCGACCCTCGCACCGATGCCCCGCGGCATCCTCGCCACCTGCACCGCCAAGGCGAAGCCCGGTGTCACCGCCGAAGCCGTCCGCGCGGCCTACGAGAAGGCCTTCGCCGACGAGCCCTTCGTGCACCTGCTGCCCGAGGGCCAGTGGCCCGCCACCGCTTCCGTCTACGGTTCCAACGCCGTTCAGGTCCAGGTCGCGTACGACGCCGCCGCGGGCCGCGTCATCGCCATCGGCGCCATCGACAACCTGGCCAAGGGCACCGCGGGCGGTGCCGTCCAGAGCATGAACATCGCCCTGGGTCTCGACGAGACCACCGGACTGACGACGATCGGAGTCGCCCCGTGAGCGTGACCGCAGCAAAGGGATTCACGGCGGCCGGAATCACCGCCGGGATCAAGGAGAGCGGCAATCCCGACCTGGCCCTCGTGGTCAACACCGGTCCCCGCCGCGCCGCCGCGGGCGTCTTCACCTCCAACCGCGTCAAGGCCGCGCCGGTCCTGTGGTCCGAGCAGGTGCTGAAGAGCGGGCAGGTCTCCGCCGTCGTCCTCAACTCCGGCGGCGCCAACGCCTGTACCGGCCCCAAGGGCTTCCAGGACACCCACGCCACGGCGGAGAAGGTCGCCGAGGTGCTCGGGACGGGCGCGGGCGAGGTCGCCGTCTGCTCCACGGGACTCATCGGCGTACTGCTGCCCATGGACAAGCTGCTCCCCGGCGTGGAGACGGCCGCCGGTCAGCTCTCCGAGCACGGCGGCGAGAAGGCCGCCATCGCCATCAAGACCACCGACACCGTGCACAAGACGTCCGTAGTCACCAAGGACGGCTGGACCGTCGGCGGCATGGCCAAGGGCGCCGGGATGCTCGCGCCGGGGCTCGCCACCATGCTCGTCGTCCTCACCACCGACGCCGACCTGGAGGCCGGTGCGCTCGACACCGCGCTGCGCGCCGCCACCCGCGTCACCTTCGACCGGGTCGACTCCGACGGCTGCATGTCCACCAACGACACCGTGCTGCTGCTGGCCTCGGGCGCCTCCGGCGTCACCCCGGCCCACGACGACTTCGCCGAGGCCGTACGGGCCGTCTGCGACGACCTCGGGCAGCAGCTCATCCGGGACGCCGAGGGCGCCAGCAAGGACATCAAGGTCGAGGTCGTGAACGCCGCGACCGAGGACGACGCCGTCCTGGTCGGCCGCACCATCGCCCGAAACAACCTCCTCAAGTGCGCCATCCACGGCGAGGACCCCAACTGGGGCCGCGTCCTCTCCGCCATCGGCACCACCTCCGCCGTCTTCGAGCCCGACCGGCTGAACGTCGCCATCAACGGCGTCTGGGTCTGCAAGAACGGCGGCGTCGGCGAGGACCGCGAGCTGGTCGACATGCGCTACCGCGAGGTCCACGTCGTCGCCGACCTCGCCGCCGGCGACGCCACGGCCACGATCTGGACCAACGACCTCACCGCCGACTACGTCCACGAGAACAGCGCGTATTCCTCATGAGCACCCGCAAGCACACCGCGCTGCCCAAGGCCCAGACCCTCATCGAGGCGCTGCCCTGGCTGACCCGGCACCACGGCAAGACCGTCGTCATCAAGTTCGGCGGCAACGCCATGGTCGACGAGGACCTGAAGGCCGCCTTCGCCCAGGACGTCGTCTTCCTGCGCCACGCCGGCCTCAAGCCCGTCGTCGTGCACGGCGGCGGCCCGCAGATCAGCGCCGCCCTCGACCGGCACGGCATCGTCAGCGAGTTCAAGGCCGGCCTGCGCGTCACCACCGAGGACGCCATGGACGTCGTACGGATGGTGCTGGCCGGACAGGTCCAGCGCGAGCTGGTCGGGCTGCTCAACCAGCACGGACCGCTCGCCGTCGGCCTCACCGGCGAGGACGCGCACACCATCACCGCCACCAAGCACCAGCCCCGGATCGAGGGCGAACTCGTCGACATCGGGCGGGTCGGACAGATCACCGAGATCGACACCGGCGCCATCGAGGCGCTGCTCGCCGACGGCCGCATCCCGGTCGTCTCCTCGATCGCCCGCTCCCAGGACGACCACCATGTCTACAACGTCAATGCTGATACGGCGGCTGCGGCACTCGCTGCGGCGCTCGGCGCCGAGACTCTCATGGTCCTCACCGACGTCGAGGGCCTCTACGAGGACTGGCCGAACTCCGACGAGGTGATCAGCCGCCTCACCGCCACCCAGCTCGAGAAACTGCTGCCCGACCTGTCCTCCGGCATGGTGCCGAAGATGGAGGGCTGCCTGCACGCCGTACGCAACGGCGTCACCACCGCCCGCGTCATCGACGGCCGGGTCCAGCACTCGATCCTGCTGGAGATCTTCACCGACGAGGGCATCGGCACGATGGTCGTGCCGGACGAACAGGGGGAGTCGTGAGCAACACCGGGGACGCCGCGGGCAACGCGGAGCTGACCGAGCGCTGGCAGGGCACGCTCATGAACAACTACGGCACGCCCCGCCTGCCCCTGGTGCGCGGCGAGGGCGTCCGGCTCTGGGACGCCGACGGCACCGAGTACCTGGACTTCGTCGGCGGCATCGCGGTCAACGCGCTCGGCCACGCCCACCCGGCGGTGGTCGAGGCGGTGAGCCGGCAGATCGCCTCCCTCGGCCATGTCTCCAACCTGTTCATCGCCGAACCGCCCGTCGCGCTCGCCGAACGGCTGCTCCAGCGCTTCGGCCGGGACGGCAGGGTCTACTTCTGCAACTCCGGAGCCGAGGCCAACGAGGGCGCCTTCAAGATCGGCCGGCTCACCGGGCGGCCGCACATGGTCGCCACCGAGGGCGGCTTCCACGGCCGCACCATGGGCGCCCTGGCGCTGACCGGCCAGCCCGGCAAGCAGGAGCCGTTCCGGCCGCTGCCCGGCGACGTCACCCACGTGCCCTACGGGGACGCGCAGACGCTGGCGGCGGCGGTCACCGAGGAGACGGCCCTGGTCGTCATCGAGCCGATCCAGGGCGAGAACGGCGTCGTCGTCCCGCCGCCCGGCTATCTCAAGGCCGCCCGCGCCATCACCGCCGCCACCGGGGCGCTGCTGGTCCTTGACGAGGTGCAGACCGGCGTCGGCCGCACCGGCCACTGGTTCGAGTACCAGGCGCACGAGGGCGTCCTGCCGGACGTCGTCACCCTCGCCAAGGGCCTCGGCGGCGGACTGCCGCTGGGCGCGACGGTCGCCTTCGGACGCGCCGCCGAACTCCTCCGGCCCGGCCAGCACGGCACGACCTTCGGCGGCAACCCGGTCGCCTGCGCCGCCGGACTCGCCGTCCTCGACACCATCGCGGACGAGGGCCTGCTGGACAACGTGAAGCGGCAGGGCGAGAGGATCCGCGGCGGAGTCGAGGCTCTCGGCCACCCGTTGGTCGGGCACGTCCGGGGCGCCGGACTGCTCCTGGGTATCGTGCTCACCGAGCCGCTCGCGCCCCAGGTGCAGCAGGCGGCTCAGGACGCCGGAATCCTGGTGAACGCGCCCGCCCCCGATGTCGTACGGCTGATGCCCGCGCTGAACCTCGGCGACGACGTGGTGGACGCCTTCCTCGGGGCCCTGCCCGGCATCCTTGACCAGGCCGCCGACGCGGCCCACGGGGACGGACGATCCGGAGAATGAGACGACGATGAGCCAGGCGCAGGAGCACGATCAGACGGCGGGGCCCGCCCTGCCGCAGACCCGCACCGCACGCCACCGGCGGATCGTGGACATCCTCAACCGGCAGGCGGTGCGCTCGCAGAGCCAGCTCGCGAAGCTGCTCGCCGACGACGGGCTGACCGTCACCCAGGCGACGCTCTCCCGCGATCTGGACGAGCTGAACGCGGTGAAGATCCGCAACACCGACGGCGACCTCATCTACGCGGTGCCCAGCGAGGGCGGCTTCCGCACCCCGCGGGCGCCGCTCGGCGAGTCGGCGAAGGAGGAGCGGATGCGGCGGCTCTCCGCGGAGCTGCTGATCTCCGCGGAGGCCTCGGCCAACCTCGTGGTCCTGCGCACCCCGCCGGGTGCGGCGCAGTTCCTCGCCTCGGCCATCGACCAGGCGGAGCTGCACGACATCCTCGGCACCATCGCGGGCGACGACACGCTGATGCTGATCAGCCGGGAGCCGACGGGCGGGCAGGCGCTGGCCGACCACCTGCTGCGGCTGGCGCAGAACGGCCACTGAGCGGGGGGCCGGGGCGCCGGGGCCGCTATCCCCGCGTCAGCTCCGCGACCAGCTCGGCCAGACCGTCCACCGCCCAGTCGAAGGCGTCCGAGCCGCGCGGCGGGTCACCCACCGGGCGCCGGACATAGGCGGTGCGCATGCCCACGGCCTGGGCGCCACGCAGGTCCCAGGCGTGGGCGGCGACCATCAGCACCCGCTGCGGCGGACAGCCGGCCGCGGTGAGGGCGAGCCGGTAGACCTCCGGCGCGGGTTTGTACGCCTGGGCGTCCTCGGCCGACAGAGCCTGGTGCCAGCGCAGCCCCGCGTACGCGTTGAGGCGGAGCAGCGACGCACGACTCGCGTTGGAGAGCCCCAGGACCGGGAAACGTTCGGCCAGGCGCGCGAGACCCGCGACGGAGTCGTCCCACGGCGCCAGGCGCCGCCCCGCGGTGGCCAGCCGCGCGACGGCGTCCACGTCGGTGAGCCCGGCGTGCTCGGCGACCCGCTCCGCCGCCTCGCGGTCCAGGACCCCGGAGTCGGCGTACGGCCGCTCCTTCGCCCCGATGCGCCCTGTCTCGTGCTCGACGTGCTCCTGCCACACCGTGAGCAGGTGGCCGATCGACGCCGCGTCGGCCTCGGGCACCGCCTCGCGCAACGCCGCGCGCAGTCCCCCCGGTTCGTCGACCATCGTGCCGAGCACATCGAACACGACGGCCTCGACCTCGCTCGCCTCTGCCATACGGCCTCCTCCAGCGCGTGCGGACACCTGCTCGGCGGCGCGCCGGTCACCCGTCGGCCGGGTTCAGCCCAGCCAGGCCGCCAGTCCTCCAGTACACCGCACCTCGTCCCCGGCCGTGATCAGCAGCCCCTCGACGCCGGGCAGCGACTCCAGCCAGCGCAGCCCCTCCCGCGAACCCATCGCGAACGCCGCCGTCGCCCAGCAGTCCGCCCAGGTCAGCCGGGGTGCCACCACGGTCACGGACAACAGGTCGGTCACCGCCGAACGCCCGGTGCGCGGGTCGACGACATGCGCACCGCGCTCGGCGCTGCCGGACGTCGCCACGGCCAGTTCGGCCGCCCCCGCCGCGGAGACCACGGCCGCGAGCCCGCCGGGCCGCAGCGGGTCCGACACACCGACCCGCCAGGGCCGCCTCGGCCCCGGCGCCCCGAGCAACTGCACGTCCCCGCCGCCGTTGAGGCTGACCCCCGTCGCGCCCGCCGCCGCGATCCGGCGGGCGGCGCGCTCCACGGCCCAGCCCTTGACGATCCCGGTCGGATCGAGCCGGCCCCGGTACCGCGTGCTGAACCAGCCGTCGCTCACCCGCTCCGCCTCGGCCGCCAGCTCCAGCACCTCGGCGACCTCGGGCGCGCACGCGTCGACGGTCACCTCGTCGCGCGCCAGGCGGGAAACCTGGCTGTCGTCGCGGTAGGTGCTGAACACCTCGTCGGCCCGGTGCAGCCCGGCGACCGCCTCGTCCAGCGCCGCCCGTACGGCCGTGGGTTCCCCGCCGCGGACGTCGAAGGAGAAGACGGTCCCCATCGTCTCCTCCACGTGACGCACCGCGGCGGGAGCCTGTGCGGACTCGGCCACGGCGTCAGCCACCGGCCCGGTCCAGTGCCGATTGCAGGGACTGCTTGTATCCGGCGCTGGTGTAGGTGGCGCCGGAGACGGCGTCGATGTCGGCGGTGCCGGCGGTGACGGCGGCCTGGTCGAGCTTGGGCACCGCGTCGGCGGTGACCTGGTCGCTCCGTCCGCCCTTGGGCGCCTGGAGGGTCTCGGCGTCGGTGATCTTCCCGCCGCTGACGGTGACGCGCACCTGAACGGGCCCGTACTGGGTCTGCGCGACGTCACCGGTGAGCACCTGCGTGCCCTGCCCGGCACCGCCCTGCTCCTCGCCCGCGCCGTCGCCGGAGCCCTGCCCCGTCCCGTCGCCGGAACCCTGCCCCGAGCCTTCGCCCGAGTCCTGTCCCGAGCCCTCGCCCGAGTCCTGTCCCGCGGAGGCGGCCGCGACCTTGTCCAGCGCCGACTGGAGGGACTTCACGTATCCGGCGCTGGTGTACGTGGCACCCGAGACGGCGTCGATGTCGGCGGTGCCCGCGCTGACGGCGGCCTGGTTGAGCTTGGGCACCGCGTTCGCGGTGATCTGGTCGCTCTGCCCGCCCTTGGGCGCCTGCACGGCCTCGGCCCCGGTGATCTTCCCGCCGCTCACCGCGAGCCGGACCTGCACCGGCCCGTACTGGGTGTCGGCGGCGTCTCCGGTGACCGTGCCGGACCCGGCGCCCCGGCCGCCCTGCGGCGACTGCGCGGCCGCCGGCGGTGCGGCGCCGCCCGCCGCCGAGGCGGAGCCCGGGTCCGAGGCCGGTTTCAGCGACAGCAGCAGCACGATCCCGGACACGGTCGCGGCGCCGGCGAGCACGGCACGCCGAACGGGGTGACTTTTCCTCATCTGTCCTGGACTCCTGATGTCCGTCGCTCACATCTCGAACGACTCGTGGTGGATACGGCGGGCGGGGACCCCCGCGCCGCGCAGTGCCTCGTACACCGACTGGGCGAAGCCGGGCGGCCCGCACAGGAAGACGTCGTGGCGTTCGACGTCCGGGATCTTGCGGCTCAGGGTCTCCGCGGAGATGTCCGGGCGCTCCCCGTCCGGGCTGTTGACCGCGTACATCAGCCGGGCGCCGCGCTCCTCGGCGATCCCGGCCAGCTCGTCCCACAGCGCCAGCTCCTGCGTGCTGTTGGCCCGGTAGAGCAGCGTGATGTCGCCGGACGCGCCGGGCAGCGTCTCGAACAGCGCCCGCATCGGCGTGATCCCGACCCCGCCGGCCACCAGCAGCACCTTGCCGCGGCTGCGGCGCTGGGCGGTCAGGGCGCCGTACGGACCCTCGGCCCAGACCCGGGTGCCGGGTTCCAGCTCGCGCAGCCGGGCGCTGTGGTCGCCGATCGCCTTCACGGTGATCCGCAGCATGTCCGGGCGCGGCGCCGCCGACAGCGAGTACGGGTGGGAGCTGAACCGCATCCCCGGCGCCAGGAACCGCCAGCGGAAGAACTGCCCGGCCTCCGCGCCCATCCGGTGCAGCCGGCGACCGCCGATCAGCACCGACACGATGCCGGGCGTCTCCTCGATCACCGCCTCCACCCGCATCCGGTGCCGCAGGTTGAGGCGCAGCGGCGTCAGCACGCGGTACCAGAGGACGAGCGCCGTCACCGACCCGTACAGGACGTACCAGACGGTCTTGGTGACCGGCTCGACCGCGAAGTCGTTGCCGGTGCTCAGCTGGTGCCAGAAGGTCAGGAACACGGCCGCGTAGGTCAGCAGGTGCACGTGGTACCAGAGGTCGTACGGGATGCGCCGGCGGACCGGGCCGATCGAGATCAGCCCGATGACGACCAGCAGTCCGGTGCCGATGGCGGCCTTGCCCATGTCGGGCAGCTGGTTCACGGAGTCGACCGTCTGGGCGACGATGTCACCTAGGCCCTTGCCGGCCTGCGCGGCGTAGCCCCACATGATCAGGAAGACGTGGGCGAGGACCAGGCAGAGCGTGTAGCGGCCGGTCATCGCGTGCCAGCGGGCCACCCGGTCGGAGCCCACCCGCCGCTCCAGCGCCGGCACCCGTGCCATCTGGAGCACCACCAGCGCCATCAGGTACCCGGCGAGCAGACCGGTGATCCGGCCCGCGTTGAGGATCATGCCGGTCTGGTCGGAAATGGCGGGCGTGTTGCGCCACCACAGCCACAACACGCCCGCCGCGCCCGCCCACACGGCGAGCAGCAGGGGGACGGCGGGGGAGCGGCGCGGACGGATGCGCCGCATCGTCTGACGGCGGGCGGCACGGCCGCCGGCGAGCGTGGTGGTCACGGTTCCTCCGTGGGGACTTGACCCTTGGCCCACAGATACGCGCCGCGCCGCCGGAGCGTTCAGCCCGGTCCGGCACTCCTGTCGCCGGTCAGTAGCGCGTGATCGCCGTCGCGCCGCCGGTGGTGCCGATCGCGAGGTGCGGGCGCTCGTCGGGCTCGGCCCACCGCAGGATGCGCCGCATCGCCTCGGCCGGCACCGACACGCAGCCGGCGGTCGCCCCGCGCCCGTTGACGTGCAGGAAGATGCCCGCGCCGCGGCCGCGCACCGGGCGGTGGTAGTTGAAGCCCACGACCAGGGCGTGGGCGTACTGCGCCGTGTAGGTGACCAGGTGCTCGGCCTCGGCGGCGCGGCAGTCGGCGGGGCGCGGCTCGGTCCAGCGGTTGTAGGCGCGCGAGGCGTTGTCCTGGCACCACCAGGAGTCCTGGCGCACCGGGCGGTACCGGTACGCCGTGCCGCGCGGCGCCGCCCGGATGCCGAAGGCGTACGGCAGGTCGTACAGCCCGGTCGGGGTGGTGTTCGTGCCCTGTACGCGCGTCGCCCCGTCGGTCAGCCCCCCGGCCCCGAAACGGGCGGGCGCGGAACCGGCCCGCACCCACCGGCCGTCCCCCGCGCCCCTGCGGTCCCACCAGGTGACCGTGCCCGTCGTCGAGCCGGTGCCCGGAGCGACCGCGGTGATCAGCTGGGTGCCGCCGCCGGTGTCCGCCATCCGGGCCGGCAGCGGCCGGGAAGCAGACCCGCCGGGCGGCGCGGCACCGAGCGTGAGGAGGGACGCGGAGACGAGGACGGCTACGACACCGGGGCGCATGGGTCAGACGGTAGAGGGAGGCAGCGGCAACGGCAGCCCGGGAAGGCCGTCCAGGCTCGTCGCCACGTGGTCCTTCTTGGCGAAATAGGCGCTGAGCGAGGCGTCGTCCTCCCGGGCGAACCGCTTGCCGTGCAGGTCCCGGTCCTCCTCGTACGCCATGAAGGGGACGGCGTAGCCGCAGGAGTCGCGGACGAGTTCGGCGGTCACGACGATGATCGAGCGCAGTCCGTGCGCGGTGCTGTCGATGTCGGGAAAGTGGCCGAGGAGGCCGGGGAAACGCGGGTCGTCGCGGAAGACGGGCTCGCCGCGACCGTGCACCCGGACGATGTTCGGCGGGCCCTGGAACGCGCACCACATCAGCGTGATGCGCCCGTTCTCCCGCAGGTGGGCGATGGTCTCGGCGGTGGAACCGGCGAAGTCGAGATAGGCGACGGTGAGTTCGTCCAGCACCGCGAAGCTGCCCGTGAGGCCCTTGGGGGACAGGTTCACCGTGCCGTCGCCGGCCAGGGGAGCGGTGGCCGTGAAGAAGAGGGGCTGTGCCTCGATGAAGGCGCGGAGTCTGCCGTCTATGCGCTCATAAGTCTTTCCCATGTCTAACGATTATGCGGGAGTGGACGCGGCACGTCCCGTCTGCCTGCGAGATTGACGAATCATGCGGAGTTCTGCATACTCATGCATGACAGTGATCGTACGGTGAGGAGCGACCCAAGTGAGCAGCAACAGCGGTGACGTCCGGCTCTGGGGCGGCCGTTTCGCCGACGGTCCCGCCGAGGCCCTGGCGAAGCTGTCCGCGTCCGTGCACTTCGACTGGCGGCTCGCGCCCTACGACATCGCCGGTTCGCGTGCCCACGCGCGCGTGCTGCACAAGGCCGGCCTGCTCACCGAGGACGAGCTGACCCGGATGATCGCCGGGCTCGACCGGCTCGAGGCCGATGTCGCCGACGGCTCGTTCACCGGCACCATCGCCGACGAGGACGTGCACACCGCCCTGGAGCGCGGCCTGCTGGAGCGGCTCGGCGCCGACCTCGGCGGCAAGCTGCGCGCCGGCCGGTCCCGCAACGACCAGGTGGCCACCCTCTTCCGGATGTACCTGCGCGACCACGCCCGGACCGTCGGCGGCCTGATCGCCGACCTCCAGGACGCGCTGATCGGCCTCGCCGAGGCGCACCCGGACGTGGCGATGCCCGGCCGGACCCACCTCCAGCACGCCCAGCCGGTGCTCTTCGCACACCACGTCCTCGCCCACGTCCAGGCGCTCGGCCGGGACGCGGAGCGGCTGCGGCAATGGGACGAGCGCACCGCCGTGTCGCCGTACGGTTCGGGCGCCCTGGCCGGTTCCTCCCTCGGCCTGGACCCGGAGGCGGTAGCCCGGGACCTCGGCTTCGAGCACGGCAGCGCCGGCAACTCCATCGACGGCACCGCCTCCCGCGACTTCGTCGCCGAGTTCGCCTTCGTCACCGCGATGATCGGCGTGAACGTCTCCCGGATCGCCGAGGAGATCATCATCTGGAACACGAAGGAGTTCTCCTTCGTGACCCTGCACGACGCCTTCTCCACCGGCTCCTCGATCATGCCGCAGAAGAAGAACCCGGACATCGCCGAGCTGGCCCGCGGCAAGTCCGGCCGCCTCATCGGCAACCTCACCGGCCTGATGGCCACCCTCAAGGCCCTCCCGCTCGCGTACAACCGCGACCTCCAGGAGGACAAGGAGCCGGTCTTCGACTCCATCGACCAGCTGGAGATCCTGCTCCCCGCCTTCACCGGCATGATGGCCACCCTCACCGTGCACCGCGAGCGCATGGAGGAGCTGGCCCCGGCCGGCTTCTCGCTGGCCACCGACATCGCCGAGTGGCTGGTCCGGCAGGGCGTCCCGTTCCGCGTGGCGCACGAGGTGGCCGGCGAGTGCGTGAAGGCCGCCGAGGCCGAGGGCAAGGAACTGGACGAGCTGACCGACGAGCAGTTCGCGAAGATCTCCGCCCACCTCACCCCCGAGGTCCGCTCCGTGCTCGACGTCCCCGGCGCCCTCGCCTCCCGCAACGGCCGCGGCGGCACGGCGCCCAGCGCGGTCGCCGTCCAGCTCGCCGAGGTGAAGGCGGACGTGGCCGGCCAGCACGCGTGGGCGAACGCCAAGAAGTAGCACCCGGTGTACCCGAGGGGCATCGCGGTTACGTTGGTCAGCAAGCTTCAGCAGCTACAGCAGCGTCAGCAAGCTCAGCAGCTTCAGCAGCCGACCGAACGGAGCCCGCGATGCCCTTCGCCCGCCTGGCCACAGCAACGACCCCGACCTCCCACATCGGCCTCGGTCTCGCCGCCGTCGGGCGCCCCGGCTACATCAACCTCGGCCGCGACCACGACCTGCCGGCCGACCGCACGGTCGAGGCGATGCGCGAGCGGACCCACGACCTCCTCGACGCCGCCTACGCCCAGGGCGTGCGCTACTTCGACGCGGCCCGCTCCTACGGGCGCTCGGAGGAGTTCCTGGCCGACTGGCTCCGGCAGCGCCCGGAGGCCGACGACGTGATCGTCGGCAGCAAGTGGGGCTACACCTACACCGCCGACTGGTCCACCGAGGCCGAGCGGCACGAGGTCAAGGACCACGGCGCGGCGAC
Organism: Streptomyces sp. NPDC056128; assembly: GCF_042263835.1. Lineage (NCBI taxonomy): Bacteria > Bacillati > Actinomycetota > Actinomycetes > Kitasatosporales > Streptomycetaceae > Streptomyces > Streptomyces sp. NPDC056128. The sequence goes on along the minus strand of NZ_JBHJVQ010000027.1, from coordinate 53,329 downwards.
CTACGAACGCCAGCGCGCCGAGACCGACGCCCTGCTCGGCGACCGGCTCGACCTCTACCAGATCCACTCGCTGACCCCCGACAGTCCGGCCCTCACGGACAAGGAACTGCACGCGAAGCTGGCCGAGGCCGCCGCGCGCGGGGTCACCGTCGGCTTCTCCACCAGCGGCCCCGCCCAGGCCGAGGCGATCCGCGCCGCGCTCGCGGTGACCGTGGACGGCGACCCCCTCTTCCGCACCGTCCAGTCGACGTACAACGCGCTGGAGACCTCCGCCGGGCCCGCGCTGGCCGAGGCGCACGAGGCCGGGCTCACCGTGATCGTCAAGGAGGGCATGGCCAACGGCCGCCTCGCCGAGCCCCAAGCGCCCGGCGCCCTGAAGGCCGTCGCGGAGGAGACGGCCCTGGGCTGCGACGCGGTCGCCCTCGCGCTGATCCTGCGTCAGCCGTGGGCGGGCGTGGTCCTCTCCGGGGCCGCCACCGTGAACCAGCTCGGTTCGAACCTGCATGCCGCCGTCGTCGACTTCGACGAGGACCAGGTGGCACGCCTCGGCGCGCTCGTCGAGGAACCGGGCGCCTACTGGGAGCGGCGCGGGCAGCTGCCCTGGCACTGAGCCCTCCGGAAACCGTGACCCACCTCTGAGAGGTGAGTCACGCATGCCCAGTGTGAGACAAACTTGTCTCATGTGGGTTATCGTTGTCTCATGGCCGTTGATCGAGACCAGGTACTGCGCGACGCCGCGTCCCTGCTGACCCGCAAAGCCACCGCGACCATGGACGAGGTCGCGCGGGCGGCCGGGATCAGCCGGGCCACGCTGCACCGGCAGTTCGCCGGGCGCGACGCGCTGGTCCGGGCGCTGGAAGCGCTCGGCATCGACGAGTGCGAGGCCGCCCTGGCGGCGGCCCGCCTCGACGACGGAGCGGCGGCCGACGCGGTCCGGCGGCTCGTCCGCGAGATCGAGCCGGCCGCCGGTCTGATCGCCTTCCTCTACACCGAGAACCAGCTGTTCGAGGGCGAGGAGCAGAACGAGGGCTGGGCCCGCATCGACGCCCGACTGGCCGCGCTGTTCCGCCGGGGTCAGGAGAGCGGCGAGTTCCGCATCGACCTCACCCCGGCCTGGCTCACCGAGGCGCTCTACGGCCTGATCGGCGCCGGCGCCTGGGCCGTGACCGAGGGCCGCGTGGCCCGCAACGACTTCACCCACATGATCGTCGAGCTGCTGCTCGGCGGCGCACTCCGGAGAGAGGGACCATGACCCGCACCCTGCAGTCGGCACACACGACCGAGGCGGTGAAACGCCCCGGTCGCTGGCTGGCGCTGTCCGTCCTCGTGCTGGCCGTGCTGCTGGTGGCCGTCGACGCGACCGTGCTCGGTCTCGCGACCCCCTACATCAGTGAGGACCTCGCCCCGTCCGGCACCCAGCTGCTCTGGATCGGCGACGTCTACTCCTTCGTCATCGCCGGTCTGCTCGTCTCCATGGGCAGCCTCGGCGACCGCATCGGCCGCAAGCGGATCCTGCTCGTGGGCGCCACGGCGTTCGGCGCGATATCCGTGCTCAACGCCTACGCGCACACGCCCGAGCTGATGATCTTCGCCCGGGCGCTGCTCGGCGTCGCGGGCGCCACCCTGATGCCGGCCACCCTCGCCCTGATCCGGAACCTCTTCCACGACCCGCGCGAACGCAGCCTCGCCGTCGGCATCTGGGGCGCCACCGCCTCCGCCGGTACGGCGGTCGGCCCGATCGTCGGCGGGTTCCTGCTGGAGCACTTCTGGTGGGGCTCGGTCTTCCTGATCAACCTGCCCGTGATGGCCGTCCTGGTCGTCGTCGGCGCCAAGCTGCTGCCCGAGTCCCGCAACCCGAACCCGGGCCCCTGGGACCTGTCCAGCGTCACCCTCTCCCTGGTCGGCATGGTCGGTGTCGTGTACGCCGTCAAGGAGGCCGCCGCGCACGGGTTCGCGTGGGTCACGCTCGCCGCTGGCCTGCTGGGCGCCGCCGCGCTCTACGGGTTCGTGCGCCGTCAGCTGACGATGCCCAAGCCGCTGCTCGACATGCGGCTGTTCCGCAGCCGGGGCTTCAGCGGGGCGGTCCTGGCCGACCTGCTGACCATCCTGGGCCTGTCGGGGCTGGTCTTCTTCCTCTCCCAGTACCTGCAACTCGTCCAGGGCAGGCGCCCCTTCGAGGCGGGACTGGCCGAGCTGCCGGCCGCCATCGGCGCGGTGGTGGCCGGTCTGATCGCGGGCCGCGCGGCCCGGCGCTTCTCGGTCCGTGCCGTGGTCGCCGGCGGGCTCGCCGCCGTCGGCCTCGCACTCGCCGCGCTGACCGTCATCGGGCAGAACACCGGCTACCCGCTGCTCGGCGCGGCCCTGCTGGTCGTCGGCATCGGCGCCGGGTTCTCCTTCACCGTCACCGCCGACGTGATCCTCTCCAGCGTGCCCAAGGAACAGGCGGGCGCCGCCTCCGCGGTCTCCGAGACGGCGTACGAACTCGGCGCCGCGCTCGGCATCGCGGTGCTCGGCTCGATCGTGACCGGCGTCTACCGCGACTTCACCGGTCCGGCGGGCACTCCGGCGGCGGCACACGAGTCACTGGGCGGCGCGGTGGAGGCCGCCGCGGGTCTCCCCGCCGACACGGCCGGGGCGCTCCTGGACTCCGCCCGCCAGGCCTTCGTCGACGGCCTGACCCTCGCGGCCGGCGTAGGCGCCGCGGTCCTCCTGGCCGCCGCGGCGGCCTCCTGGTTCCTGCTACGGGGCCAGCGCCTGGAGGACGGGGCGGAACACCCGTAGCTGCCTGGCACGGACGCACGGACGCACGAACGGCGAGCCACACCCTGGGGTGCGGCTCGCCGTTCGTGGTTCGCGGGCGCGCTGTCCGTGGTTTGCGGTGCCTGCCGTCCGTCGCGGTCTGCCGTCCGCGTCCTGCGGGGTCCGGTGCGTGGGGTCGCGTGGCCCGCTGTTCGAGGTCGCGGCTTGTTCTCCGCGATTGCGCGGTCAGCCGTCCACGGGGGCCGCCGTCCGCGCCCTGTGCGGCCTGCCGTCCATGGGCTGCGAGGCCCGTCCTCCGCGAGGTGCGAGGCTCCAGGCGTGCCCGGCGGATCACGTCACGGCGGGCGGCGATGCCCGACCGACCTGCGTGGGCCCGGCCCGGTGGAGGACGGCGCCGGCGAGGGTGGTCGGCCAACGCGGCGCACGTGGGCGAGGGCGTGCCGTCCTCCCCGCCCACCCGCCGGAGGCTTACGCCGCCTTCGCCTTGCTCGCGTACATGTCCACGTACTCCTGGCCCGACAGCCGCATGACCTCGGTCATCACGGAGTCGGTCACGGCGCGCAGCACGTAGCGGTCGCGGTCCATGCCCTCGTAGCGGGAGAACTCCATCGCCTCGCCGAAGCGGACCGTGACCCTGCCCGGCCGGGGCAGACCCGCGCCGCCCGGCTGAAGCTTGTCGGTGCCGATCACGGCGAACGGGACGACGGGCGCGCCGGTCATCAGCGTCAGCCGGGCGATGCCGGTGCGGCCGCGGTAGAGGCGGCCGTCGGGGGAGCGGGTGCCCTCCGGGTAGATACCGAAGACCTTGCCCTCCTCCAGGATGCGGCGGCCGGTCATCAGCGCCGCGACCCCGCCCCGGCCGCCGTCCCGGTCGACCGGAACCATGCCGACGCCGGTGAAGAACCAGGCCATAAGCCGCCCCTTGAACCCCTTGCCGGTGACGTACTCGTCCTTGCCGATGAAGAAGACCTGCCGGTCGCAGTTCAGGGGCATGATCACCGAGTCGATGAACGTGAGGTGGTTGCCGGCCAGGATCACCGGTCCGTCGCCCGGGATGTTCTCCACGCCCTCCACCCGTGGGCGGAACATCAGGCGCATGATCGGGCCGAGCACTGCCTTGATGAGCGCGAAGCGGGACAACGGGTCCTCCGGTGTCGGGGATGCGGTATGAGTCTGTGCAGGTGAGGACATTACTCGCGGCCCAGGGGGTCACGCACCTCGGGTCACCCGGGTCTTACGCGGTGTTGACGCGTGTTCACCTGCGGTGCCGTCGTGTTGCGCGGCGGTAACGTCCTCACGCCGGTGTGAGGCAGGTCGCGCCCGGGAGCCCGGTGTGTCGCCGGTCCCGGTGTGCCGACCCGGCCCGGATCGAAGCACGGGCGCCGCCCGCACCGTACGAGGCGCGCCGCCGGAGCCGCGCCACCGACCCGTGTGACATCGCGTACCCCCGCAGACCGCCCCCAAGCCGACGGCCCGTCAGCCATCCGCGCCCACCATCCTCAGGGGCACCCGGCGTCCCGCTCGTATCGCGTACGACATCACCCCGCACCCGCGTGTTCCGGCCCCGGTCTCCCACTCGTCATGTACGCGCCCCTACGATCGGCCCGCACCGACGTCGACGGCAGGAGGCCCTGATGGGAACGCAGGAGTCGGACGAGCAGGCGGGCGGCACCGGACGGCGCGCGCTCCTCGGAGCGGCGGTGCTCGGCGCGGGCGGAGCCGTGTTCGGCCTGTCCGGCACGGCGAGAGCCGCCGGCACCGGGCACGGCGGGGGACACGGCGGCGGCGTGAAGGGCCTGCCCGTCCCGACCGTCATCGGCCACCGCGGCGCCAGCGGCTACCGCCCCGAGCACACCTTCGGCTCCTACGAACTCGCCCTCGACATGGGCGCCGACATCGTCGAGGCCGGCGACCTGGTCCCGACCCGGGACGGTCACCTCGTCTGCCGCCACGAGCCCGAGATCGGCGGCACCACCGACGTCGCCGACCACCCCGAGTTCGCCGACCGCGAGCGCACCAAGCAGCTCGACGGCGTCTCCACCACCGGCTGGTTCACCGAGGACTTCACCCTCGCCGAGCTGAAGACGCTCCGCGCGACCGAGCGCATCCCGGCCAACCGCCCGCACAACACCCTCTACGACGGCCGCTGGGAGATCCCCACCTTCGAAGAGGTGCTCCGCTGGCAGAACGAGCAGACCCGCAGGCGGGGCAGGCAGGTCTGGATCTACCCCGAACTCAAGCACCCCACCTACTTCCGCAAGCTCGGCCTGGGCACGGAAGAGCGTCTCGCGCGGCTGCTGCGCAAGTACGGCAAGGACCGCAAGAACTCGCCCGTCATCATCCAGTCCTTCGAACCCACCAGCATCCAGCGGATGAACAGGCTCGTCGGCAACCCCCTCGCCGTCCTGCTGTCCGGCGCGAACAGCCGCCCCTGGGACTTCGTCGAGACCGGCGACCCGCGCACCACGGCCGACCTCATCACGCCGAAGGGCCTCAAGGAGATCGCCTCCTACGCGCAGGGCATCGGCCCCACACTCGACCTGATCATCCCGAAGGACTCCGCGGGCCGGCTCACCGAACCGACGACCCTGGTCCGCGACGCGCACCGCGCGGGCCTGATCCTGCACCCCTACACCATGCGCAACGAGAACCCCTTCCTGCCCGCCGAGTTCCGCAAGGGCGGTGACCCCGACGCCTACGGCGACGTCTTCGGCGCGTTCCGCACGTACTTCGCCACCGGCATCGACGGCATCTTCACCGACAACCCGGACACCGGCGTGCTGGCCCGCGAGGACTTCGTCAACGACTGAGCGCCCGCCCCCGGTTGGGGTGAGCTTCGGCCGTCCGGGCAACCCGCCGCCCGGGCGGCCGCGTCGACGTGCATATGACGCACGACCTGGTCACCTCCCTGAGCCCCCTGCTCACCGCCGAGGCCGCGGCCGAGGCATATGCGTCCGGGGCCGAGCCCGGCGACCTCGAACAGGCGGTCTGGCTGCGCCTGCTGGAACGCGTGGAGACCGACGGCCCGCCCTCCGACCCGCACCGCTGGCTGCGCCGCGCCGTCCGCACCGAGGCCCGCCGCACCCGCCGGACGACCCGGCACGAGCGGCCGTACGAGACCGAGCCCGCCGGTGCCGCCGAGCACGAGCCCGAGCAACTCGCCCTCGCCGCCGCCCGGCACCGCGCCCTGCGCGACGCGGTGCGCCGGCTGCCCGGCCGCTGCCCCCGGCTGATGGAGGCGCTGTTGTCGCCGAGAGACCTCACATACCGGGAGATCGCGGGGGAGTTGGGTATCTCACAGGGCAGCCTTGGCCCGGAACGTTCCCGATGTCTGGGATGTCTGCGCCGATTGTTGACGCCGGAGGTTGCGGCCCGCTGAGGACGGGGATAGGAGTGGGGGACCACAGGTGATCAGGTGAGCGGGAGGCATGCGCACATGGGCATGAGCGTGACCATCTCGGCGGCGACCGAAAAGGACGCCGAGCAGATCTTCCGGTTGCAGTACCTCTGCTTCCAGAGCGAGGCGGCGCTGTACGGCAACTACCGCATCGACCCGCTCGTCCAGACCCTGGACTCCGTGCGCGACGAGGTCGCCGCCGACTGCGTCTACGTGGCGCGGCTCGGCGAGGAGGTCGTCGGCTCGGTGCGCGGCCGGGTGAGCGAGGACGGCGCCGCCGCCATCGGCAAGCTGTGCGTCCATCCCCGGCTCCAGGGACACGGCATCGGAGCCCGCCTGCTGCGGGCCGCCGAGGCCGCCCTCGCCGACGAGCGGGGCGCCAAGCGCTTCCGCCTGCACACCGGACACCGCAGCGAGAGCGGCCTGCGGCTGTACCGGCGGGTCGGCTACGAGACGGTGGGCACCGCCCAGGGCGAGGACGGCGTCCCCATGATCGTCCTGGAGAAGCCCGCCCAGGCGTACGCGACCACGGCCTGACGCACCGCCGGGACCGTGCGGCGGCGCTACGCGGTGCGGGCCCGGCGCAGCCAGTACAGGGCGGACAGCGGCAGCAGTACGGGAATGAAGAGGTAGCCCATCCCGTAGTCGGACCACACGGTCGCGTCGTGGAAGGCGGACGGCTCCACCATCGTCCAGGTGCCGACCGTCAGCACGCCCACCAGCTCGGCGGCGCAGCACACCACCGCCGCCCTGCGGGCCGTCTCGCCGCCGCGCACCAGCGTGTAGGTGATGAACCCGTACACGAGACCCGCGAGGGCGGACAGCGTGTAGGGCAGCGGCGCCCGGTCGAACTCGGTCGCGATCTGGTACGCGGAGCGGGACACGGCGCCGACCACCATCACGCCGTACAGCCACACCAGCAGGATCCCGGGCCCGCTGATCAGCCGCGCACCGGCCGGCTTCTCCTCCGTGGCCACCACGTCAGCCTCCCCAGATGTCATACAGCCGCACCTCCAGGACGGCGAGGACGACGCCGCCCGCGGCCACCGTCACCGAGCCCCAGCGGGTGCGCTCGGCCAGCGACATGAACCCCGCCGCCGGGACACAGGCGAAGGCGCCCAGCAGATACGCCACGAAGATGGTCGTGCCCTGGTCCGGCTCCTCGCCCCGCGCCAGCTGCACGATCCCGACCACGAGCTGGACCAGCGCCAGCAGCGAGACCACGGCCATGCCGATGAAGTGCCAGTCCTTGGTCGGCTGGTCACGGTAGGCCGCCCAGCCGCACCAGGCGGCGAGCAGCAGCGCGGCGACACCGGTCACCAGTGTCAGGGCGTCAAGCATGGCAGCGAGCCTATTACGGCCCAAAAGGCCCGCCGTCCCCGGCCCCGCCCGCCGCACCCGGCACCGACCCGCGGCGGACCCGTAGGGTCGGGGGCATGAAGCTCCACGCACAGGCCCTGCTGTTCGACAACGACGGAACCCTCGTCTCCTCCCTCGAATCCGTGGCCCGCTGCTGGACGCGGTGGGCCGGTGAGTACGGGATCACCGCGGAGGAGTTCGCACGGGTCGAGCTGCACGGCCGGACCGCCGCCGAGATAGCCGCCGACCTGCTCCCCGCCCACGCGGTGCCGCGGGCCGTCGCGCGGATCGAGCAGCTGGAGGTCGAGGACGTGCCGAACGGCGGCGTACGACTGCTGCCCGGCACCCGGGACTTCCTCGACGCGCTGCCCGCCGACCGCTGGGCGGTGGTCACCTCCGCGACCCGGCGGCTCGCCGAGGCCCGGCTCGCGGCCGTCGACATCCTCCCCAAGAACCTCGTCGCCGCCGACGACGTCACCCGCGGTAAGCCCGCCCCCGAGCCCTACCTGCTGGGCGCCCGCTTCCTGGGCGTCGACCCGGCCGACTGCGTCGTCTTCGAGGACGCCCCCGCCGGTCTGCGGGCCGGTCGCGCCGCCGGGATGCGGACCGTGGCGTTGGCCACAACCCACCGGCCCGGCGAACTCGACGCCGACCTGGTGGTCACCGACCTGTCGGCCTTGTCCCCACTGGTCACCGACGCGGGCATCGAGATCGTCGTCCGGGGCTGATCCACCGGCCCGCGACCACCCACCGTCCACGGCTGTCCACCATCCGGACAGCGGCGTCCGGTCACGAGCACACGTCTGCTTTACTGATCGCATGAGCACGACGAGCGACCGCACCCCTGCGACCGAGGCGACGATGACGCCCGGTGCTCGTTGTATGTGCCGCATCGCTCCTCGCACGTGTCGAATGTGCGCCTTCTAGAGGGCCCCTGCACCACCTGAGCCTCGCGCCCCGAAGCGAGCGCCGCTCATGACCGCCACCGCGCCCCGCGCACGCGGCTGAGCCACGCCCCGCGCACGCGTTTCTCCCCGGTCAGCCGGGTCGCACCGCCACCGCGAGAACGTGCCGCGTTCCGAAGGACCCCAAGCCCCCGAAGAACAACGCCCCGTGCCCGGCGCCCACCACCGCGCCGCGCACTCGACAGTGACGGAAACCCACGTGATCACCACATCGGGCCTCACGAAGGTCTATCGCTCACGCGGCCGCGAGGTCACCGCCCTGGACGGCGTCGACCTGCACGTCCGCGAGGGCGAGGTGTACGGCGTCATCGGCCAGTCCGGCGCCGGCAAGTCCTCGCTCATCCGCTGCGTCAACCTCCTGGAGCGGCCCACCGCCGGCACGGTCACCGTCGCCGGCCAGGACCTCACCGCGCTGGCCGGCCGCGGCCCCCGCGCGAGCCGCGAACTGCGGCAGGCGCGCAGCCGTATCGGCATGGTCTTCCAGCACTTCAACCTGCTCTCCGCGCGGACCGTGCGGGACAACGTCGAACTGCCGCTGGAGATCCTCGGCAAGTCCGGGAAGGAACGTTCCCGCAAGGCGCTGGAGCTGCTCGACCTCGTCGGCCTCGCCGACAAGGCGGGGGCCTACCCGGCCCAGCTCTCCGGCGGCCAGAAGCAGCGCGTCGGCATCGCCCGCGCCCTGGCCGGCGACCCCAAGGTGCTCCTCTCCGACGAGGCCACCAGCGCCCTCGACCCGGAGACCACCCGCTCCATCCTCCAGCTGCTGCGCGACCTGAACCGGCAGCTCGGTCTGACCGTCCTGCTCATCACCCACGAGATGGACGTCGTCAAGACCATCTGCGACTCCGCCGCCCTCATGGAACACGGCCGCATCGTCGAGTCCGGCACCGTCGGCGAACTCCTCGCCACCCCGGGCTCCGAACTGGCCGCCGCGCTCTTCCCGGTCGGCGGCGACGCCTCCGCCGACGACCGCACCGTCCTCGACATCACCTTCCACGGCGAGGCCGCCACCCAGCCGGTCATCTCCCAGCTCTCCCGCACCTACAACATCGACATATCGATCCTCGGCGCGGCCATCGACACCGTCGGCGGCCTCCAGGTCGGCCGGATGCGCATCGAACTGCCCGGCCGCTACGAGGACAACGTCGTGCCCGTCGGCTTCCTGCGCGAACAGGGCCTCCAGATCGACGTGGTGAACGCGACGAGCGAAGCGCCGTCCCCGCTGGTGAAGGAAGGTGCCAAGTGACCTGGTCCGAGATGCAGCCCCTGCTGGAGCAGGCCTCCTGGGAGACCCTGATCATGGTCGGCTGGTCCACCCTGATCGCCGTCGTCGCCGGACTCCCGCTCGGTGTCCTGCTCGTCCTCAGCGACCGGGGCGGACTGCTCCAGAACGTCGTGGTCAACAAGGTCGTCGGCCAGGTCGTGAACGTGGGCCGCTCGATGCCGTTCATCATCCTGATGGTCGCGCTGATGAGCTTCACCCGCTGGGTCACCGGCACCACCATCGGCAGCGAGGCCGCGATCGTGCCGCTCGCCATCGGCGGCATCCCGTTCTTCGCGCGGCTCGTCGAGACCGCCGTGCGCGAGGTCGACGGAGGGCTCGTCGAGGCCGTCCAGTCCATGGGCGGCAACACCTGGACCATCGTCCGCAAGGTCCTGGTCCCCGAGGCGCTCCCGTCGCTGATCGCCAGCACCACCACCACGATCATCGCGCTCATCGGTTACTCGGCCATGGCCGGCACCGTCGGCGGCGGCGGCCTCGGCGACCTCGCCGTCCGCTACGGCTACCAGCGCTTCGAGACCGGGCTGATGTGGATCACCGTCGCGCTCCTCGCCGTGGTCATCTCCCTCATCCAGTTCGCCGGCGACTTCGCGGCCCGCACCCTGCACAGCCGCGGGCGCGGCGGCGCCGCCCCCGGGCTCCGGCTGCTCAAGGCGAAGGAACCCGCCGCGGCCGACGTCAGCAAGGTCGCCTGACTCCCCAAGAACCCCCCGTATTACCCGAAACGGGGTCGCACCACCTCAGGAAAGGCACTTTTCGTGCGTAACACCGCCAAGATCACCACCGCCGTACTCGCCACCGGAGCCCTCACCCTCGGCCTCTCCGCCTGCGGCTCGGACAAGGACTCCGCCTCCGACACCTCCGGCCCGCTGGTCGTCGCCGCGACGCCCGTCCCGCACGCCGAGATCCTCACCTACGTCAAGGACAACCTGGCGCAGAAGGAGGGCCTCGACCTGGAGGTCAAGGAGTTCACCGACTACGTCACGCCGAACACGGCGACGGAGGACGGCTCGGTGGGCGCCAACTACTTCCAGACCGAGCCCTACCTCGCGGACTTCAACAAGAAGAACGGCACGCACCTGAAGTCCGTCGCCTCGGTGCACCTGGAGCCGCTCGGCCTGTACTCCAAGAAGGCCGACAAGGCCGGCGACCTGAAGAACGGCGCGACCATCGCCCTGCCCAACGACACCGTCACCGAGGCCCGCGCGCTGCAGCTGCTCGCCTCGGAGGGCCTGATCACCCTCAAGGACGGCGCGGGCAACTCGGCCACCACCGCCGACATCACCAAGAACCCGAAGAACCTCGAGTTCAAGGAGCTGGAGGCGGCTCAGACCCCGCGCTCCCTGAACGACGTCGACGCCGCGGTCATCAACGGCAACTACGCCCTCGAGGCCGACCTCAAGCCGACGAAGGACGCCCTCGTCCTGGAGTCCGCCAAGGACAACCCGAACGTCAACCTCCTCGTCGTCAAGGAGGGCCAGGAGGACGACCCGCGGGTCAAGAAGCTCGCGAAGCTCCTCACCTCGCCCGAGGTCAAGAAGTACATCGAGGACAACTTCGCCGGGTCCGTGCTCCCCTCCTTCTGATCCGTCTCCGATCCGATCCCGATCCGATCCCGATCCGATCCGGATCCGAACAGCGCGTCCCGCACCGGGTCCGCTCCGCGCGCGCGGAGCGGACCCGGTGGTGCGGTTGAGTGCTTTCATGCTGCATGCTGGGCAGTTCGAGCAGGCCCTGACGGTTACACAGGTTACGGAGCGGCGCATGACGAGCACCTTCCCCAACATCTCCATCAGCACGGAGCGGTTGGTGCTGCGCCCCCTCGACGAGGACGACGTCCCCGCCCTCGCCGCCATGATGAACGACGAGCAGGTCGCCGCCTGGACCCACGTCCCCCAGCCCTTCACCGAGGACGGCGCCCGCACCTGGATCGGCGACCACGCCCCCGCCGAGCGCACCTCCGGCCGCGGCCTCGACCTCGCCGTCACCGAGTTCCTCACCCAGCGGCTGGTCGGCGTCGTCCAGCTGGCCAAGACCAACTGGCACGTCCGGTCCACCGAACTGTCGTACATCGTCGCCCCCTGGGCCCGCGGCGAGGGATACGCCTCCGAGGCGGCCCTCGCCACCGCCCACTGGCTCTTCGGCGACCAGAAGCTCGAACGCGTCGAGCTGCGCACCGCGGCCGACAACACCGCCTCCCAGCAGGTCGCCCAGAAGATCGGCTGCATCAGCGAGGGAGTCCTGCGCAACGCGTGCATAGCGCGGGTCCGCACCGAGGACGGCCTCTGGACGGACGTACGCACCGACTTCATCGTGTGGAGCCTGCTGCCGGAGGACCTGGAGGGTGCGTCCGGCCAGCTCACCGACAACGGTGACTTCACCACCTTCACGGACTGGAACTGATCCCCGGGGGCCGACGCCGCCGCCGCTCCGCGACCGGGCCGCAGCGGGTACCCTCACGGGGCGCGCCCGCGCATGGTTTCGCGACCACGACCTGCGAAATTCCTGGAGACTGACGACGATGGCCGACCGTGTCACGGTGATCGGCTGGGACGGTTCACCGCTGACCGCCGCGGCACGCTCCGCACTGGGCGCCGCCACACTGGTGGCCGGCGCCGCCCACCACCTGGCACTTCCCGAGGTACCGCCCACCGCCGAGCGCATCCGTCTCGGCAGCGTGGCCCTCGCCGCCCGCCGCATCGCCGCCCACCGCGGCACGACCGTCGTCCTCGCCGACGGCGACCCCGGCTTCTTCGGCGTCGTACGCACCCTGCGGGCGCCCGAGTTCGGCCTGGAGGTGGAGGTCGTCCCCGCCGTCTCCTCCGTGGCCGCCGCCTTCGCCCGCGCCGGGATGCCCTGGGACGACGCCCATGTGGTCGTCGCCCACCCCCGCACCCTGCGACGCGCGGTGAACGTATGCCGGGCCCACACCAAGGTCGCGGTCCTCACCTCCCCGGGCGCCGGGCCCGCCGAACTCGGCCTGCTGATGGAGGGCGTCCACCGCACCTTCGTCATCTGCGAGGAACTCGGCACCACACGCGAGCGGGTCACCGTCGTCACCTCCGACAAGGCCGCCGACCACACCTGGCGCGACCCGAACGTCGTCATCGTGGCCGGCGGCAGCGTCGGACCGGGCACGGCACCCGACGGCGCCGGCTGGATCGCCGGCCGCGACCCCGCCGTCGGACCGCGCGGCTGGTCCCTGCCCGCCGAGGCGTACGCCGGCCCGCTGGGCGAGGGCGAGACCGACCTGCTGCGCACGGCCCAACTCGCCAGGCTCGGCCCCCGCCCGGGCGACCTGGTGTGGGACATCGGCTCCGGCAGCGGTGCCTTCGCCACCGAGGCGGCACGCGGCGGCGCCGCCGTCATCGCCGTCGACCGCGCCCCCGACGCCTGCGCCCGCACCGAGGCCACCGCGCGCCACTTCGGCGTCCGAATCCAGATCGTGCACGGCACCGCGCCGCACATCCTGGAGAACCTTCCCGAACCCGACGTCGTCCGTGTCGGCGGCGGGGGAGCGGCCGTGGTCTCCGCGGTCGCCGACCGGCGCCCGCAGCGCATCGTCGCGCACGCCGCGACCCGTGACGCGGCCGAACTCGTCGGCAGGGACCTGACGGAGCACGGGTACCGGGTCGAGTGCGCCCTGCTCCAGTCCGTCGGACTGGACACCCGGGCCTGGACGGAGACGGAGCGGAGCGTCGCGTTCCTGCTCAGCGGGGTCCTTCCGGACCGCGCCCCGTGATCGGTTGTTCATACCGCGCGGGGTAGGCTGGCGGATTGTTGTACCGCACTCGGACACCCGGCATTTCGTCGGTCAATGTCCGCAGAAACCCGCCCGATCCGGGCCGGGTGTGGTACGGCAGAACCGGAGGACGCGCAACGTGGCGCAGTCCACAGCGGGCCGTCGCGGATCAACCTGTCGTGGCGGGGGAACGACCGCGACAATGCCACTGAATGGCTTTGTCGTCTTTTCCCGCGGGTCGTTCGTGCCGCTGGGCACGCACGCTCGTTCTTCACTGTGGGGCGGTCGGTGCGCCGCCCCGGGTGAGCTGGTCGTAGAAGCACTAACCGATGGGCGAGGGGTTACGCATGACCGACACCGGCCAGATCCCCGGCGAGGGGCTGCCGGAGAACGCAGGCATGGTGGAGCAGCCGGGCGTCCCCGCACCCGGCGCGTACACCTACCTCTCCGAGGCCGAAGCCGAGGACGAGGACCTGTTGTTGCTGCCGGGAGCCCAAGGTGCATGGGGCAACGAGGTCGCGCCACCGGCGCCGGAGCCGGTCGTCGAGACCGTGCACCAGCCGGGCCCGCACGAGCTGTCCGGCCGTGACAGCGGCTCGGTCGACCTCAATGGCGTCCGCCTGCCCGATCCGGCCCAGGACCCCGCGACCGCTCCGGTCCCGCCGCGCAGGCCCCTGCACCTCGGCCCGCCGATTCCCGACACCTCCGCCAGCCCGGTCCGCTCCCTCGCCGACCGCGGCCCGGCCGACGCTCCGGCACGGCACGCCGGACCGCCGACCGCCGGCCCGGAGTACCTCGACGTCCAGCAGGCCGCCGCGACGCCTCCGCAGGCCGCGGCTCCCTGGGGAGCGCAGGGCGCGCCGCAGACCGCGCAGGCGCCGGTGAGCGCCGCGGCGGGGCATGCGGAAACGGTTATTCCGGTACCGGAGCAGGCACCCGAGCCGGTGGGCGCCGCCCAGGCCCTCGTCACCCGCGTCGCCACGGAGGCCGTCGCGGCGACGGGCGGGACGGGCACGCCCGAGGCCGAGTCCGGCGAGGACTCCGCGCCGGTGGCGCACGTACCAGGCTCGGCGGAGGAGGAGTCCACTCCCGGGCCGGTCGCCGGGGAGCCCATCCCCGAGCCGGTTGTCGCGGAGCCAACTCCCGAGCCCGTCGCCGCGGAGCCCATCCCCGGGCCGGTCGCCGCGGAGCCCGCCCCTGAGCCGGTCGCCGCGGAGCCCGCCCCCGAGCCGGTCGTCACGGAGCCCACGGCCGACGCGGCTGACGAGGACCAAGAGGGCCAAGAGGCCCAGGCTGTCGAAGGAGCGGAAGGGGCCGATGGTTCCTCCGAGCCGCCGGCCCCGGAGGAACCGGCGGCGTGGGAAGAACCCCTGGCCGCCGAGACTCCCGCGCCTCCGGACGCCCCGCCGGCCGAGGCTCCCGCGCCGCAGGACGCCCCGGACGCCCAGGTGCCGGACATGCCCGTGCCGCCCGTCCCGGCAGCCGAACCTGCTCCCGAGGTGACCGAGCCCGAGCCGGCCCCGGCCGCCCCGGGGGCACCGATGGCCACCGCACCGCCCGCACCGCCGCAGCAGGAGGAGGTGCCGCAGCCCGAGCCGCAGGCACCCCCCGTACCGCAGGAGTCGGCACCCGCGCAGCCGGACATCGAGTTCGCCCCGCAGCCGCCCGCCGAGCCCGCCCCCGAACCCCACCTCACCGCCGAAGAGGTCCCGGCCCCGGACGCCCCGCAGGAAGACGTGCCTCAGGACATGGCCGTGTTCCCCGCCCCGCCCGAGCCCGCGGACACCGACCCGACTCCGGCCACCGCCACCGCCACCGCCGAGCAGCCCCAGCCCGAGCAGGCGCCCGTCGCCCAGGAACCGCAGCCCGACGACTCCGTCGGCCAGTTCCTGCCGGTCGACGGTGCTCCGGTGCCCACCACCCCGCATCTCGCCCCCACCCCGCCGGAGGCGTTCGTCCTCCCACCGGAGGCCCTGGCCGCGGAGCCCGGCACCGAGGACCCCGCGACGGACCCCGCACCCGAGGTCCCCGCCCCGCGCGAGGCCGACCCCGGCCTCGCCCAGAGCGCCGACGACCTGGACACCCACGCCGCCGACCAGGACGACCTCGTCGACGCCGCGCCTGCCACGGAGCAGCCGGCGCCCCCGGACGTACGCCGGTCCGCCGGACCCGCGGCCCCCGCCTATGACGACGCCGAGCGCGAGGCCGTACTGAAGGTCATGCGCGAGCGCCGCGACATCCGCAACGGCTTCCGAAGCGACCCCATCCCGCACGAGGTGCTGCTCCGCGTCCTGGAGGCCGCCCACACCGCGCCCTCCGTGGGCCACTCGCAGCCCTGGGACTTCGTCGTCATCCGCTCCGCCGACACCCGCCGCGCCATGCACGAACTGGCGATGCGGCAGCGCGAGGCGTACGCGAAGTCCCTCCCCAAGGGCCGGGCCAAGCAGTTCAAGGAACTGAAGATCGAGGCCATCCTCGACACCCCGGTCAACATCGTCGTCACCGCCGACCCGACGCGCGGCGGCCGGCACACCCTGGGTCGGCACACCCAGCCGCAGATGGCGCCGTATTCCTCCGCGCTCGCGGTCGAGAACCTGTGGCTCGCCGCCCGCGCCGAGGGCCTCGGCGTCGGCTGGGTCAGCTTCTTCGACGAGCGCGAGATGGTCCGCGCGCTGGGCCTGCCCGAGCACCTGGACGTCGTCGCCTACCTGTGTGTCGGGTACGTCGACGAGTTCCCGGACGAGCCCGAGCTGATGCAGGCCGGCTGGTCCAAGCGCCGCCCGCTGTCCTGGGTCGTGCACGAGGAGACGTACGGCCGTCGCGCCCTGCCCGGCGAGGCCCCGCACGACCTGCTCGCCGAGACCGTCGCGCAGATCCGCCCGCTGGACGCCAAGGCGCTCGGCGAGGCGTGGGAGCGGCAGAAGCGGATGACCAAGCCGGCCGGCGCGCTCGGCATGCTGGAGATCATCTCCGCCCAGCTCTCCGGACTCTCCCGGCAGTGCCCGCCGCCGATCCCGGAGCCCGCGGCCGTCGCGGTCTTCGCCGGCGACCACGGGGTGCACGCCCAGGGCGTCACCCCTTGGCCGCAGGAGGTCACCGCCCAGATGGTGGCCAACTTCCTCGGCGGGGGAGCGGTCTGCAACGCGTTCGCCACCCAGGTCGGCGCCGAGGTCTGCGTCGTCGACGTCGGCGTCGCCACCGACCTGCCCGCGACGCCGGGCCTGCTGCCCCGCAAGGTCCGCGCGGGCACGTCCGACATGACCACCGGCCCCGCGATGACCCGAGAGGAGGCCAAGCAGGCCATCGAGGTCGGCATCGAGACCGCCCGCGACCTGGTGGCGGCCGGCAACAAGGCGCTGCTCACCGGCGAGATGGGCATCGCCAACACCACCGCGTCCGCCGCGCTGATCTCCGTCTTCACCGGCGCCGACCCCGCCGAGGTCACCGGCCGGGGCACCGGCATCAACGACGAGACGCTGGCCCGCAAGACCGAGGTCGTCCGCCGCGCCCTGGAACTCCACCAGCCGGACCCGGCCGACCCCCTGGGCGTCCTCGCCGCCATCGGGGGGTTCGAGCACGCCGCCATCGTCGGCCTGCTCCTCGGCGGCGCCTCCCTGCGCACACCGGTGATCCTGGACGGCGTCAGCGCCGGCGCCGCCGCCCTGGTGGCCCGGGCGATCGCCCCCGAGGTCCTCGCGGCCTGCATCGCGGGCCACCGCAGCGCCGAGCCGGGACACGTCGCCGCGCTCAACAAGCTCGGCCTGCGCCCCCTGGTCGACCTGGACCTCCGCCTCGGCGAGGGCACCGGCGCGCTGCTGGCCCTGCCGATGGTGCAGAGCACCGCGCGGGCGATGCACGAGGTGGCGACCTTCGACTCGGCCGGGGTCACCGAGAAGTAGCACCGCGACGCGCCGGACGGGGCGGGGCGGGACAAGGCGGCGGGAGATCCGTCGCCACCGTCCCGCCACCGCCCCGGCCCGGCCGTACGCTGGACCGACCTCGTGCCGCCCGTGCACGTCTTTTACAATCCGCACGTATCCCCACGTCAGGGCCGCTCCACCGACGCAGCGCCCCACCGCATGTCAGGACGAGGAGCCCACCCTGATGGCCGAACACCCCGCCTACCCCGTAGGCCTCCGCCTCACCGGCCGTCGCGTGGTCGTCCTCGGCGGCGGTCAGGTCGCCCAGCGCCGCCTGCCCGCCCTGATCGCGGCGGGCGCCGACGTCCTCCTCGTCTCTCCCTCGGCGACCGCGTCGGTCGAGGCGATGGTGGACGCGGGCGAACTCACCTGGGAGCGTCGCCGGTACGCGGAAGGCGACCTCACGGACGCCTGGTACGCCCTGATCGCCACCAGCGACGCCGAGGCCAACGCCGCCGCCTCAGCCGAGGGCGAGCGGCGCCGCGTCTGGTGCGTCCGCGCCGACGACGCCGACCGGGCCACGGCCTGGACCCCGGCGTCCGGCCACAGCGCGGGCGTGACCGTCGCCGTGCTCACCACCGACGCGCGCGACCGGGACCCCCGCCACACCGCCGCCATCCGCGACGCGGTCGTGGAGGGCCTGCGCGACGGGACGCTCGTCGCCCCGCACCAGCGCACCCGCGCCACCGGGGTCGCCCTCGTCGGCGGCGGCCCCGGCGACCCGGACCTGATCACCGTCCGGGGGCGCCGCCTGCTCGCCGAGGCCGACGTCGTCATCGCCGACCGGCTCGGCCCGCGGGACCTGCTCGCCGAGCTGCCGCCGCACGTCGAGGTCATCGACGCGGCGAAGATCCCGTACGGCCGTTTCATGGCCCAGGAGGCCATCAACAACGCGCTGATCGAGCACGCCAAGCAGGGCAAGGCCGTGGTCCGGCTGAAGGGCGGCGACCCCTTCGTCTTCGGCCGGGGCATGGAGGAGGCCCAGGCGCTCGCCGAGGCGGGTATCCCGTGCACCGTCGTCCCCGGCATCTCCAGCTCCATCTCGGTGCCCGGCGCGGTCGGCATCCCGGTCACCCACCGCGGGGTCGCCCACGAGTTCACCGTGGTCAGCGGCCATGTCGCCCCCGACGACGAACGCTCCCTGGTCGACTGGGCGTCCCTCGCCAAGCTCACCGGCACCCTCGTGATCCTCATGGGCGTCGACAAGATCGGCCGGATCGCCGAGACCCTCGTCGCGCACGGCAGGTCCCCCGAGACGCCGGTCGCCCTGGTCCAGGAGGGCACGACGGCCGCCCAGCGCCGGGTGGACGCGACCCTCGCCACCGTCGCCGACCGGGTCGTCTCCGAGGGGGTCAGGCCGCCCGCCGTCATCGTCGTCGGCGAGGTCGTCGGCGTGGGCCCGCACGGGACGGTCTGACATGGGCGGCATCGTCACCATCGACGACCCCGGCGACCCGCGTCTGCACGACTACACGAACCTGACCGACGTCGAACTGCGCCGTCGCCGCGAACCCGCCGAGGGCCTGTTCATCGCCGAGGGCGAGAAGGTCATCCGGCGGGCCGGCGAGGCGGGCTACGCGATGCGTTCGATGCTGCTGTCCGCCAAGTGGGTCGACACCATGCGCGACGTCATCGAAGAGGCCCCGGCCCCGGTGTACGTCATGGACCCGGCCCTCGCCGAGCAGGTCACCGGCTACCACGTGCACCGCGGCGCCCTCGCCTCCATGCAGCGCAGGCCGCTCCCGGCCACCGCCGACCTGCTGCGCACCGCCCGTCGCGTCGTGGTCATGGAGTCGGTCAACGACCACACCAACATCGGCGCGATCTTCCGCTCCGCCGCCGCCCTCGGGATGGACGCGGTCCTGCTCTCCCCGGACTGCGCCGACCCCCTGTACCGGCGCAGCGTTAAGGTCTCGATGGGCGCGGTCTTCTCCGTGCCCTACGCCCGCCTCGACACCTGGCCGGCCGGCCTGGAGACGGTCCGCGAGGAGGGCTTCTCGCTGCTCGCCCTCACCCCGGACGCACGGGCCGAGCCCCTCGACGAGGTCGCCCCGCACCGCATGGACCGGGTGGCCCTCATGCTGGGCGCCGAGGGCGACGGGCTGTCCCGTCGGGCGCTGGCCGCGTCCGACACCTGGGTCCGCATCCCGATGTCCCACGGCGTCGACTCCCTGAACGTGGGCGCGGCGGCAGCGGTCGCCTTCTACGCGGTGACGGTGGGCCGCCCCACGGCGTAGCCCGCGGCTACCGCCCCGGTGCCGGGTCCCCGGAGAGGTATCCGCCGCCGGGCACCTGCACCCGCTCCTGCGCCGCCCGTACGACACCGCGGTCGTCGCCGAGCCCCTGCGACGGGCCCTGGCAGCCCTGCGCGACGGCGATACCCAGCGCGACCAGCAGCGTCACCACCACGAAGACGAACAGGCGCTGCCGCAGCAGCCGCGGGTTCGCGGGGCGGCGCCGGCCGGTTCCCGTGGTTCTCGGCCCGGTGCGGCCGGTTCCGCTGCGCGGTCCCGGCCGGCCGCCGTCGTTGCGTGCGCTGCCGCGCCCGGTGCCGTCGCGGGGGGCGGGCGTGGACCGGGACGCGGGCCGGGCGCCCGTACCGCCGTTGCGCGACGGCGTACCTCCGCGCGAGGGCGTACCGCCGCGCGACGGAGCGGCGCGCCGGGGCGCCGGCCCACGGGACCCCGGGGTGCTCCGCGGCGCCGGGGTGCCCTGCGGACGCCGCGGCGCGCGCTCGGGGTAGGTGTCGGCGAGCCGTCCCGTCGGCAGGTCGGCCTCCGCGCTGCGCGGCGCTGGCGGCCGGGCGTCGGGCAGGCCCTGGGCCTCGCGGGCGGCGATCTCCTTGAGCCGCAGCGACAGTTGCAGCGTGCTGGGGCGTTCCTCGGGGTCCTTGGCCAGACAGGCCCGCACCAGCGGCGCCAGCGCGTCGGGGACGCCGTGCAGCTGGGCCTCCTCGTGCACCACGCGGTACAGCATCACCTCGGAACTGCCGTGCCCGAAGGGCGAGTCGCCCATCGACGCGTACGCCAGCGTGGCACCGAGCGAGAACACGTCCGTGGCCGGCGTGACCGCCGCCCCGCGCACCTGCTCCGGCGCGAGGAACCCGGGGGAGCCGACCGCGGTGCCCACGTGCGTGAGGGTGGAGGCGCCCGTCGCCCAGGCGATGCCGAAGTCGATGATCCGCGGCCCCTTCGGGGACAGCAGGATGTTGGACGGCTTCAGGTCCCGGTGCACCACCCCGGCCTCGTGCACCGCGACCAGCCCCTCGGAGAGGGCGGCGCCCACCGCGGCGACGTCCGCCGCGCCGAGCGGGCCCCCGTCGACGACCTTGTCGTGCAGGGAGGGGCCGGGCACGTACTGCGTGGCGAACCAGGGACGGTCCGCGTCCAGGTCGGCGGCGACCAGCCGGGCGGTGCAGCCGCCCCGGATTCGCCGGGCCGCCGAGACCTCACGCGCGAAGCGCGACCGGAACTCCTGATCCTCGGCCAGGTCCGGCCGGATGACCTTCAGCGCGACCCGCTGCCCCTTCTTGTCGGAGCCCAGGTAGACCACGCCCATCCCACCCGCGCCGAGCCGCCTGTGAAGCCTGAACGAGCCGACGACGCGCGGGTCCTCGCGCCTCAGGCGCATCATCGCCATGTTCATCCCCGCTGCCCGGTCCCTGTGACGAGCCACAGCTTACGTTTCCACGGCCGCCCGCGCGCAGAGGCCGCGCCCTCTCGCGACGACGGATTGTCAGTGCCGGGTGCGACAGTTGAGGGGCGGTCAGGGAACAAGAGGGCGCCCTGGCCCCGGACCGCCGGTGATCCCAACCGACCGTCGCGGGCGGGGGATTGGGTCCGGGGAGGAGGGCGGGAGATGCGGGTGGGGGGTTCAGGGGAGGCGCCGGGTGCCTGCCGTGCGGGGCCGGTCCGGGTCGGACGGCGGGCGGAGACGGGGGCGTACGGGGCGGTGTCGGAAGTGAGCGAAGTCACCGGACAGCCCGGAGATACCGGGGCACGGTGGGCACCCCGTCCGGGAAGACCCCGAGACCCGGGACCCGGTCTCCACCCAGGGGAGTACTCCGCTGGTCATGGCTCATCCTCCGGGAGGCCCGGCAATCGGTACGAGGGCATGACGTCCGGCGATCCCCGGACGCCTAGATTTGAGGTCAAGCGGCGGGTGCAGCACTCGTCCCCCGAGGTCAGACACCCGCCGCTTGCCAAGAACACCGGAATCGGTCAGGAGAGGGACCATGGCCCAGACGCTGCCGCGGACGCTGGTCCGCACGCGGGAGACCCGCCGTCAGGGCCGCCGCCACCCCGCGGTGGCGACGCTCATGGCCCTGCCCCTGGCGGTCCTGCTCCTCCTCGTCTTCGACGGGTGGGAGACAGTGGCCACACAAGCGTCGTCCGTGGGTGTGGTGCTGGGGCGCTGAGCGGCGCCCCGGGCCCGGAAGAGCGGTCCGGGCGGGGACATCCATCCATGAAACCCCGTGGGGACGGGGGTGCGGCGGACGGCAAGAATGCCGGCGCAGCTGGGGAGCTGCGCCGGCATTGCCGTGTCCGAGGGAGCGGTGCGTACCCTCACCCGGTGACCACGGACGCCCTCCTCCCCGCCCTCGCGGCCCGCGTCAGGGCGACGGCCCACGCCGACACCCCGGCCTGCCCCTGCGGCGCGGCCACCCTCACCACCCTCGCCGACCGCCCGGACGCCACCGTCGTCCGGCACGCCGGCACCGTCGCCAAGGCCCACGCGGCGGACGCCGACCCCGCCGCCCTTGCCCGCCGCGTCGAGGTCGCCGCCCGGCTCCCCGGCGTGCTCCTGCCGCCGCTCGCCCCCACGCCCGTGACGCTGCACGGACGGCTCGTCACCTCCTGGCCGTACGGCACCCCCGTGGACCCCGAGGATCCGGACGCGGCTCCCTGGGAGGCGGCGGCCGTACTCCTCGCGCGCCTCCACCGGGCACCGGTGCCCGCCGCCGTACCCGCGATGCGCGGACCCGCGAAGGCGGCCGAGGCCGTCGCCCGCCTCCGGACCGGCGCCCCGGACCACCCCGCCACCGCCCCCGTGCTCCGGGCCTGGGCGGACCTGCCCGCCTGGGCGCGCGGCGAGGCCGCCCCGCCGACGGCGGCCACCCTGGTCCACGGCGACTTCCACCTCGGCCAGCTCGTCCGCCACCCCGTCCCCGGAGGGCCCTGGCTGCTGATAGACGTCGACGACCTCGGCACCGGCGTCCCGGCCTGGGACCTGGCGCGCCCGGCGGCCTGGTACGCCTGCGGACTGCTCCCGCCCGACGAGTGGCACCGCTTCCTGACCGCCTACCGCGCCGCCGGCGGCCCCGCCGTCCCGTCCGACGGCGATCCCTGGCCCGCCCTGGACGTCCCGGCCCGCGCCCTCACCGTGCAGACCGCGGCCAGGGCCGTCACCAAGGCGGTCGCGGCGGACCGGCCCCTGGACGAGGTGGAGCTGCCCCTGGTCGACGCCTGCGCCCGCATGGCCGCCGTCCGCCCCTGAGCCCCAGGCGGTTGAGCCGAATTTCCGCGAAGTAGGGTGCAACCGACCCGCGGCCGGACAGAGTCTGTCCTGGCGATACGCGAAGCAGGACCGACCGGCGAGGAGTTGAGCCGTCCATGCAGTGCCCCAAGTGTCACGCACCGATGCACACCTACAACCGCAACGGCGTTCAGATCGAGCAGTGCAGCGGCTGCCGCGGCATCTTCCTCGACTACGGCGAGCTGGAGTCGCTGACCCGCCTGGAGGCCCAGTGGTCCCAGTCCGCTCCGCCGCCGGCCCCGCCCGCCGCCCCGCAGGCCTACCCGGCCGCGCAGCAGCCCGCCTGGGGTGCCCCGCACGGCGGCCACGGCCACGGGCACGGCCAGTACGGTCACCACCGTCAGAAGGGCTTCGGCCGGATGCTCTTCTCCAGCTGATCCGGATCTCCGGCTGATCCGGACACGACGAAGCCCCGGCCGTACGAGACGGCCGGGGCTTCGGTGGGTGTGGACGATACTGGGATTGAACCAGTGACCTCTTCCGTGTCAGGGAAGCGCTCTCCCGCTGAGCTAATCGTCCTGGGAGTGCTGCGATGGTGCGAAGTGCTGCGTGCGCGATACTGGGATTGAACCAGTGACCTCTTCCGTGTCAGGGAAGCGCTCTCCCGCTGAGCTAATCGCGCGGGGATCCATACGGATCGGTGATCCTTGCGGACCAGTGGACGATACTGGGATTGAACCAGTGACCTCTTCCGTGTCAGGGAAGCGCTCTCCCGCTGAGCTAATCGTCCTTGGAGGTGGAGACGGGATTTGAACCCGTGTAGACGGCTTTGCAGGCCGTTGCCTCGCCTCTCGGCCACTCCACCAGGAGTGTAGGAGGTCCGGGAGACCCCCTGTTCCTGCGAGCGGACGACGAGGCTCGAACTCGCGACCTCAACCTTGGCAAGGTTGCGCTCTACCAACTGAGCTACGTCCGCCTGTCGGTTCGGTCCGCTTGCGCGGCCCGGCGACGTGATGAACTCTAGCGGATACCGGGGCCAGTACAAAAACGCGTTTGTGCAGCGTGCTGCGGTGCGTCCGCTCGCGGACCTGGTCAGGGCACCCGGAAGGACACGTTCGAGTGCCCTCCGGGACACCGGCCTAGACTCGGGCACGTGCACGACCTCCCTCCTCTCGCCCGCTTCGGCGACCGCCTCGCCACCGGTCTCCTCGACGTCACGAGCGATGCCGCCGCTCTGGAGTCCGAGGGTTTCTGGGCCGTCTGCGCGGATTTCGAGGGCCGCACGACCTGCGCACGCTTCGCGGACGTACGGACCGAGCCGGTGCCCGCGCCCGCACCGGGGCGGTGGCACGGACCGGCCGTCGGTGACTGGACGTCCTCCCTCGACCGCGCCGCGTACACGGCGGCGGTGCGGCGCATCCGCGAGCACATAGCGGCCGGCGAGGTCTACCAGGCCAACCTCTGCCGGGTCCTCTCGGCGCCCCTCGCCCCCGACGCCGACGTGGACGCCCTCACCGCCCTGCTGGCCCGGGGCAACCCGGCGCCGTACGCCGGCACGATCCGGCTGCCCGGACACGGCGTCGAGATCGCCACCGCCTCGCCCGAGCTGTTCCTGCGCCGGGACGGCCGGACCGTGGAGTCCGGGCCGATCAAGGGGACCGGGCGGACCGAGGGCGACCTGCTGGAGAAGGACTACGCCGAGAACGTCATGATCGTGGACCTGGTCCGCAACGACGTCGGGCGGGTCTGCGCCACGGGCAGTGTGACCGTCCCCGACCTGTGCGCCGTCGAGAAGCACCCCGGCCTCGTCCACCTGGTGTCGACCGTACGCGGCGAACTGCGCGCGGACGC
Source organism: Streptomyces sp. NPDC056128 (assembly GCF_042263835.1). Classification (NCBI taxonomy): domain Bacteria; kingdom Bacillati; phylum Actinomycetota; class Actinomycetes; order Kitasatosporales; family Streptomycetaceae; genus Streptomyces; species Streptomyces sp. NPDC056128. The sequence goes on along the minus strand of NZ_JBHJVQ010000027.1, from coordinate 28,578 downwards.
CGGCTGGCCGGAGCTGTTCGACGCGGCCTTCCCGCCCGGTTCCGTCACCGGCGCGCCCAAGTCGAGCGCCCTGCGGATCATCGACGCCCTGGAGACCGCGCCGCGCGGCCCGTACTGCGGGGGCGTCGGCTGGGTCGACGCGGACCGGGGCACCGGCGAGCTGGCCGTCGGCATCCGGACGTTCTGGACCGACCGGACCGAGGGGCTGCTGCGCTTCGGCACCGGGGCCGGCATCACTTGGGGGTCCGACCCGGACGGCGAATGGCGGGAGACCGAACTCAAGGCGTCCCGGCTGCTCGCGGTAGCGTCGGGGGTGTACGAGGTCACCGGAAGTGGAGAGGCGCTACCGACGTGAAGATCTGGCTCGACGGCGGGCTGCAGGACATCGAGTCCGCCCGCGTCTCCGTCCTCGACCACGGGCTGACCGTGGGCGACGGCATCTTCGAGACGGTGAAGGCGGTGGCCGGCCGGCCGTTCGCGCTCACCCGCCACCTGGACCGGCTGACCCGCTCGGCCCGCGGCCTGGGCCTGCCCGACCCCGACCTCGACGAGGTCCGCCGCGCCTGCGCCGCCGTCCTGGCGGACGACCCGGTGCCGCTGGGACGGCTCCGCATCACCTACACCGGCGGCCACGGCCCCCTCGGCTCCGACCGCGGCGACCACGGCCCGACCCTCGTCGTCGCCCTCGGGGAGACGAGCCGCCGCCCCGACTCCACGGCCGTCATCACGGTGCCCTGGACGCGCAACGAACGCGGCGCGCTGACCGGCCTGAAGACCACCTCCTACGCCGAGAACGTCGTCGCCCTGGCCCGCGCCCGGGAACGGGGCGCCTCGGAGGCGCTGTTCGCCAACACGGTCGGGCAACTCTGCGAGGGCACCGGCTCCAACGTCTTCGTCGTCCTCGACGGAGAGATCCACACCCCGCCGGTCGCCTCCGGCTGCCTCGCCGGGATCACCCGCGCCCTGGCCGCCGAGTGGACCGGCGCCCGCGAGACCGACCTCCCGCTGGACGTCCTGGACCGCGCCGACGAGGTCTTCCTGACCTCCACGCTGCGGGACGTGCAGGCCGTGCACCGGGTCGACGACCGCGACCTTCCCGGCGCCCCCGGACCGGTGACCGCCAAGGCCATGCGGGTCTTCGAGGAGCGCTCCGGGGACGACCTGGATCCCTGAGCGCGGATATTGGGCTGCCGTTCGGCGTCCTGGGTGGGTAGAACTGCCCTGATGACCACGACCCTGCGGCCGACCGAGCCGCTCCAGCGCGCCGCCGACGGGACGCGTTCCCGCCGCTACCAGGTGTGCGTGAACAGCCGCCCCGTCGGTGCCGTACACCTCGGCACCTCGCGCTCCCTCGGCGACTCGGTGGCCGTGATCCACCGGCTGCGCATCGACGAACCGGACCGCCGGCGGGGCCGGGGCACGGTGGCCGCGCTCGCCGCCGAGGAGATCGCGCGGGGCTGGGGCTGCCGGCAGATCGAGGTGGGCGTCGCCGCCGACGCGGAGGCCGGCGCCCGCCTCGCACAGGCGCTCGGGTACGTCCTGCGCAACCGCGGCATGACCAAGCAGCTCGGCGACACCCCGCCCGCCCTGCCCGAGGGCAGCCGCGCCCGGCCGATGACACCGGACGAGTTCGACGCCTGGCAGGCCTACGAGTCCGAGCAGTACGCCCGCACCTGGATGGAGCGGGGGGTGCCCGAGGCCGAAGCGCGCGCCAAGGCCCGCCGTGACCACGAGGTGCTCCTGCCGCAGGGTCTGGCCACGGAGAACACGCTGTTCAACGTGTTGGAGCACGAGGGGACCAGGGTCGGGATCCTCTGGCTGGCGCTGCACGAGGACCGGGCCTTCGTCTTCGACGTCGAGGCCGACGCGGCCCACCGGGGCCGGGGCCACGGGCGCACCCTGATGCTGCTGGCCGAGGGCCGGGCGATCGGCGCCGGCCGGCCCCTGATCGGCCTCAACGTCTTCGCGGGGAACACGGCGGCCGAGCGCCTCTACGAGTCGCTCGGCTACCGGACCACGCGGTCGCTGTTCTACAAGCCGTTGCTGTAAGCGGGGTGCCGGACCGTCGCGAAGCGGGGATGGGGCCCGGCGCGCGCTGCACGGGGCGGCGGTACGCGCGGCGCGAAGCGGGGGTCCGGCCTGGCGCGCGCCGCGCGCGACGGCGATACGCGCGGCGGGAGTGGGCCCGACGCGCGCCGCACGGGACAGCGGTTCGCGCCCGCCTCAGCCCTGCCGCTCGGCCAGCAGCCGGTCCGCGATCTCCTCGATCCGCTCGCGCAGCCCCTCCTGGCTCTTGCCGCCGTCGAGGCGCTCGCCGCCGATCACGTAGGTCGGCGTGCCGGTCACGCCGATCGCCTTGCCCTCGGCCTGGTCGGCGTCGACGATCAGGATGTGCCGGCCGTCGACGAGGGCGGTGTCGAACTCCTCCGCGTCCAGTCCGAGGTCGCCCGCCACCTCCACCAGCAGGGACTCGCCCTTGCGGTCCAGCTCCGCCACGCGGCCCAGCACGGCCTCGGCGTACTGCCACCCGCTGCCCTGGGCGACGGCCTCCTCGGCGGCCTGCGCGGCGGCGAAGGCGTGCTTGTGCTTCTCCAGCGGGAAGTGCCGCAGCCGCAGCTCCAGCCGGTCGCCGTAGCGGGCGCGAAGGGCGCGCAGGTCGTCCAGGGCGGCGTGGCAGTCCGGGCACTGGAGCTCGCACCAGACGTCGAGTACGGGCGCGGCGGGCCCGGCGGGGGAGGAGTCACTCATGCCCCCATCCTCCCAGTCCACGGGGCGGCGCCCCGACCGCGGTCCTCCTCCGGGCCCGGCACCTGGGGAGGAGCCGACCCCGAGATCTCCCTGATCTCGGGCCACGGCATGGCCTCACCGCGTGCGGGCGGTGCAGGATGGAAGGGACGAAGTACTCATGCCCGACCTGGCCCAGCTCTGGAGGACCGGATGATTGCCGAGACCGTCTGCTCCGCGGTGTCCGCGGCGGGCCTGGGCATCGCGGCGGTCACCGCGTACCGCAGGCGTTTCCTCACCGCCGTCCGTGTCGCCGCCTACGCGCTGGTTCCGATCGGCCTGGTGATGACCGGGGTCGTGGAGTGGCTGGCCGACACCGCCTTCAGCCCGGTGGCCTGGGCCGGATTCGGAGTCCTGGGCGTGGCCTGGGCCCTCTTCATGATCACGCGCACGGTCGAGCGCCGCCGCGGCGGCACCCGCAAGGAGCGCAAGCAGGCCCGGGCGGCGGCACAGCGCGACGCGGTGGCGCCGGACGCCTCCGCGCCCTCGCTGGGCGCCGGTGCGAGCCCGGCCGCCAAGCCCGCGCCCAAGCCGGCGAAAGCGTCCCGTGGTGAGGACGACTTCAGCGACATCGAGGCCATCCTCAAGAAGCACGGCATATGACCCCCGTCGTCCCGGGCTGAAACGACACAGCGGTCCGAGGCCGACAGTGCGTGCTCCGTAACGATCACGATCCGACCGGACATTGCGACATTCAACGAACACCCGGTCGTTACGGGCGTGTTGATCGCGAGGGCCCGCTCCGCTGCGTCATCATCGCCGCGAGATGCCGGACACCACTCAGCTGGATCCCCAGCTGGACACGAGACAGAGCGAAACCGCGCGGACACGGAGTGAACCACGCGGCTGCCTCTTCGCCCTTTCCCAGCCACCGCTCATGATCTTCCTTGCGGTGATCGGGTGTCTGCTGCTCATGGCTGCGTTGCACGATCTGCTGTTGCTGTGAGCCGTACCCGCGCTCCCCGGCGCCACCCGCCGGGGGTCGCGACACACCACCCGGGCGTCCACGCCCCCGCCCGTCCGTGCCGACGGCTCAGCCCGCGGCCTCCTTGCGCCGGGCCCGGTAGGCCGCCACGTGCAACCGGTTTCCGCACGTCCGGCTGTCGCAGTACCGCCGCGACCGGTTGCGGGAGAGATCGACGAAGGCGCGCCGGCAGTCGGGGGCCTCGCAGCGCCGCAGCCGCTCCTGCTCCCCGGCGACCACGAAGAAGGCCAGGGCCATCCCGCAGTCGGCGGCCAGGTGGTCCGCGACGGAGGCGCCGGGCGCGAAGTAGTGGATGTGCCAGTCGTAGCCGTCGTGGTCGGTGAGACGGGGTGTGGTGCCGGCGGCCGCGACGAGGTCGTTGATCAGTCCGGCGGCGGCACGGGCGTCGGGAGCCGCGAAGACCGCGGCGAACCTCCCGCGGATCTTGAGGACCGCCGAGAGGTCGAGTTCCGAGAGCACGCCGACGTCGCTGATCTCGTGCGTTCCCACGAATTCCTGCAGGGCGGCGACGTCCCGCAGCCCGTCCGGAGCCGTGTCGTCCTCCGGTACGGAGTTCACCAGATCGACCACGGTGTCGAGCGCGCACCGGGTGTCGTGGGTGATCAGCACACTTAGCTCCCTGGCCTGGGGTCGGGCGGGCGCCCGCCGATGCTGGCCGATGGTAGTGCCATCCGCGGCGGGCGGACCGGCCGCGATCGCGCCCCCGGCCACCGGTTGCCCCTACAACGCGGCCGGACCGGCCTTGGTTCCCCGGCGGGGACACGCGCCGGCGCCGCCCCCGCGGAGAACCGCGGCGACGACGCCGTGTGTGCCGTATGCGGTTGTCCCGGCCCGTGCCGTCACCCCGAGTCGACGGCGACGGGCGGCTTCACGCGGAGCCCCGCCCTAGCTTTCCGCCAGGATGTGCGAGAGCTCCTGATCGAGATCGAAGTGCCGGTGCTCCGTGCCGGGAGGCACGGCGGCGTCTGTGCGCTTCAGGAAGGACTCCAGGGCCCTCGCGGGGGCCTCGAGCAGCGCCTCGCCCTCCGGGGAGCTGAGGGCGATGCACACGACGCCCTGGCCGTGACTGCGGGACGGCCAGACACGGACGTCGCCGGTCCCGGTGGGACGGTGGAGACCTTCGGCGAGGAGGTCGCGGGCGAACACCCACTCGACGGTTTCCTCGGCTCCGGTGTGGAAGGTGGCGTGCACGGCGTAGGGGTCGGCCGTGTCGTACCGCAGGCCTGCGGGGACAGGCAGGGAGGACTCGCTCGACACAACGAGGCGCAGGTGCAGCTCGCAGCTGACCGTGGTGTTCATAAGCGCCAGGGCCTTTCGCTCAGTGTGCGCTCGGGGATTCGCACGTCGGCGAAATCGACATGCCACCTACGGTGCCGTTGTAAACCCCTCTGAGTGTTTTGCGTGTGTTTACGTAACTCTTCCGGCCGAGTGGTCGTTCGAGTCCTGCGCCCATTCCGGTGACAGGTTTCGCTCGGGTAGTGTTTGGCCGTATGAACACGGGGAGTAACAAGCCCGGCGAGGCGGCCGTGGCGGAAGACCGTACGGGGACGGACGGCGCCACGGGCGAGCGCGCGCTCGGCTCGCGGGCACCGGATTTCATCAAGGCGCGCCGCGCCCTGCACCTGAGCTGGCAGGTCGGCGTCTTCATCGTCGGCCTGGCCGTGGTGGTGGCCGGCATCATCATGCTGCCGCTGCCCGGACCGGGCTGGGTCGTGATCTTCGGCGGCATGGCGATCTGGGCGACCGAGTTCGTCTGGGCCCAGCTGGTGCTGCGCTGGACCAAGCGCAAGGTCACCGAGGCGGCGCAACGCGCCCTCGATCCCAAGGTGCGGCGCAGGAACATCATCCTGACCTCGATCGGGGTGGTGATCTTCGCCGTGCTCGCCGGGATCTACCTGTGGAAGTTCGGCCTCGAGATGCCCTGGAAGATCAAGGACCAGTGACCGCCGCGACGGGCGCGGCGTCCCGGTACCGGCTGGTCACGAGCGCCTCTGACATGGGGTAATGTTCTTCCTGCGTCCGGGCGATTAGCTCAGTGGGAGAGCGCTTCGTTCACACCGAAGAGGTCACTGGTTCGAACCCAGTATCGCCCACCGGATCATCAGGCGGCCCGGCTCACGATCGTGAGCCGGGCCGCTCTGTCATGCCCGCCACCTGGTGCGTCAGTGGCCGCCCCCCGGCCCGTCAGTGTCCGCCGCCCGGTGCGTACGTGTCCGCCCCCCCGGCGTGTCCGCGCCGGGCATGCCGGTCGCTCCCGGTGTCCGCCCGCGAACCGCGCGACCGTTCCGCTTCCGTGCGCCGTCATCCAACCGTGACCTTCCGCGCCCCGCGTGCCGACGGGCTCCCCGGTGTTCGGTCCGTCGGTCGCGCGGCGCCCACCTGGCCGTTCTCCGGTGCTGCTGCTGCCGCCGCCCCCGAAACGGTGCCTCCGGCTCCGCACGCCGGGCGCCCGTAAATTCCTGTCCGAATCGTTGACGCGCTTCCGGGCCCTCCGTACCTTGTGCCAGCAAGCGCTTACTTGAAACGATTCATGAAGCGAAGGCCGCGTCGCGGGGAGGCTCGTATGCAGCAGGACGGGATTGCGCGGAGGCAGGTCGGGAGGCGCACGGTCCTCAAGGCGGCGGGGGCTTCGCTGGCCGTCACGGGACTGGGCGCCACGGCCACCGCGTGCGGCGGCGGGAGCGGCTCGGGAGACGGTTCGGTGACGATCCGTTACTCCTGGTGGGGTGCCGAGGACCGGGCCGAGCGCATCAACAAGACCATCGCGCTCTTCGAGAAGAAGTACCCGAAGATCAAGGTCAAGACGGACTTTCAGCCGTACACCGACTTCTGGAAGAAGTTCAACACACAGGCTTCCGGGGGGAATCCGCCGGACGTCTTCCAGAATGCCATTGGATTTCTTCGCAAATACGACGCGAAGAATGTCCTGCTCGACCTCGGAGGGCAGGTCGAGGCCGGAAACCTCTCCATGGACGGATTCCGCGCGGGCCTGGAGAAGTTCGGCGAGATCGACGGCAAACTCCTGGGCGTGCCCGTCGGTTCGAACTCCATGGCCCTGGTCATCGACAAGCCGGTCTACACCCGGGCCGGCGTCAAGCCCGAACAGGGCTGGACGTGGGACGACTTCGACGAGGCGATGACGAGGGTCCGGGACCGCACGGGCCGCGCCGGTGACAGCGGCATGTACGGAGTCATGTACCTCTACGACCTGTACCTGCGGCAGAACGGCAAGGCCTTCTTCACCGAGGACGGACTCGGCTTCACGGAGGCCGACCTGACCACCTGGTGGACCAAGGCGGACAAGGGCGTGCGGTCCGGCCTCTTCGCCGACCCCAAGAAGGTCGCCCAGATCAAGCCCAAGTCGGCGCTCTCCGCCGAACTGGCCGGCAGCGAGTTCACCTGGGACAACTTCACCGTCCGCTACACGTCGGAGGGCAAGAGCGAGTACGGACTCGCGCCGATCCCGACCACGGACGGCAAGAAGACCGGCCAGTACCTCGGCTCGCTGATGCTCAGCGCCTACAAGCGCACCCAGCACCCCAAGGAGGTCGCCCAGTTCATCGACTTCATGGTCCACGACCCCGAGGTCGCCAAGATCATGGGCTATGACCGCGGTGTCCCCACGACCCAGGCCCAGTACGACGCCTACCGGCCGACCGACCCGGTGAACAAGGCGATCGCCGCCTACGAGGAGTCGCTGGTCGAGGCGGGCGTGCTGGAGCCGATCACCCCGCACCCGAACGGCGCGGACATCTGCGAGGCCGCCTTCCTGCGCATCGCCGAGGAGATGGCGCTCGGCTCGCGGTCCGTCGAGGACGCCGTCGAGCAGTTCTTCACCGAGTCGAAGACGGCCCTCGCCGGCTGAGGGGAAGCACCGTGACACACGCCCCCGCGATGGCGGGCCCGGCCCGGGACTCCCGGCCGCGGCCCGCCCCGGAGAAGCCCGCGCGCTCCGCCGCGCACAAGCGGCGGGGCCGCCGGGAGAACCTGGCCGGCTACCTCTTCATGTCCCCCTGGATCGCCGGATTCCTGCTGCTGACGGCGGGACCGATGGTCGCCTCGCTCTACTTCGCGTTCACCGACTACAACCTGTTCGACGCGCCCAGGTGGATCGGCCTGGACAACTTCTCCGAGATGTTCGGCGACCCCCGCTGGCGCCACTCGGTCCGGATCACCCTGTGGTACGTCGTCGTCGGCACGCCGATCAAGCTGCTCGCGGCGCTCGGCGTCGCGCTGCTGCTGGCGCAGAAGCGGCGCGGGCAGGCCTTCTACCGGGCCGCCTTCTACGCGCCCTCGCTGATCGGCGCGAGCGTGTCCATCGCCATCGTGTGGAAGGCGATCTTCTCGGACGACGCGGTCGTCGACCGTACCCAGCGGTTCTTCGGGATCGGCGCCGGAGGCTGGACCGGCGACCCGGAGCTGATCATCTACAGCCTGGTGGCGCTCACCGTCTGGCAGTTCGGCGCCCCCATGGTCATCTTCCTGGCCGGCCTCAAGCAGGTGCCGCGCGAGCTGTACGAGGCGGCCGACGTCGACGGGGCGGGCAAGCTGCGCCAGTTCTGGAACATCACCCTGCCGATGATTTCCCCGGTGCTCTTCTTCAACGTCCTGCTGGAGACGATCCACTCGTTCCAGATCTTCAGCTCGGCCTACATCGTCGGCGGCGGCGCCGGAGGCAACGCCTGCGGTCCCGCGGACGGCACGATGGTCTACACCTGTTACCTGTACGTCCAGGGCTTCGAGAACAGCCGCATGGGCCTGGCCTCCGCCATGGCGTGGATGCTGCTGGTCGCGGTCGCCCTGGTCACCGCGGTGCTGTTCTGGTCCCAGAAGCGCTGGGTGCACTACGAGGAGGGCGGCCGATGAGCGCGCAGGCCACGGACGTCACGCCGACCGCCGCCGCGAAGGGCGCCCTGCGGCGCAGGCTGCCGGGTTCGCTCGCCTGGCACCTGGGGTCGCTGGCGATCCTGGCGGTGATCCTCTACCCGGTGCTCTGGGTCGTCGGCGGCTCCTTCAAGGAGAGCGGCGACATCGTCGGCAGCCTGGACCTCTTCCCGGGCGACCCCATCGTCTCCAACTACACGAGCCTCGCCGACGGCATCGCGGACATCTCGATCTCCACCTTCTTCCTCAACTCGCTGTTCCTGGCCGTCGGTTCCGTGATCGGGATCGTGGTGTCCTGCTCGCTCACGGCGTACGCCTTCGCGAAGATCAGGTTCGCCGGGCGCAATCTGCTGTTCACGCTGATGATCGGCACGCTGCTGCTGCCGTACCACGTGCTGCTGATCCCGCAGTACGTGCTCTTCCGCAACCTGGACATGATCAACACGTACACCCCGCTGCTGCTGGGGAAGTACCTGGCCACCGAGGCGTTCTTCGTCTTCCTGATGGTCCAGTTCATGCGCAACCTGCCCAGGGAACTGGACGAGGCGGCCCGCCTCGACGGCTGCGGGCACTTCCGGATCTACTGGTCGATCGTGCTCCCGCTCTGCCGGCCGGCCCTGATCACCAGCGCGATCTTCACCTTCATCAACTCCTGGAACGACTTCATGGGCCCGCTGATCTACCTCAACGAGCCCGGCAAGTACACCGTCTCGCTCGGTCTGAAGATGTTCGTGGACCAGGAAGGGCTGGCGAACTACGGCGGCATGATCGCCATGTCCCTCGTCGCGCTGCTGCCCGTCCTCGCCTTCTTCCTGGCCTTCCAGCGCTATCTGATCGACGGCATGGCGACGTCCGGCCTGAAGGGCTGAGGTGAGCCGATCATGACCCAGGCGCGCGCGAAGGCCCGTACGGAGCGGGCGGGGGAGCGGGGCGAGTCGCGGTTCGCCGAGGGCTTCGCCCTGTTCGCCGAGTGCCTGCTCACCGGCGTGTGGATCGCGGTGGCCGCGCTGCCGCTGGTCAGCTACCCCGCCGCGTTCGCGGCCGGCACGCGGCATCTCCGGCGCAGACTCGCCCATGAACGCGGCGGCTTGCGGGAGTTCGCGGCCGACTTCCGGGCCGCGGTGCGCCGCGGGTGGCTCGTCGGGGTCGCCGGATGGGCCGCCCTGGCGGTGGTGTGGGTGGACGTTCGGGTGGTCCGGGACGGGCTGCCGGGCGGCGCCTTCGTGGGTGCCGTCGGGGTCCTGGCCCTCATCGGCGCGGCCGTCGCGGGACTGCGCGCGGCGGCGGCCTGGCACCCGGGTGCCTCCTGGCGGTCGCTGCTCGCCGGGGCCGCCCGGCGCACCGTGCTCGACCCCGCCGGTTCCTTCCTCCTCGTCGGCGGACTGGCCCTCGTGGTCTGCTCCGCCTGGTTCAGCGCACCGCTGGCGGTCGCCGTCCTGGGCGCGGTGGCGGCGGCTGCCGTCGCCGCGGAGGAGCGCCACCGGCGCCGCTGAGGGGCCCGTTCCGACTGCCGTGCCCCGCCCGCGGCTCGATCTGTCATGCCCCTGCCAGTCATGCCCTGTCACAGGAAAGGAAGGCCATGTCCCCCATCCCCCGCAGGTCCCTCCTCAAGGCGGCCGCCGTCGCCGGCGCCGCCGCCCAGTTCAGCTGGGCACTGGGCACGAAGAACGCGCAGGCCGCGGTGGCCGACGACAGCCCCGTCACCCTGACCTGGCTGGAGGACGGCGGCCTCGGCGCCGCACCCGGCTCCACCGTCGGCGTCCCCTGGCCCAGGGGCACCTTCCGGGCGGACCAGTCCTTCGCGGTCACCGACGCCGACGGCAAGGACGTACCCGTGCAGTCCTGGCCGCTCGCCCAGTGGCCGGACGGCTCCCTGAAGTGGACCGCGCACGCCGTCGGTTCGGGCAACGGCAAGCTCACCCTGGCCGCCGGTACGCCCGCCGCACCCACCCGGAAGATCACCGTCGACCGGCGCGGCGGCACCATCGACATATCGACCGGCGTCATCACCGCGAGGATCGGCACCTCGGGATCGACGCTCGTCAAGTCGGTCGTCCGGGGCTCCACCGAGATCGCCAGGAACGGCCGCCTGGTCGTGCTGCGCCGGCCCGAGATCGAGGACGACGAGCAGGGCACGGTCAGGTCCGAACGCTTCGACGGCGCGATCCACGAGGTGAAGGTGGAACAGGACGGCCCGGTCCGCGCCGTGGTCCGTGTCGACGGCGAGCACCGCAAGGGGCGCCGCGGCCTGCTGCCCTTCTCCGTCCGCCTCTACTTCTACGCGGGCGCCGACTCCTTCCGCATGGTGCACACCATCACGTTCGACGGGAAGCAGGAGCCCGGGAAGGCGAACGGGGACTTCGTCCGGGGCCTCGGCGTCCGCTTCACCGTCCCGATGCGCGACGAGTCCTACGACCGCCACATCCGCCTCGGCGGCGAGGGCACCGGCCTGCTGCGCGAGGCCGTCAAGGGCATCACCGGACTGCGCCGCGACCCCGGGGCGGCCGTGCAGGCGGCGCAGTTCGCCGGCGAGAAGCTGCCCGACCCCGCCACCTGGGACCAGCGCGTCACCACCCGGCTCCAGTACATCCCCGAGTGGGGCGACCACACCCTCGCCCAGCTCTCCGCCGACGGCTTCACCGTCCGCAAGCGCACCAAGAAGGGCCACGGCTGGATCGGCGCCGGCGGCGGACGGCGCGCCTCCGGCTTCGGCTACGTCGGCGGCGCGAGCGGCGGCCTCTCCTTCGGCCTGCGCGACTTCTGGGAGAAGTTCCCCGCCCAGCTCGACATCCGCGACGCCGCGACCGACGCGGCCGAGGTCACCCTCTGGCTCTGGTCACCCGAGGCCCAGCCCATGGACCTGCGCTTCTACCACGACGGCATGGGCCAGGACAGCTACGCCGAACAGCTCGAAGGCCTCAACATCACCTACGAGGACTACGAACCCGGCTTCGGCACCCCGTACGGCATCGCCCGCACCAGCGAGCTGATGTTCTGGGCCAACGCCGCCACCCCGAGCGCGGAGACGCTCGCCGAACAGGTCCGGACCGTGCGGACACCGCCGCAGCTCGCCGCCCCGCCCGCACAGCTGATCAGGTCCAGGGTCTTCGGCCCCGGCCTCTACGCCGAACCCGACCGTTCCACACCCGCCAAGGCCAGGATCGAGGACCACCTCGACTTCCTCTTCACCTACTACAAGGACCAGGTGGAACAGCGCCGCTGGTACGGCTTCTGGGACCACGGCGACGTCATGCACTCCTACGACACCGCCCGCCACCAGTGGCGCTACGACGTGGGCGGCTACGCCTGGGACAACTCCGAACTCTCCCCGGACCTGTGGCTCTGGTACGCCTACCTGCGCTCCGGCCGGGCCGACATCTTCCGCTTCGCCGAGGCCATGACCCGGCACACCGGCGAGGTCGACGTCTACCACCTGGGCGAATGGGCCGGCCTCGGCACCCGGCACGGCGTCCAGCACTACGCCGACAGCGCCAAGCAGCAGCGCATCGCCAACACCACCTACCGCCGCTTCTACTACTTCCTCACCGCCGACGAACGCGTCGGCGACCTCATGCACGCCAACGTCGACTCCGACGAGACCTTCCTCGCCCTCGACCCGCTGCGAAAGATCCGCACCGAGCCGTACACACCCGACCGGCACGCCCTGTCGATCGGCTTCGGCACCGACTGGAGCGGCCTGGTGTCGGCCTGGCTGACCGAGTGGGAACGCAGGGGCCCCAAGTGGGAGAAGGCCCGGGACCGCGTCCTGTCCACCATGGAGACCATCGCCGCCCAGCCCAACGGCTTCGTCCAGGGCAGCGGCCTGTACGACCTGGACACCGGGAGGTTCGCCGTCGCCGACACGCCGAAGGTCGAGGTCTCCCACCTGTCGGCCGTCTTCGGCCTGGGCGAACTGTGCGCCGAGCTGATCGACCTCGTCGACATGCCCGAGTTCCATGAGGCTTACTACGACTACTGCCGCTACTTCAACGCCTCCAAGGCCGAACAAGCGGCCCGGTACGGCAAGGACTTCGGCAGCCTCATCCTCTTCCAGGGCCACTCCCGCCTCGACGCCTACGCCGCCGTGCGGACCGGCGACGAGAAGCTCGCCACGCGCGCGTGGGCCAAGTTCTACGACTCCGACGGCTACAAGGAGTCGGCGCCCTGGACGACGGAGAAGCTGACCGGCCCCGTCACCCTGGTGCCGGGCACCGAGGCGAGCTGGGTGTCCACCAACGACACCGCCCTCTACGGGCTCGCCGCCATCGAGAACCTGGCGCTCCTCGGGGACAGGATGCCCTAGACGGCACGTGACCAAGGCGGGTACGGGCAGACTCCACAGGTGGACTGGAACCAGTACCGATTCCGCAGCCTGTGGGCCCTGCCCGCGCCCGCCCCGGACGTCTACCGCGCGCTGGAACGGATCGAGGACTACCCCCGCTGGTGGCCGCAGGTGCGCGAGGTCACCCGGCTCGACGACACCAGCGGACTCCTCCGCTTCCGCTCCCTGCTCCCGTACGACCTCACCGCGACCCTGTACGAGGGGCGCCGCGACCCGGCGGCCGGGGTCCTGGAGGTCGCGATGCGCGGCGACATGGAGGGGTGGGCGCGCTGGACGGTCACCCCGCGCGGATCCGGCACCCTCGCCCGCTACGACCAGGAGGTCGAAGTACGCAAGCCGCTGCTGCGCCGGCTCGCCGTGCCGGGGCGGCCGCTGTTCCGGGCCAACCACCGGCTGATGATGCGGGCGGGACGGCGCGGGCTCGCCGCGTACCTGGAAGGCGATCGGCAAGCGGTTTGATGGAAGCGCGCCGGGCCCTGTATTGTTCGGTGCGTTCCCGGGCGATTAGCTCAGTGGGAGAGCGCTTCGTTCACACCGAAGAGGTCACTGGTTCGAACCCAGTATCGCCCACCCGGGAAGAGCCGGTCCGTCAGACGACGGACCGGCTTCTTCGTATGCCCACGCGTGCGCGTCCGGGCTCACGCCGCCGCGGGCAGGTCCGGCCGCAGTGGCCAGGCCGGGTCCACCGGCTCCTCGGTGCCGTTGAGCGCGAACCACGCCTGCAGTCCCCGCGCCTGCCCCGCGTGCCACACCGCCTGGAGCGTGTGCAGCTCGGCGGGGGACAGGCGCTCCAGCCGGCCCGGGAAGCGCCGCCCCACCGCCCGGACCACCTCCAGCGAGGCCAGCGCGTCGGCCGCCGCGTCGTGCGCCTCCGCCAGCTCGACGCCGTAGTGCGCGCACAGGTCGGTGAGGGTGCGGCGGCCCTTGCGGTACCGGTCCAGGTGCTTGTCGAGCACCCTCGGGTCCAGCACGTGCAGTGACGTCCGCTCCAGCCAGCGGCCCAGGGACGAGGCGCGGTGGCGGCGCAACTCGCGGTCCAGCAGCGTGAGATCGAACGGCGCGTTCATCACCACCAGCGGACGCCCGGCGCGGGCCTGCTCGGCCAGCGCCTCCGCCATCTCGTACATCACCGGCGCCGGCCAGCGGCCGTGGCGCTGCAGATGCTCGTCGGTCAGCCCGTGCACCGCCGTCGCCGACTCCGGCACCGGCACGCCCGGGTTCACCAGCCACCGGGTGACGCGCGGCCGGAGCCCGGGCGCGTCCTGGACGACGAGCGCCGCCGACACTATCCGGTCGGTCTCGACGTCCACACCCGTCGTCTCCGTGTCGAAGGCGGCCAGCGGCCCCTCGAACCAGCTCGCCATAGGGCACTCAACTCCTCGTCCACACACACCGGCTGACGCGCCGTCCTCTGTCCCGGTTCGGTGATACCCGGGCTGTTTGCGACGTACGCCGGAAGGACACAACAGGATTACGGGTCCTCGCAGTTCAGCGACCCGCGACACGGACACGCCAGTTCTGGAAGGCTGTTGGTCATGGCCATCGCGCAGCCCGAACGGGGCGGGCTGCTGCCGGAGCGCACCGCGCCCACCCGCGGCTCCCTCGCCACCACCGCCTGCATGGAGACCCTGCAGGTCGGCTACCTCCACGCGGTCGCCGCCGCCGCGGGCTGCTCGCTCTCCCAGCCCTTCCCGGACAACGGCATCGACTGGCACGTCAGCCACAGCGCCCCCGGGCACACGGTCGACGACGAGGTCACCATCAAGGTGCAGCTCAAGGCGACGTACCAGATCCCGCCGCAGCCGCCCGGCCGCTTCTTCTCCTTCACGCTCGACAACGACCACCTGGCGAAGCTCGCCCGCACCCCGGTCTCCGTGCACAAGATCCTGGTCGTGATGATCGTCCCCCGGTCCAGGGACCAGTGGCTGCGCGCCGGCCACGACCGGCTCGACCTCAGGCACTGCTGCTACTGGACCAACCTCGCCGGACACCCGGTCACCGGCCGGCGGCGCACCACCGTGCGGATACCGACCGCGCGGGTCTTCGACGACCGGGCGCTGTGCGAGATCATGACGCGGGTCGGTACGGGAGGGAAACCATGACGCACCGCCCGACCGGCGAACCCCTGCGCGCCGTACGGCCGCACCCCGCCGGCGACGACACCGCCTGGGACGACGGCCGCCCGCCCGAGTCCGCCACCGTGGACCCGGCCGTCCTGACCGCGCTGCTCCACCGGCACGGCTGGCAGCGGCGCGGCGGCGCCCCCGGCCGCTACGGCCGCTGGACACCACCCGGCCCGGCGGCCGGCGCCACCAGCCTGCTGGTGCCCGTCAGCCGCGCCTTCCCCGACAGCGAGGACCTGCTGGGCGAGGCGCTGCTCGCCCTGTCCCGCAGCGGCACCCCCGCCGCCCGCGAGATCCTCGTCTCACTCTCCGTCCCCAGCGACGAGATCCGCTGGGCACGCGACGTGCCGACCGGCCCCGGCGACACCGCCTCCTGGACCGCCGAGGAACAGCTGCGCGCCGCCGCCCGCCGGATGCTGCTCGCCGGAGCGCTCGCCACACGCGCGCGTGCGGGCTACTTCGGCGCCCGGCACCGGCGCACCGCCGCCACCGCCCTGGAGAACGTCCTGGTCGGCACGGCCCCTGGCGGTCGCCGACTGACGGCGTTCGTGCCGGTCACCACCGGCCGCCCGCTCGCCGTACGCCTCCACCAGGCCCTGTACGCCGCGCGTGAGGCCGTCGACTACCGGCGGGCCACCGGCGGCATGGAAGCCTTCGACGCCGCAGTCGGGGCCGGCGTCAGCCACGAGCTGACCGAGGCGCTGGTCGCCCTGGTCCGGGGCACCCAGGGAGCCAGGGTCGCCGTCGACTGGGCGCCCGCCGCGGGCGTCCCCGAGGGCTGCGGCGCCCTCGCCGAACCTGTGGAGTTCTCGCCCGGCGACCTGCCCGCGCTGCGCGAGGCCGCCGCCCGCTATCTGCGCGCGGAGCCCTCCGTGCCGGTGCGGATCACCGGCACCGTCGTCCGCATGCGCCGTTCCGGACCGCGCGGCACGGGCACCGTACGGCTGCGGGTGCTGGCCGGTGCCGAGGTGCCGCACGTGCGGATCACCCTGGACGAGGAGGCCTACCGGATCGCGGGCCACGCCCACCTCGTCGGGCTGCCGGTGCGGGTGCTCGGCCGGCTGGAGAGCCGGGGCGGCTTCCGCCGGCTCACCGGGGCCTGCGAGATCGCCCCGGTGCAGGTCGACGACGCGGAGCGGGACCGGCTGCTCAAGGCGGTCCAGGAGCACGTGGAGGTGGCGGCCTTCTTCGAGGAGACCTGCGGCGGCGAGGGCGAGGACGCGGGCTGAGGGCGGCCGCCGGGAATGATTTCGCGGTGCACGGGTCCGGGTCGGTACGATCGCCCTCATGCGTGCGCTCCGGTATGGCGCCGCGGCCCCACCTTCAGTCAGGAGAGACCGGTGTCAGACGTCCGTGTGATCATCCAACGCGATTCCGAGCGGGAAGAACGCGTGGTGACGACGGGCACTACGGCCGCCGAGCTCTTCGCCGGCCAGCGCTCGATCGTCGCGGCGCGGGTGGCCGGTGAGCTCAAGGACCTCGCCTACGAGGTCGGCGACGGCGAGACCGTCGAGGGCGTCGAGATCTCCTCCGAGGACGGCCTGAACATCCTGCGCCACTCCACCGCGCACGTCATGGCGCAGGCCGTGCAGGAGCTGTTCCCCGAGGCCAAGCTGGGCATCGGCCCGCCGGTCAAGGACGGCTTCTACTACGACTTCGACGTCGAGAAGCCCTTCCACCCCGATGACCTCAAGGCCATCGAGAAGAAGATGCAGGAGATCCAGAAGCGGGGGCAGCGGTTCTCGCGCCGCGTGGTGAGCGACGACGAGGCCCGCGAGGAGCTCGCCGACGAGCCGTACAAGCTGGAGCTGATCGGCCTCAAGGGCTCCGCCTCGCACGACGACGGCGCGGACGTCGAGGTCGGCGCGGGCGAGCTGACGATCTACGACAACCTGGATGCCAAGACCGGCGAGCTGTGCTGGAAGGACCTCTGCCGAGGCCCCCACCTGCCCACCACCCGCAACATCCCGGCGTTCAAGCTGATGCGCAACGCGGGCGCCTACTGGCGCGGCAGCGAGAAGAACCCGATGCTCCAGCGCATCTACGGCACCGCTTGGCCGACCAAGGACGAGCTGAAGGCGCACCTGGAGTTCCTCGCCGAGGCCGAGAAGCGCGACCACCGCAAGCTGGGCCACGAGCTGGACCTGTTCTCGATCCCGGAGCAGATCGGCTCCGGCCTCGCCGTCTTCCACCCCAAGGGCGGCATCATCCGCCGGGTCATGGAGGACTACTCGCGGCGCCGCCACGAGGAGGAGGGCTACGAGTTCGTCTACACCCCGCACGCGACCAAGGGGAAGCTCTTCGAGACCTCGGGCCACCTGGACTGGTACGCCGACGGCATGTACCCGCCCATGCAGCTCGACGAGGGCGTGGACTACTACCTCAAGCCCATGAACTGCCCGATGCACAACCTGATCTTCGACGCGCGCGGGCGCTCCTACCGTGAACTGCCGCTGCGCCTGTTCGAGTTCGGCACCGTGTACCGGTACGAGAAGTCGGGCGTCGTGCACGGCCTGACCCGGGCCCGCGGCTTCACCCAGGACGACGCGCACATCTACTGCACACGTGAGCAGATGTCCGACGAGCTGGACTCGACGCTCACCTTCGTGCTGAACCTGCTGCGCGACTACGGCCTGACCGACTTCTACCTGGAGCTGTCCACCAAGGACCCGGAGAAGTTCGTCGGCTCCGACGAGGCGTGGGAGGAGGCCACCGAGACGCTCCGGCAGGTCGCCGAGAAGCAGGGTCTGCCCCTGGTCCCGGACCCGGGCGGCGCCGCCTTCTACGGCCCGAAGATCTCCGTCCAGACCAAGGACGCCATCGGCCGCACCTGGCAGATGTCGACCATCCAGCTCGACTTCAACCTGCCGGAGCGCTTCGACCTGGAGTACACGGCGGCGGACGGCACCAAGACCCGCCCGGTCATGATCCACCGCGCGCTGTTCGGGTCGATCGAGCGGTTCTTCGCGGTGCTCCTGGAGCACTACGCGGGCGCCTTCCCGGCCTGGCTCGCCCCGGTCCAGGCGGTCGGCATCCCGATCGGCGACGCGCACGTCGAGCACCTGGAGAAGTTCGCCGCGGCGGCCCGCAGGCAGGGCCTGCGCGTCGAGGTCGACACCTCCTCCGACCGGATGCAGAAGAAGATCCGCAACGCCCAGAAGCAGAAGGTGCCCTTCATGGTCATCGCGGGCGACGAGGACATGGCCAACGACGCGGTCTCCTTCCGCTACCGCGACGGCTCCCAGGAGAACGGCATCCCCGTCGACGAGGCCATCGCGAAGATCGCGAAGGTGGTCGAGGAGCGGGTGCAGGTCTGATCACGGGCTTGCAGGGCCCCCGGGATCTCCCGGGGGCCTTTCCCTGTCGCCGTACACGACGCCATATGCTGCACGCATGACGAGTGAGCCGGAGCAGCAGTTGGGAGTGGGGACGCAGGACGCGTTCCAGCGCCTGTGGACGCCCCACCGGATGGCCTACATCCAGGGCGAGAACAAGCCGAGCGGCCCGGGCGCCGACGACGGCTGCCCCTTCTGCTCGATCCCGGCCAAATCCGACGAGGACGGGCTGGTCGTCCGCCGCGGTGAGCACGTGTACGCGGTGCTCAACCTGTACCCGTACAACGGCGGCCACCTGATGACCGTGCCGTACCGCCACGTCGCCGACTACACCGACCTGACCGACGTGGAGACCGCGGAACTCGCCGCGCTGACCAAGCAGGCGATGACGGCGCTGCGCACCGCGTCCGGCGCCCACGGCTTCAACATCGGCATGAACCAGGGCACGGTGGCCGGCGCGGGCATCGCCGCCCACCTCCACCAGCACATCGTCCCCCGCTGGGGCGGCGACACGAACTTCATGCCGGTGGTCGGCCACACGAAGGTGCTGCCGCAGCTGCTGGGGGACACCCGCAAGATGCTGGCGGATGCGTGGCCAATCAGCCCGTCCGGCGTTTGAGGACGAGGCCGTTCAGGCCGAAGC
>NZ_JBHJVQ010000027.1:0-9472 GCF_042263835.1 Streptomyces sp. NPDC056128 | reverse complement strand
TTCGCGTCGCTCCCCCCTTGGTGGCTGTGGCTGCGCCCCCGCCCCCCCGCGCGCCGCGCCGCCGCCGCCGGCCGGCGGCGGGGCCGCCGGCGGCCGCCCCCCCCCCCCCCCCCGCGACCGCCACGGGAGCGCGCCTGCACCCCCGCCGACCGCCGGAGGCCTACGCGTTGTAGAGGTCCGCCTTCCCCGGCGTCGGATCCTGGACCGCCGTGCTGAGGAACGCCGACCGGGAACCGAACTTCTCCGTGTCCACGCCGTTCTCGTCCAGCACCTTGATCGACGCCGCGTGCACCACCCGCAGCACCGGCGCCGCCGCCCGCAACGCGTCGTCGGCCATGAAGCGGTGCCGCCACGGCTGATCCGCCCACGCGTGCCGCAGCCCGAACGGCTCCGGCAGCCCGATCGTGCCGCCGAGCCAGTTCAGCAGCGGCGGATACCAGGTGAGCGGCGCGCGGACGGCGAGCCGGACCACCTCGCCCGCGGTGACCAGCGGGAGCATCACCTTGCGCGTCTCCCACGGCTTGAACGACTTGGCGACCTCCTTGGAGGGCGCCTCGGGCTTGCCGGTGAACAGCGGGTTCACCGGACCCAGCGCATGGCCGGTGACCTCGATGCGCAGCGTCTCGTGCAGCACGGTCACCGTGATCAGCATGGTGATGACCAACTGGCCGTCCCACAGCGTCCACTGCACACCCAGGTAGTGCCGGTCACCGGCACCGAACTGCTGCTTGTTGCAGATCTCCTGTATCGCGTGCGTCTTGACCTGGTACGCCTCGACGTCCGTGCCCTCCGGCCGGGACACCGCCTTCGCGTTCTCCCCGATCGGCGTGACGACCCAGTGCCGTATGGACGGCTTGGTGAAACCGCCGGTGTTCAGCGGACCGCGTTCCAGCATGCGCAGCTGGTCGTGGATGGACTTCACGACGTCCCAGCTGCGGAAGGGGTGGATCTCACGCGTCGGGTCGGCCGGTGCCAGGTCCTCGGCGAGCTGCCAGCTGCCCCAGCGCGTGCCCATGCCGAGTATGCCCTTGGGACCGGCGTAGAACACGGAGTTGGACTGCTGCTCGGCGCCGAGCTTGGCGAGGGACTGGCGCAGCTGCTCGGCCGAGGTCTCGTTCGGGTTGCTGGGGACCGCCTCGGGCACCTTGGCGCCCACGCCGCTGCCCGACAGGAGCCCGTCCCAGCGCTCCCGGAGGTCCCGGGCGGTGCCCTCGCAGATCCGCTTGGCCCAGAACCAGCCCACGACCGGCAGAACGACCGCCGCGCGGGCGTACCAGGCCCAGAAACCGGTGAAGGGCATCTTCACGAGGAACAGCACGGCCAGCGCGGCGATCGCGAGCAGCACCGCGGTGCCCAGCGCGCCGGCCTGCTTGTTCTCCGACTTGGCGACGGTGGTGCGGATCTGGAAGCCCAGCAGCCAGATCAGCATCCCGGGCAGGAAGAGCACGCCGCACAGCAGGATGACCGTGGACAGCCGGGCGTCGCGTGCCCTGCGGATGCCGTTGGCCGCCAGACAGTGCTCGACGACCACCTGCGGCTCCGCCCCGAAGGACTGGATGAGCGGCTTGCGGCCGCTGCCCAGCATGCGGTCGGCCACCGCGCGGGAGAAGGCCTCGCCGAGGTTGGGCCGGAAGATCGTGGCCCAGGAACGGCCCGCGTTGAGGGTCGTCTGGTGCCACTCGTTGTCGGCCTTCTTGATGTCCGCCAACTCGCTGTCCCGGTAGGCGGCCGACGCCAGCGCGAAGGTGGCCGTCTGGCCACCGTCGTCCGTGCGCGGCACCTGCGGTCCGAAGAAGTCCGCGTAACCGCCGTCAACGGCCATTCCCGCCCCCGATCGCCACCACTGTCGCTCCTGCGGCCTTCCCGACTTCCCTGCCCCGCACACCTGTTGATCTGGTCATCAGCGTATCCGCAGCCGGCGGCACGCGTCACCGGACGCCGGAAGGCGCCCCCACGCGCGCGGGTCGAGCCGCCGGGCGCGCCGTCGCGCGCGGGGCGGAGCGCCGCCGGCGCGGGCGTTCCCGCGCCGGACGGCCGGGCGCCGCTACGACGCCGCGCGCACCTCCTCGGGCAGCCGGTCGGCGACCTGCTGCGGCATCGGTTCGTGGCGCGCGTAACGGCGGTCGAAGCGCGCGGTGCCGTGCGAGAGGGAGCGCAGGTCGACCGCGTAACGGCCGATCTCGATCTCGGGTACCTCGGCCCGGATCAGGGTCCGGCCGCCGCTGGTCTGCTCGGTGCCGAGCACCTTGCCGCGCCGCCCCGACAGGTCGCTCATCACCGTGCCCACGTAGTCGTCGCCGACCAGGACGCTCACCTCGGCCACCGGCTCCAGCAGGTGGATCCTGGCCTGCGCCGCGGCCTCCCGCAGCGCCAGCGCGCCGGCCGTCTGGAAGGCGGCGTCGGAGGAGTCCACCGAGTGCGCCTTGCCGTCCAGCAGCGTGACCCGCACGTCGATCAGCGGATGGCCCGCCGCGACGCCCTTGGCGGCCTGCGCGCGCACGCCCTTCTCGACGGACGGGATGAACTGCCGGGGCACGGCGCCGCCGACCACCTTGTCCACGAACTCGACGCCCGAGCCGTTCGGCAGCGGCTCCACCTCGATCTCGCAGATGGCGTACTGCCCGTGCCCGCCGGACTGCTTCACGTGCCGCCCGCGCCCGCCCGCACGGTCCCCGAACGTCTCCCGCAGGGACACCCGGTGGGGTACGACGTCGACCTGGACGCCGTAGCGGCTGCGCAGCCGCTCCAGGGCCACGTCGGCGTGCGCCTCGCCCAGGCACCACAGGACCACCTGGTGCGTGTCCTGGTTGTGCTCCAGGCGCATCGTCGGATCCTCGGCGACCAGCCGCGCGAGCCCCTGGGACAGCTTGTCCTCGTCGGGCTTGCTGTGCGCCTGGATGGCGAGCGGCAGCAGCGGGTCGGGCATCTGCCAGGGAGCCATCAGCAGCGGGTCCTCCTTGGCCGAGAGCGTGTCCCCGGTCTCCGCGCGGGTCAGCTTGGCCACGCACGCCAGGTCGCCCGCGATCACGTGCGAGACCGGCCGCTGCTGCTTGCCGAACGGCGTCGACAGGGCGCCGATGCGCTCGTCGACGTCGTGGTCCTCGTGGCCGCGGTCGGCCAGCCCGTGCCCGGAGACGTGCACCGTCTGGTCGGCGCGCAGGGTGCCGGAGAACACCCGGACCATCGAGATCCGGCCGACGTAGGGGTCGGACGACGTCTTGACGACCTCCGCGACCAGCGACTCGCCGGGATCGCACATCCGCAGCTCGCGCCCGGCGCCCTCGGGCGTGGTCACCCGGGGTGCCTCCCGCTCCAGCGGGGTCGGAAAGCCACGGGTGATCAGCTCCAGCAGCTCGACCGTGCCCAGTCCCTGCCGGGCGCCCTCGGCCGCAGGAGCCGCGGCCAGCACCGGGAAGAACACGCCGCGCGCGACGGCCCGCTCCAGGTCCTCGATGAGCGTCTTGACGTCGACCTGCTCACCGCCGAGATAGCGCTCCATGAGGGTCTCGTCCTCGCTCTCCGAGATGATCCCCTCGATCAGCATGGAGCGGGCCTCGTCGATCACCGGCAGCTCCGCCTCGCCCGGCTCGGACGCCTCGCGCTCGCCCGACGCGTAGTCGAACAGCTTCCGCGAGAGCAGGCCGATGAGCCCGGTCACGGGCGCGTGCCCGTCGGGCGCCGGAGCCCCGCGCAGCGGCAGGTACAGCGGCAGCACGGCGTCCGGATCGTCCCCGCCGAAGGCTTCCGCGCAGATCCGCGTCATCTCCTCAAAGTCCGCGCGGGCGGCCTCCAGGTGCGTGATCACGATGGCGCGCGGCATGCCGACGGCGGCGCACTCCTCCCACACCATGCGGGTCGAGCCGTCCACCCCGTCGGAGGCCGAGACGACGAAGAGGGCCGCGTCCGCCGCGCGCAGACCGGCCCTCAGCTCACCGACGAAGTCGGCGTACCCGGGAGTGTCCAAGAGGTTGATCTTGATGCCGTCCCATTCGACCGGCACCAGGGAGAGCTGTACGGAGCGCTGCTGCCGGTGCTCCATCTCGTCGTAGTCCGAGACGCAGCCGCCGTCCTCCACGCGGCCCGCCCGGTTCACCGCTCCCGCGGTCAGCGCGAGAGCCTCCACCAGAGTCGTCTTGCCCGATCCGGAGTGGCCGACCAGCACCACATTCCGTACGGATGCGGGATGGTCGGCCGCCGTTGCCCTTCCGGCGGCTCCGGGATGGGTGTGGTGTGCCTTGTCGCCCATGTTCTGCCTCCCGTGCACGGTGAGGTCCCTGTGGGCGCGGACACGCGGGACCGCGTGCACTGGCGGCTCCGGCGACGCCCGCGGTCCTTCGAGCTTTCCACTCCCTTCACGCCGCGTCCATACGAAGGACCCGATCCCACCCGCCCACCGGCCGCCGGGACGGGGGGTCCGGGTGCCCGGCCCCCGCCCACGCGCGCGCGTGACTACGATGGGCCAGCCGGTGGCCAGCAGGGGCCGCGGCCACACCGACCGTCGGGAAGGCCATGCTGAACAAGTACGCGCGTGCATTCTTCACGCGTGTCCTCACACCGTTCGCCGCGTTTCTCATCCGCCGGGGCGTCAGCCCGGACACGGTCACGCTCCTCGGCACCGCCGGAGTGGTCGCGGGTGCGCTGGTCTTCTACCCCATGGGTGAGTTCTTCTGGGGCACGGTGGTGATCACGCTCTTCGTCTTCTCGGACCTCGTCGACGGCAACATGGCCCGCCAGCTCGGCCGCTCCAGCCGTTGGGGCGCGTTCCTGGACTCCACCCTGGACCGGGTCGCCGACGGCGCGATCTTCGGCGGGTTCGCCCTCTGGTACGCGGGCGCCGGCGACGACAACATCCTGTGCGCGGTGTCGATCTTCTGCCTGGCCAGCGGCCAGGTGGTGTCGTACACCAAGGCGCGCGGCGAGTCGATCGGCCTGCCGGTCGCCGTCAACGGCCTGGTCGAGCGGGCCGAGCGGCTCGTCGTCTCCCTGGTCGCGGCCGGATTCGCGGGCCTGCACAAGTTCGGTGTCCCGGGCATCCAGTACCTCCTGCCGATCGCCCTGTGGATCGTCGCCGTCGGCAGCCTCGTCACGCTCATCCAGCGCGTCGTCACGGTCCGCCGGGAGGCCGCCGAGGCCGACGCCGCCGCCGCGCAGGAGAGCCAGGGCACCGAGGCGGCCAAGTGAGCGCTCGGGACCGGCTGGCCGACGGCCTGTACGGCGCCGGCTGGAGCACCGTGAAGAGGCTCCCGGAGCCGGTCGCCGCCCGGCTCGGCCGGACCATCGCGGACGTGGCCTGGAAGCAGCGCGGCACGGGCGTGCGGCGCCTGGAGAGCAACTACGCGCGCGTGGTCCCGGGCGCGAGCCCGGAACGCCTCGCCGCCCTCTCGCGCGCGGGCATGCGCTCGTACCTGCGCTACTGGATGGAGTCCTTCCGGCTCCCCGCGTGGAGCGCCGAGCGGATCAGGAACGGCTTCACCGCCCAGGACCTGCACCACCTCACCGACGGCATGGACGCCGGAAAGGGCGTGATCCTCGCCCTGCCGCACCTGGCCAACTGGGACCTCGCGGGCGCCTGGGTCACCACGAAACTGGGCATCCCCTTCACCACGGTCGCCGAGCGGCTCAAGCCGGAGACCCTGTACGACCGCTTCGTCGCCTACCGCGAGTCCCTCGGCATGGAGGTGCTCCCGCACAGCGGCGGCACGGCGTTCGGCACCCTGGCCAGGCGGCTGCGCGACGGCGGCCTGGTCTGCCTGGTCGCCGACCGCGACCTGTCCGCCTCCGGCGTCGAGGTCGACTTCTTCGGCGAGACGGCCCGCATGCCCGCCGGACCCGCCCTGCTCGCCCAGCAGACCGGCGCGCGGCTGCTGCCGGTGACGCTCTGGTACGACGACTCACCGATAATGCGCGGCCGGGTGCACCCGCCGGTCGCGGTCCCGGAGTCAGGCACCCGGGCCGAGAAGACGTCTGTCATGACACAGGCGCTGGCCGACGCCTTCGCCACGGGGATCGCCGACCACCCGGAGGACTGGCACATGCTCCAGCGCTTGTGGCTGAAGGACCTCGATCCCGCCAAGGCACCCGCGGCGGCCGACGGACAGGGCGCCTCGTGAGGATCGGCATCGTCTGCCCGTACTCCTGGGACGTGCCCGGCGGCGTCCAGTTCCACATCCGGGACCTGGCCGAGTACTTCGTCCGCCTGGGCCACGAGGTGTCCGTCCTCGCCCCCGCGGACGACGACACGCCGCTGCCCCCGTACGTCGTCTCCGCCGGCCGCGCCGTGCCGGTGCCGTACAACGGCTCGGTGGCCCGGCTGAACTTCGGCTTCCTCTCGGCCGCCCGGGTGCGGCGCTGGCTGCACGACGGCGCCTTCGACGTCATCCACATCCACGAGCCGACCTCGCCCTCGCTGGGCCTGCTCACCTGCTGGGCGGCGCAGGGCCCGATCGTGGCCACCTTCCACACGTCCAACCCGCGCTCCCGCGCGATGATCGCCGCGTACTCGATCCTCCAGGCCGCCCTGGAGAAGATCAGCGCCCGGATCGCGGTGAGCGAGTACGCCCGCCGCACCCTCGTCGAGCACCTGGGCGGGGACGCCGTCGTCATCCCCAACGGCGTCGACGTCGACTTCTTCGCCGGCGCCGAGCCCAAGTCCGAGTGGCAGGGGGACACGATCGGCTTCATGGGGCGCATCGACGAACCCCGCAAGGGGCTGCCGGTGCTGATGCGGGCCCTGCCGAAGATCCTCGCCGCCCGTCCGCAGACCCGGCTGCTGGTCGCGGGGCGCGGCGACGAGGAGGAGGCCGTGGAGAGCCTGCCGAAGGAACTGCGCTCCCGGGTGGAGTTCCTCGGCATGGTCAGCGACGAGGACAAGGCCCGCTTCCTGCGCAGCGTCGACCTGTACGTGGCGCCCAACACCGGCGGCGAGAGCTTCGGCATCATCCTCGTCGAGGCCATGTCGGCCGGCGCCCCCGTCCTCGCCTCCGACCTGGACGCTTTCGCCCAGGTCCTCGACCGGGGCGCGGCGGGCGAGCTGTTCCCCAACGAGGACGCCGACGCGCTGGCCGACGCCGCGGTGCGGCTGCTCGCCGACCCGGAGCGCCGCGCCGTGCTGCGGGAGCGGGGCAGCGCCCACGTACGGCGCTTCGACTGGTCCACGGTCGGCGCGGACATCCTCTCCGTCTACGAGACGGTGACGGCGGGCGCCGCGGCGGTGGCGACGGACGACCGGGCGACCGGGCTCCGGGCACGCTTCGGGCTGGCCCGGGACTGACCGGCCGGCCCCACCGATAGGGTTGCGGCCCGTGACCGCAACCCTGATCTGGATCCTGGTCGTCCTCGTCGCCGTCGGCCTGTATCTCAGCTGGACGGCGGGACGGCTGGACCGGCTGCACGCCCGGATCGACGCCGCCCGCGCCGCCCTCGACGCGCAGTTGCTGCGCAGAGCCTCCGTCGCCCAGGAACTCGCCACCTCGGGCGTGCTCGACCCGGCCGCCTCCATGGTGCTGTACGAGGCCACGCACGCCGCCCGGCAGGCCGAGGAGGAGCTGCGGGAGGTGGCCGAGAGCGAGCTGAGCCAGGCTCTGCGGGCCGTCTTCGCCGATCCGCCGCAGGTCGACGTGTTGCGCGAGGCGCCCGGGGGAGAGGAGGCGGCCCACGAGCTGGCCGAGGCCGTACGGCGGGTCCCGATGGCCCGGCGCTTCCACAACGACGCGGTGGGCGCGGCCCGCCGGCTGCGGGAGCACCGCAAGGTCCGCTGGTTCCGCCTCGCGGGCCACGCCCCCTTCCCGCTGGCCTTCGAGATGGACGACGAGCCGCCGGCGGCCCTGGTGGACCGGGCCGCCTGAGCCGTCGCCGCTTCCCCGCTTCCTCCGCCGCCCGCGCCAAAACGATCCACCGGCTTCCCATTGGCCCTTGCTGTGGCCTGGTCCCCTCGCGTTTCCTCGTTGCTGCAAAAGCCCCCTTCCCCTCAGCGAGGTACCCGTGTCCAGCACGCTCTCCGAAAACCAGGCCCCCGAGACCGGCACCGCGCGCGTGAAGCGCGGCATGGCCGAGCAGCTCAAGGGCGGCGTGATCATGGACGTCGTCACGCCGGAGCAGGCGAAGATCGCCGAGGACGCGGGCGCCGTCGCGGTCATGGCCCTGGAGCGGGTCCCGGCCGACATCCGCAAGGACGGCGGCGTGGCCCGGATGTCCGACCCGGACATGATCGAGGGCATCATCGGCGCGGTCTCCATCCCCGTGATGGCGAAGTCCCGCATCGGCCACTTCGTCGAGGCCCAGGTCCTGCAGTCCCTCGGCGTCGACTACATCGACGAGTCCGAGGTCCTCACCCCGGCCGACGAGGTCAACCACAGCGACAAGTTCGCCTTCACCACCCCGTTCGTCTGCGGCGCCACCAACCTCGGCGAGGCCCTGCGCCGCATCGCCGAGGGCGCCGCGATGATCCGCTCCAAGGGCGAGGCCGGCACCGGCAACGTCGTCGAGGCCGTCCGTCACCTGCGCCAGATCAAGAACGAGATCGCCCGCCTGCGCGGCTACGACAACAACGAGCTGTACGCCGCCGCCAAGGACCTGCGCGCCCCCTACGAGCTGGTCAAGGAGGTCTCCGAGCTGGGCCGGCTCCCCGTGGTGCTCTTCTCCGCGGGCGGCGTCGCCACTCCGGCCGACGCCGCGCTGATGCGCCAGCTCGGCGCCGAGGGCGTCTTCGTCGGCTCCGGCATCTTCAAGTCCGGCGACCCGGCCAAGCGCGCCGCCGCCATCGTGAAGGCGACCACCTTCTACGACGACCCGAAGATCATCGCGGACGCGTCCCGCAACCTCGGCGAGGCCATGGTCGGCATCAACTGCGACACCCTCCCCGAGACCGAGCGCTACGCCAACCGCGGCTGGTAAGGCACCTGATCACATGACCGACACCCCCGTCATCGGCGTTCTGGCCCTCCAGGGCGACGTACGGGAGCACCTCGTGGCCCTGGCCGCGGCCGACGCCGTGGCCAGGCCGGTGAGGCGCCCCGAGGAGCTCACCGAGGTGGACGGCCTGGTCATCCCGGGCGGCGAGTCCACCACCATCTCGAAGCTGGCCGTCCTCTTCGGAGTGATGGAGCCCCTCCGCGTGTGCGTGCGGGACGGTCTGCCCGTCTACGGCACCTGCGCCGGCATGATCATGCTGGCCGACAAGATCCTCGACCCGCGCTCCGGGCAGGAGACGGTCGGCGGCATCGACATGATCGTGCGCCGCAACGCCTTCGGCCGCCAGAACGAGTCCTTCGAGGCGGCCGTCGACCTCAAGGGCGTGCCGGGCGACCCCGTCGAGGGCGTCTTCATCCGCGCCCCCTGGGTGGAGTCCGTCGGCGCCACGGCCGGGGTGCTCGCCGAGCACGAGGGCCACATCGTCGCCGTCCGCCAGGGCAACGCGCTGGCGACGTCCTTCCACCCGGAGCTGACCGGCGACCACCGAGTGCACCGCCTCTTC
>NZ_JBHJVQ010000026.1:0-107060 GCF_042263835.1 Streptomyces sp. NPDC056128 | reverse complement strand
CGTCCCTACACGCTGTCGGTGAAGCGGTCCGGGACGGATCCGACGGACGTCGAGGGGACGTACGTCCAGCGTGGGTTTCTGCCGCGCTGGCTGGCGACCTTCTTCGGTATCTTCCTGGCGCTGGCGATCGCGTTCGTGATGATCTGGATCGCCTACAAGCCGCAGGTCCGCACGAGTGCCACCGAGCAGACGGAGCAGGCCGGCGCCGCTCTCGCGCCCAGTCCCAGCGCGTCCCCGGAAACCCTGCCCAGCCAGGCCGAATCACCCGCGGCCGCCGAGCAGCCGCAGCCGCAGCAGTCGGTCACCCAGGAGCCGAAGGGCGATGGCGGAGGCGGCGACAAGGGCGGCGGCGAGTCCAAGGAGCCCGAGAAGCCCAAGAAGCCGACGGTGAAGCCGCTGGTGCCCGCCAAGAACGTCATGCTGCGCAACGCCACCACCAAGATGTGCGCCGAGCTCCCGGGCCGCGAGAAGGGCGAGCTCAACGGCCGGGTCCAGCAGTCGGACTGCAACGAGGTCGGCGACAATCAGATCTGGGACCTTGAAGTGAAGTACGCGAAGGGCGGACCCAACGGGGTGCCGCTCTTCCAGATCGTGAACGTCAAGGACCGGCTCTGCATGGACCTGGCGGGCTACGGCGCCGCGCCCGTCACCACCGACATCACCGAGTTCACCTGCGACGGCACGAAGGCCGACAACCAGCTCTGGTGGGCCGACAAGCAGGAGAGCGGTGACTACTGGATCCGTAACTTCGCCAGCGAGAACAAGTGCCTGGACGTGAGTGGCTACAGCACCGGTGAGGCGTGGGAGAAGCTGACGCTCTACCACTGCAGCAACAGTGACGACCAGGAGTGGAAGATCATCAAGCTGACGGAGAAGTGACGGCCGGGGGAGGCGGGATCACCAGTCGCCTTCCCCCGGGACCAGCCGTCCGGCCTTGCGGTACTCACGGCGGGCGCCCTCCAGGAGGTCGTCCGCCGTCACCGTTCCCGCGCGTCCGGCGGCGAGATAGGCGGCGGTGACCACCGCGCTGCGGATCGAACCGCCCGCCAGCTCGAAGTCCCGGGCGAGGTCGGCCGGGTCGATGCCGTCGACGGACGGGACGTGCGACAGGCCGTGCCGCCACAGCGCGAGGCGCTGATCGGCGTCCGGGAACGGGAAGTCGACCACCAGGTCCAGGCGCCGGGTGAACGCCTCGTCGATGTTGGCGCGCAGGTTGGTGGTGAGCAGGGCGATGCCGTCGAAGGACTCCAGCCGCTGGAGCAGGTAGGCGCTCTCCATGTTGGCGTACTTGTCGTGCGCGTCCTTGACCTCGGAGCGCTTGCCGAAGACGGCGTCGGCCTCGTCGAAGAGCAGTACGGCGTCGGTGCGGTCGGCCTCCGTGAAGATCCGTTCGAGGTTCTTCTCGGTCTCGCCGACGTACTTGTCCACGACCGACGACAGCTGGACCACGTAGAGGTCGAGGCCCAGGTCGGCCGCGACCACCTCGGCCGACAGGGTCTTGCCGGTGCCGGACTCGCCGGCGAACAGGCCGAGCACGCCCCGGCCGCGTCCGCCGCCCGCGCTGAGCCGCCATTCCCCCAGGACCTGGTCGCGGTGGCGGGCGCGCAGGGCGAGTTCGCGCAGCTGGGTGAGGGGCTTGTCGGGCAGGACCAGGTCCGTCCAGTCCACGTCGGGCCGGATCCGCCGGGCATGGCTCTCCAGGCCGGAGGCGGACTGACGGCGGGCGGCGAGCCGGACGTGCTCGGCGGTGAGCGGGGTGCCGTCGAAGGCGGCGAGGGAGCGGGCGGTGAGCGCGGCCCGCTGGATGCGGTCCCCGCCGAGCCGGTACGGGGCGACGGCGGTGGCCAGGTCGAACCCGTCGGCGTCGGCGCCCAGCGCGGCCCGCCAGGCGGCCGCGCCCCCGGCCCGGCGGCCCGGGGCGTCCAGGACCAGCGGGTCGGCCGGGGACCACTGCGGGTCGTAGGGGCGGGGGTCGGTCATCAGCACGGTGACGTCCGTCGCCGCGGTCAGCTCCCGCACCAGGGGCCCCGGCTTCTCGGGCAGGCCCGACACCACGACCGCCCGGCCGCTGAGGCGGGCCTCGCGCAGCAGCTCGGGGACGTGGTTCTCGGGCGAGGAGCAGCGCAGCGCGTCGGTCTTCGCGGCCTCCAGCACCGAGGCCAGGGCGGCCAGGCCGTCGCCCTCGCGCGGTTCGCGCAGGTAGGCGGTGAGCGGGCCGTCGTGCAGCCGGGCGGTGAGGCGGCTCACGAAGTCGTCGCTGCCGGCGGCCGTCGAGGGCAGCGGCCGCGGCATCGGCTGGAGCAGCCCGAGCAGGGCGGCGTCGGGGGTGTCGTCGCCCAGCAGGTGGCCGATCAGGCGGTCGGGGACCCGCAGCGAACGGGTGAGGAAGGGCCGCTCGGGCTCCTCCACCTCCAGCAGGCCCAGGGCGCACAGCGGTGCCGAGGCGTGGAACCGGGCCCGGGCCGCGGGCAGGTGCGCGGGCACCCCGCACAGTTCGAGGGCGAGGCTCACGGTGGCGCGGCGGCGGCTCACGTCGTTGTTGAGGTAGCCGTAGAGCGGCTCGAAGGTGCGGTCGACGTCGGGTGCCAGGGCGATGAGCAGGACCGAGCTGTCCAGTTCGGTCAGCCTGGTGCGCCCGGCCAGCCACGCCAGCCGGTCCCCGGGGCCCGTGGGACCGCCCACGGCGACCGGTTCGCCGGTCCCGGGCTCCTGCTCGCCGGACGGCCAGGTGCGCAGCAGGTGGTCGACCGCCTCGTCCGACAGGTACAGGCCGCGCAGCGGGTCGTCGGCCGTCGGGTCGGCGGCGGCGCGGTGCTCGACCAGCGCGGTCACCCGCTCCCGCAGCGCGGCCAGGCGGACCGTCAGCACCTCGGCGGGATGGTCGTACGGGTCGGTCGCGGAGCCGGTACGGGCGGTCTCCGGGGCGTCGGTGTAAGGGGCGTTCATCGCCTGCCCGTACGGGTGTCCGTCGGGTCCTTGCGTTCCAGGGCGTCCTTGCGGGCGGCACGGGCCGCGGCCACCTGGTGCGGCCGGTGGGAGCGCCCGGTGGACATCGGCGGGTCGCCGTCGATGCCGCCGACCAGGACCGTCGCGCCCTCGGTGACCGGGGGCCCGGCGTCGTACTCGGGGAACGCCGGGAACGGCACGGTCACCACCAGGTCGAGGGACGGCTTCAGTTCGCCGCCCAGGGCGGACCAGATCTCGGCGAGGGAGCGGGACTCGGTCTGCACGCCGGCCACCGTTAGCGGCACCGACAGGTCGAGCGCGGCCAGGGAAGGGGGGAGTTCACCGGGCGCCAGGAGTTCGCGCGGCAGCAGGGTCGCCAGTACGGCGGACAGCAGCCGGTGTTCGTCCTGCGGGGTCTTCGTCCAGGCCGTCACCAGGTACGACAGCTTGAACCAGCGCGGCGGGCGGCGGCGCCGCACCACGATGTTCCGGTCGTCGTGGACGGGCATCTTCCCGCTCTGGCGCCGGGCCGTGTCCTCCCGGATGTCGTACAGATACGCGTTGACCACGGGGCCGTTGCGCCGCGCCGCCCAGTCACGGGTGGGCGCCTCGAAGGCCACGTCGATGCCCGAGCCGGCCAACGCCCCACTTTTGATGAGGCCCTTGAGGACCTCGTCCACCTCGTGGATCACGCCAGCACTCCCGCCCTGCCCGTACTTGAGTCCGGCCGGCCCTGCCGCTGCCGCCTGTCACCGATCGTGTCCCGGCCGCCGTCCCGCCCGCAGGCGCGTCGGGGACGACGACGGGGCAGGGCATGCTGCCCGCGCGGCCCCGAGGGTCCGCTCTCGATTGCCCGTTCGGTCAGATGTAGCCTTCCCGGAGGGCATAGGCCACGGCGTGCGCGCGGTTGCGCAGGTGCAGTCGCGTGGTGAGTCCGTGCATGACGTTCTTGACGGTCCGTTCGGAGTAGGACAACTTGCCTGCGATCTCTCCGGTGTCGAGACCCTCGGCGACCAGGCGCAGGACGTCCACCTCACGGGGTGCGAGGCCCAGCGAGGGGGCGCCGGGGCGGCCCGCCGCGCCCCGGTGCAGCGTGCCCACCTGGCTGATGAGCCGGCCGAGCAGGTCCGCGGGCAGGTCTCCGTCGCCGCGCGCCGCGGCCAGCACCGCCTGCACCAGCCGGTGCGCGGTGGCCTCGTGCCGCCAGACGATGGCGCCGACGCCGCACTCGACGACGTCGAGCAGTTCGCTCTCGCGGATCGCGCCGACCACGAGCACGGCACGCGCGCCCTCGCTGCGCACGATCCGGCGCAGCCGGGTGAGCGCCGCCTCGTCCAGCGTGTCCTCGATGAGCAGGGCCACCGTGCCGGGCCCCGAGTCCTCGCGCAGGTCGATCTCCGGATGCCGCCGCAGCTGGCTGACCGCGCCCTCGCGGCTGATCGGGTCCGGAGCGGTCACCGCCACCGGCACGCGCCGGTCGGTGACGCCGACGGCTCCGCCGGAGCCGCGGGTGGACGTGGTGATGGTGGTCCGGGGTGAGTTGAGCAACCGTTTCCCCCCTGTTCACGAGCCCGTTACGCGGCGCAAGCCGGTAGCGGATGAGCGTGTTCCACACTTCTGTGACAAGTGGGACTTCGCAATCGTGGAGCACCACGAGGCACACCACGAGACCAGCGCGGCCACCACCACGAACCGCCGACGCCAGGACGTTTCAGCAGGTCACAAGGGTGCACGCAAGGAAGCGTGGGCCCGTGGGGGTGGCCGCGGACCACCGTGAGCCCCGACACAGCCACCGCCGGGTCCGAGGACGCGGCGCGGCGATATCGGCGAGTTCATGCCACCCATCAGCCCATTCAGACGTCTCACACACCGGGGGAGCACCATCCACCACAGGAGGCACCGATGACCGGACCGCTGCGCGAACGCGATGACGCCCACGCGCTGCTCGCGGCCGAGATCGAGCGCGCGCGGGCCGGCACCGGCCGCCTCGTCCTGCTGCGTGGTGCGAGCGGCACCGGCCGCACCGCCGTCCTGGAGACCGCCGCCCGGCACGCCGCCGACCGCGGCCTGCGGGTGCTGCGCGTGCGGTGCTCGCCCGAGGACACCGCGGTGCCCTTCTCCGCCGTCCTCCATCTCCTCGGCCCGGTCCCCGAGTTCACCGACGTGGCGCCCGGGGACGACGACCGGGGCAGCGCGGCCCGGCTGTGGCGGCTGCTGCGCTCCTACGCGGCGGAGGGCCCGCTGCTGGTCGCCGTGGACGACGTCCACCTCGCCGACGAGCCCTCGAGGCGCTGGCTGGCGGAGGCGGCCCGGCACGTCGACCGATTACCGCTACTGCTGGTCGCCACCGAGCGCAGCCAGTACGACATCGAACCGCGGCCCGCCGGACTCACCCAGGCGCTGTCGCCCTCCCTCGTGCGCACCCACACCCTCGCCCCGCTCAGTGACGCGGCGGCGGCCGGGCTGGTCCGCGCCGCCTTCCCCGGCGCCTCGGCACGGTGGACGGCGGACTGCGTACGGGCCGGTGCGGGCAGCCCGCTGCTGCTGCACGCCCTGCTGGACGACCTGGGCGGCACCCGGCACCCCGAGGGCCTGCCACGGGTGCCCGAGACGTCCGCGGAGCTGTACCCCGGGTCCTACCCGGCGGCCGTCTCCTGGTGGCTGAACAGCGCGGGCCCCGCGACGGCCGACGTCGCCCGCAGCCTCGCGGCCCTGGAACAGGCCTGGCCCCCGGGCCGGCCGCCGCGCCGGGCCGAGCTTCGCCATGCCCTCGACCAGCCGGCCCCGCGGACGCCCACGGGCCATGCGGAGCCGGAGCACGACCGGCCCGCCGAGTACGGGGACGGCGGTCCGTACCCGCAGCCCGTGCGGTACGGCCGGACCGAGACCCGGCGAGCGGCCTGCGCGGACCCCGGCCCCTCCCTGGCCCTCGACCCCCTCATCACGGATCCGGCCCCCCTCACCACCGCCCCCGGTCCGCACACCGACGCCTGGTCCGGCGGCTTCGGGCCCGGGTCCGGCGGCGCCGGCCGTACCGGGCGCGGGCCGTACGGGGAGACGACGGTGCCCGCGCAGGGCGGCGCGGCCGTCGGGCATCCGGCGCACGGGCCGTACGCGCGGTCCGGCCGCGACGTGCCGGGGAGGGAGGGCGGCCCGCCGTACGCACTCCACGAGGAGTACGAGGCGTTCCCGGGGGACACGCCCGCCTCCTGCTACGGCCCTGACGACCCGTCCGCCCACGCTCAGCACCGCACGCCCGGCCGCTGGCGTCCGCCCACTCCCCAGGAGGGACCCGCGGGCGCGGCCGGTGCCGGGGACCCCGTCGACGTGCTCGCCGAGGCCGCCGGGGCCGATCCCGCGCGGGTCGCCGGCTGGCTCGCCGCCATGACGCGGCTCGGTCTGCTGCGCACCGACGCGGGCGGCCGCCCCCGCTACGCCCACCCGCTGCTGCGCGACGCCGTGCTCACCGGCTGGCCCCGGCCCCGCCGGGAGGCCGTGCACCGGGCGGCGGCGGAGGCCATGCTGCGCCGCGGCGACCGGGTCGAGGCGGTCGCCCGGCACCTGCTGCGCACCCCGGTCGTCGGCCTGCCCTGGGCGCTGCGGGTGCTGCGGGACGCCGTGACGGTCGCGGTGCACGACGGCCGCCCGGACGACGCCGTCGCCTACCTGCGCCGGGCCCTGGACGAGCGGTTGACCGACGACCTCCGCCAGCGGCTGCTGACCGAACTGGGCTCCCTGGAGTACGCCTCCGCCGACACCCCCGCCGCCATCGCCCGCCTCGCCGAGGCCCAGCACCTGCCGGCCGAGCCCCGCAACCGGGTGCGTACCGCGGTCGCCCTCGGCACCGCCCTGGCCGGCCGCGGCGAGATCCGTACCGCCATGGAGGTGCTGCGCCGCACGGAGGGCCGGCTCTCCGGCCACCCCGGCCTGGCCCGCACCGTGCAGACCGCCACCGCGATGCTGTCCGACGAGGACCTGGCGACCCGGCAGGAGGTGTACCGCTGGCTGTCCGAGACCGGCCGGCACTCCCCGGAGCTGGTGGGCACCGCCGGACAGGCCCTGCTGGTGCGGTACGCGGCGACGGCCGCGCTGATCTCCGCCGAGGAGGCCATGGCCCGGGTGCGGGACCTGCTCGCGCAGCCCACCGACCCGCTCGCCGAGCCCTTCCTGCTGGGCACCGCCGCCGCGGTCGCCCAGTGGGCCGACGAACTCGACGAGGCGGACCGGCTGGTGGAGCGCGGCCTGGCCGGACAGCACCCCGCCCTGCTGCACCCGATGCAGCACGCGATCCTCAACACCCGCGCCGACATCGCCGCCGCCCGCGGCGACCTGGCCCGGCTGCTCGCCACCGACCCCGGACGCGCCAACGGCCCCACCAACCGGGACGCGCACGCCCTGATGGCCCTCGTCCACACCGGCCGCATCGACGAGGCGCTGCGCTACGCCGACCGCTTCGACCTGCGCGAGGTGCCCGAGAACTGGGAGTTGAACCGCTACCTGTACGCGCGGGGCGTGCTGCGCGCCGCCACCGGCGACCCGGCGGGCGCGCTGCACGACTTCCTGGAGTGCGGGCGGCGCCAGTCGGCCCGCGAGGTGGTCAGCCCGGTCGTCACCCCGTGGCGGACGGCGGTCGCGGAGTGCCGGCTGGCCCTGGGCGGCGGCCCGGAGGCGCTGGCCCTGGCGACGGAGGAACTGCGGCTGGCCAGGGTGTGGAACACCCCGCGCACCGTGGGCCGCGCGCTGAGCGTGCTGGGCACCGCGACCGGCGGGCGCCGCGGTCTGGAGCTGGCCGAGGAGGCCGTACGGACCCTGCGGGACGCGCCCGCCGACACCGACATGGAGCTGATGCCGGCCCTCCTCGCCCAGGGCCGCCAGCTGATCGCGGCCGGTGAGCGCGGACGCGCCCGCGCCCGGCTGCGCGAGGCGGCGGAGCTGGCCGAACGCAAGGGCGCGCTGCGGTGGCTCGCCCTGGCCGGGCAGGCCCTGCGCGAGGGCGGCGCCCGGGGCTCCGTCGCGTCCCACACCGGCGCCGGATCACTGACCGGCAGTGAGCGCCGGATCGCCGAACTCGCCGCCGACGGCCGCACGAACACCGAGATCGCCGACCTGCTGCACCTGGCCCGGCGCACCGTCGAGACCCATCTGACCAGCACCTACCGCAAGCTGCGGATACGGCGCAGGACCGAACTTCCGGCCGCGCTGGACCGGGAACGCGGACGCGACCGGCCCCGCGCGCAGGGCTGACGGGCCGGCCCATCACGGCTCACAGGGCCCGCAGCAACCGCCCGATCTCCAGCTGTTCGGCCTCCAGCGGGTCGCCGTCCTCGACGTTCCACAGGCAGTTCTGGAGTACGCGGGCGAGGGACCAGGCGCGGGCCCGTCGCCGGTCGAGGCCGAGGACGTCGGTCATCGCGTCGAAGCGCCACCGGGTCTCGGCCGGGTCATAGCGGTTGTCCAGCGCGGGCAGCAGATCGAACCCGGGGTCGCCGGCCAGCGGCTTGGGGTCGATGGCCAGCCAGGGGGCGCGCGCGGAGGCGAGGACGTTCTCGAAGTGCAGGTCCCAGTGGAGCAGCCGGTCGCCGGGCTCGTCGGCGACCTCGCGCAGGGCCGCGGCGCAGTCGGCGACCAGCCGCCGGTCCGCCGGGTCCGGGATGTCGCCCAGGGCCTGGGGCGTCTGCTCCAGCATGTCCCGCGCGATCTCCCCGAGACCGCGCACGCCGGGCGGCGCGGGGGTCGCGGTGAGGTGGGCGAGGAGCCGGGCGATGACGAGGACGGCCGCGCGGGAGTCCTCGACGTGGCTGAGCATGCGGTCCGCGTCCAGCCGCTCCAGGAGCATGGTGCCGGTGGCCGGGTCGTGGTCGAGCAGCCGGACCGCTCCGTCCCCGTCCCACGCCCGCAGCGCGAGGGGTTCGCCCTCGGTCTCCTCGTCGAGGATCTGGAGCTTCAGCACGGCCGGGACGCCGTCGTGGCGCACGACCGGCAGCACCAGCGCCGCCCAGCCGTGCATCGAGGGCCCGTCCAGCCGCAGCTCCCAACGCCGCAGGAAGGAGGCGGCCAGCTCCGGCAGTCCGTCGATGAAGGCGCGCCCCGCCTCTCCGTTGTACTTCGCCTGCGCGGTCGCGAGTCCGTCCGGAACGTCGATCACAGGCGACGACGCTACCTGGGCGCGGTGCCGCGGTCACGTGGATATCGGGGGCCTCGCGGGGGCCCTCTCAGGCCACCGGCTCCGGCACCGGGTCGTCGGCCGGGGTGTCGTGTTTCGGCGCCTTGGCCGTCACCATCAGGCCCGCGACCAGGCCGGCCAGCAGCATGATGCCGGCGGCCACCCAGATGGCGACCGTGTAGCCGTGGACGATGCCCTCCCGGACGACCTGTTCCCGCCGCGTCGGGTCGGTGAGGTGGGAGGCGATGTAGGACGCGCCGGTGCTGGTCGCGATGGTGTTGAGCAGCGCGGTGCCGATCGAGCCGCCGACCTGCTGCGAGGTGTTGACGGTCGCCGAGGTCACGCCGGAGTCCCGCGGGGCGACCCCGGCGGTGGCGGTGGAGAAGACCGGCATGAAGGTCAGGCCCATGCCGAGGCCCATCAGGATCAGCGCGGGCAGGATCTCGGTCGTGTACGCGGAGTCCACGGTCATCTGCGTGAGGATCACCATGCCGCCGGAGGCGAGGAGCATGCCCGGCACCATCAGCATGCGCGGGCCCACGTGCGGCAGCAGCCGGGCCGAGATCTGGGTGGAGCCCGTGAGGATCGAGGCGGTCATCGGCAGGAAGGCCAGGCCGGTCTTCAGGGGGGAGTAGGCGAGGATGACCTGGAGGTAGTAGGTCATGAAGAGGAACATCCCGAACATGCCGATGACGGCCAGCATCATCGTCAGCATGCAGCCGGCCCGGTTGCGGTCGCGGATGATGTGCAGGGGCAGCAGCGGCATCGGCGCGCGGGTCTGCCACCACACGAAGCCGGCCAGGAGTACGACGGCCAGGGCGAACAGGGCCAGCACCAGCGGGTCGCTCCAGCCCCGAGGCTGCGCCTCGCCGAAGCCGTAGACGAGGGAGACCAGGCCGCCGCAGCCGAGGAGCACGCCGGGGACGTCGAGGCGGGCGCCGCTGTGGCCGGGACGGTCGCGCAGCAGGGTGTAGGCGCCGATGACGGCGGCGACGGCGAAGGGGATGTTGACGTACAGGCACCAGCGCCAGTTGAGGTACTCCGTGAGCACGCCGCCGACGATGAACCCCGCGGCGGCGCCGCTCGCGGCCAGCGTGCCGTAGATGCCGAAGGCCCTCGCCCGTTCCCGCGGGTCGCTGAACGTGGTGCTCAGCAGGGAGAGCGCGGACGGTGCGAGGAGGGCGGCGAACACGCCCTGGAGCGCGCGGGCGCCGAAGAGCATCGCCGGGGTGGTCGCGGCACCGCCGAGCGCCGAGGCGGCGGCGAAGCCGATCAGCCCGATGACGAAGGTCCGTTTGCGTCCCACCAGGTCGGCGACCCGCCCGCCGAGCAGCAGCAGGCCGCCGAAGGCGAGGGTGTAGGCGGTGATCACCCACTGGCGGTTGCCGTCGGACATGCCCAGGTCGCGCTGCGCGGACGGCAGCGCGATGTTCACGATGGTCGCGTCCAGTACGACCATCAGCTGGGCCAGGGCGATCACCACCAGCCCCCACCAGCGGTGGGGATCGGCATCCGTGGGCGCGGCCGGCTCACCTGACCAGGTGCCACTCATCTGGCCAGAAGACCACGGATCGGGGCGTATCGCATCCCTGTCCGTGTCTGGTCGTGACGGTCGGTCACGGCACCAGGACCACCTTGCCCGTCGTGCCGCGGTTCTCCAGCGCACGGTGCGCGGCGGCGGCAGCGGCGAGCGGGAAGCGGTGCACGGCCGGGACGAGGCGGCCCGCGGCGGCCGCGCCGAGCGCGCGCAGTTCGAGGGTGCGGAGGGGATCGGCGCCGCCGGCCCGCTCCAGCATCACCGGGCCGAGCACCTGCTGGGAGACGCCCTCGACCAGGTAGGGCGTGCCGTCGCGCGGCCCCGAGGCCGACCAGCCGAAGACCACGTGCCGGCCGTCCGGCCCGAGCAGCGCGACGGCCTCGCGGGCCACGTCGCCGCCGACGCCGTCGAGGACGACCGTCGCCGGGCGCCCGCCGAGGTGGGCGCGGACCTTCTCCGGCCATTGGGGGTCCTTGTAGTCGACGGCGAGGTCGGCGCCGTTCGCGGCGACGCGGGCGGTCTTCTCGGGGCCTCCGGCGAGTCCGATCACGGTGGCGCCGGCGTTCTTCGCGTACTGCGTCAGCAGGGTGCCGAGGCCCCCGGCGGCGGCCGGGATCACGGCCACGGTGCCGGGGCCGAGGTCGGCGAACTGGACGATCCCCATCGCCGTACGGCCCGTGCCGATCATGGCGACGGCCTCGGCGAAGTCCAGGCTCTCCGGGATCTCGTGCAGGCGCGCGAGGTCGGCGACGGCGAGTTCGGCGTAGCCTCCGGGGGCGAAGCCGAGGTGGACGACGACGCGCCTGCCGAGCCGGTCCGCCGGGACGCCCTCCCCGACGGACTCGACGACGCCCGCGACCTCGCGGCCGGGGATGGTGGGCAGTTCGGGCGGCGCGGGCAACGGCCCCTGGGCGCCCTCGCGCAGGGCGGTGTCCAGGAGGTGGACGCCCGCCGCGCGGACGGCGATCCGGACCTGGCCGGGGCCGGGCCGCGGATCCTCGACCTCGTCCAGGACGAGGTTCTCCGCCGGACCGAAGGCGTGCAGACGGATGGCGTGCATGAGGGTCCCCCAACGGAAGAGTGGCCGGTACGGGCCAGTGCCGGCCGGTACGGACTCCACTCAACGACCTCAAGCATGCTTGAGGTCAAGTTCCCTGCGGCCCCGGCCGAGGGCGAGGGAGACCGCGGTGAGCGCGCTGTTGAAGGAGACCTCGGAGAGCAGACCCGGCGCGGCCACCTGGTCACCGGCGAGATACACCCCGTCGCCCCGGTCGACGGCGGGCCGGTCCCGCCACGTGGTGCCGGGCGGATCGACGGCGCCGGTGCGGCCGTTCGCGACCGCGTCCCGCCGCCAGGTGAGCCGCTCGCGCCAGCCGGGCATCCCGAGATCCAGCAGCTCCTCGGCACGGGCGGTGCCGTCGGCCTTCGACTCCCGCGGCGCGACGGGGATCTGCCCCTGGATCAGCTGCTCGCCCGCCGGGGCCAGGGTGCGGTCCTGCGCGGTGCTGCGCTGTCTGGGGGACACCCCCAGACCCCCGGGCTCGATCCAGCCCGGCGCGTCCAGGCCGGAGACCGCGAACGCGTCACCGCGCCGGGTCCGCAGAGCGTGTGGTGGGCCTCTTGACATCCTCTCCTTCTCGGAAGACGGAGATTCCAACCTGGTTGGGTTGAGGTTCACGGGCGCTCGAACGGCTGGTGGCCGTCGTCACCCCTCCGGCACCGGCTGCATGCCGGGGGCGGGGAATCCCACCCTGTCCTGCCGCGACGTTGACTGCT
Source organism: Streptomyces sp. NPDC056128 (assembly GCF_042263835.1). Classification (NCBI taxonomy): domain Bacteria; kingdom Bacillati; phylum Actinomycetota; class Actinomycetes; order Kitasatosporales; family Streptomycetaceae; genus Streptomyces; species Streptomyces sp. NPDC056128. The sequence goes on along the minus strand of NZ_JBHJVQ010000026.1, from coordinate 94,638 downwards.
GCGTTCTCATCGGCGTTGCACGTGAACCCGCAGGACACGCAGACGAACTCGGCTTGGCTCTTGCGCGAGTTCTTCTCGATCCATCCGCAGGCGCTGCAGCGCAGAGATGTGTATGGGGCGAGTACGTCTTCCACCCGTCCAGGGGCCTTTTCCGCAGTGCGCCTGCGCAGCAGACCCCAGCCCTGGGCGAGGATCGCCCGATTCAGTCCGGCTTTCTGCTTCACCCGTGAGCCGGGCTGTTCGACTGTTCCCTTGGCGGAGGCGGTGATGTTCTTGATGTTCAGCTTCTCGAACCGCACCAATCGATGGTCTCGGGCGAGTATCGTCGAGGTCTTTTCGCACCAGTCCTTGCGCCGGTCCGCCTCGCGTGCCTTGAGCCTGGCGACTTTCGCGTACTCGACCCGCTTGCCTTCGCTGTCCTTTGGAGCCCGAGCCGCACGCCGCTGGTGCTTCCGAATCCGAGCGCGCTCCCGGGTGGTGAGCTGTGGGCAATTGAGTTTTCTGCCGTCTGACAATGCGGCTGTAATCGTTACGCCGCGATCAATGCCGACGACGGAGTTTGTATCGGGTGCCTCGACCGGTTCAGGGGCTACTGCGAACGCAATGTGCCACTGGTTGTTGCGGAAGGTGACCCGGAAGGTTTTCGCCTGTGGCAGCCCCGTACGAGTCAGCCGGAAACGAACCCAGCCGCATCCGGGAATCTTGACCTGAGCCCAGCTCCGGTTCAGCTTCTGCACCGCCACCCAGCGGCCCAGCACCTGACGGCCGGTCTTGGGGCTTCGTCTTGGTGAACCGTCGGCCTCGAACTCCGGGACCCGGTCGGTTCCGATCACACGGAAGCCCTCGTGCTGGTATTTCCTGCGCCAGGTAGGCTCGCCGAACCCAGACATGAATTTGGCGTTCTTGGCCCTGGCGAAATCCTTCAAGGCTTGCTGCTGCACATCCGCGTTCCCCGCGCGTAGCCAATCGTTTTCCCGGCGTGCCACTGTCAGTTGGCGGCACTGTTCCGCGAAACCCGGAGCGGCCTTCTTTCCCGGCAGCCAGTACGCATGCTGCTCGACGGCAAGGTTCCACACGTACCGGGCGTGCGCGCAGTGCCCGAGCATGATGCCCGTCTGCTCGCTCGTCGGGTACATCCGAAATCGAGACATGACGCCAACGTAGCTCCACGACTCGCTCGTCTCTTCGAATTCGGTCACCCTCACCCGAACGAGCGACCGATGCGAGCGATGACGGGACGCGGGAGGCAGCTTCTGCATGTCGCAGCCGTTGTCAGTGGCGGGGTGCAGCATGGGGTCATGGCGAGGAGAGCGGCGGGCGGGCGGGGTACGACGACGGTGCGGGCGGCGCGGCGGCCGGAGCTGCGGCTGCCACCGCTGGCGCCGTTCGAGGACGGGGGGCTGGAGCCGGACGGGGACTACGACGCGCTGGACTTCGCGGAGACGGACCTCACCGGGCAGGACGGCGCGGGCGCCCGCTTCATGGACTGCGCGCTGACGGGGTGCGCGCTGGACGAGGCGTCGCTGCCCCGGGCCCGGCTGCTCGACTCGGTCCTCACCGGCGTCCGGGGCGTGGGCACGAACCTGGCGGAGGCCACCCTGCGCGACGTCGAGCTGCGCGACGCCCGCCTCGGCGGCACCCAGCTGCACGGCGCCGTACTGGAACGGGTCCTGATCCGCGGCGGCAAGATCGACTACCTGAACCTGCGCCGGTCCCGGCTCAAGGACGTCGTCTTCGAGAGCTGCGTCCTGGTCGAACCGGACTTCGGCGGCGCCCGCCTGGAGCGCGTCGAGTTCGTGGACTGCGCCCTGAAGGAGGCGGACCTCAGCGCGGCCACCCTCGTCGACGTCGACCTGCGCGGCGCCGCCCCGCTGGAGCTGGCCCGGGGCGTGGACCGGCTGTCGGGCGCCGTGATCAGCCCGGCCCAGCTCCTCGACCTGGCACCGGTACTGGCGGCGGAGCTGGGGGTGCGGGTGCTGGCGGACGGGTAGGGCCCGTCGCCGGGCCGGGGCGTCAGGTCAGGCGGGGGAAGCGGGCCTGGAGGGTCCAGATCGCCGGGTTGTCCGCCAGGTCCTCGTGCATGTCGGTCAGGTCGGCGAGCAGGTCGTGCAGGAAGTCCCGGGCCTCCCGGCGCAGTTCGGCGTGGGAGAAGGACAGCGGGGGTTCGTCCGCCGGCATCCAGTCCGCCTCGATGTCCACCCAGCCGAAGCGGCGCTCGAAGAGCAGGCGGTCCGTGGACTCGGTGAAGTCCAGCTCCGCCCGCTGCGGCCGGGCCGCCCGGGAGCCCGCCGGGTCCCGGTCGACGCGCTCCACGATGTCGCACAGCGCCCAGGCGAAGTCGAGCACCGGCACCCATCCCCAGGCTGTGGACAGTTCCCGGTCGGCCTTGGTGTCGGCGAGATAGACGTCCCCGCAGAACAGGTCGTGCCGCAGCGCGCTGACGTCCGCGCGCCGGTAGTCCGTCTGCGGCGGGTCCGGGAAGCGGGTGGAGAGGGCGTAACCGATGTCGAGCACGCAGGTGATGGTGTCACGCCCGACCGGATAGGTTGCCCACGTGATCATCACTCCCTTGCGGCCCGGCCCCGACCACGACATCCCCGGGCCCCTCCTCACCGAGCTGACCGCCCTCTACGCCGCCCACCGCGACTTCCACGCGCTCAGCGGCGACTTCCCCGACCCGGACGACATCCGTCCGGAGCAGGTGGCGGCGGCGCTGGCCGACGAGCTGGCCCGGCCGGGCGCCGAGGTGCTGCTCGCCAGGGACGCGGGCCGGCTGACCGGCGTCGCGATCACACTCGCCCGGCATCCCGACCCGGCCTACCCGGACCCCTGGATCGGGCTGCTGATGGTGGACGCGGGGCTGCGGCGCCGGGGCCACGGCAGGCGGCTCGCGTCGCTCGTCGAGGAGCGGCTCCGTGCCACCGGCCGCACCGCCGTACGGCTCGCCGTCCTCGACGCCAACAGCGAGGCCCTCGCCTTCTGGACCGCCCTCGGCTACACGGCCGTCGACCACCGCCCCGACCTGGAGCGCGGCCGTCCCTGCACGGTGCTGCGCAAGGAGTTCGACAGCGGCGTGCCGCGCACCCCGCGCCGCGCCGCCCGGGTCGCCGTGCTCGACCCCGAGGGCGCGGTGTTCCTCCTGCGCTACGACAACATCGAGGTCGGCGTGCACTGGGCGATGCCCGGCGGTGGACTGGACGCGGACGAGAGCCCCCGCGAGGGCGCCCTGCGCGAGGTGCGCGAGGAGACCGGCTGGCGCGACCTGGAGCCCGGCCCGCTGCTCTGCACCTGGGAACACGACTTCACCCACCTGAGCGTCGGCCCCGTCCGCCAGCACGAGCACATCTACGTCACCCACGCCCCGCGCCGGGAGCCCACCGGCCCCCACCTCGCCGCCGCGCACGCCGCGGACGGCATCCTCGACTGGCGCTGGTGGAGCCGCGCCGAGCTGGCCGAGGCCCCCGAACCGCTCTGGCCCCCGGACCTGGCCCTGCTGCTCGACACGTTCGACGCCTTCGAAGGGTGAGGCCGCGGGGACGGCGGTGCCTCACGGGCGGTCCGGCCGGCCGTCCCCGTGGAGCCAGTCGTCCCAGATCTTCGTGAAGTCCTCGTCCGGCGCCGACTTCTCCACGAAGGCCGTGAAGTCCTCGGTGTCCGCGTTGCCGTGGCGGTGCGCGGTGGCCCAGCCCCGCAGCAGGGCCAGGAAGGCGTCGTCGCCGACCTTCTGGCGGATCTTGTGCAGGACCATCGCGCCGCGCTGGTAGACGGGGCTCGCGGAGATGTGTTCGGCGTCGGGCGGGTCGGCGGGCGGGAACGCCCAGATCGAGTCGCCCTCGTCCTCGTCGTCGTAGTAGGTCCCGTCGTAGAGCGCGTCGAAGGTCTGCTGGGCGGTGTCGCCGCCCTCGTCCTCCTCCCACAGCCACTCGGCGTAGGTGGCGAAGCCCTCGCTGAGCCACATGTCCCGCCAGGTCTTCGGGCTGACCGAGTTCCCGTACCACTGGTGGGCGAGTTCGTGGACGAGCAGGACCGGGTCGGGGGCGCCGGGGAAGTAGGGCCGGTTCTGGGTCTCCAGCGCGTATCCGGCGTCCTCGACCCGGTCGACGATCGCGCCGGTGGAGGAGAAGGGGTACGGGCCGAAGTTCTCCTCGCCCCACTCCACGACCTCGGGAATCCGTGCCAGGACCTTGCGGCTCGCGTCGGACTGCTGCGGGTCGACGGCCGTGTACACCGGCAGACCGGCGTCGGTGGTGGAGCGGTCGGTCTCCCACTCGCCGACGGCGACCGTGGCCACGTGGCTCGACATCGGCTCGGCCGTGTGCCAGGTGAACGTCGTACGGCCGCCACGGGTCCGCTCGTCCCGCAGCTCCCCGTTGGAGACCACGCCGAAGCCCTCCGGCACGGTCACGGCGAGGTCGTACGTCGCCTTGTCCGAGGGGTGGTGGCTGCCGGGGAACCACGCCATCGAGCCGACCGGCTGGCCGAGCGCCACCGCGCCGTCGGCGGTGGGCAGCCAGCCCTCCTCGGAGTCGTCGGGGTCGGTCACCGTCTGAGGTTCGCCGGAGTAGCGGACGCTCACCCGGAACGTCTCCCCGTCGTGCAGCTCGTCCGCCGGGCGGACGGTCAGCTCCTGCCCGGCCCGGTTGAAGCGGGCCTCCCGGCCCTCGACCGTGATCTCCTCGACGTCCAGGCCCTTGAGGTCGAGGTCGAAGGCCGACAGGTTCCGGGTGGCGCGGGCGGTGATCGTCGCGGTGCCGGCGAGATGCTCGTCGTCGGGCTCGTAGGCCAGCCTCAGGTCGTAGTGGCCGATGTCGTAGCCGCCGTTGCCCGCCTTCGGGAAGTACGGATCGCGTACGCCCGAGCCACCGGGACCGCCGTCCACGGCGCCGCCACCGCTGCACGCCGCGAGGGCGGTGACGGTGGCGGCGGCTATGAGGGGACGGGAGATGCGCACGTCGTGATCCTATGCGGCGTTTCACGTGAAACGCCCGTTGGGACCGGGTGTCGGGGCCCTATGGGCAGCCCCGCTGCCCCTGGGTCCTGGGCCTAGTTCAGCGCCTCGGCGCCCGCCCGCGCGAACTTCTCGTCCAGGGTGCCGGACGGGGCGCCCGCGACACCGATCCCGGCGATCGGCGCCTTGCCGGCGGTGACCGGGACGCCGCCGCCCAGGAACAGGGTGCCCGGGATGTCCTTCAGGTTCGGGGCGTTCTCCAGGCGGCCCTCCAGCTCGCTGGTCGGGGCGTTCCAGGAGACCGCGGTGAACGCCTTCTTCTCGGCCGACTCGTAGGACTGCGGGCCGGCGCCGTCACCGCGCATGGTGAGGATCGTGTTGCCGTTGCGGTCGACGACCGCCACCGTGATCCGCTGACCCTCCTTCTTCGCGGCCTTCAGCGCGGCCTGCGCCGCCTCGGTGGCGGCGTCGATCGTCAGGTGCGTGGAGGTCGTGGTGTCGCGCTGGCCGGCCGAGGCGGGGACGGCGGACGCGGCGGAGTCCCGGCCGCTCTCCGGAGCGGAGGCGTTCGCGGCCACCGTGCCGAAGGTGCCGGCGGCGACGGCGGCGAGCACGGCGCCTCCGGTGGCGATGCGGGCGCGTCGGGAGAGGGTCTTCTTCATGGCGGTCTGCTCCTCGGGGTCGGGCCGGATCGGGCGCTGTGCTGCGTCCGCTCTCCACCCTCCGTCCCGCCGCCCCGCTGCCCGGTCGCCGTTCCGGCTGCTCCCGGACGACGGAACGGGCGAGGCCGGGGTCGTCCGATCGGCTGACCCGGACACCCCCCGCACAGGGCACCATGGGTGTGTTCGGGCAGCTCAGCGCCCTCCTGCGGCACGTTGGGGGCACGAACCGGAAAGGAGGCGCGCGGATGCCGAAGCCGTACGACCCCGACACCCGGTGGCTCGGCGCCGTCATGCACGCGGCGTTCTTCCTGCTGCTCGGCGGCGCCCTCGCCCGCTTCCTGCTGCGCCACCCCGGCGAGCCCCGCACCCCGTGGATCCTCGCCCTGTCCCTCGCGCTGGCCCTGCTGCACCTGCTCGGGCCGGTCCTGAGCGGGCCCGGGGAGCGGCCCACCGGGCGGCGCGTGGCCTGGCTGGGCCTGGTGGTCGTGGTGTGGATGGTGCTGGTCGTCCTCGCGCCCAGCTTCTCCTGGTGCGCGGTGCCCCTCTTCTACACCGGCCTGCGCACCCTGCCGCCCCGGGCGGCGCTCGTGCTGGTCGGCGTCCTGACGGTGTTCGTGGTCGCCGCGCAGTTCCGGCTCGCCGGGCGCTTCGACCCGAACCTGCTGCTGGCCCCGCCCGCCGTCGCCGCCATCGCCACCGCCGTGTTCCTGCACACCGAACGGCAGACGGCCCGGCAGCGCGCCCTGATCGACGACCTGATCCGCACCCGCCGCGAACTCGCCGCCTCCGAGCGCCGCGAGGGCACCCTCGCCGAACGCCAGCGGCTGTCCATGGAGATCCACGACAGTCTCGCGCAGGGCCTGTCCAGCCAGCGGATGCTGCTCCAGGCGGCCGAGCGGGTCTGGGGGGCCGACCCGGACAAGGCCCGCGCCCATGTCCGGGGCGCCGCCTCCGTCGCCGAGCACAACCTCGCCGAGGCCCGCCGCTTCGTCCACGACCTCGCCCCGGCCGACCTCGCCCGGGGCGGCGGCCTGGCGGCGGCGCTGCGCGCACTGGCCGCGCGGGAGTCCGGCGACGACCTCACCGTGCGCGTCCACGTCGACGACGGCGCCCGCGTCCCGCCGCTGCCCGACCGCGTCCAGTCGGCCCTGCTGCGCATCGCGCAGGGCGCCCTGGCCAACGTCCGGGAGCACGCGGGCGCGTCCACCGCCGCGCTCAGCCTCACCCTCCTCGACGACCAGGTCGTGCTGGACGTCACCGACGACGGGCACGGCTTCGACCCGGCCGCCCTGCCCGACGCCCCCGCCGGCGTGCGGGGCCACGGACTGCCCGCGATGCGCGCCCGGCTGCGCCAGCTCGGTGGCACCCTGACCGTCGAGTCCGCCCCCGGCGAGGGCACCGCCCTGTCCGCCGCCGTCCCCCTGGACCCGCCCCGCACCGACCCGGCCGACGCCCAGGAGGCACCCCGATGACCGACCCGGCAGCCGGCGCTCCCGCCCCCGTGCGCATCCTGGTCTGCGACGACCACGTCGTCGTACGGGCCGGGCTGCTCGCCCTGCTCGACAGCGCCCCCGGCATCGAGGTGGTCGGCGAGGCCGGCACCGGCGAGGAGGCGCTCGCGCTCGCCGGGCGGCTGGCGCCGGACGTGGTGCTGATGGACCTCCAGCTCGGCGAGGGCATCGACGGCGTGGAGACCACCCGCCGCCTCACCGCGGCCCCGGCGACGGGCTCCGGCGGCCGCACACCGCACGTACTGGTCCTGACCACGTACGACACGGATGCCGACATCACCCGCGCCATCGAGGCCGGCGCCACCGGCTACCTGCTGAAGGCGGAGCGCCCCGAGGAACTGTTCGCCGCGATCCACGCCGCCGCCCAGGGCCGTACGGCGCTGTCGGGGCCGGTCGCCAGCCGGGTGATGGCCAACATGCGGCGCCCGCGGCCCTCCCTCACCGACCGCGAGCGCGACATCCTGGCGCAGCTCGCCACCGGGCTCGGCAACCGGGAGATCGCCCGCGCCCTGTTCATCAGCGAGGCCACGGTCAAGACCCATCTGCGCCGGATCTACGACAAACTCGGCGTCGACACCCGCGCGGGCGCGGTCGCCGTGGCCAAGGAGCAGCGCCTGCTGCCGTGACGGAGACGCCGAAGGCCCCCCGGCCGGACGTCCGGGGGGCCTTCGTACGGAATTGCTCGGCGGGCGAACGTCAGACGCTCACGCCGAAGTCCTGGGCGATGCCGACCAGGCCCGAGGCGTAGCCCTGGCCGACGGCGCGGAACTTCCACTCGGCGCCGTTGCGGTACAGCTCGCCGAAGACCATGGCGGTCTCGGTGGCGGCGTCCTCGGACAGGTCGTAGCGGGCGATCTCGGCGCCGCCGGCCTGGTTGAGGATGCGGATGTAGGCGTTGCGCACCTGGCCGAAGTTCTGCGAGCGGTTCTCGGCGTCGTAGATCGAGACCGGGAAGACGATCTTCTCGATGTCGGCCGGCAGACCCGCCAGGTTGACGTTGATCGCCTCGTCGTCGCCGGCGCCCTCGCCGGTGCGGTTGTCACCGGTGTGGACGATGGTGTTGTCCGGCGTCTGCTTGTTGTTGAAGAAGACGAAGTGACCGTCCGAGTAGACCTTGCCCTGCGTGTTGACCGCGATGGCCGACGCGTCGAGGTCGAAGTCGGTGCCGGTGGTGGTACGGACGTCCCAGCCGAGGCCCACGGTGACTTCGGTCAGGCCCGGAGCCTCCTTGGTGAGCGAGACGTTGCCACCCTTGGACAGGCTTACAGCCATTGTTGGGAGTCCCTTCCCTCGTTTACGTACGGCAAGAAAGCTACAGCTACCCCCATGAACGTCGAGGGGGGTACGTAAGGTTCCAGCTCTCTTTACTTTCTTTACCGAGTCCGGAACCGAGGATATTCGGGTGACGTGACCCGTACGGGGACGGGAACATGGACGGCATGTCCGGTCCCCATGTCATCCGCGGTTCCGTCTCCCTGCCCGAGGCCGAGCTGGTCTGGCGCTTCTCGCGCTCCTCTGGGCCGGGCGGTCAGCACGTCAACACCACCGACACGGCGGTCGAGCTGCGCTTCGACCTGGCGCGGACCCAGGCGCTGCCCGAGGTGTGGAAGCAGCGGGCGCTGGAACGGCTGGCCGGGCGCCTGACCGACGGCGTCGTCAGCGTCCGCGCCTCCGAGCACCGCTCCCAGTGGCGCAACCGCGAGACCGCCGCGGTGCGCCTGGCGGCGCTGCTCGCCGAGGCCACCGCGCCCCCGCCGAAGCAGCGTCGCCCCACCCGCATCCCGCGCGGCATCAACGAACGCCGCCTGCGCGAGAAGAAGCAGCGCTCCCAGACCAAGCGGGGGCGCTCCGCGCGGGACTGGGGGTGACCGACGCGGGGGTTCCCGTTGTGCCTGTCCGCGGGTCCGTCGTGGCTGGGCGCGCAGTTCCCCGCGCCCCTTTCGGGGCGCGTTCCGCGGTGTTCAGCCCAGCTCCAGCACGCCCACCGTCTCGCCCTCGCTCGTCTCCCCGTCGGTGCGGAAGCCCAGGCCCAGGTAGAAGCCCTCGGGACCGTTCGGGCCCGGATGCCACGTCACCCAGCACTCCTTGCCGCCGCGGCGGCGGACCTCCTCCGCCACCGACTCCATGGCGAAGCGGCCGTAGCCGCGGCCCTGTTCGCCGGCCGCGATGTTCAGCCGCCACAGGCCCGAGCGCAGGACGCTGCCGTCCTCGTACCAGTCGATGTCGAAGAAGGCCATCAGGAAGCCGACCGGACGGTCGCCGTCCACGATCAGCCGGGGCCAGGCGACGCCGTGATGGACGTACGCCTCGGCGAGGGACTTCACCACCGGGTCCACGGCGAACTCCTGCTCCGGGCGCACCCGGATGCCGGTGGCGGCCTCGAAGTTCGCGGAAGTGATCGTCTCCAGGCGGAGACCGGCGTTCGTCGTCATGCGCGCACCCTAGGGCCTGTCGGACCATTCCCGTCTGCCTCGCGACGCCATGCACGCACTCTCGCCGCACCGGGCGCAGAGCCAAGTACGTCCAGTAAGAGGCTCTACGCCCGGCACGGCGAGAGCACGCACCTGACGCCGCGAGGCCGCCCTCCGGGCGACGACGGGAATGGTCCGACAGGCCCTAGGCAGGCGGCGCGAGGACGGGCGAGTGAATTGCGGCTCAGCCCAACTGGCGGTACCGGCCCCGGAAGTACGTCAGCGGCCCCCCGTCCGCGCTCGGCAGCGAGGCGGTCAGCACCCGGCCGATGACCAGCACGTGGTCCCCGGCCGGCACCCGCTGCTCGGTGCGGCACTCCAGGGTGGCCAGGGCGCCCCCGGCCAGCGGCGCCCCGGTCGCTTCGCCGCGCACGTAGGGGATGTCCGCGAAGAGGAGGCGGTCGCTGATCCGGCCCTTCATCGCGAAGCGGCCCGCGATGTGCCGCTGGCTCTCGGAGAGCACGGAGACCGCCCACAGGGGCTGCTCGTCGAGCAGGTCGTCCATGCGGGAGCCCGTCCGCAGGCTGACCAGGACCAGCGGCGGGTCCAGGGAGACCGACATGAACGCCGTGGCCGTCATCCCGACGTCCTCGCCGCCCGGCGCCAGCGGGTCGTCGGCGTCGAGCGGCGGCTCCTGGGCGGTCACCAGGACCACGCCCGAGGCCAGCCGGGACATGGCGGCACGGAATTCCTCGTTGCTCACCCCCTCAGCATGCCCGGCGGCGGGCGACGGCAACGGGAACGCGGGGGACGCGTGGGACGTGAGAGAAGGAGTATTCGGCACCCCGCCACGCTAATCTCCGGGCCGTTCGCCGGACATCGGGCCCCGGTCCGAACCGGGACCTAGGACCACGGACGGAGACGTGCGCATACCTACAAAATTTGCGTTCAGTAAACGCACAGGGAAAACGCAGAAACCCCACTCAATTGTTCATCTTTTGCTGTGACTTGAGTCACAAGGGGCGGTAATTGTTGACCCTGTGTACCGAGTGGGGAGCGCGCTGTGATTCAGTGGCGGGGAACCTGCAAGGGCACCATCAGTAAGGGCGCCGGAGAGATCCCTTGATTCGCTGCGAGGTCTCGGGGGGAGGGCGAGCATGGAGACCGAGTCGGAGCCCTACGTCCGTCTTGCGTCCCTGCGGCAACTGCACCAGGCCATGGCCGACATGAACAAGGCCCGCAGCCTGGCCGACACCCTGCAGGCCGTCGCCGACGGCGTCGTCCAGGCCCTGGGGTACGAGCTGGCCTGCGTCAACCTGGTCCGTCCCGACGGCGACCTCGTCGTCGCCGCCTTCGCCGGCAACCCGGCCGCCGAGGCCCTCATCACCGGCCGCTCGGGCTCCCGCGAGTCCTGGGACCGGCGGCTGAACATGGGCGAGCAGTGGGGCGACCTGATCTTCATACCCCACACCGAGGGCTGGATCCTCGACGACGACGACGTCCCGCAGTGGTACACCGACGGACCCGCGCCCCGCTTCGAGGACGAGTGGCACCCCTCGGACCGCCTCTTCGCCCCGATGTACGCGCCGGGCCCGCAGGGCGGCGGCAGCAGCGGCGAGCTGATCGGCGTCCTGTCCGTGGACCGGCCGCGCAACGGCCGCCGCCCCGGCGCCTGGGGCCGCGAGGCCCTGCAGATGTACGCCTTCCAGGCCGCCATCGCCATCAGCAACGCCCGGCTCCGCTCCAACATGCAGCGCGCCCTGGTCCGCCTGGAGCGCGACCAGCAGGCGCTCAGGGCCAGCGAGGAGAGCTTCCGCCAGGCCTTCGAGTACGCCCCCTCGGGCATGGCCATCGCCGAGATGGGCGGCGACCAGCACGGCCGGATCCTGCGCACCAACGACGCGCTCTGCCGCCTCCTGGGCCGCCCCGCCTCCGCGATGCGCCGCTACGCCTTCTCCGACCTCGTCCACCCCGAGGACATCGGCACCCTGCTGCGCACCTCCGCCGAGGGCGGCCGGGCCGAGCTGCGCCTGGGCCGCCGCGACGGCACCTACGTCTGGGTCTCGCTGCGCAACAGCGTCGTCGCCGACGCCGCCGACGGGCCCCGTTTCCTGCTCACCCACGTCGAGGACATAGAGGAACGCAAGCGCCGCGAGCTCCAGCTCGCCCACCGCGCCTCCCACGACTCCCTCACCGGGCTGCCCAACTCCGCCGAACTGCGCTCCCGCCTCGCCGCCCGGCTCTGCCAGCGCCCGCAGTCCTCGCACGCGGCCGTCGCGGACGCCATGGACGCCGCCTACGGGCATCCCGCCGTCTTCGACTCCGGCGGCCACACCTTCGACTTCAGCGCGCCCGCCGAGCCCTACGGGGCCTACGACCACCATGTGCACGCGGTCGCCCCCGAGGACGGCCGGGACGACGGCACCAAGGGCCTCGCGGTCCTCTTCTGCGACCTGGACGGCTTCAAGTCGATCAACGACCGGTTCGGGCACAACGCGGGCGACGCCGTGCTCATCGAGGTCGCCCGCCGGCTCGGCGGCGGCGTCCGCGACGGCGACACGGTGGCCCGGCTCGGCGGCGACGAGTTCGTGATCCTCGCCAACGGACTCGGCCGCGCCGACGCCCAGGACCTCGCCGTACGCCTGCGCAACGAGATCATCCAGCCGATCCGGGCCGAGGGCCGGGCCGTCCGCGTGGGCGCCAGTTTCGGCATCGGATGGGCACACTGCGGCATGACGGCGGACGAGGTGTTGAAGTCAGCTGACGAACGGATGTACGTCGAGAAACGATCTCGTCCCAAACAGCACCGCCGGGCCGGATGATCAGCAGGTCAGCGCGCTGATGCGGTCTGAGTCACCCGTTTGGGTCAGCCCGAGCGGGTAGGCTCGCCATCTCACACCTGTACCGCAACGCACCGCATCTGGTTAGGAGACCAAGGGATGACGCCCGGCAACAACGGCGCGAGCACGCCCGAGGACGACGACCCCTTCGGCTATCTCTACGCCGACGGGCAGGCCAACGGGGCCCAGCCGCCGTCGGGTGGCTACGGCTACCCCAACTCCGTCAACCGGGTGCGCCCCGTCGGTACACGGCAGTACGGGGCACCGCAGCACCAGGGCGCCCAGACCGCCGCCCACGGCCAGGCCGCCCCGCCGCAGCAGGGCGCCTACGGTCAGCCGCAGGGCGCCTACGGGCAGCCGAACGCGCACTACGCCGCGCCGGAGATGTTCCCCGGCGGCGGTGGCGGTTCTCACACCGGCGCGCAGCAGTCCGGGCACGGCGGGGGCGGCGGACGCCGCGGCCCCAACACCAAGGGCCTGCTGATCGGCGCGGTCGCCGTGGTCGCCGCCGTGGTGATCGGCATCGCCGTCGCCATGACGAGCAGCGGCTCGGACGACGACAAGGGCGGCAACGAGGCGGGCGGCGACCCCACCACCGGCCAGTCCCAGACCACCGAACCGAGCGCGTCCGCGAGCGACGGGGCGGAGGAGGAGGTCGACCTGCCCGCGGCCGATGCCAAGACCCTGCGGCTGTCGCCCGGTATGACCACGGCCTCGGACGTCAAGGGCGCCGAGGCGGACGGCGGCGTCTACGTCACGGGCTTCAACCAGGTCGGCGCCAAGGTCACCTGGACCGTCAACGGCATCGAGAAGGCCGGCAGCTACCGGCTGAACGTGCGCTACGGCATCCCGGGCGTCGACGCCAACGCCACCCTGGTGATCAACGGCAAGGCCGAGTCCCGTCCGCTGAACATGAAGAACTTCGGCGGCACACCCCAGGGCGACTGGGAAAAGGGCTGGCAGACCACCTGGGCCAACGTGAACCTCACCGAGGGCACCAACACCATCGAGCTCGCCTGCAACGCGGGCAACAAGTGCGACGCGGTCCTCGACCAGTTCTCGCTCTCGACCGAGTAACCGCCCCCTTGGGGGCTCAGGCCGCCCCGGCCTCCGCCGTCACCGCGACCCCCCGCCCGATCAGCTCCTCGTACGCCGCCCGGTCGAACTCGCCGGCCACCGGTGCGAGGACCGTCGCCGCGGACAGGGCGACCGCGCGGGCCAGCCGGTCCGGCCAGGGCAGGTGCTCGACCAGGCCGGAGAGCAGGCCCGCGACCGCCGAGTCGCCCGCGCCGGTCGGGTTGCCGTGCACGTGGGCGGGGGGCGCGGCACGCCAGCGGCCCTCCGGGGTCACCGCGAGCAGCCCCTCCGCGCCCAGCGAGGCGATCACCGAGCGGGCGCCGCGGCGCCGGGCCGCCTGGGTGGCCCGCAGCGGCTCGTGCGAGCCGGTCAGCTCGGCCAGCTCGTCGGCGTTCGGCTTGATCAGGTCCGGGCGGGCGGCGACGCCCCGCCGCAACGGCTCCCCGCTGGTGTCGAGCAGCACCGGCACGCCCGCGGCGCGCGCGGACCGCACCAGACCGGCGTAGGCGCCCACCGGGACGCCCGGCGGCAGGCTGCCGCACAGCGCCACCGCGGAGGCACCGGCGAGCAGCTCCTCGTACGTGTCCTGGAAGGCGTTCCACTCGGCGGGTGCGACGGCCGGGCCCGGTTCGTTGAGCTGGGTGGTGTCGCCGGTGCGTTCGTCGACGACGGCGATGGTGCGCCGGGTGGCCCCGGCGACCGGCACCAGCGCGTCGGCCACCCCGCGCACGCCGGCCAGTCCCTCGCGTACGACGCCGCCGGTGGTGCCGCCCGCGAAACCGGTGACCGTCACCTCGTGCCCGAGGGCCGCCAGCACCCGGGCCACGTTCAGCCCCTTGCCGCCGGCCCGCTCCGTCACGTCGGTGACCCGGTGGGACGCGTGCGGCCGCAGGGACCGGACCCGGTAGGTGATGTCGAGAGCGGTGTTGAGCGTGACGGTGAGGATCACCGGTACCGACCTCCCCCGATCGCCTCCGGCCGTCTGTCCCGGAGATGTTTTCCGAAGACACGATCATGCCAAACGGACGGCGGTCGGCCCAGTCCCCCCGTCGGATCAGCCCAGTTGGGGCTCGACCACCCAGGCGCCGTGGCGCATCACGCCCCGCACGTCGAAGGCGTCGTCCAGCACCACCAGGTCGGCGTCCTTGCCGGGCTCCAGTGAGCCGATCCGGTCGCCGAGGCCGAGCAGCCGGGCCGGGTTGGCGGAGATCGCCGTGACGACGTCCCCGACGGGCAGCCCGTCGACCGTCACCGCCCGCTTGAAGGCGCGGTCCAGGGTCAGCGTGGAGCCCGCGATCGAGCCGCCCTCCACCAGCCGGGCCACCCCGTCCGCGACCTCGACCTCCATCGGGCCGAGCAGATAGCGGCCGTCGCCGAAGCCGGCCGCGTCCATCGCGTCCGTGATGAGCGCGACCCGGTCCGCGCCCGCGTGGTGGAAGGCCAGCTGGAGCGAGGCCGGGTGCAGATGCGTGCCGTCGTTGATCAGCTCGACGGTGATCCGCTCGTCCTCGAGGAGCGCGGCGATCGGGCCGGGGGAGCGGTGGCCGAGCGGCGGCATCGCGTTGAAGAGGTGCGTGGCGACCGTGGCGCCCGCGTCGATGGCCTGGAGCGTCTGCTCGTACGTCGCGTCCGTGTGCCCGACCGCCGCGATCACGCCGTGCTCCGCGAGCAGCCGTACGGAGTCCAGGCCGCCCGGCAGCTCGGTCGCCAGCGTGACCATCTTCGCGTGCCCGTGCGCGGCGTCGACCAGCTTGCGGACCTCGGCCGGATCGGGGTCGCGCAGCAGTTGCTCGTCGTGCGCGCCCTTGCGGCACGGGGAGATGAAGGGCCCCTCGAAGTGGATGCCGGCGATGTCGCCCTGCTGGGCCAGTTCGGCGAGCATCCCCGCGTGCCGGGCGAGGAAGTCCAGGTCGCCGGTGACGGCGGAGGCGACCGTCGTGGTGGTGCCGTGCCGGCGGTGGGTGTCGACGCCCTTGAGGATCTCCTCGGGGGTGCCGCCGGCGAAGGAGGCGCCGCCGCCGCCGTGGTTGTGGATGTCGACGAAGCCGGGCACCACCCAGTGGCCCGACAGGTCGAGGACTTCCGCGCCGGGGGGTGCCGTGTCCGCGATCCGGGTGCCGTCGACGATCACGCGGCCGTCGTCCACGGTCCCGGTGGGCAGTACCACCCGGGCACCGGCGAGAACCTTGCTTGGGGCCATCAGGTGGTTACCTCCGGGGGAGTCGCGGTCGTGGGGGTGGTGCCGGTCGGTTCGGTGCCGAGCAGGTCCCAGGCGAGCAGCCCGGCACCCAGGCAGCCGGCGGTGTCCCCCAGCGCCGCGGGGACGATCTCCGGCAGCTTCTGGAAGGTGACGCGCCGCCGCACGGCGTCCCGCAGCGGTGTGAACAAGGTTTCCCCCGCCTCGGCGAGGCCGCCACCGATGATCAGGACGCGCGGGTCCAGCAGAGTGAGCGCGGTGACCAGTCCGTCGGCCAGCGCGTCCACGGCGTCCTGCCAGACCGCGAGCGCGCGGGCGTCGCCCGACTCGACGGCCTTGGCGCAGTCGGCGGCGTCCGCGGCCGGGTCGCCCGAGGCTTCGGCCCACGCCTGGCTGACCGCCGACGCGGACGCGAACCGCTCCAGACAGCCGCGCTGCCCGCACGGGCACGGGATGCCGCCGGGCCGCACGACGACGTGGCCGATCTCGCCCGCGAAGCCGTGGGCGCCCGACTCCACCCGGCCGTCGATGCCGATGGCGCCCGCGATGCCGGTGCCCAGCGGCACGAACAGGAACCGGTCGGCGCCCTGTCCGGCCCCGATCCGCCCCTCGGCGAGCCCGCCGGCGCGCACGTCGTGGCCGAGGGCGACGGGGACGGCGCCGAGCCGGTCGCCGAGCAGGGCCCGCAGGGGTACGTCGCGCCAGCCGAGGTTGGCCGCGTACACGGCGGTGCCGTGCTCCTCGTCGATGATGCCGGGGACGGCCACGCCGGCCGCGCGGGCGGGCTCGCCGAACCGGTCGGCACCGTGGGCGCGCAGTTCGGCGGCGAAGTCGAGGATGCCCGCGACCACCGCCTCGGGCCCGCGCTCGCGGCCGGTGGCCCGGCGGGCCCGGTGCAGCAGCTCGCCCCCGGACCCGACGAGGGCGGCCTTCATCCCGGTGCCGCCCACATCGAGGGCGATGACATGTCTCACGGGGACAGTGTGGCCCGTTGACCCGGGAGAGGTCTAGTCCACTGCCGTGGTGTAGACCTTAATCCGTTAAACGAACAGGCACAGGGTTGGGGATTCAGGTGCAGCGGCGTAGGACAGGAACGATCGCGGTGGTGTCCGCACTGGGCATGACGGCGGTCCTCGGCGGCTGCGGCCTCACCGGCGACTCCGGCGAGGTGACCCTGAAGCTGGTCGCCGCCGACTACGGCGACAGCAAGGACAACAGCTCCCAGAACTACTGGGACGAGCTGGTCAAGTCCTACGAGGCCAAGAACCCCGACGTGCACGTCGAGGTGGACGTCTACTCCTGGAACGACGTCGACCGGAAGGTCCGGGAGATGGTCGAGGCCGGTGAGGCGCCCGACATGGCGCAGATCGGCGCGTACTCCGACTACGCGGACAAGGACCTGCTCTACGCGGCCGACGACGTGCTCTCGATCCCGGTCCAGGCCGACTTCGTCTCCCAGCTCGCGGGCGCCGGCCAGGTCAACGGGGTCCAGTACGGGCTGCCCTTCGCGGCCTCCACCCGCGTGCTCTTCTACAACAAGACCCTCTTCGCCGAGGCCGGCCTCACCCCGCCCAAGTCCTGGGACGACCTCGCGGAGGCGGCCGAGGCGCTCGACGAGAAGGGCGTGGAGTACCCGTACGCCCTGCCGCTGGGCGCCGAGGAGGCGCAGGCGGAGACCATGCAGTGGATGCTCAGCGGCGGGGGCGGCTACACCGACGACGTCGGCACGTACTCCGTCGACTCGCCGCAGAACGTCACCACCTTCACCTGGCTCCGGGACGAGCTGGTCGGCAAGGGCCTCACCGGCCCGATCGCCCCCGGCAAGTTCAACCGCGCCGACGCCTTCGCCGCCTTCGCCAACGGCGACGTCGGCATGCTCAACGGCCACCCCTCGCTGATGAAGATGGCCTCCGACAAGGGCGTGAAGTACGGCATGGTGACGACCCCCGGCGTCGACGGCGAGAGCCAGAACACGCTGGGTGTCTCCGACTGGATGACGGCCTTCAAGAAGAACGGCCACCAGGAGGAGATCGGCGACTTCCTCGACTTCGTCTACAGCGACGAGAACGTCCTCGACTTCTCCCGCCAGTACGACCTGCTGCCGGTGACCACCTCCGCGTCCCAGGTCATGAGCACCGCGGCGGAGGACAAGAACCTCAAGCCCTTCCTGGACGAACTGCTGCTCTCCCAGCTGTACCCGGTCGGCAAGACCTCCTGGGCCTCGGTCAGCGCGGACGTCAAGAAGCGCATCGGCCAGGCGGTCGCCCCCGGCGGCAGCCCCCAGGAGGTGCTCGCCCAGATACAGGCGACCGCGATGCGGGTGGGCAGCGCGGAGTAGCGGCCGCGCTGTCGGTGGCGGGCGCTACGGTGCCGTACATGGACCTGGGAGAGCTGGCCGAGCGGGAGCGCGGCATCCTCGCGCTGGAGCGCCGCGGCTTCCCCGGCCCCGGCGCGAAGGAACGCGCGATCCGCGAGGAGCTGGGCCTGGCCCCCGTCCGCTACTACCAGCTCCTCAACGCCCTCCTGGACGACCCCCGCGCCCTGGCCACCGACCCGGTCACGGTCAATCGCCTCCGCCGGATACGGGAGTCGCGCCGCACGGAGCGGTGAGGCGGCGATGAGGTTGCCGTCCGCGTCGGCGGGATAGGTTCGCGGTATGGGCAGCCACCAGGACTCCACCCGTGCCGACTCCCCGGACCACCTGCCGACCCCCTCGACGGCGGCCGGACGCGCGGGGCTCGACGCGCTCCTCGCCGACCCCGGCCGTGCGGTGATCGCGCTGGACTTCGACGGCACGCTGGCCCCGATCGTCGCCGACCCCGACCGGGCGCGGGCCCACCCGGAGGCCGTACCGGCGCTCGCGGCCCTCGCCCCGAAGGTCGCCGCCGTCGCGGTGATCACCGGCCGCCCGGCCGAGGTCGCCGTCCGGCACGGCGGCTTCGCGGACGTCCCGGGCCTCGACCACCTCGTCGTCCTCGGCCACTACGGCGCCGAGCGCTGGGACGCCGCCACCGGCACCCTCACCACGCCCGAACCGCATCCCGGCGTCGCCGCCGTCCGCGCGGAGCTGCCGGGCCTGCTGGAGCGGTCCGGGGCCGGGCAGGGCACCTGGACCGAGGAGAAGGGCCACGCGGTCGCCGTCCACACCCGCCGCGCCCCCGACCCGCAGGCCGCCTTCGACGTCCTGCGCGTCCCCCTCACCGACCTGGCCTCCCGGCACGGCCTGATCGTCGAACCGGGCCGCATGGTCCTCGAACTGCGCCCACCCGGCATGGACAAGGGCGCGGCGCTACGGGCGTACGTCCGCGACACGGACGCCGCGTCCGTCCTCTACGCCGGCGACGACCTCGGCGACCTCCCCGCCTTCGCGGCGGTCGACGTCCTGCGCGCCGAGGGCACCCCGGGCCTCCTCGTCTGCAGCGGCAGCGACGAGGTCCCGGACCTCAGAAAGGGCGCCGACGTGGTGGTCGACGGCCCGACGGGGGTGGTGCGACTACTGCGCGCCCTGGCCACGCGCCTCGCCTAGCCGCCCCCGCCGCCGCCTGCAGGCAGTCGTGCTGCCTAGGGCGCCCCCGCCGCAGCCTGCGGGCATGCGTGCCGCCTGGGGCGGCACGGGTGGGCGCAGGCGGCACCCCGCTACGCCGGGCCACGGACACCCACCCAGCCCCAACGCCGGGCACCCGCCATCAAGCCCTCAGCGCATCCAACTGCTCAAGAAACCACCGCGCCGGAGGCAGCGCCGTCCCCGCCGCGGCCAGCCGCTTCGAGCGCTCGGCACGCTCCGCCGGGGCCACGGACAGCGCGGTGTGCAGCGCCTCCGCCGTCCCGGACACGTCGTACGGGTTCACCACCACCGCGTCCTCGCCCAGCTCCTCGTACGCCCCCGCCTCCCGCGACAGCACCAGCACGCACCCCTCGTCGGAGACGACCGGCACCTCCTTCGCGACCAGGTTCATCCCGTCCCGCACGGGGTTGACGAGGGCCACGTCGGCCAGCCGGTACGCCGCCAGCGACCGCGCGAAGTCGTCCTTCACGTGCAGCACGACCGGCGTCCAGTCCGCCGTACCGAACTCCTCGTTGACGGAGTCGGCGACCCGCCGCACCTCGCCCGTGTAGTCCCGGTACACGGCGAGATCCTGCCGCGACGGGTAGGCGAACGCGACGTGCACCACCCGCTCCCGCCACTCCGGCCGCGCCACCAGCAGCTCGCGGTAGGCCAGCAGCCCCCGCACGATGTTCTTGGACAGCTCGGTGCGGTCCACCCGCACGATCGTGCGGCGGCCCTCCCCGATCTCCTCCCGCAGCGCCGCCATCCGCTCGTCCACGTCGGCCTCATGCGACCGCGCGCGCAGGAAGTCCGCGTCCGCGCCGAGCCCGTGCACGCCGGTCTCCGTACCGCCGAGCCCGCCCACCAGGGCGTCGCAGCACGCGGTGAACGCGTCGGCCCAGCGCCGGGTGAGGAACCCGAGCCGGTCGGCGCCGAGCATGCCGCGCAGCACCTGCTCGGCGATGTCGTCCGGCAGCAGCCGGAAGTAGTCGACCGGCGCCCACGGCGTGTGCGAGAAGTGACCGATCCTGAGGTCCGGCCGCAGCTCGCGCAGCATCCCCGGCACCAGCGTCAGGTGGTAGTCCTGCACGATCGCGACCGCGCCCTCGGCGGCCTCCTCGGCCAGCGCCTCCGCGAAGCTCCGGTTGTACGCCTCGTAGGAGGCCCACTGCCGCCGGAACTCCGCGTCGAAGACCGGCTCCAGGGGCGTCTGGTAGAGCATGTGGTGCACGAACCACAGCACGGAGTTGGCGACCCCGTTGTACGCGTCCGCGTGCACGTCCGCCGGCACGTCCAGCATCCGCACGCCGTCCTCGCCGACCCCGCGCCGCACCGCCTCGCGGTCACCCTCGCCCAGCGCGGAGCACACCCACAGCGCCCCCGCGTCCGGCCCGATGGCCGACAGCCCCGAGACCAGCCCGCCACCACCCCGTTTCGCGCGCAGCGCCCCGTCCTCACCCACCTCGTACGAGACCGGCCCCCGATTGGAGGCGACCAGCACCTGAGCAGCACCGAAGCTTGAAGCCATACGCCTCAACCTAGCCCGGCCCCGAAATACTCAAACGTGGTCGCGCGTCACCTCAATGGTGATTCAGTCACGCGTCTTGTGCAGAAAGTGTGAACAGGAAGAGGATGTGCAGTGCACATTTCAACTTTCTGGGGGGTGGGCGCATCATGCCCATACGTACGCGACACCCGCGCACGCGCAGACTCGCCGGCACGGCGGCACTGATCACGGCCTCCGCACTGGCCCTGGCCGGCTGCGGCGACGGGGACATCGGTGCGAAGGAGGACAGCCGGCCCGCGTCGGCCACCGCCACTGCCACTCCGAGCAGCAGCCCCACCCCCGAGGCCGCCCTCAGCACCGAGACCCCGACGCCCACGCCGACCCCGACGCCCACCGCCGTCACGTTGCCGGACCTCACCGGCCGCGGCATCGGGGCGGCCGTCCTCGCCGCCGAGAAGGCGGACGTCGACTACACCGTGCGCCTCCAGGGCACCGGGCAGCGGGCCTCCTCCTGGGGCAGCGGTGAGAAGGCCTGCGGGCAGAGCGGTGGCTCCGGCGCCGTGACCTTCACCGTCCCCCGCGACGGCCGCGACTGCGCCGGGCGTCTGCTGCACACCCCCAAGCCGACCCCGAAGCCGTCGAAGACGCGGGACAGCGGCACGGGCGGTACCGGCGGCGGTACCGGCGTGTGCGAACTGATGAGCCCCGCGGGCAACTGCTACGCCGACGGCCAGTTCTGCGCCAAGAAGCACCGCGGCCTGAGCACCCACGGCCGCGGCGGCGAGTACCTGACCTGCGAGCAGGACTCGGGCGGCGTCTGGCGCTGGTCGGACGGCGTCTCCGGCTGACGCCTACGCCACCCGCCGCGCCGCGTACTCCGCGATCTCCGTCATCGGTGGCCGTTCCTCCGTGTCCACGGCGTGGGTGCGGGGCTCGAAGCCCGTGGGGCCGCGTTCGAACTGGGTGAGGGTCGGGCGGACCAGGTGGCCGCGGGCGAGGCGGAGCTGGGCGGTGCGGTAGATGGCGGCGGACATGCGGCCCAGGGCCTGGCCGTCCTGGTGGTGGTGGCGGCGGACGCCGACGTCGACCTGGGCGAGGGCGTCCAGGCCGACCAGGT
Organism: Streptomyces sp. NPDC056128; assembly: GCF_042263835.1. NCBI lineage: Bacteria > Bacillati > Actinomycetota > Actinomycetes > Kitasatosporales > Streptomycetaceae > Streptomyces > Streptomyces sp. NPDC056128. Next base: position 72,821 of record NZ_JBHJVQ010000026.1, on the reverse strand, counting down.
GCAGGGCGTCGACCAGCATGCCCAGCTCGACGCCGTAGCCGACGGGGAAGGGGAGCCGTTCCAGCAGGGAGCGGCGGGCCGCGTACTCGCCGCCGAGCGGCTGTACGAAGCCGGCCAGCAGCGGCCAGTGCAGGTTGAGCAGCGGGCGGGCCACCAGCTCGGTGACCCGGCCGCCCTGGCCCGGAGTGGTGCCGAGGGGGCGGTCGTACATCGCCTTGACGAGCTGGACGTCCGGTTCGGTGAGCAGCGGGCCGACGATCCCGGAGACGAAGTCGGCGGAGAACTCGCGCAGGTCGGCGTCGACGAAGCAGACGATGTCGCCGCCGGTGACCAGCAGCGAACGCCACAGCACCTCGCCCTTGCCCGGCACCGCCGGGACACGCGGCAGGATCGCGTCGCGGTGCACGACCCGCGCGCCCGCCGCCGCGGCCACCGCCGACGTACGGTCGCTCGACCCGGAGTCCACCACCACGATCTCGTCGACGAGCGGAGCCCGGACCATCAGCTCGCGGCGGATCACCGTGACGATCTCGCCGACCGTCGCCTCCTCGTCGAGGGCCGGGAGCACCACGCTGACCGTCTGCCCGGTGGCCTGTTTGGCGGCCAGCAGCTGCCGGATCGGCCGGTCCCCGGCGGACCAGGAACGCGCGCTCAGCCAGCGCTCGACTTCTTCCAGCACGGTCCCAGGGCTCCTTCGTGATCAGTTGTGATCCATCTCGCGGTACGGACGACTATCTCAACCGTCCTGGCCTTCGGTTACAGTCTTGAACAACGCGCAGGACCACCGCATGCCGGGGTCGCCGCGCGTACCAGCGAAAAACAACTTCATACCGCTCATCCAGAGGGGCAGAGGGATACGGCCCGTTGAAGCCCCGGCAACCCTCCAGTCGGTTCTTGTCACACAGACGTGGCGAGGCTCCCGACTAGGGAAGGTGCCAAATCCGTCTCACGGCGAGATGCGTCGTGAGGAAGATGAGGAGAAAGGGCCTCGCCTCCATGGCTGTGCAGACTGCCGAAACCTCCACGAACACCCCGGGCGCCACCGACACCACCGTCGACCTCGGCCCCGCCGCCGCCCTGAGCTGCCGGGAGTGCGGCCACCGGGTCCCGCTCGGCCCGCTCTTCGCCTGCCAGGAGTGTTTCGGCCCGCTGGAGATCGCCTACGACTTCTCGGCCTACGACACCGAGGAACTCCGCAAGCGGATCGAAGCGGGCCCCGCCAACATCTGGCGCTACGCCCCCCTGCTGCCCGTCCCCGCCGACGTGGCCGACAAGCCGAACATCAACCCGGGCTGGACCAAGCTGGTCAAGGCCGACAACCTGGCCCGCGAGCTGGGCGTCACCGGCGGTCTCTACGTCAAGGACGACTCCGGCAACCCGACGCACTCCTTCAAGGACCGCGTCGTCGCCCAGGCCCTGGAGGCCGCCCGCGCCTTCGGCTTCACCACCCTCTCCTGCTCCTCCACCGGCAACCTCGCCGGTGCCGTCGGCGCCGCCGCCGCCCGGGCCGGCTTCCGCTCCTGCGTGTTCATCCCGCACGACCTGGAGCAGGGCAAGGTCGTCATGGCCGCCGTCTACGGCGGCGAGCTGGTCGGCATCCAGGGCAACTACGACGACGTGAACCGCTTCTGCTCCGAGCTGATCGGCGACCCGGCCGGCGAGGGCTGGGGCTTCGTCAACGTCAACCTGCGGCCGTACTACGCCGAGGGCTCCAAGACCCTCGCGTACGAGATCTGCGAGCAGCTCGGCTGGCGGCTGCCCGACCAGATCGTCGTCCCGATCGCCTCCGGCTCCCAGCTCACGAAGATCGACAAGGGGCTGCAGGAGCTGATCAAGCTCGGGCTGGTCGAGGACAAGCCGTACAAGATCTTCGGCGCCCAGGCCGAGGGCTGCTCGCCGGTGTCCACGGCGTACAAGGCCGGCCACGACGTCGTACGCCCGCAGAAGCCGGACACCATCGCCAAGTCGCTGGCCATCGGCAACCCCGCCGACGGGCCCTATGTCCTGGACATCGCGCGGCGTACCGGCGGTGCGGTGGAGGACGTGACCGACGCGCAGGTCGTGGACGCGATCAAGCTGCTCGCCCGGACCGAGGGCATCTTCGCGGAGACCGCCGGTGGTGTGACGGTGGGGGTCACCAAGAAGCTGGTCGAGAGTGGCTTGCTGGACCCGTCGCTCACCACGGTCGTCCTCAATACCGGTGACGGTCTGAAGACGTTGGACGCGGTGGCGGACACGGGGCTGACTGCGACCATTCGTCCCAACCTCGACTCGTTCCGTGAGGCCGGCCTCGAGTAAGACAGCTTGTACGTCGTCTGCGGGCTGGTGGGGGCTGGTCGCGCAGTTCCCCGCGCCCCTAGGTAAGTCAACTTGACCGGAGGTTCAAGTGAGCGTCAACGTCCGCATCCCTACCATCCTGCGCACCTACACCGGTGGCCAGGCCGAGGTCAGTGCCGAGGGTGCGAATCTCGGTGAGGTCATCTCCGACCTGGAGAAGAACCACACCGGTATCGCCGCCCGCGTCCTGGACGACCAGGGCAAGCTGCGCCGCTTCGTCAACGTCTACGTCAACGACGACGACGTGCGCTTCGAGCAGGGCCTGGAGACCGCCACCCCGGACGGCGCGGGCGTCTCCATCATCCCGGCGGTCGCCGGCGGCTGATCACGCCGTTGGTTACCGCTGGTAATCGTGGTGACGCAGAGTTCATCGAATTGCCCCCTCCGTAAGAGAAGCGGAGGGGGCAATTCCATTGGATTGAGCGCGGTAGAGTTGGGGAACACGCTCCCGATCAAGGCATCGGGAACCTTGAATTCCTGCCGCCCGCCCGACAAGAAACAGCCAAAGTGTGGGTGTGTTTCGCGGCTTTTGTGACTTTTGTGTGCCCCGACTTGACCCACATTCAGGGGAAAGCTCGTCATATTCCGGACCGGGTACGTCCAGATTTCTCGTCCGATTGACCTGTTGCAGACGGCAGTTGGACAGATACATTCAGCCGCGGTCGACGCGTTCCGGCGCACGCCCCCAGTCGTGGGGGGTGAGGTCTGACCCGGGTCCGCGAAGTGCGGATCTGTGCAAGGGCCAGTAATAGGGGAGTTAGGCATGGCTCAGGGCACCGTCAAGTGGTTCAACGCGGAGAAGGGGTACGGCTTCATCGCGGTCGACGGTGGTGCGGATGTTTTCGTCCACTACAGCGCGATTCAGATGGACGGCTACCGCACCCTCGAAGAAGGCCAGCGGGTCGAGTTCGAGATCTCGCAGGGTCAGAAGGGCCCGCAGGCCGACATGGTTCGCCTCAGCGCCTGAGACGTTCGGCCACCGCAAGTAAACGGTTCTTCTCCGAAGGGCCCGCACCTCCCCGGAGGTGCGGGCCCTTCGGGCTGCCCGGACCCGGGGCGCGCCCGGTGTTCGCGGGTGGCTGAGCGGGCGGCCGGATCCCCCGGAGGCGCTTGCACTCGATGGGGTCGAGTGCTAATCATTGGCGTTAGCACTCTGAAGGTGAGAGTGACAACGAAGGACCGGGTCGGTGAGGCCCGCAGGCCGGGTGGGGAAGGAACCACGAGGTCGGCGAGCCGTCCGTCGCGGGCGCGGGCGCGGTCCGAAGGAATCACCCCCAGTCCTGGAGGGACCACTTCACATGGCCAAGATCATCGCGTTCGACGAGGAGGCACGGCGCGGCCTCGAGCGCGGCATGAACCAGCTCGCGGACGCCGTCAAGGTGACGCTCGGCCCCAAGGGCCGCAACGTCGTCCTCGAGAAGAAGTGGGGCGCCCCCACGATCACCAACGATGGTGTCTCCATCGCCAAGGAGATCGAGCTCGAGGACCCGTACGAGAAGATCGGCGCCGAGCTGGTCAAGGAAGTCGCCAAGAAGACGGACGACGTCGCCGGTGACGGTACGACCACCGCGACCGTTCTCGCCCAGGCCCTGGTCAAGGAAGGCCTGCGCAACGTCGCGGCCGGCGCCAACCCGATGGCCCTGAAGCGCGGCATCGAGAAGGCCGTCGAGGCCGTCTCCGCCGCCCTGCTCGAGCAGGCGAAGGACGTCGAGACCAAGGAGCAGATCGCCTCCACGGCCTCCATCTCCGCCGCCGACACCCAGATCGGCGAGCTGATCGCCGAGGCCATGGACAAGGTCGGCAAGGAAGGCGTCATCACCGTCGAGGAGTCCCAGACCTTCGGTCTGGAGCTGGAGCTCACCGAGGGTATGCGCTTCGACAAGGGCTACATCTCGGCGTACTTCGCCACCGACATGGAGCGTATGGAGGCGTCGCTCGACGACCCGTACATCCTGATCGCCAACTCCAAGATCGGCAACGTCAAGGACCTGCTGCCGCTCCTGGAGAAGGTCATGCAGTCGGGCAAGCCGCTGCTGATCATCGCCGAGGACGTCGAGGGCGAGGCCCTGTCGACCCTGGTCGTCAACAAGATCCGCGGCACCTTCAAGTCCGTCGCCGTCAAGGCCCCGGGCTTCGGTGACCGCCGCAAGGCCATGCTCGGCGACATCGCCATCCTCACGGGCGGCGAGGTCATCTCCGAGGAGGTCGGCCTCAAGCTGGAGAACGCGTCCCTGGACCTCCTGGGCCGCGCCCGCAAGGTCGTCATCACCAAGGACGAGACCACCATCGTCGACGGCGCCGGCTCGACCGACCAGGTCAACGGCCGCGTCAACCAGATCCGCGCCGAGATCGAGAACAGCGACTCGGACTACGACCGCGAGAAGCTCCAGGAGCGCCTGGCGAAGCTGGCCGGCGGCGTGGCCGTCATCAAGGCCGGTGCCGCCACCGAGGTCGAGCTCAAGGAGCGCAAGCACCGCATCGAGGACGCCGTTCGCAACGCGAAGGCGGCCGTCGAGGAGGGCATCGTCGCCGGTGGTGGCGTGGCCCTGCTCCAGGCCTCCCAGGTCTTCGAGAAGCTGGAGCTGTCGGGTGACGAGGCGACCGGCGCCAACGCCGTGAAGCTCGCCCTGGAGGCCCCGCTGAAGCAGATCGCCGTCAACGGTGGTCTCGAGGGCGGCGTCGTCGTGGAGAAGGTCCGCAACCTCCAGGTCGGCCACGGCCTGAACGCCGCGACCGGTGACTACGTCGACATGATCGCCGAGGGCATCATCGACCCGGCGAAGGTGACCCGTTCCGCGCTGCAGAACGCCGCCTCCATCGCCGCGCTGTTCCTCACCACCGAGGCCGTCATCGCCGACAAGCCGGAGAAGGCCGCCGCGGCCGGTGCTCCGGGCGGCATGCCGGGCGGTGACATGGACTTCTGATCGACCGGTTCCGGTTGATCGAGCGTCCCGCACGAACCGAGGGCGGCACTCCCCGAGCGGGGGGTGCCGCCCTCGGCGTTGTCCCGGACCGGGGCTGTGGGCCGGATCACGCCCCGGCGGGTGCGGTGGGCGGAATGAGGGCTGGTGGATGCGGGGTTCACGCTGGAGAGTGTCCATGCGCACGCACATACCACCTGGTACCCCCCACCAAGGAGCCCCCACGTGACCGTCACCCCCGTCGAGGCCGCCTCCCGCGCCGCCCAGATCCTCGCCCGCCCGGCCACCATCAACGGACTCACCGTGCCGAACCGCATCGCGATGGCGCCGATGACCCGGATGTTCTCCCCGGGCGGCGTCCCCGGTGAGGACGTGGTGTCGTACTACTCCCGCCGGGCCGCCGCCGGAGTCGGCCTGATCGTCACCGAGGGGACGTACGTCGGTCACGACTCCGCCGGGCAGAGCAGCCGAGTGCCCCGGTTCCACGGCGAGGAGCAGCTCGCCGGATGGGCGAAGGCCGCCGACGCGGTGCACGCGGCGGGCGGCACGATCGTGCCCCAGCTGTGGCACATCGGCATGGTGCGCAAGGCCGGCCAGCCGCCGTTCGCGGACGCCCCCGCCGTCGGCCCCTCCGGGCTGCGCATCGGCGAGGACGAGGTCACCGGCACGGCCATGACCCGGCGCGACCTGGACGACGTCATCGGCGCCTTCGCCCAGGCCGCCGCGGACGCCGAGCGCATCGGCTTCGACGGCGTGGAGATCCACGGCGCCCACGGCTACCTCGTCGACCAGTTCCTGTGGTCCGGCACCAACCGCCGCACCGACGCCTACGGCGGCGACCCCGTGGCCCGCACCCGGTTCGCCGCCGAGATCGTGGCCGCCGTACGGGAGAGGGTCTCGCCGGAGTTCCCCGTGATCTTCCGCTACTCGCAGTGGAAGCAGGAGGCCTACGACGCCCGCCTCGCCGAGACCCCCGAGGAGCTGGAGGCGATCCTCGCCCCGCTCGCCTCGGCCGGCGTCGACGCCTTCCACGCCTCCACCCGCCGCTACTGGCTCCCCGAGTTCGACGGCTCCGACCTCAACCTCGCCGGCTGGACCAAGAAGCTGACCGGCCGCACCACCATCACCGTCGGCTCGGTCGGCCTCGACGGCGACTTCACCAAGGCGTTCCTGGGCGAGGGCGCCCCCGTCGGCAGCCTCGACAACCTCCTCGACCGCCTGGAGCGCGACGAGTTCGACCTCGTCGCCGTCGGCCGCGCGCTGCTCCAGGACCCGCTGTGGGCCGAGAAGGTCCTCGCCGGACGCTTCGACAGCCTCGCCCCCTACGACGCGGCGTCGCTGAAGACCCTGAGCTGACCCCGCCCGCTCGCGGTGCGCACCACGGCGTACTGTCCGTGGGATGACGATCCCTGGACCCGTGGAGTCAGTGGAACCCGTGGTGCGCACGGCCGCCGGTGCGGTGCGCGGGCGAGGGGAGGACGGGCTGACCGTCTTCCGCGGCATCCCCTTCGCCGAACCCCCGGTGGGCGCGGGCCGGTTCGCCGCCCCGCGCCCCGTCCGCCCCTGGGACGGCATACGCGACGCGTACGCGTTCGGCCCGCCGCCCCCGCAGGACCTCGGCATCGCGCCCCCGGCCGGTGCGCTCCCCCAGGGTGACGACTGGCTGACGGTCAACGTCTGGACGCCGGAGCCCGATCCGGCCGCCCGCCGCCCGGTGATGGTGTGGATTTACGGCGGCGCCTACAAACTCGGCCACTCCGGCAGCCCCGGCTACGACGCCCGCCGCATCGCCGTCGACGGCGACCTCGTCGTCGTCACCTTCAACTACCGCCTCGGCATGGAGGGTTTCGCCCACATCGAGGGCGCCCCCGCCAACCGGGGTCTGCTCGACCAGGTGGCCGCGCTGGAGTGGGTACGGGACAACATCGCGGCGTTCGGCGGCGATCCGGGTCGGGTCACCGTCTTCGGGGAGTCCGCGGGCGCCGGTTCCGTGGCCGCGCTGCTCGCCATGCCGAGCGCCGCCGGACTCTTCGGGCGGGCCATCGCGCAGAGCGTGCCGGGCACCTTCTTCTCGCCGGAACTCGCCCGGGACCTCGGTACCGCCCTCGCCGCCGAGGCCGGTCTGCGCCCCACCGTCGCCGACCTCGGCGCCCTCGCTCCCGAGCAGCTCGTCAAGGCCGGTCAGGCCCTCGCCCCGAAGATGCCCGGCCGCGTCGACCGCTGGGGACAGGCCGCGCCCACCGTCACGCCGTACGCCCCGGTCGTCGACGGCGAGGTCCTGCCGGTCACACCCTGGCGGGCGCTGACTTCCGGCGCCTCCCGCGACGTCGACCTGGTCGTCGGTCACAACCGCGACGAGAACCGCCTGTTCACCGCGATGGCCGGAAAGCTCGGCGAGATCGGCGAGGAACGGGCGGGGGCCGCCCTGCGCCTGTACGCGCCGGGCGGCGAGGCGGCCTACCGGGCGGCGTTCCCGGGCGCCTCCGCGAACGACCTCTACGAACGCGTCCAGACCGACTGGCTGTTCGGCATGCCCTCCCTGCACCTGGCCGAGGCGCATGTGGCGGGCGGGGGCCACGCCCACGTCTACGAGCTGACCTGGGCGGCCCCGGCCGACGGCGGCGCCCTCGGCGCCTGTCACGCCCTGGACGTCCCGCTGCTCTTCGGCACGTTCGGGGCCGACCTCGGCCTCCTCGTCTTCGCCGGTGCGGAGCCGTCCCCGGAGGCGCTGGCCCTGTCCTCCCGTTTCCGGTCCTCCTGGACGGCGTTCGCGCGCACGGGCGACCCGGGCTGGCCCGCGTACGACACGGAACGCCGCCTCGTCCAGGTCCTGGACGCCGAGCCGGTCGTCGCGCCGTACCCGGAGGAGAGGTCCCGACGCCTGTGGGAGGGCTACGAGTTCCCGCCGCTGCCCCTCGTGGGACGGGGCGCGTGAGCGCCGGACGCTCACTGCGGCCGCTGCTGCTGCTCGCGCCCCTGGCGCTGCTCGTCGCGGGCTGCGGGGTGGCCGAGCCGTCCGAGGAGAAGGCGACGGACGCGGCCCGCGAGGTGGCCAGGACGGTGGGCGAGCGACTCTACGGCCAGCGTCCGCGCACGGCGGACGAGGCGGGGCGCGAGGCCGCCGGTATGGACGGGGTGGAGGTGATGCGGGTCGACGGCACCTCGTCCCACGACGGGGACGGCCTCGAACTGGTCGTCCGCACGTCCGGCACGGCGTTCAACTCGACCTTCGACATCGAGGAGGTCACCGTACGGCGGTGTTTCGCGGTCCGCGTGTCATCCCGGTCCGAGTGGCGCGAGAAGCCCCGTGACGTGGACTGCCCGGACAGCCTTCCCCTGGTCTTCGGCCCGCCGCCCGAGCCGCCCCAGCTGCCCGAAAAGGAACTGCGCGCGAAGCTGCCCCGGGTGCCGGAGGGCGGCCGTGCCGACGAGGCGGAGGTGCGGCGCGTGATCGCCGGGCTGGACATGGACCCGGCGATCCGCAGCGAGGTGAAGGCGGACGGCGGACGGGTCGGCGTGCTCCTGCTGGTGCCGGGCGACGGCTTCGGCCCGCAGGACTGCGTCCTCGCCCGGGTGGACCCCGGCGCGACCGAGGTGTGGGTACCGCCCCGGGTCCAGCGGATGCGGGGGGAGGCCGGCTGCACGGTGTCCAACGCCCTGCACCCGGCGCCGCCGCCGCACTGAACGCCCGACGCCGGGTCAGGACGCCTTGAGGGCGCCTATGAAGGCGGTCCAGGCGGCGGCTTGGAAGCGGAGGGTTGGTCCGTCGGGGTTCTTGGAGTCGCGGACGGGGGTGGTGGTGGGGTTGCCGACGGCTACTTCGAGGCAGTCGCCGCCACTCCCGCCGCTGTAGCTGGACTTGTGCCAAGTCGCCTCAGGGGTACTCCTCATGGGCGTAATCCTGCGCCATCGCCTCGATCAGGGCCAGGGACTTCTGTGGGGAGAGGGCTTCGGCGGTCAGAAGCTCGTAGGTGTGACGTTGGTACCTGACGGTGGTGGGATCGTCCTCCAACCGTCCGGTGCCGACTCCCTCGAAGTAGAGCAGAGGAGGCGCGTCCTTGAAGTCCATCAGCTTGATGGAGCCCTCCATCGACGCATGGGCACCGGCTTTGAGCGGCAGGACCTGCACGATGGCCCGGCTTCGCCGGATGATGCCGATCAAGTGGTGCAGAGCTTCTGCCATCACTTGGCGCCCGCCCGTCTCCCGGCGCAGTGCGGCCTCGTCGAGCACCACCCACAACAACGGATTCGTTGGATCGTCGAGGATGCGGGCCCGCTCCATTCGAGCCGCCACCAGCTCGTCCACCTTCTCATTCGGCCCCGTGGGTCGATAGGCGCGGAAAACTGCCCGCGCGTACGCGGGGGTCTGAAGCAGGCCTGGGATCAGCAGTGGAGCGTACTGCCTGATTGCGGTTGCCTGCGCTTCCGCCTCCGCGGCCTCGGCGAAGTGCTCGGGATGTCTGGACTTCGCCGAAGCCGCGCAGTTGCGCCGGAAGAAGTCCTCCGTCCCGAGGGCGTCGTCCAGCAGACCCGCGTACTCGCGCTGCATCCTCCTCGTCCCGGACTCCAGCTGGCCGATGAACGAGCCGCTGACGAACAACCGTCCGCCCAACTCCTCCTGGCTCAGCCCGGCCTTCTCCCGCGCGTGGCGCAACTCCGCACCCAGCAGGGCGCGGGGGGACGACGAGGGGTCGAGGTCTTTCGGTCCAGGCATGGCAACGGAACTCCCGGTCGTACAGCAGGGGTTGTTGGGCCTCCCTCTCTGGCCAGGTTAGAGGCGGACCGGACACGCTGTGTCGCGAATCACGAACTCAGCGTGGAGGTGGAGGAAAGGTGCGGTCGACCGAGGAAATCGTCGAGTCCCTGCGGCAGGCACTCCTGGGCGCGGGCGTCGTCCTGCCGTCCCTGTGCGTCGATCCGGTGACCGGCGCGAGTGACGAGCCGTTCGCCCTGGTCGAGCTGGGGCGCTGCAACGTCCGGGTGGCCGAGCGGCTGGCGTCGGTGGTGCGGGGTGAGCGGCCGGCGGTCGGCACGCACGCCGTGGACGCGCGGGACGGCCGGGTGGGGGAGGTGATGGGGCACGTCGGCGGCAGCGTGCAACTGCGGCCGGTCGGCGGGGGCCGGGAGTGGGACTGCCCGCACGGGTCGGTGACGGCGGCGGGGACGGACGAGGTGATGCGGGCCAGACTGCGGCACACGAACCACGAGAGCGCGCGGGGCTAGACCGGTCATGGTCACCGGGCCTCGCGTCAGGCCGCCGCGCTCCCTGGACGAGCTGGTGTCGGCAAGACGACGGTCTGGGCGCTGCTGCGCTCCGCGGTGCATCCCGCACCGGAGGGAGACCCGCACCGCCGCGCGGAGATCACCGAGAGTAACCTGACCGCCGTATGGGCCAACTTCGCCCAGCGCGGATACCGGCGTCTCCTCTACACGAACACCCTGAGCGCGCTGCCGCAGGCGACGGACGGGCGGCCGTCACCTCTCCGTGAGAGGCGGCCAGCCGCGCAGCGCCAGGTCGGCCACCTGCCGGAGGTCGTCCCGGGTGGCGCCGCCGGCCGCCTGGACGGCGATGCCGTTACCGACGGTCATGAGGTAGCGGGCCAGGAGGGCCGGGTCGGTGCCGGGGGGCAGGTCGCCCTCGTCGACGGCACGTTGGAAACGGTCCTGGAGCCGGTCGACGCCCCCGTTGCGCCAGTCGGCGAGCAGGTCCCGGGCGGCCCGGCCCGACTCGCCGGCGGCGAGGGAGCCCTGGACGCCGAGACAGCCGCTCGGGCAGCCCGGGCTGGTGGTGGTCCGCACCGAGCCGTTCAGGAAGGCGGTGGCGACCTCGCGGGCGGTCGGCTCCTTCAGGGCCCGGGCCAGGTAGGCGGCGGGGCCCTCCTCGTAGCGCTCCAGGGACCTGCGGAACAGGTCCTCCTTGTTGCCGAAGGCCGCGTACATGCTGGTGCGCGTGATGCCCATGGCGTCGGTGAGGTCGGTGAGGCTGGCGCCCTCGTAGCCGTGCTCCCAGAAGACCCGCATCGCGCGCTCCAGCGCCTCGTCGGCGTCGAAACCCCGCGGCCGGCCGACCGGCGCCTTCTTCCGTCCCGTCTCCATGGCACCGAGCATACCTCTTCTGTACCGATCGGTTCTGAAGTGCTACGGTCGTTGTTCGGTACCGATCGATACTTAAATCGACGGAGGTCATTCCCATGGGACAGTTCGACGGCAAGACCGCGGTGATCACCGGCGGCAGCAGCGGGATCGGCCTGGCGACCGCCGTGCGGCTGGCGGCCGACGGGGCGCACGTGTTCATCACCGGGCGGCGCAAGACCGAGCTGGACGCCGCCGTGGAGACCATCGGCGCGGAGCGGGCGACCGCGGTGGCGGGGGACATCGCCGACCAGGCCGACCTGGACCGGCTCTACAACGCGGTCCGCGCCCGCGGCCGGGGGCTCGACGTGCTCTTCGCGAACGCGGCGACCGGCTCCTTCGCCACCCTGGAGCAGACCACCGAGGAGCACTACGACCAGACCTTCGGGGTCAACGTGCGCGGCACCGTGTTCACCGTGCAGAAGGCGCTGCCGCTGCTCAACGACGGCGCCTCTGTCATCGTCAACACCTCGGTCCGCGCCGACGACGGGGTCGAGGCCTTCGGCACGTACGCGGCGACCAAGGCGGCGGTTCGTTCGTATGTCCGGACCTGGGCGAACGAGCTGAAGGGCCGGGGCGTGCGGGTCAACGCCGTCTCTCCGGGGACCATCGCCACTCCCGCGCTCGACGCGGTGGCCGCCACCTCACCGGACCCGGAGGCGACCAAGGCGCGGTTCGCCGCGGGAGTCCCCCTCGGCCGGACGGGGCGCCCCGAGGAGGTCGCGGAGGTGGTGGCCTTCCTGGCCTCCGGGCAGAGCAGCTTCGTGCTCGGCGTCAACTGGCACGTGGACGGCGGCGAGAACCAGCTCTGAGCCGCCGGGTCACTCCCGGTCCGGCACCACGATCCGTTCGACCGCCGCCGTCACCAGCCGGTCGCGCTCCTCCTCGGTGAACACGTCCGGGAGGGTGAGCTGTTCGACGATCAGCCAGTTCAGGGCGAGGTAGAGCAACTTGACGGCCATGGCGTCGCCCGGGAGCCCCGACCCCTCGTGGTACGCGACGTTGGCGTCCACGTCCTCGCGGATGCGCTCGGTCAGGACCGCGCGCAGGCCGGGGCGCCGGGTGGCCTCCAGCCGCAGTTCGAGCAGGGCGAGGTAGCCGGAGCGGAAGGAGGAGACGCGGTCCACGAGTTCGCGCATCAGCCGGACGTAGGTGTCGCGGTTGTCGCCGCCCGCGCGCTGGCGGGCGATCGTCGCCTCGTCCGGGTGGAGGCGCTCGTAGACGCGGGCGCCGGTCTGGGTGAGCAGGTCGTCGCGGTTGGCGAAGTAGTTGGACGCGGTGCCGGCCGGGACGGCGGCCTCGGCGTCCACCGCCCGGAAGGTCAGCCCCCGGGCGCCCTGCGCCGCCAGCACCTCGATGGCGGCGTCCACGAGGGCGGCGCGCCGCAGGTCGTTCCGTCTGACCACCTCAGAGGCCGCCCATCGGTTCGATGTCGACCCGCACCGGTGTGCCCCACACCCGCAGCACCTCGTAGTCCGTGAACTCGTGGACCAGCCGGTACGCCATGGCCGCGCGCGGGGCGCGCAGTTGGGCCGCGATGTACAGCTCGGCCTCGCGGCGGTCGCGGCGCGGGGTGCCGCACAGCTGCCACGCCTGCCCGTTCCACAGCTCGGGCAGCCAGCGCTGCTGGGGCTGCGGACGGTCGCCCCGCACCCCGTAACGGGACTGGACCGGCTCGGCGGGCCGGGCCGGGAGGGGGCCGCCGTTGTACTCGGCGCGGCGGGCGCTGCGGCGGCGGGTCTCGCACAGCAGGCAGCGGTCGGGGGCGGCCTCGTCGACCGGTCCCGTCGGGTGCTCCGGGCAGCGGGTGGTGGGGGCCGCCGTCGCGACGCTCTCCTCCAGCAGGTCCAGCGCGCGCTTCACGTCCGCGCGGACCTCGTGCAGCTTGGCGTCGGGGGTGTCACCGGTCAGGGCCTCGCCGTGCTCACCGAGGAGACGCAGGGCGCGGCCCAGGGCGGTCAGCTGGGCGTGGTTCATGTTCTTCAGAATCGCACACGCCGCCGACGGCCCCGGGCCACCGGCCCTGGCGCGGGTCAGCCGTCCGCCGCCGCCAGCGCGGCCCGCAGGTGGCCGTCGGAGTCCGCCAGGAGGCGGGCCGCGGTCGGGCCGTCCACGTCGGCGAGGAGGACCAGGATCGCGTGCTTGACCTCGCCGTCGGTGGCGGTCAGCGCGCGCTCGATGTCGGCGTCGGCGGCGCCGGTGGCGAGCGCGACGATCCGGCGTGAGCGGGCGCGCAGCTTCTCGTTGGACGCGCGCACGTCCACCATCAGGTTCCCGTACGTCTTGCCGAGCCGGACCATGGTGATCGTCGACAGCATGTTGAGGACCAGCTTCTGCGCGGTGCCGGCCTTCAGGCGGGTCGACCCGGTGATCAGCTCGGGCCCGGTGACGACCTCGATGCCGTGCTCGGCGGCGGCGGCCAGCGCGCTGCCCTCGTTGCAGGCCAGCCCCACGGTCAGGGCGCCGACCGCGCGGGCGTGCTCGACGGCGCCGACGGCGTACGGGGTGCGGCCGGAGGCGGAGACGCCGACCACCGCGTCGTCGGCGGTGAGCCCGAGGGCCTCCAGGTCGGCACGGGCCAGCTCGGGCGAGTCCTCGGCGCCCTCGATCGAGGTGACCATGGCGTCCGGGCCGCCCGCGATCAGGCCGACGACCTGCCCCGGGGCGGTGTTGAAGGTGGGCGGGCACTCCGAGGCGTCCAGCACCCCGAGCCGTCCGGCGGTCCCGGCGCCCGCGTAGACCAGCCGCCCGCCGCGCGCCATCCGGGCGGCCACGGCGTCGATGGCACCGGCGATCTCCGGCAACCGCGCGGCGACGGCGGCGGCGACGGCGGCATCCTCACCGTTCATCGTCCGCGCGATGTCGAGAGTGTCCAACTGATCGATCTCGGCCAGCTCGGGCCGAAACGCCTCAGTGGCAAGGCTCTCCAACTGGGAACGGAGATCGGGGTGATGGGGGGTTGCAGTCATCAGGAAACGGCTCTTTCCAAGGTCGGTCTCTTTATTACCCCAGGGGCGCGGGGAACTGCGCGACCAGCCACGACGGGCTCGCGGCCGCGAACGGCGATCACCCCTACGGTCTCCCGCGGAGCGCTCCATGCCGATGGGCCAGCGCCTCATAGGACGCCGCCAGCGCCGGCGCCGCCGCCTCATACGTCCGCTGCGCCACCCCCACGAACAGACAGTCCACCACCAGCAGCTGACTCGTCCGAGAGGACATCGCCGCCGGCCGCAGCTCACTCTCCCGCGACGTGGACGTGGTCAGCACGTGGTCGGCGTACTGCGTGACGGGGCTGTCGGGACGCCCGGTGATGGCGACGGTCGTAGCGCCGCGTTCGAAGGCGGCCCGCAGCGGTTCGATGACGTCCCCGGTCGACCCGGAGTGGGTGATCGCGAGGGCGACGTCCCCGGCGCGCAGCTGCACCGCGTTGGTCACGGCGAGGTGCGGGTCGTTGGGGGCGTGGGCTATCAGCCCTATGCGCAGGAGTTTCTGGGTGAGATCCTGGGCGACCAGCCCGGACGCGCCGATGCCGTACACGTCGGTGCGGCGGGCGGCCGCCAGCGCGGCGACGGCCGCGCCGAGCTGGCCGGTGTCCAGCCCGGCGGCGGTGTCGGCGAGGGTCTGCTGCTCGTCGTAGGCCAGCTTGGCGACGACGTCGGCGATCGGGTCGTCCACCGCGATGTCCGTCGTGATGGCGGGCGCGCGGCCGGACTGCTGCTGGGCGGCGAGCCCGGCCAGCGCGAGGCGCAGATCGCGGTAGCCGGGGTAGCCGAGCAGCCGGGCGGTGCGTACGACGGTCGCCTCGCTGGTGCCGGTCAGCTCGGCGAGACCGGTGACCGTGAGGGCGGCGCAGCCGGCCGGGTCGCCGGCGACGGCCTCGGCGACCCGCTGCATGGAGCGGGTCATCGACGGCGCCAGCGTGCGCACCTTGGCCGCGAGGGCGGCGGGCGCGGGCGGCGCGGTCCCGCCGCCGGTGGCGCGACGGCCCCCGGAGGCGTGCGCGAAAGTTTCCTTCACTTCATCGGTCACTCATGAAAGATATTTTCGTTTCGGTCCGCGGGTCAAGAGTGCGCACAATGGGTGCATGGACCCCATCAGCCCCCTGGAGCAGACGCTGCACGCCGCGCGCGCTCTCGTACTCGCCGATCTGGTGGCGGGCCAGGTCGCCGAGCCGGACGTCGTGTCGCTGGTCGAGGAGTCCGTCGTACAACGGCGTTGGTGGGTCGAGCAGTGGCCCGAGGGCGCGGAGTTCGTGGCCGGGCTGGTCGCGCAGGACGTGCAGGACGCCCTGCTGGAGCGGTACGGCCGCTGGCCGCTCTGCCCGGTCTGCGGCTCCGGCGACCCGCACGCGCTGGACGTCGAGCCGGAACTGGGTCCCGACCCGCACTGGGTGTGCGGCAAGGCGGGCGTGAAGGTCGCCGCGGTCGGTTCGCTGGGCGGCGCCACCGGCGGCTCCGCCCCGTGAGGACGCCCCGGTGACCGTCTACATCGACCCGCCGACCTGGCCGGGCCACGGCCGCATGTGGTCGCACCTGGTCAGCGACGTCTCCTACGCCGAGCTGCACGCGTTCGCCGCGACGCTGGGCGTGCCGCGCCGCGCCTTCGAACGCGACCACTACGACGTCCCCGCCCAGCGGTACGCGGACGCGGTGTCCGCCGGTGCGCTGGAGGTCAGCAGCCGCGAGGTGGTGCGGCTGCTGCACGGGGCGGGGCTGCGGCGCCGCAAGGGCTTCTCCGGAGCCGCAGCAGGTTCCGGCGCTCAGCCGCGCAGCTCGTAGGCGAGTTGCCCCTCGTCGCCGGCGACCCGGGTGAAGCCGGCGCGGGTGATCACGGCCTGGGAGGCGACGTTGGCGGGCTCGGTCGTCGCGAACACGGACGTCACCTCGTCCCGCGCCAGCGCCCACGCGGACAGCGCGCGCAGCGCCTCGGTGGCGTAGCCGTGGCCGCGGGCCGCCTCGGCGAGGTCGTAGCCGATCTCCACCCGCCCGTCCTCGTCCGGCGGGCCGTGGAAGCCCATACCGCCGACCGCGCGCCCGTCCTCCGCGCGCACGAGCACGAAGACACCCCACTCCGGCCGGTGCACGCCCCCCTCGTACGCCTTGAGCAGCATGCCGGCGGCGTCCCGGGTGCCCTGGAAGGGCCCGCCGTCGACCCACTCGAACCCGCCGTCGCCGCCCGCGGCGAGGTCGGTGGCGGCGGCCGGGGTGACGCCCTGGAGGGTGAGCCGTGCGGCCGGGATCACCAGGTTGTTGCGCCAGCGCCACTCGGTGACCGGGGCGCGTCCGGGCAGGTCGCCGCGGCCGGTGGCCCACAGCAGGGTGCGCCAGGGGTCGGTGCCGGGCTGGACGTGCGGGAAGATCCGGGCCAGGACGTCCGCGCACAGCTGGGCAGGCGGCTCGTAGGTCAGCCCGAGGACCTCGGCGATGTCGTGCGTGTGCAGGAACACCTCGGCGAGCCCCATCGCGGCGAAGCCCTCGCGGTTCGCGCTGCGGTACGGGTACGGGTGGAAGACGCGGACCTCGCGCGGGGTGGTGCGCACGGTCGCGGCGAGCAGTGCGCCGCTCGTCTCGATCACCTGGAGCACGTCCTCGGTGCCGGTGCCCTCGTCCAGGGTGATCTCGAAGGGAACCCACGCCTCGGTGGCGCGTCCGGCCAGCTGGCCCGCGTAGGCGATGAGGACGCCCGCGATGTGCTCCGCCGTGTACCGGCAGCTCCACTCCAGCCGGCCCGCCCGCGCCGTCTCCCAGTCCCGGCCGGCCGCCGTCCGCAGCAGCGCGACGGCGCCCGCGACGGCTTCCTCCACCTGTTCCCCACCCATGGTCCGCATGCCGGGCAGGCTAAGCGTCCGGGGCGTCTCCGAGCGACAGCATTTCCAGCTCGCCGGTGATGTTGTGGCGGGCGGTCGCCTCCCACTCCCGGCGGCCGTGCGGGGTGTGGAACAGCCGGGGCAGGCCGAGCAGCTGCCGAAGGACCGCGGCCCGGCCCTCGCGGAAGGCGTCGTTCGGCACGAAGTGGTACTCCTCGCGCACGGCGACCGTGTACGCCGCGTAGGCCGACGGCGGCGAGGCGAGGACCGCCAGGTCCGCGTCGCACAGCACCTGTCCGTCGCGGTCGTCGTCGGCCGGGGCGTGGGTGACGGTGAGGCGGACCAGCCGGGCCACCTCGGCGGTGCGCTCCGCCGGGACCCCGGCCTCGGCCAGGGCGCGCTCGGCGAGCCGGGCCGAGCGTTCCTCGTTCTCGGAGCGCTCGGGGAGGTAGACCGCGTCGTGGAACCAGGAGGCGAGCCGGACGGCGGCCAAGTCGTCGGCGTACTCGGCCAGTACGTCGACGTGGTCCAGTACGGCGGTCAGGTGCGCGAGCGTGTGGTACCGCCGGTGCGGCTCCTGCCAGCGGGCGAGCAGGCGGTCGGCGTACGGCGCCGGGTCGGGGCCGGAACCGGGGGCGGCGGCTTGCTCCAGGGCACGGGCGAAACGGGAGCGCAGGGCGTCGAGGTCGGCCATGCGCCCATTCTTCCAGCTCCCAGCGATAGCTCTGGTGATAGCCTCTCACTCAATCTTGACGATGAAGCGGAGAGGTGGCGGACCATGCCCGAGGCGCGCACCGGGACCCCGCGCGAGCGCTACCGCACCCAGGTGCGCGCGGAGATCAAGGAGCACGCGTGGGAGCAGATCGCCACGGCGGGCGCCTCCGCGCTCTCGCTCAACGCGATCGCCAAGCGGATGGGCATGAGCGGGCCCGCGCTCTACCGGTACTTCGCCGGCCGCGACGAGCTGATCACCGAACTGGTCCGGGACGCCTACCGCAGCCTCGCCGACAGCTTCAAGGCGGCCGCCGACTCCGGCGCCGACCTCGCCGGACTGGCGCACGTCCTGCGCACGTGGGCCCTCGCCGACCCCCACCGCTACTTCCTCGTCTTCGGCACCCCCGTCCCCGGCTACCACGCCCCCGACGACATCACCGCGATCGCCGCCGAGACCATGGCGGTCATCCTCGACGCCTGCGCCGCACTGCCGTCGGACGGCCCCGCCAGCGACTTCGACGCGCACATCGACGGCCACCGGCAGTGGGCGGGCGGCCACCCGGCCCCCGCCGCGGCCCTGCACCGCGCCCTCGCCTTCTGGACCCGCGTGCACGGCGCCCTCTCCCTCGAACTCGCCGGACACTTCACCGGCATGGCCTTCGACCCCGCCCTGCTCTTCGACGCCGAGGTCGACGACCTGTCGGGACGCTGACCGCGGCCCCCGCCCGGCCCTAACGTGGGGTCCATGACGACTCCTGCCGACGTGAACGACGTACGCGACCCCGAGCTGCCCGGGCGGCTGCTGACCATCGAGCGGGACGCACTGGTGCCCCTGCTGCGGGCGCGGGCGGACGCGGACTTCGCGCTGCCCGTCGCCGCGTGTCCGGGCTGGACTGTGCGCGACGTGCTGGCGCACTGCTCTTCCGCGCTGATCCGCGTGGTGGAGAGCCGCTACGAGGACGGCGTCTTCTCGCCAGCGTCCAACGACCGCGACATCGCCGAACGCGCGGACTGGAGCAACGCCCGCGTGGTGGACGAGCTGGAGCGCGGCATGACCGAGGCCGGTCCGGTGATCGGCCGCGCGGGCGGCAAGCTGGACGGGATCGCGCTGGGGGAGTGGGTGCACGCGGGTGACGTGCGGACGGCCCTGGGCGAGCCGGGCGCGTACGCGGGGCCCGGCCTGCCCGCCGCCCTCGCGCTGCTCGGCACCCTCACCCGCGACCGCGGCCACGTGCCGCTCCACGCCGACCTCGACGACGTGGACGAGCCCCTGAAACTCGGCGCGGTGAGCGGTGAGCGGCCCCCGGGCCGGTTCATCGGCGACGCCGCCACCCTCGTACGGCTGTACGCGGGCCGGCCGCCGGGCGACCCGGCCGGGTACGAGCTGGCCGGGGTGGAGGCGGCGGAGCTGAACCTCTTCGGCGACTGAGGGGGCGCCCCGGCCTGCCGTCTGGGCGTAGTCTTGGATTGGACTAGACCTGTAGCAGGCCGACGAATGGGGTCCCATGAGCAAGCGTGCAGTCCTGGAGGTGATCGCCCTCGACGTCGAGGACGCGGTCGCCGCCCAGGCCGGAGGCGCGGATCGCCTCGAACTGGTCACCGACATGGCGGCCGACGGACTCACCCCGTCGGCCGAGACCGTCGCCGCGATCCGGGCCGCCGTCGACATCGACCTGCGGGTGATGCTGCGCCTCGCGGACGGGTTCGCCGCCGGGGACGTCGAACGGCTGACGCGGCTCGCCGGCCGGATGCGGGAGGCCGGGGCGACGGAGTTCGTGCTCGGCTTCCTCGACCCGGACGGGGACGTGGACCTCGACGCGGTGGAGCGGATCGCCGGGGTGCTGCACGGCTGCCGGTGGACCTTCCACCGGGCGATCGACCGCGCCGCGAACCGCGACGCCCTGCGCAAGCAGCTCGGGGACTTCCCGGGGCTTGACACCTACCTCACGGCCGGCGCGGCCGGCGGCGTGGACGAGGGCATGACCGTCCTGCTCGCCGAGGCGCGGCGGCGGGGCGAGCCGGGCTACGAGCAGCAGCTCCTCGTCGGCGGCGGCCTGCGCCTTGAGCACGTGCCGGGGCTGCTGGCGGCGGGGATCGACGCGTTCCACATCGGCGGCGCGGCGCGGCCCTCCGGGTGGGAGGGGCCGGTGTCGTCGGAGGCGGTCGCGGAGTGGCGGCGGGTGTTGGGGGACTAGTCTCCCCCCCAGCTGCGGGCAGTCGTGCCGCTGGGGCGGCACCCGTCCCAATGAGAGCGGCACCCCGCCAACGCGGGCGAGTGACACCCACGCCACGACACCGGTGCCCCGCAGCTATGAGGCCAACTGCGCCGGCAACTCCGTAGCGTGGGTCACGATCAGACCCGACACCGCACGCGTCAGCGCCACGTACAGCCGCCGCAGCCCCGTCCGCTCGTCCGGCTCCCCGTCCACCACGGCCCGCGGCTCGTCCAGCACCACGTAGTCGTACTCCAGGCCCTTGGCCAGCGAGGCCGGCACCAGGGTCAGCCGCGTGGCGTGGGTGGTCTCCTCGCCCGGCCCGACGTACCCGACGCCCGCCGCGTCGAGCGCCGCCGCCAGCTCCGGCACCCGCGCGTCCGCCGCGATCAGGCCGACGGAGCCCTCGCGGGACAGCAGCTCACCGCAGGCCGCCAGCACCCCGGCCGTCCCCGCGGGCGTCGTACGGACGTCGAAGAAGCCCGGGTTCTCGCGGATCGACGCGACCGGCGTCAGACCCGGCGCGATGTGCGGCAGCAGCCGGGAGGCGTACGCGATGACGTCCGTCGGCACGCGGAAACCGGCCGTCAGCTCCTCCACAACGGCCTCGCCCTTGCCGAGGTGCCCCAGCGCCTCGGCCCAGCTCCGCGTCGCCCACGGCGTGGTGCCCTGCGCCAGGTCGCCGAGGACGGTCGCCGAGCCGGTGGTGCAGCGCCGGCCCACCGCGCGGTACTGCATCGGGGAGAGGTCCTGCGCCTCGTCGAGGACCACGTGCCCGAGCGAGTGGGTGCGCTCGACCAGGTCGGTCGCCTCGTCGATCAGCACGGCGTCCGCGGGCGACCACTTGGCGGACTTCACCGAGCGGGCCGGCTTCACCCACAGCACCGCCTTCTGCTCGTCCTCGGTGAGGACGCCCGCGGCGTGCTCGGCGAGGAAGTCCGCGTCGGAGAGGAGCCGCAGGACCAGCTTCGCGGGGTCGACCGGCGGCCAGATGGCCTTCACCGCCGCCTTCACGGCGGCGTTGCGCGCCACCGCGTTCTGCACCCGGTCGTCCGGCGCCTCGCCCGCCCGCTCCATCTGCACCAGCACGAGGTGCGCGATGCGCTGCGGCAGCGCCTCGCGGGCGGCGCCGTAGCGGATGTCGCGGGCGAGCAGCTCACGGACGATCTCCTCCAGCTCGTACGCCGCCACCCGCCAGCGCCGCGAGCCGCGCACCACGACGATCCCCTCGGCGGGCGGGGCGACGTGCGCGTAGAGGGCCCGGCGCAGCACCTCCGCCATCCGCGCGTCGCCCTTGACCACCGCCGTCGCCGCCTCGTCCGCACCGCGCACCTCGACGTGACCGACCAGGTCCTCGACGGTGGCCTGGCGGACCGTCAGCTCGCCGAGGGCCGGGAGCACCTGCTCGATGTAGTGCAGGAAGGACCGGTTCGGCCCGATGACCAGCGTGCCGGTGCGGGCCAGGCGCTCGCGGTGGGCGTACAGGAGGTAGGCGACCCGGTGCAGGCCGACGGCGGTCTTGCCAGTGCCGGGGCCTCCCTGCACGCAGACCGAGCCGGTCAGCCCGGCGCGCACGATCTCGTCCTGCTCGGGCTGGATCGTCGCGACGATGTCCCGCATCGGCCCGACACGCGGCCGCTCGATCTCCTGCTGGAGCAGCTTGCTGGTGGTCGCCGCCTCGGCCGGGTCGGACAGGTGCTCGTCCTCGTACGCCGTGAGGTCCCCGCCGGTGTAGCCGAAGCGGCGGCGCAGCGAGACGTCCAGCGGGTCGTTCTTCGAGGCCCGGTAGAACGGCTGCGAGACCGGCGCCCGCCAGTCGATCACCATCGGGTCGCCGTCCCCGTCGTGCACATGACGGCGCCCCACGTAGAAGCGCTCGCCCTCCGCGCCCTCGGCCTGCTCGGCACCGGGAGCGTGCAGGTAGTCGAGCCGGCCGAAGAACAGCGGGGTCTCGCTGAGGTCGGCCAGCGCCTTGATGCGGTCCTCGATCTGGCTCTCCAGCACTGCGGCGTTGACCCAGTTCGCGGTCACGTCGGAGATGTCGAGGGACTCCACGTCCTCGCGCATGGCGCGCAGGGCGGAGCGCGAGGCGGCCAGGTGGGCGCGCTCGCGGGACAGGGGGTCGTCATGGACGGGCGTGGACAAGGCGGTGCCTCCGGGTGACCTGCGGTGCGGTGGGCGCGGGCGCGCGCGAGGAGCCGACCGGTTTCCAACCGGACGACGGCACTCCGTGAGGGAGGCGGGCAAGAGCGGAGATTTTAGGGGAGGGGGCGGGCGGCGGGCCAACTCTTTTTCGACCCCTAGGGGACGGGCCCTCCGACCTGAGGGGCACCCGTCCCCCGGGAGGCGTACGCGGGGGAGGAGCGGGTTCGGTCCCGAGACCGATGCCGGTCGGGGCCGCGCGGTCGCACCATGGAGACATGAGCGCAGCAACCATGTACCCCGCCCCGGCACCCGGCCGCGCGTCCGGTGCCACGCCCGTGGCCGGCAGCCACCGGCACCGGCTCGGCGACGCCGTGCGCGCCGTGCGGGTGTTCGCGGGCGCCGCCTTCGACGTGGTCGTGCTCGGCGAGTACGGCGAGGAGGCCGGCGTCCGCCGCCACTGACCCCGGACCGACAGGACCTGGCTAGGCCCCCTCAGACCCCTTCGCCGAGCACCTCGTCCGCGTCCATGATCCGGTACGCGTAGCCCTGTTCCGCCAGGAAGCGCTGGCGGTGGGCGGCGAAGTCCTGGTCGAGGGTGTCGCGGGCCACGACCGAGTAGAAGTGCGCCTGGTGACCGTCGGCCTTCGGACGCAGCACCCGGCCGAGCCGCTGCGCCTCCTCCTGCCGGGAGCCGAAGGTGCCCGACACCTGCACGGCGACCGTCGCCTCCGGCAGATCGATCGAGAAGTTCGCGACCTTGGAGACGACGAGGACGCTGATCTCGCCCTGCCGGAAGGACTCGAAGAGCTTCTCCCGCTGGGCGTTGGACGTCTCGCCCTTGATGACCGGCGCGCCCAGGTGCTCGCCCAGTTCGTCGAGCTGGTCGATGTACTGGCCGATGACGAGGATCTGCTGCCCGGCGAAGCGCCGCACGATCGCCTCCGTCACCTTCCGCTTGGTGTCGGTCGTCGCGCAAAAGCGGTACTTCTCCTCCGTCTCGGCGGTGGCGTACGCCAGCCGCTCGGAGTCGGTGAGGTTGACCCGGACCTCCACGCAGTCGGCGGGCGCGATGTAGCCCTGCGCCTCGATCTCCTTCCACGGCGCGTCGAACCGCTTCGGGCCGATGAGGGAGAAGACGTCCGACTCGCGGCCGTCCTCGCGCACGAGGGTCGCGGTCAGACCGAGGCGGCGCCGGGCCTGGAGGTCGGCGGTGAACTTGAAGACCGGCGCCGGCAGCAGGTGCACCTCGTCGTAGACGATCAGCCCCCAGTCCCGGGAGTCGAACAGCTCCAGGTGCGGGTAGACGCCCTTCCGCCGGGTCGTCAGCACCTGGTACGTGGCGATGGTGACCGGCCGGATCTCCTTCTTCGTACCGCTGTACTCGCCGATCTCGTCCTCGGTCAGGCTGGTCCGCCGCACCAGCTCGTGCTTCCACTGCCGGGCGGAGACGGTGTTCGTGACCAGGATCAGCGTCGTCGACTTGGCCTGCGCCATCGCACCGGCCCCGACCAGCGTCTTGCCCGCACCGCAGGGGAGGACGACGACACCGCTGCCGCCGTGCCAGAAGTTCTCCACCGCCTGCTTCTGGTACGGGCGCAGCGCCCAGCCGTCCTCCGCCAGCTCGATCGGGTGCGCCTCGCCGTCGACGTACCCGGCGAGGTCCTCGGCGGGCCAGCCCAGCTTGAGCAGCGTCTGCTTGATCTGCCCGCGCTCGGAGGGGTGCACGGCCACCGTGTCGGGGTCGATGCGGGTGCCGACCAGCGGCGCGATCCGCTTCGACTTCAGGACCTCCTCGAGCACCGGACGGTCGGTCGTCGTCAGGACGAGGCCGTGCGCCGGGTGCTTGGAGAGGGTGAGGCGGCCGTAGCGGTCCATCGTCTCGGCGATGTCGACGAGCAGCGCGTGCGGCACGGGGTAGCGGCTGTACTCGACGAGGGCGTCCACGACCTGCTCGGCGTCGTGGCCGGCCGCCCGCGCGTTCCACAGGCCCAGCGGCGTCACCCGGTAGGTGTGGATGTGCTCGGGCGCCCGCTCCAGCTCGGCGAACGGCGCGATGGCCCGACGGCAGTCACCGGCCCGCTCGTGGTCGACTTCCAGGAGCAGGGTCTTGTCGGACTGGACGATCAGCGGACCATTCACGGGCGGCACCCTCTCGCGTGCGTACGGCCGACAGCGACTCGACGGATCGGCCAAACGTCCAGTGTGCCTGATCGCGCCGCCGGGCTACTTGAGACTGATGTTGTTGATCAGCGGCCCCTCGATGGTGACGCCCTCGGTGACCAGCGGTTCCACGCCGGTGGCGGGCAGCGGGAGCGGCAGCGCGGCGGCCTTGGGAGCGAGCGCGCCGAACAGCGCCGCGCCGGTGATCAGGGCGGCCACGGAGACGGCGACGGCGGAGCGGGCGGTGGAGCGGAGGGGTTCGGCGGTCTTGGGACGCATGAGGAGCCTTCCGGAGCGAGGGGGAGGGAGAGGGAGGGATGGTGATCCGGAGCGGGCCGGGCCCAGGGGGACTGGGAGCCCGGCCCGCCCGAAGGGGATGCGACGGATCAGAGCTTGATCAGAGCCTGATCAGAGGGCGGGCCGTCAGAGGGTGACGCCTCCACCGAGGTCGATGCCGACCGCGGCGGCCTCGGCGGCGAACGCCGCGATCAGGGTCGCGGTGGAGGTCAGGACGGTGGCGACTCGGCGAACGGCAGTACGCATCGGGTTCTTCCTTTCGGTTTCGGTGCAGGACACCCCGTGGCTGCCCGACCGCCGAAAGGTCGATGCGGTTTATGAAAAAAGCTCCCTCTCAGGTGCGAATCACCCGGCGTGGCGTGCATGAACCGGCGCGTACGCCCGAAAGAGGGCGTGTCACGTCACGTCGTCGGCCAGTTCCGCCACACCCGTGACGCGGTGCAGCGGATAGGTGCGCACCTCGTCCGCCGTGTGGTCGTACGCCGTGACGAAGCCGCCCTCGACCCGGATCGGGGCGATCACGCGCTGGCTGGCGGAGCCCTCCGCGTTCACGTAGCCGATCCACAGCGCCTCGCCGGTCAGCACGGCCGCCTGCATGGTCGCGAGCGTCTCGGCGGCGCCCGTGCGGGGCAGCTCGCCGCCCGGCGCACTGCCCTCGCCGTCCCCGGGGCCCGGCTTGCGCGGGGCCGTGGAGGCCAGGTCGCCCGCCCGGACGGCGCGGATCGCGGCCGCCAGCAGGGTGTCGTCGGGCGCCGGCGGACCGTCCGGGACCGGCTCCGGTGCCGCCCGCGGCGGGGTGCGGCGGGCGTCGGCCCGCGCGATCAGCACATCGCCCGCGGCGGACTCGGCGGCCGGCGCGAACCCCATCGCGCGCAGCCCCTCAAGCAGCGCCGCCGGCTCGGCCTGCGCGGCCAGCACGGTCGGCGCGAGGCGCCGCAGGCCGAGGCCGGAGCCCCGCCGGTCGGCGAGGATCTCGTCCAGCGTCGCGTCGTCGTCGCAGCGCACGTACGCCGAGGCCGCGCCCACCCGCAGCTGCCCGTGCCGCCGGGCCACGTCGTCGATCAGGTACGTCAGGGGCTGCGGCACCGGCGTGCGGGAGTGCCGGGCCAGGAAGGTGTGCAGGTCGGCGGCGGTCTGCCCGGCGTCAAGCGCACGGCGCACCGAGCCCGGCGTGAACCGGTAGACGGTCGCCCCGCCCTTGGACTCCACGTCCGCGAGCACCCCCAGCAGGTCGGCCAGCGGACCCTCCAGCGGCCCCGGCGCCACCGCCGTCAGGTCGGCCTGGAGCAGCACGTGGTCCAGCGGTTCCGGGAGGAGCGGCGCGAGCAGCCGGGCGGCGGTCGCTGCGGCGGCGGCCCGTTCGCCCGGGGCCGGGGGAGCGGGCGGCGCGGGCGTGCGGTGGTGGACGGGGAGCTTGTCGCCGGGGCCCTCGGGCGCCTTCGCCGGATGCGGCGGCTCGGGCGCCCCGATCAGCGCCCGCCCCGGCGCCGCCAGTGCCCCGCGGCCGGTGACGCCCAGCAGCTCGGCCTCGGACAGCGTCCACCGGGCGAGCCGGGTCCGCAGGTCGTCCTCCCGCCGGTCCCGCTCGGGGCCGCGCAGGGGGCGCTCCCAGCGCAGCCGGGCCAGCATCGACTCCTCGGTGGGCGAGGCTCCCTCGGGCAGGCCCGCCAGCAGGGCCAGCACCCGGTGCCGTACCTCCGGCGCCGCCGAACGGTCCAGGTTCGGGCCCAGCGCGGAGAGCGTCCGGTCCTTCGCGTCCCGCCCGCCGACCACCCCCGACGTCCGGGTCGCCGTCAGCCACGTCTGCGCGAGGCTCGCCCAGCGCTCGGCGGGCGGCAGCTCCCGCCACTCGTCGTACGCCGGGGTCGGCGCGTACCGCTCGTCGGCCTCGCCGTCGGAGGCGATCAGGCCGGCCGCGTAGGCCAGTTCCAGCCAGAAGGCGGCGACCGGCTCGGGCAGGTCCAGGGCGACGGCCGTGCGCTTCAGGTCGCGCACGCTCAGCCCGCCCGCCCGCAGCACCGTCGGGCCGCCCTCGTCCCACTCCTTCAGCAGCTCCGCCACGGTCGCCAGCGCCGCGAGGGCCTGCCCGGCCGCGGTGGCGTCCACAACCTGTGGACGGTGCGTGGCGGCGGCCTCCACCGCCGGCGGGGCCGGCTCGGGCGCCCGGTGCGCGCGGCCCGCGCGCAGGTGCAGGGCGACCTCGCGGGGCAGCACGACCGTGCCGGGCGCGGTCGGCAGCAGCAGGCCGCGGTCGAGGAGCGCGCGCAGGTGCGCCGCCGGGTCATGGGTGACCTGCCCGTACGGGGGACCCCACACCAGCCGGGCCAGCACCTCCCGCGACTCCTCGGGCAGCCCGGCAAGGAGCGCCGTCATCCGGCGCCGGTCGGCGAACAGGGTGCCGAGCGCGGTCACCGCGGACACCGAGTCGTGGGTCGAGGGCAGACCGGCGGTGGTCACGATCTCCTGGATCCGCCCCGGCGACATCCCGGCGGTCGCCTCCCGCACGGTGGGCCCCAGACCCGTCGGGGACGGGTGCTGCGGGGAGGGCGCGAGCAGCTCACGGGCGGTGCGCACCAGCCGCAGCCGGTCGTCGGCGCCCCACACCAGGGCCTGCTCGCGCAGCAGGGCGACGGCCCGGGGCAGCGCCGCGGCGACGGCCGGGTCCTCGTCGTCCCCCGCCATCAGCCGGAGCAGCTCGCCGTACGGCGCCGGGTCCGACGCCACGGCCAGCGCCTCCGCCGTCTGGAGCGCGAACCGGTCAAGACGCTCCAGCGCCCGCACCACCGAGGCCCGGGTGCCGGCCCGGGTGGCGAGCTGCGTGAGGTCGGTGGGCACAGGGGTGATGAGGTCGGGACGGCTGCGCAGGAGGGCGGCCAGCGAGACGTCGTCCCGGACACGGAGCGCCTCCGCGAGGGACCGGGGGGCCGCGGACTTCTCCTCGGTGCTCATCCGGTCCACGTTAGCGGGTGGGGGTCACGGCGGGGGGCCGCGTGCGCCGGTGCCGTGCGCGGGGTGTCCGCCGCCCGCGGGAGGATTCGGTACCTTCGTCCGACGGGCTACCACAACACACCGCCCCGGAGGGGTCCGTGGGGATCGAGAGCGACCAGGTCGTCTACGAGTATCTGAGCCGCGTCGGCGACGTGGCCCAGCAGCGGCAGCTGCCGTCGGCCGCGCGCATGCGGCTGGTCTCCGAGCTGCGCAACGAGATCGACCGGCACCGGGCCAGGACCACCGTGGACAGTCCCGCCGCCGTCCGGCGCATCCTGGACCGGCTCGGCAGCCCCGACGACCTCGTCGACGCGGCGGGCGGCACGAGCGGGGTCCGCCCGGCGCCGGTGCCGCCGCCGACCGTGGTGCCCGAGCAGCGGGACACGGACCCCCGCAGGGCCGAGCGCCGCAAGGGCCTGCGGCGGAACGCGCCCGAACCCCCGCCCGAACAGCCGGCCGCCTCCCCACCCCATGTGGCGAGCGCGCAGGAGCTGGGAGGCGGCGGCCGTGGTCCGCAGCCGGACTGGTGGCGGGTGGAGGGCGGCCCGTTCGCCGGCGTGGGCGACAGCGTGCCCGGGTTCGTCGGCGGGGTGGAGATCCCGGAGCTGCTCAAGCCGCCGCCGAAGCCGGAGGACGAGGCCGGGAAGAAGGACGCCACCGCCGCGAAGCCCGCCGCGGTGGAGCAGGTCGTGGAGCCGGTCCCGGCCGGAAAGGCGCGGCGGCTGCGACGCCTGGCCCGGCCCTGGCCCGAGGGCGGCTGGAACAACCCCCTGCTGCTGCTCGCCGCCGGGCTCCTGGTCGTCGGTGCCGTCCTCGGCAACCTCGTCGCCCTGGGCCTGGGCTGGCTGATCGCCTACCTCTCGCGTCGCCTGACCGCGGCCCAGTCGAAGTGGGCGGTCCTGGGCCTGCCCGGTACGGTCGCCGTCGCCGGTGTGGTCTGGCTGTGGGGCCGCACGGAGGGCCGCTGGGGCGACCCGATCGCCGAGGGCCACATGAACGACGCGATCACCGAGACCTGGCCCTGGGTCCTCCGCGGCGCCGCTGTCGCCACGGCCCTGTACCTGCTCTGGCACGCCCGCCGCCCGCGGGGCTGAGCGGGCAGCTCGCCGCGGCCCGTCGGCGGGGGAGGGCCCGCCGGGGGTGCCGGGTGGGGCCTGCACAATGGGGGCCATGGCCTTCACCACCCGTACCGCGCCCACCGTCGGGTTCGATCTCGACATGACGCTCATCGACTCGCGGCCCGGCATCCGGGCCTGCTACCTGGCGCTGAGCGAGCGGACGGGGACGTACGTCGACGCCGACCTGGCCGTGACGCGGCTCGGGCCGCCGCTCGCCGAGGAGCTGGCCAACTGGTTCCCGGCCGAGGAGATCGCCGCCACCGCCGACCTCTACCGGGAGATGTACCCGTCGTACGCGATCGAGCCGACGCTGGCGATGCCCGGCGCCCGGGAGGCCGTCGCCGCCGTACGCGCGGCCGGCGGGCGGACGCTCGTCGTCACCGCCAAGTACGAACCCAACGCCAAGCTGCACCTGGCGCACCTCGGCATCGAGCCGGACGCCGTGGTGGGCAACCTGTGGGCCGAGCAGAAGGCCGTCGCGCTGCGCGAGCACGGCGCGGACGTCTACGTCGGCGACCACGTCGGCGACGTCCGCGGAGCCCGGGCCGCGGGCGCCCGCTCCGTGGCGGTGGCCGGCGGCCCGTGCGGTGCCGAGGAGCTGCGCGCGGCCGGCGCGGACGTGGTCCTCGCCGACCTGACGGAGTTCCCCGAGTGGCTCGCGGGCTACGGAGACGGCGAGGGCGACGGGGCGGCCGCCGCACGGGCCTGACGGCGCCCGGCCGCGATCGACTGGAACACCCCCGCCCCGGCGATCAGGAAGCCCACGCCCATCAGCATGCTCAGGCCGAACATGTAGGTGGGAAACGGCGTCGTCCCCAGCAGCAGCGGGGCCACGGTGACCAGAGTGGCCACCGTGCCGACGAAGAAGACGATCGCACCGGCGCGGATCAGTCGGTCACCGGGCGCGGCGGAATTCGATTGGGTTTGTTCACGCACCCGACCAGGGTAGTTCCCCGGCGCCGCAGGCCCGTTTCAAGGCGTGTCCCCGTGGAGAGACCCCCGGTAGGGTGTCCTGGCAGTAGTGCAACCGGCGTCGGTGCGTCCGGGACTGATCGAGGGAGCGTGTGCTTTGCCGACTGGCAAGGTCAAGTGGTTCAACAGCGAGAAGGGCTTCGGCTTTCTCTCCCGCGACGACGGCGGTGACGTCTTCGTGCACTCCTCGGTCCTCCCCGCCGGAGTCGAGGCGCTGAAGCCCGGCCAGCGCGTGGAGTTCGGCGTCGTCGCCGGGCAGCGCGGCGACCAGGCCCTGTCCCTGACCCTGCTGGACCCGGCCCCGTCGGTCGCGGCCGCGCAGCGCAAGAAGCCCGACGAGCTGGCCTCCATCGTCCAGGACCTGACGACCCTCCTGGAGAACATCACCCCGATGCTGGAGCGGGGCCGCTATCCCGAGAAGACGGCCGGCAAGAAGATCGCCGGCCTGCTCCGCGCCGTCGCCGACCAGCTGGACGTCTGACCCCGCCCGCTCGTCAGGGGAACGCCAGCGCGTCGGGGCCGAGGGCCGGTACCAATCCCTCGGCCGCCGCGCGTGTCAGCAGGCCCCGGATCGCCGCGTAGCCGGCCTCGCCGAGGTCGGCCGTGAACTCGTTGACGTACAGCCCGATGTGCTGGTCGGCGACGGCCGGGTCCATCTCCTGCGCGTGCTCCATGACGTAGGGCCGGGAGGCCTCCGGGTCGTCCCAGGCCGCGCGGACCGAGGTGCGGACCGCGTCGGCCAGCCGGGTCAGGGCCTCCGCGCCCAGCGACCGCCGGGCGATGATCGCGCCGAGCGGGATCGGCAGCCCGGTGGTGTGCTCCCAGTGCTCGCCCATGTCGGCGAGCTTGTGCAGCCCGTAGTTCCGGTACGTGAAGCGCGCCTCGTGGATCACAAGACCCGCGTCGACCTTCCCGTCCCGCACGGCCGGCATGATCTCGTGGAACGGCATCACGACGATTTCGCCGACGCCGCCGGGCACGGTGTCCGCCGCCCACAGGCGGAACAGCAGATACGCCGTCGACGTCTCGCTGGGCACCGCGACCGTGCGGCCGCGCAGGTCCGCGTCCGCCTCCCGGGTCAGCACCAGCGGCCCGCAGCCCCGGCCGAGGGCGCCGCCGCAGGGCAGCAGGGCGTACTCGTCGAGGACGTACGGCAGCACGGCGTACGACACCTTCAGTACGTCCAACTCGCCGCGTTCGGCCATGCCGTTGGTGATGTCGATGTCCGCGAACGTCACGTCGAGGGCGGGCGCGCCCGGCACCCGGCCGTGGGCGAGGGCGTCGAAGACGAAGGTGTCGTTCGGGCAGGGCGAGTAGGCGATGCGGAGGGTCTCAGCGCTCATGTGGGTTCCAACTCCTGAGGACGGGTGCGAGCTTCCCGAAGGCGTCCGTCAGCGCCGCGAGGGCCTCGCCGATGCGCCAGGCGGCGCGGTCGCGCGGGCCGACCGGGTTGGAGACGGCGCGCAGTTCCAGTACCGGCACCCCGTGCGCGGCGGCGGCCTCGGCGACGCCGAAGCCCTCCATCGCCTCGGCCAGCGCGTCGGGGTGGCGGGCGCGCAGCAGCGCGGCGCGTTCGGCGGTGCCGGTGACGGTGGACCCGGTCAGGACGGTGCCGGGGCGGGCGCCGGTCGCGGCGGCGGTGGCGCGCACCAGGGCGGGGGGCGGGTGGTGGGTGACGGTGCCGAAGCCGAGGTCGGTGACCGGCAGGAAGCCGTCGGCGGTCTCGGCGCCCAGGTCGGCGGCGGTGATCGCGTCGGCGACGACGAGCGAGCCGACCGGCGCGTCCGGCAGGAAGCCGCCGCCGATGCCGGCCGAGACGACCAGGCCGTAGGGGGCGCCGTCGAGCGCCGCGGCGGTCAGGGCGGCGGCGGTGGAGGCGGCGGCGAGGGCGGGGCCGACCCCGGCGGCCAGCAGGTCCGGGCCGCCGTCCGGGAGGCGGTGCAGGGCCACCCCGGGACGGGACAGCTCGGCGGCCGGGTCCGGGAACGCCCGAGCCACCGCGTCCCGCTCGGCGGGGACCGCGGTGGCCACGAGAACGCGCGTGGAGGACGTGGTCAGTCGTCCTTCTTCAGCTTGAAGGACCACAGACCGGTGGCCTCCTCGCTGTCGTCCTTGCCGTCACCGGCCTTGATGGTGACCAGCGTGGAGTCGCCCTGGGCGCCGTACTGGGCGTTGAAGAACACGCTGCCCGGGACCGTCCGGTAGGTGTTGTCCGTGTCGTCGGTCAGCTGCTGACCGTTCATCAGGATCGTCCAGCGCTCGTCGGCGACCTCCGGGTCGACGCCGAAGCGGACCGTGTCGTCGGCGTTGACCGAGATGGACTTGACGTTGTCGTCCTGCAGGCACTCCTGGATCTCGGCGGTCTCCAGGGTCTTGCCGTGCCCACCGCAGGCGGCCTCGGAGCTGACCGAGTCACTGCCGACCGTGACCGTGGCCATGGGCGTGGGCTTGTCACAGGCGGACAGCAGGAGCAGTCCGGCGGATACCGCGCCGGCGGCGGCGACGGCGCGGCGGCGCCGCACAGCGCCGTGTCCGAGGGCGGCAGTGCCGCGGAGCAACGTGGTCATGGGCGAAGGCTATCTGGCGCCCGCGGCCCGTCCCCCACCTGGGTACGGCGTGGCGTGATCACGCCACCCTGGGTCGGGCGGGCCCGCCGTGCCGCGCCGAGCCGACCAGACCCCGTACGGTCGTCAGCCACCCGGCGGCGATGATCGCGGCGCCCACCGACAGGCCCAGCGTGCCGTTGAGGGGCAGCACGATGCCGACCGCGCCGCCGAGCACCCAGGAGACCTGGAGCAGCGTCTCCGAGCGGGCGAACGCCGAGGTGCGGACGAGTTCCGGCACGTCCCGCTGGATCAGCGCGTCCAGGGACAGCTTGGCCAGCGCCTGCGCGAACCCCGCGACCGCCGCCAGACACGCCACCAGGACGGCGCTGAAGAACACCGCGGCCGTGACCGCCGCGCCCAGCACGATCGCGACCACCGTCACGATGATGATCTCCGGCGCCCGGGACCGCAGCCACGCCCCGACCGCGGTGCCCAGCGCGTTGCCCGTCCCGGCTGCGACGCCCACGATCCCCAGTGACACGGCGGCGCTCTGCCCGGACAGCGGATGCACCCGCAGCAGGAAGGCAAGGAAGAAGATCAGGAAGCCGGTCAGGCAGCGGATGCCGGCGTTGGCGAGCAGCGCGTGCGTCACCGCCGGGCCGACCGTGCGCAGCCCCGGCCGCTTGCTCCGCTTGCGCAGCGGACCGTGCAGATGGTCCTCGTCGGCGGCGAGCAGGGCCCGGGCCTCGCCGCGCGCGGAGTCCACCGTGTGCGGCAGCGTGAACGACAGCACGGTGCCCGCCACGAAGATCACGAACGCGCCGTACAGCGGCCAGCGCGGCCCGACCTGCTGGAGCCCCGCCCCGATCGGCGCGGCGACACCGGTGGCGAGCAGTCCGCACAGCGTGACCCGCGAGTTCGCCTTGACCAGGGAGAAACGGGGTGGCAGCAGCCGTGGCACCACCGCGCTTCTGACCACGCCGTACGCCTTCGAGGCGACCAGCACGCCGAGTGCGGCCGGGTACATCTCGATGCTGCCGGTGATGACCGCCCCCGACAGCACCAGCGCGAGCAGCGCCCGCGCGGCCATCGCGCAGGCCATCGCCGCGCGGCGGCCGTGCGGCACCCGGTCCAGGAGCGGGCCGATCACCGGCGCGAGCAGCGTGAACGGCGCCATGGTGATGGCCAGGTACAGCGCGACCCGGCCGCGCGCCTCGTCGGTGGGGACGGAGAAGAAGACGGTGGAGGCGAGGGCGACGGTGATCATGACGTCCCCGGCGCCGTTCACCCCGTGCAGCTCGATCAGTTTGCCGAGGCCCGACTCGCCGGCCCCGTGCGCGTGCGTCGCTTTCCGGATACCGCGCGCGGTCCCGGTCACCGGCAGGCGAAGGGCGCGGCCGAGCGCGCGGAACCGCGGGCCGGGGCCACGCCTCCGGCTCCCGCCCTTGAACTCCGTCCGTGCGGCTGCCACCCCGTCATAGTGCCCCGAGAGCGGGGGCTATAGCGTCCCATCGGCACGGATGGCGGTGATCGAGTCGGGTGACACGGACGCCGGGGCCGGGCGGGAAGAGCGGACCTTACCCCGCCGAAACTCCCGTCGGTGTAGGCCCAGCGCACATGAGCAGGTAGCGTGCCTAGCGCGCCGTGGCGAACGTTCTCGGCCGCGCGCCTTACGGCCATCCCGCAGAATGGATGACGTAGGTGTGCCCGAGCGCGATCGGGCGCGGACGTCGACGCGGTCCACAGGTCCGCTCCGTCCGCCCCTCGCAGGCAGCGGCGCACTCGTGAGACGGCGTATGGAGAGAAGCGATACCTGTGAGCGCAGCGACAACGCGAAGCCGCACCCCTGACCGCCTGTGCGCCGAGGCACTCGACCTCGCCCGCGCCGCAGCCGAGGAGGCCGCCTCCCCCGGCGTCGTCGGCGAGCACGAGGGCCTGGTGTCGGAGGGCGACCGGGTCGTCACCCACTACTTCGCCTGCAAGGAGATGGGCTATCGCGGCTGGCGCTGGGCCGTGACCGTGGCCCGCGCCTCCCGCGCCAAGATCGTCACGGTGGACGAGGCGGTGCTGCTGCCCGGGCCCGACGCGCTGCTCGCCCCCGAGTGGGTGCCGTGGAGCGAGCGGCTGCGGCCCGGTGACATGGGCCCCGGCGATCTGCTGCCCACCGACGCGGAGGATCTGCGTCTGGAGCCCGGCTGGACCGGCGAGGACGAGCCGCCGCCGAACTCCGCCGTCTCCCACGAGATGGCCGACCTGGTCGAGGCCGAGGACGCGGAGGTCACCGCCGGACCGCCCGCCGAGCTGACCACCGTGCCGGCCCGCGGCACCATCTCGGCGGTCGCCGAGGAGCTGGGCCTGCGCCGCACGCGGGTCCTGTCCCGGTACGGGCTGCACGTCGCCGCCGACCGCTGGGAGGACGGCTACGGCCCGAAGACCGCGATGGCCCAGGCGGCGCCCGCGTCCTGCGTCAGCTGCGGCTTCCTGGCCCGGATCGGCGGCTCGCTCGGGCAGGCCTTCGGGGTGTGCGCCAACGAGTTCTCGCCGGCGGACGGGCACGTGGTGTCGCTGGCGTACGGGTGCGGGGGGCACTCCGAGGCGGCGGTCATGCCGAAGCCGCCGCGGGTGGCTCCGCCGGTGATCGATGAGACGCGGGTGGATCCGTTTCCGCTGCGGCCGGCGTCGGACTCGGGGTCCGTCTCCGTGGCGGAGGACGAGGCGTCGGCGGAGCTGGGGCATTCGTAAGGTGCGGGTGCGTGGGTGGCGGGGGTCCCTGGGGGCTGCGCCCCCAGACCCCCATCGGCCTTGACGGCCTCGTCCTCAAACGCCGGACGGGCTGAATGATGTCGGCCGGCGTGGCAGGTGGGGCGGTACCTTCGTGGTCCGTCGATGAGGAGAGTCACCGTGAGCATGTTCGTGCAGCCTGCCGCCGAGGGGGCCGATCCGTTCGGTACGGGACGTCTTCGGCGCGGGGTGCTGGACGCCTGGGCGACGAGCCCGGCGCGGTTCCGTGAGGACGCCAACGCGGAGGAGGACCTCGTCCTCGGGGGCTACCGCGACCGGCTGGTCGTCGAGCTGGCGCAGAACGCCGCCGACGCCGCCGCCCGCTCCGGCGTGCCGGGGCGGCTCCGGCTGACCCTGCGCGACGGCGTCCTCGTGGCCGCCAATACCGGCGCCCCGCTGGACGCGACCGGCGTCGAGTCGCTGTCCACGCTGCGCGCCTCCGCCAAGCGGGACGCCGGGGACAGTGCCGTCGGCCGGTTCGGGGTCGGCTTCGCCGCCGTCCTGGCCGTCACCGACGAGCCCGCCGTCGTCAGCCGGCACGGCGGGGTCCGCTGGTCCCTGGCCGAGGCCCGCGACCTGGCCGCCGACACCGCCGGGCACAGCCCCGGCCTGGGCGACGAGATCCGGCGGCGCGACGGGCACGTACCGCTGCTGCGGCTGCCGTTCTCCGCCGAGGGCAGCGCCCCCGGCCCGTACGACACGGCCGTCATCCTCCCGCTGCGCGACACGGCCGCCGCCGACCTCGCCGAACGGCTCCTGCACGCCGTGGACGACGCCCTGCTGCTCGCCCTGCCGGGCCTGGCGGAGGTCGTGGTCGAGGTCGCGGACGACGTCCGTACGCTGTCCCGCCGCACCGAGGGCGCCCTCACCGTCGTCGAGGACTCCCGCGAGGGCACCACCCGCTGGCGTACCGCCGCCGCGCACGGCCCGCTCACCCCCGACCTGCTCGCCGACCGGCCGGTCGAGGAGCGGCTGCGCCCGCACTGGTCCGTGACCTGGGCGGTGCCGGTCGACGCCGACGGCGCCCCGGCGCGGCCCCGCACCAGCCCGGTGGTGCACGCGCCCACGCCCAGCGACGAACCGCTCGGCGTGCCCGCTCTGCTCATCGCCTCCTTCCCGCTGGACTCCACCCGCCGGCACGCCGCGCCCGGCCCGCTGACCGGCTTCCTGACCGAGCGGGCCGCCGACGCCTACGCCGGGCTGCTCGCCGACTGGCGCCCGGTCACCTCCGGTCTCATCGGCCTCGTGCCCGGCCCGCTGGGCAAGGGGGAGCTGGACGGCGCGCTGCGCCAGGCGATCCTCGAACGGCTGCCGCGCACCGCCTTCCTGCCGCCCGCCGCGGAACCCGGCGACGACCCCGACCTGCCCGACTCCCTGCGCCCGCGCGACGCCGAGGTGGTGGAGGGCGCCGGCGCCGACACCGTGCGGGTCCTCGCCGAGGTGCTGCCGACGCTGCTGCCCGCCGGGCTCGAACGCCGGGTGGAGCTGCGCACGCTCGGCGTCGCCCGGGTGCCGCTGACCGACGCGATCGACCGGCTGGCCGGTCTCGAGAAGGATCCGGGCTGGTGGCACCGGCTCTACGACAGCCTCGCCGGCGTCGATCCCGACCGGCTCTCGGGGCTGCCGGTACCGCTGGCCGGGGGCGCCTCCCAGGGCTTCGGGACGGGCGCGGTGCGGACGACCATCGGGCCCCGGCAGGTGCTGCTGCCGTCCCCGGAGGCCGCCTCCCTCGACCCGGAGGTGCTCACCCGCCTCGGCCTGAAGATCGCCCATCCGGACGCCGCCCATCCGCTCCTGGAGAAGCTCGGCGCCCTCCCGGCCACCCCGCGTGCCGTGCTCACCACCCCGCAGGTCCGGGCCGCCGTGGCCGCCTCGCTGGAGGACGACGGCGGCGTGAACTGGGAGGAGGACGCCCTCGACGCCGAGGAACTGGCCGACACCGTCCTCGGCCTGGTCCGCGACGCCGGACTCGACGCCGGGGACGAGCCCTGGCTGGGCGCGCTCGCCCTGCCCGACGAGGACGGCGAACTCTCCCCGGCTGGCGAACTCGTCTTCCCGGGCGGCCCGTTCGCGCGGGTCATGCGCGAGGACGAGGTCGCCGCCGTGGACGCGGAGCTGGCCGAGAAGTGGGGCGCGGACGCGCTGGCCGCCTGCGGTGTGCTCGTCACCTTCGCCCTCGTCCGCGCCACCGACGTCGTCCTCGACCCGGACGAACTGGAGCCCCGCGAGGGCGACTTCGCCGAACCCGACGACGCCGGGCTGCTGGACGCCGTGGACGTGTGGAGCGAGGACGTCCTGGACCGCTTCCCGGACACCCCCGTGCCGCCGGTCGCCACCGAGATCGTCGCCGTGCGCGACCTGGACCTGGTGGACGACGACCGGTGGCCCGAGGCCCTCGCCCTGCTGTCCCGGCCGCCCCTGCGCGACGCGCTCGTCCAGCCGGTCCGCGTGCTGCTGCCCGACGGCACCCACGAGGTCGTACGGCCGTACACCGCGTGGTGGCTGCGCGGGCACCCGGTGCTCGGCGGACGGCGCCCCGCCGGACTGCGCGCGGCGGGCTCCGACCCGCTGCTGCGGGGCCTGTACGACGAGGCCGACGCCTCCGGCTTCGAGGACGAGCAGGTGCTGCGGGCGCTGGGCGTGCGCACCTCGGTCGCCGCGCTCCTCGACGAACCCGGCGGCGCGGCCGAACTCCTCGACCGCCTCGCCGACCCCGGCCGCCCGGTCACGGCCGCCCAACTGCACGCCCTGTACGGCGCGCTGGCCGAACTGGACCCGGAGCAGGTCACCCTGCCGGACGACGTGCGGGCCGTGGTCGACGGCGAGGTGCGCGTGGTGGACGCCGCCGACGCGGTCGTGGTCGACTCGCCGGACCTGCTGCCCTTCACCTCCGGTGTGCCGCTGCTGCCGGTACGGCCGGCCCGGGCCGGCGAGCTGGCGGAGCTGTTCCAGGTGCGGCGGCTGAGCGAGTCCGTCACCGGGCACGTCGACTCCGAGGGCACCGAGCACGACGTGCCGGAGCCGGTGCGGGTGCTGCTCGGGGCGCGGACCCCGGCGTCGTACGTGGAGCACGAGGAACTGGTCGTCGACGGTGTGGAGATCGACTGGCGGCTGACGGACGACGGGGCGTTGCACGCGGCGACGCTGGAGGGGGTTGCCGCGGGGCTGGCCTGGGCGGCGGGGCAGTGGCCGCGGAGGTTTGAAGTCGCGGCGTTGCTGGAGGACGAGTCCCGGACGGAGGAGCTGGCCAGGGACCGTTGGTTCGACTGACGCGGGTTTCCGTACGTGGTTCACTGCGGCGCCGTGGTGGCTGGTCGCGCAGTTCCCCGCGCCCCTGGGGCATCGGACTCACGTCGGGAAGCGGTGGCCCCGGCTATCGCGCGTCGTCCCGCGCCGCCCGCCGCAGGGCGGCCTCGCGGCCCCGGACGTACCAGATGCCGATCAGGCCGAGTCCGGCTCCGGCCAGGCAGGTCCACACCCACCAGGTGTGGCCGTGGTCGTCGAACCAGCCGTAGAACGGGAGCTGCGCCAGGAAGAGGACGAACCACAGGACGGTGCCGCCGATGATGGTCGGAACCACGGGGCCCTCCAGGGGCTCCGGCGCCTCGTGCGTGGGTGTCCACTTCTTCATGCGTACAGCTTACGAGGAGCGGGCGAACGGGTTGTCGGCGCGGCGCCCTCGGGGTCTACGCGCGGAGATAGCGATCCCGGGCTCATACGTTCATACTGAACCCGTTTGTCTCTGACCATTTTCTTTCGTAGAAAACTCCAAGCGCAGAAACACCGACGAGGCCGTGGGGGAACCTGCTGTTGGTGATGAGGTCTCCGCATGCCCACCTCGGCCTCCGCCAAGGTCTCCCCCCTCGACCGCTACTTCAAGATCTCCGAGCGCGGCAGCACCCTGCCCCGTGAGATCCGTGGCGGCTTGGCCACCTTCTTCGCGATGGCGTACATCATCGTGCTGAACCCGATCATCCTGGGCAGCGCGAAGGACATGTACGGCAACCAGCTCGACAACGGTCAGCTGGTCACCGCGACCGCGCTCACGGCCGCGTTCACCACGCTGCTGATGGGTGTCATCGGCAACGTCCCGATCGCGCTGGCCGCCGGTCTCGGCGTGAACTCCGTCGTCGCCCTCCAGCTCGCCCCGCGGATGTCCTGGCCGGACGCCATGGGCATGGTCGTGCTGGCCGGGTTCGTCGTCATGCTGCTGGTCGCCACCGGTCTGCGCGAGCGCGTGATGAACGCCGTGCCCTACGGCCTGCGCAAGGCCATCGCCATCGGTATCGGCCTGTTCATCATGCTGATCGGTCTCGTCGACTCCGGCTTCGTGACCCGGATGCCCGACGCCGCGCAGACCACCGTCCCGCTCCAGCTGGGCACCGGTGGCCACCTGGAGGGCTGGCCGGTGCTGGTCTTCGTCCTCGGTGTGCTGCTGACCCTCGCGCTGATCGTCCGCAAGACCCCCGGCGCCATCCTGATCTCGATCGTCGTGATGACCGTCGTCGCGGTGATCATCAACGCCGTCGCCGACATTCCCTCCTGGGGTCTGACCACGCCGGAGTGGCCGGGCAACCCCGTCGCCACGCCCGACTTCGGGCTGGTCGGCGAGGTCAGCCTGTTCGGCGGGTTCGAGAAGGTCGGTGTCCTGACCGGCGTGCTGTTCGTCTTCACCGTGCTGCTGTCGTGCTTCTTCGACGCGATGGGCACGATCATGGGCGTCAGCGACGAGGCCAAGCTGACCGACGGCGAGGGCCAGATGCCGGGCATCAACAAGGTCCTGTTCGTGGACGGCATCGCGGTCGCCGCGGGCGGCGCCAGCTCCGCCTCGGCCACCACCTGCTTCGTGGAGTCCACGGCCGGCGTCGGCGAGGGCGCCCGCACCGGCTTCGCGAACATCATCACGGGCGGGCTCTTCGCCCTGGCGCTGTTCCTCACCCCGGTCGCCACCATGGTCCCCTCGCAGGCGGCCACCCCGGCACTGGTGGCGGTCGGCTTCCTGATCCTGGCCGGCTCGGTCCGGGAGATCGACTGGTCGGACTTCACGATCGCCGTCCCGGCCTTCGTGACGATGCTGATGATGCCGTTCACGTACTCGATCACCAACGGCATCGGCATGGGCTTCATCACCTTCTCGGTGCTGCGCCTGGCGGCCGGACGGGGCCGCGAGGTCCCGGTCACGATGTACGTGGTGTCGGCGGTCTTCGCCTTCTACTACCTGATGCCGGCCCTCGGCCTGACCTGACCGGTGGGGCTCAGGTGACCCCGTAGAACCGTTCCGTCTCCTCCACGGCGGACTGGAACCGCTCGTCGAAGTCATCCCGAATGAGCGTCCGGACGACATAGTCCTGGACGCTCATTCCCCTTTTCGCCGCATGGTGCCGGAGCCGTTCGAGCAGCTCCCCGTCCATCCGCAGGCTGAGCACGCTGGTCCCCATGCGGTCGAGGGTCGCCCCCGCCGGGCGGGTGATGCTCCGATTTCCGGAAACGACTCACTCGTACGGGTGAACCGCGGGTTTCGGTGGCGTGCGTCACGGGCACGCGGGCGCATGTGCGGTGGTATTTCGCGAGACTAATGAGTTAGGCTAAGGAACATGCCGGACCTCAAGCATGGCGACGACGCCGCCGCCGTGAACTCCCTGCGCTCCGCCGTGATGC
Source organism: Streptomyces sp. NPDC056128 (assembly GCF_042263835.1). NCBI lineage: Bacteria > Bacillati > Actinomycetota > Actinomycetes > Kitasatosporales > Streptomycetaceae > Streptomyces > Streptomyces sp. NPDC056128. The sequence continues at coordinate 32,033 of NZ_JBHJVQ010000026.1, read as the reverse complement.
GGTTGTCCCGTCGGCTCAAGCACCAGCGGGTCGACGAGTCGCTCAGCCCGACCGAGATGTCGGTGCTCGGCACCCTGTCGCTCTGCGGCAGCGCGACCCCGGGCGAACTCGCCCGCAAGGAACACGTCCAGCCGCCCTCGATGACCCGCATCGTGGCGCTGCTGGAGGCGAAGGGCCTGGTCCGGCTCGAGCCGCATCCCGAGGACCGGCGTCAGAAGGTCGTGACGCAGACCGAGCAGGCCGTGGTGATGCTCGACGAGAGCCGCCGCAAGCGGAACGCGTTCCTGGCCACGCTGGTCGAGGGACTCGACGAGGACGAGTGGGCGAAACTGCGCGCCGCCGCCCCCGTGCTGGAGAAGCTCGCCCACAAGTAAGCAGTTCTCGCGAGGAGGCGAACCCTTTTGAGTACGGGATCCGGAGCAGCTTCCGCCCCCGCACCTGACGGCCACGACGACCCGACCACCCCCGACGCTTCCCGCAAGACCTCGATGTTCGCCTCCCTGAAGGTCAGGAACTACCGCCTGTTCTTCATGGGCCAGGTCGTCTCCAACATCGGCACCTGGATGCAGCGCATCGCCCAGGACTGGCTGGTGCTCAGCCTCACCGGCTCCTCGGCGGCCGTCGGCATCACCACCGCCCTCCAGTTCCTGCCGATGCTCCTCTTCGGCCTCTACGGCGGTGTCCTCGTCGACCGCCTGCGCAAGCGCCCCACGCTGCTGGTCACCCAGTCCGCGATGGCCCTGACCGCGCTCTTCCTCGCCGTCCTCACCCTGACCGGCCACGTCCAGGTCTGGCACGTGTACGTCGCCGCCTTCGCGATGGGCCTGGCGACCGTGGTCGACAACCCGGCCCGGCAGTCCTTCGTCTCCGAGCTGGTCGGCCGGGACCAGCTCCAGAACGCGGTCAGCCTCAACTCGGCGAACTTCCAGTCCGCCCGGCTGGTCGGCCCCGCCGTCGCCGGTCTCATGATCACCGGGGTGGGCACCGGCTGGGCGTTCCTCGCCAACGGCCTCTCCTTCGTCGCGCCGCTCAGCTGCCTGCTGCTGATGCGCGCCCGCGACCTGCACGCCGTCCAGCGCGCCCCGCGCGGCAAGGGCCAGCTGCGCGAGGGCCTGCACTACGTCGCCGGACGCCCCGAGCTGATCTGGACCATCACCCTGGTCGGCTTCATCGGCACCTTCGGCTTCAACTTCCCGGTCTTCCTGTCCGCCTTCGCCGACGACGTCTTCGACGCGGGCGCCGGGGCGTACAGCCTCTTCAACACCCTCATGGCCGTCGGCTCCCTGGCCGGCGCCCTGCTCGCCGCCCGGCGCGGCACGGCCCGGCTGCGCGTCCTGATCGCGGCGGCGATGGCCTTCGGCGCGCTGGAGATCGTGGCGGCGACGGCACCGGGGTTGTGGCTGTTCGCGCTGCTGATGATCCCGATCGGCGTCTTCAGCATGACGGTCAACGTCACCGCCAACACCAGCATCCAGATGTCCACCGACCCGGCCATGCGGGGCCGCGTCATGGCCCTGTACATGATGGTCTTCCTCGGCGGCTCCCCGGTCGGCGCCCCGATCGTCGGCTGGGTCACCGACACCTACGGCGCCCGGGTCGGCTTCGCCGCGGGCGGCGCGGTGGCCGCCACCGCCGCGATCGTCATCGGCCTGGTCCTGGCCCGCGTCGGCAACCTGCGCCTCTCGGTCGGCTGGCACCGCGGCCACCCACAGGTGCGGTTCGTGCCCCGCGAGCGGCGGGAGGCGCTGGCACCGGCGGCGTAGACGTACGGGCGGCGCGGGCGTCTGGGAGGCTGGCGGCATGAGACTGTTCGCCGCCGTCCTGCCCCCCGAGGACGTCACCGCCGCCCTCGCCGCCGAGGTGGCCGGGCTGCGGAGGCTGCCCGGGGCGGACGGGCTGCGCTGGACGGGGCGGCCCGGGTGGCATTTCACGCTGGCCTTCTATGGCGAGGTGGACGACGCCCTCGTGCCGGAGCTGTCGGTCCGGCTGGAGCGGGCCGCGCACCGCACCGAACCCTTCGAGCTGGCGCTGCGCGGCGGCGGGCACTTCGGGCACGGGCGGGCCCTGTGGGTGGGGGCGGAGGGTGGCCTCGCGACGCTGCGGCTGCTCGCCGAGCGGGCGGAGTCGGCGGGGCGCAACGCGGGCGTCGCGCCGGGGGAGCACCGGCGTTACAAGCCCCACCTGACGCTGGCCCGCAGCCGGGACGCCTACGACGTACGCCCCTACGTCGAGACACTGGACGGCTTCTCCAGCCGCACCTGGACCGTGACCGACCTGGCGCTGGTGCGCAGCCACCTGCCGAAGTCCGGTGTGCCGGGGGAGCAGCCCCGTTACGAGGCGGTCGGCCGCAGTCCGCTCGGCGCCTACGGTTAGGCTCGGAGGCGTGGACCCGAAGACCCGTAACCGGATCATGGCCGGTGTGCTCGTGCTGATGCTCGTGGTGGTGGCGATGGCGGCGGCGCTGGGCTGACCCGCCGTGGTGAGCCTGCCGTGAGCCGGCCGCCGCCCCGCTCACGCCGCTACCAGGCGAACGCCTCCGGGGACGGCCCCGGACCCGGGAAGATCTCGTCAAGACCGGCCAGCAGCTCCTCCGACAGCTCCAGCTCGACGGCCCGCAGCGCCGAGCCGAGCTGCTCGGCGGTGCGCGGACCCACGATCGGGCCGGTCACGCCGGGCCGGGTCAGCAGCCAGGCCAGGGCCGCCTCGCCGGGCGCGACGCCGTGCTTGTCGAGCAGGTCCTCGTAGGCCTGGATGCGCGCACGGCCCGCCGGGTCGGCCAGGGTGTCGGCGGCCCGTCCGGAGGCCCGCCGTCCGCCCTGCACCTCCTTCTTGAGCACGCCGCCGAGCAGCCCGCCGTGCAGCGGCGACCAGGGGATGACCCCGAGGCCGTACTCCCGCGCGGCCGGGATCACCTCCATCTCCGCCCGGCGCTCGGCCAGGTTGTACAGGCACTGCTCGCTGACCAGGCCGATGGTGCCGCCGCGCCGGGCGGCGGTCTCGTTGGCCTGGGCGATCTTGTACCCGGGGAAGTTCGACGACCCCGCGTACAGCACCTTGCCCTGCTGGACCAGGACGTCGATCGCCTGCCAGATCTCGTCGAAGCCGGTGGCGCGGTCGACGTGGTGGAACTGGTACAGGTCGACGTGGTCCGTCCGGAGCCGCTTGAGGCTGGCGTCGACCGCCCGCCGGATGTTCACGGCGGACAGCTTGTCGTGGTTGGGCCACGCCTCGCCGTCGGCGGCCATGTTGCCGTACACCTTGGTGGCGAGGACGGTCCGGTCGCGCCGGTCGCCGCCCTTGGCGAACCAGTTGCCGATGATCTCCTCGGTACGGCCCTTGTTCTCGCCCCAGCCGTACACGTTGGCGGTGTCGAAGAAGTTGACCCCGGCGTCCAGCGCCGCGTCCATGATGGCGTGGCTGTCGGCCTCGTCGGTCTGCGGACCGAAGTTCATGGTCCCGAGGACGAGCCTGCTGACCTTGAGTCCTGTGCGTCCCAGCTGCGTGTACTCCATGGTCTCCAGCCAACGACTTGGAGTGCGCTCCAGGCAAGTGATCTCAGCCGTCCCGGTCGCGCAGTGCCGCCCGGGCGGGGAGCGTCACGGAGAGCAGGCCGAGGGCCACCACGACCGCGGCGAACGTGGCGTACAGCAGCGGCGGGACGTGCGGGGACTCGCCCGTCAGGCCGCGCATCATCGGGGTCAGCGTGATCATGGCGATGGTGGTGCCCAGGGCCACGCCCGCCACCGACACCAGGAGCGACTCCCAGCGGAGCATGCGCAGCACCTGGCGGCGGGTGGAGCCGACGAGGCGGAGCGCGGTCAGTTCGCGGCGCCGGTCGAGGACCGTCATCACCAGGGTGTTGACGGCGGCGACGGCGGCGAAGCCACCCAGGACGGCGGCCATCATGTAGTTGGCCCAGGCGCCGAGTTCACGTTCCACGTTCTGCGCGAGGGCGTAGCCCGAGGCGTCGGTGACCTCGCCGAGCGCGGCGAGCGGCCCGGCCTCGCCGCCGCTCACCAGCAGCGTGCTGTCGAAGGCCGAGGTGACGTGGCCGGCCAGGGAGGCGCGGTCCATGGTCACCGCCGCCAGGCCCAGGCCGCGGCCGTAGACCGCGACGACCTCCGGGCGGGCCCGGGTGCCGTCGGGGAGGTAGAGCGGCAGTGCGTCGCCGACCTCGACGTCCGCCGCGGTGGCGAGCGTCCGGTCGACGGCGATCCGGCCCGCACCCACGCGGTCCAGGCTGCCGCTGCGCACGTCCAGGTCCTGCACCTCGGCGAGCTGGGCGCCGGAGCCCGAGATGCCCTGGGTCGCCGACGCCTGGAGCGACGTCTCGCCGCCGCCCCGGACGGGCACCAGCACCTGCGTGTCCAGCAGGCTCACCGCCGCTTCGACGCCGGGAGCGCGGGCGGCCCGGTCGGCGGCGTCGGCGGGCAGGCCCGCCGGGTCGGTGACGACGTGGTCGGCGGTGAGGCCGGCGCGGAGCTGGTCCTCGGCGGTACGGCTCTCGCTCGTGTGCATGAAGACCAGCGTCGAGGCGAAGGCCATCGCCATCACGATCGGGGTGAGCGCGGACGCCAGCCGCCGGGCGTTGGTACGGGAGTTGGCGGCGGCCAGCGCGGCCGGGGCGCCGCCGCCGCGCAGCAGCAGGCCGAAGAGGGCGGCGCACAGCCGGGCCACCACCGGGCCGAGCAGGGCGACGGCCAGCATGAAGAGCATGATGACGCCGAGGGAGGCGTTGGCCGCGTCGCTACCGGCGGCGGAGGCGGCGACGCCGGCCAGGACCGCCGCGCCGACCAGGGCGCCCAGCCCGAGGACGGTACGGACGACGCCCGGCCGCAGGCGCTCCACCGAGGCTTCGGCGAGTGCCTGCCCCGGCTTGATCCTCGCGGGCCTGCGCCCGGCCGCCCAGCCCGCGCCGAGCGCCGTGAGCAGCCCGGCGCCGACCGCGGCGACCAGGGGGAGCCACGAGACGTGCAGCTCGACCGCCTCCGGAACGGCCCCGCGGTCCTTCAGCTGCGCGAACCACCAGTTCGCCAGCGCGATCCCCGGCAGGCAGCCGAGCAGCCCGGCGAGCGGCGCGACGAGCAGTGCCTCGGCGGCGACCGCGCGGCGGATCTGCCGCGGGGTGGCGCCGACGGCGCGCAGCAGCGCGAACTCGCGGCCGCGCTGGCCGACGGACAGGGCGACGGTGCCGGCCGCGGTGAAGACGGCGACCAGGGTGGCGACGCCGCCGAAGGAGCCGCCGAGCCCGGTGAGGGTCTCCTTGGCGTACGCCAGGCCGTGATCCTCGACCTCGCCGCGGTCGTCGCCGGTGCGGATCAGCGCGTCGGTGCCGGCGAGGGACTTCTCGACGGCCGCGGCGAGGGCGTCCGTGCCGGTGCCGTCCTCGGCGAGTACGGCGATGGCGTCGGCCTTGCCGGGGTGCCCGGCCAGCACGGGTGCCTCGGCGTCGGCGAACCAGGCGGTGGCACCGCCACCGCCGGTCGCGCCGGTCGCCGCGGTGTCACCCGGCCCGGCCTCGGCCAGCCCGGAGACCCGGAAGTCGGCGCGTCCGGCGGCCGTTTCGAGCGCGACGGCGTCGCCGACACCGGCCTGCGCGGTACGGGCCGCGGCGGCGTCGAGCACCACCTCGCCCGCGCCGGGTGCGGCGCCCTCGGTCAGCGCGGTGCCGGTGAAGGCGTGCGAGCCCCAGCCGTGGCCGGTGAGCCCCGCGCCGCCCGGCTGCCCCGCGCCCTGCCGCACCGGGAAGGTGAAGTCGGCCACCGCGGCCGCGGCACCCGGCGCCCGGGCGGCCTTCGCGGCGAGCCCCGCGTCCACGCGGGCGGTGTCCGGCAGCGGGAACGCGCTCTCCTCCGGGCCGTCGATGGTGTCGGCGACGAGGCGCGCGGACTGGTCGGCCGCCGCGACCACCGGGGCGTTCGCGTACCGCTCGGCCGGCACCGAGGCGCGGACGCCGCTCTCCAGCAGGATGCCGCAGGCCGTGACGATCAGCGCCGACATCATCAGCGCGACGAACGTGCCCGCGAACGAGGCGGGTTTGAAGCGTACGGCCGCGCGCGCGAGGCCGTTCGGGGCGAGGCTCCTCATGCCGCCACCCCCGCCATCACGTCCGTACGGGCGGTGAGCGCCGTCATGCGGGCCGCGATGCGCTCCGCCGAACCGCGCTCCAGGCTGCCGGCGAACATGCCGTCGGCGAGGAAGAGCACGCGGTCGGCCCAGGCGGCTGCGGCCGGGTCGTGGGTGACCATGACGACGGTGGCGCCGAGGACGTCCACCGCGTGCCGGAGCAGGCCGAGGACCTCGGTGGCGGTGCCGGTGTCGAGGGCACCGGTGGGCTCGTCGGCGAAGACCACGTCGGGGGTGGTGACCAGGGCGCGGGCGACGGCCACGCGCTGCTGCTGGCCGCCGGAGAGTTCGCCGGGGCGGCGCCGTGCCTTGTCGGCCAGCCCGACCTGGGCGAGTACGGCGGCGGCGCGGCGCCGGTCCTGGCGCTGGCCGGCGAGGCGCAGGGGGAGCAGGACGTTCTGCTCCACGGTCAGCGACGGCAGCAGGTTGAACGCCTGGAAGACGAAGCCGAGGCGGCTGCGGCGCAGCTCCGTCAGCTCGTTCTCGCTCATGCCGGTGATCTCCGTACCGCCGAGGCGCACGGACCCCGCCGACGGCCGGTCAAGCCCGGCCGCGCACTGGAGGAAGGTGGACTTGCCGGACCCGGACGGGCCCATGACCGCGGTGAACGTGCCGCGCGGGAGGGCGAGGTCGATGCCCGCGAGCGCGTGCACGGTGCCCGCGCCCCGCCCGTACTGCCGCCGGACACCGCGCAGTTCGACGGCCAGTCCGGGCGTCCCGGCCGGCACCTCCGGCCGCTCGTCCGCCTTCTGCCGCTTGCCGCTGCGTAGCCTCATGTTCCGTCTCCTCATCCGTTCACTGCTTCGACGTGATGTCGACGGGATGGAGAGTGCGGCTACGACTGCGCCCCGGGCGTCATACCGGGGAGCCAAGGTGGGGGTGCTACCGGGGTAGGGGGTGGCGGAGGAGGGGGCGAGGAGGGGACGGGGTCTGCCCGGGGGTCACTCGCCCGGCGCCACCAGCCCCGATTCGTACGCGAAGACCACCGCCTGGGCGCGGTCGCGCAGGTCGAGCTTGGTGAGGACGCGGCTCACGTGGGTCTTCACCGTCTGCTCGGCCAGTACCAGCGTCTGGGCGATCTCCGTGTTGGACCGGCCACGGGCCACCAGGGTGAGGACCTCGGTCTCGCGTTCGGTGAGGGCCTTCAGGCGCAGCGCGGGCTTGCCCCGGCCGGCGGGGCGCTGCCGGGCGAAGTCCGCGATCAGACGGCGCGTCACCGACGGGGCGAGCAGCGCGTCGCCCGAGGCCACGACGCGTACCGCCGCGATGAGGTCGGCGGGCGGCGCGTCCTTCAGCAGGAAGCCGCTCGCGCCCGCCCGCAGCGCCTCGTACACGTAGTCGTCGACGTCGAAGGTGGTCAGCATCAGGACGCGCGGCCGGTGGGTCACGCCCGGCGGGGGCGACAGGAGGCGGCGCGCGGCCTCCAGGCCGTCCATCTCGGGCATGCGGACGTCCATCAGCACGACGTCGGGCCGGGTGCGCCGGCTCAGCTCGACGCCCTGCGCGCCGTCGGGGGCCTCGCCCACCACGTCGATGTCGGCCTGCGCGGCCAGCAGCGCGGCGAAACCGGCCCGCACCATGGCCTGGTCGTCGACGATCATGACGCGCGTGGTCATGTGAAGTCCTCTTCAGTCAGGGGAAGTTGGGCGGCGATCCGGAACCCGCCGTCCGGCAGCGGTCCCACGTCGAGGGTGCCGCCGATGATCCTTACCCGCTCGCGCATGCCGACCAGGCCGTGCCCGGTGCCGCCCACCTCGAGCGGCGCGGCGGGCGGCTCCGGCGGCGGCCCGTTGACGACCAGGACGGTGAGCCGGTCCCCGCCGTCCGCGACGGGCTCCGACACCGACAGCGACACCCGCGTCGCGGCACCCGGCGCGTGCCGTACGACGTTCGCGAGGGCCTCCTGGACGATCCGGTACGCCGAGAGCCCCACCGCCTCCGGCACTTCCGCGTCGCAGGGGGTGAACTCCACCGGCCCGACGGTCCTCGCCGTCGCCTCCACCAGCTGCGCGATCTGCGTGAGACCCGGCTGGGGCACCAGCTCGCCGTGCGCCTCCTCGTTGCGCAGCACACCGAGGAGCCGTCGCATCTCGCCGAGCGACTCCCGCGCGGTCGCCGCGATGGAGGTGAACTCCTCCCGCACGTCCGGCGGCAGCGTCGCGAGGCGGTACTCCGCGGTGTCCGCCTGCACCGTGATGACGGACATGTGGTGCGCCACCACGTCGTGCAGCTCGCGCGCGATGCGGGCGCGTTCCTCCAGCAGCGTCCGCCGTCCCCGCTCGGCCTCGCTGATCGTCTCCTGCTCGACCAGCCTGCGCTGCACCTCGTACCGCTCGCGCAGCACACCGCCCAGCAGGAGCGCGACGCCCCCGAGGATGGTGAGCAACAGGCCCTTGGCGCCGAAGCCGTGGGGCGCCGCGAAGCCCAGGCCGACGTTCGCGGCCGCCGTCGCCAGCCACACCAGCAGCAGCGTCCGGCGCCGCTCGCGCAGGCCCAGGGCGAGGCACAGGCCGACGTACCCGACGATCTCCATGGGCGGGAACGGCCACAGGAGGCGCGCTTCGAAGTCGACGGAGAGCAGGGCCAGCGCCCCGGCCACGTCCGCGGCGAAGATCACGTACCAGGCCCGCAGCGGGCGTACGACGGCGAGCAGCAGCGGCGCCGCCTGTGCGACGGCCAGCGCGCTCGCGAGGCCGCCGCCCAGACCGTAGTCGGCGGTGAGGACCACGATGGTGGTGGGCAGCAGGGCGACGCACAGCACGAACGCCACGGCCCACGGCAGCAGCCGTACCCACCACCGCGAAGCCCCCGCGAGCAGCGCGCGCGGGCGTTCCTCCTCGACTGGGGTCATGGGCACCAGCCTATGCGTGGCGGGAGGCACGAAGTGGTTCTCCGATCTTTGTCCCAGTGTTGGGGCCCGGGTGCGCGGTTACGTCGCTCAGGCCGCCAGCGCGAAGTAGGCGAAGCCCGCCGCCAGTACGCCCGCCGCCGCGCGGCGGGCCGTGCCGGTGTGGTTCCACGGGGTCTCCAGGGGCCGGGCGAACTTCGCGATCAGCACGAGCAGTCCCGCGAAGAGCGGCATCCAGGCCGCCCGCGCCAGGATCCAGCCGGCCGTGTCCGGCGCGGTGGTCAGGCCGGGGAGCCCGCCGGCGTAGGAGGCGGGGATCGCGGCGGCGAGCATCGCCGTCTGGTGCCAGCACAGGATCGTCATCGCCGACAGGTTGACGGCCACCACCGGCGCCCACAGGGCGGGCCGCCGCAGCAGCCGGGCCAGCCGGTCGCGCAGCAGGACCGCCGCGCCGGACTGGGCGGCCGCGAGCGCCAGGACCAGCAGGGACGGCGGGTGGGAGTTGGTGCGCGAGGCGCCGGGCACGCCCACCATCGACGCCGGGTAGTGGAAGGCGAGCAGCAGGGTGGCGAACAGGGCCGCGCCGCCCGCCAGCAGCAGCCATGCCTCGCGGCGGCCCAGCCGTCCGGCCGCCCAGGAGACGCCGAGCTGGTAGGCGAACAGCCAGCCCGGTAGCAGGTTGAGCAGGCTCAGCCAGGACGGCATCGCGTCCGCGTACGGCCCGTAGCGCAGGAAGTCGACCACCGCGACCGAGCCGAGCAGCGGCGCCGCGGACCAGGCGCCGAGGCGGTGCGCGGCGCGGACGCAGTACGGCGTGAGGGCCGTGATCACGGCGTAGACGCCGACGAACCACAGGGGTTGGACGACCAGGGTCGACGCCGTGTGCAGGGTGGCGGTCGGGACGCCGAGGCCGTAGTGGAGGAGCGGCAGCAGCAACGCCCATACGGCCGTGACGCCGAGGACGGGACGGCCCAGGCGCTTGAGGCGACCGAGCGTCCACTGTCCCGCCGACCCCTTGCGGCGCCGGTGGGAGAGGTACGAGGCGTAGCCGCCGACCAGGAAGAAGACGCCCAGCATCTGGAGGATCCAACTGGCCGGTGCCAGCGCGCCGAACGTCGTCAGCGGGCTGGCGTTGTGCAGGCCGCCGCCGGGGTCCAGGGTGAAGCCGCCGACCAGCCAGTGGCCGGTCGGGACCGCCAGCAGCGCCAGCGCGCGCAGGCCGTCGATCGCGCGGTCGCGGTGGGCGGGGGTCCGGGCGTCGATCCCGGCGGTGAGTCGCGTCAGCCTCGTGGGGTTCCGCATCACAGGTCTCCGTCGGCGATCGCCGCGAACGCGGTCAGGGTGGAGGTGCCGGGGGTGAAGTACGCGTCGTGCGCCGGGACGTCGTCGGCGGGCAGGACGGTCGCGCCGAAGCCGGGCGAGGTGGGGTCCGCGCCGTGGCCCAGGCCCAGGAACTCGACGTTGGGGACGTGGTCGATCCAGTCGTCCGGGGACTTCGCCGCCCACACGCGGGCGTCGGTGCCGAGCGCGGTGACGTCGTCGGCGCGCATGCCGGGCGAGCCCATGACGACGATGTCGCTCGCGTCGGTGCCGGCGGCGGCGAGGCCGCAGGTCACCGAGCCGTAGCTGTGGCAGAAGAGGGTGGGGTCGGGGAGGCCGGCCGCGTCCAGGCCGTCGGTGAGGCGGGTCAGGCGCTCGGCACCGGCCGCGGCGAGCGAGCCGGTCGCCAGGTCGGGGCCGATGCCGGAGGGGGTGGTGTAGCCGGCCCAGGCGATGACGGCCGTGTCGTCGCCCGCGGCCGCCTGGAGGCCGGCGGCCCACCGATCCATACGGTCGGCCGTCGAGAGGTCGATGTCCGAGCCGGGGACGATCACCGCCACGTGCGCGGCGTTCTCCAGGTCGCCCGCGACCCGCGCGATCAGGCCGCGCCCGCGCGGGTCGTACGCCAGGACCCGGTCGCCCGCGGGGGCGTTGGCCGCGTAGCGGAGCCGCACGGGGGCGCCGTCGAGGTTGCCGACCACGGTGGGGTGGTCCTCGACGAGCCGCCGGCTCTGGGCGTCGGTCAGCCCGGCGAAGAAGGCCGCCACCTCGGACGGCGTGGCCGTGGCGGGGTCCGGCAGCTCCCTGCCCAGGGAGTCGTCCGCCAGCCAGGCGCCGGTGCCGGGAGGCGGACCGAGGGGCGCGTCCCCACCGACCGCCGAGGCCGAGACCGCCGTGCTGCCGACCAGCAGCGCGGTCAGTACGGCGGTGGTCAGCGTCTTCCCGAACCGGCGCATCCGGTGTGTCCGGCGCATCCGCAGCATTCGTCGGCCTCCCTCTGTCTCGTCCGTCGTGACGGAGAGGAAGGTAGGAAGACGGTCGGGGGCTCGGCGTCACCCTGGGGAGCCAGGTCGCCGGTGATACCCCGGTAGGGGGTGGGTCGGGTGACCGGCGGTCTACGCGGCGGCGGAGTAGGGCCCGCCGAGACCCCACCCCTCGTCCATCGCCTCGGCGAACGCCGCCGCGATCCGGTGCTCGCCGCTCTCGTTCGGGTGGGTGCCGTCGTACGTGTCCGCGTGGAACTCGTACTCCGCGGGCGGCGGGACGAGCAGCAGGGAGGAGCGCGGTTCGTCGAGGTCGGCGACGGTCTTGGCGAGGAGTTCGTTGAAGCGCTGGACCTGCCCGGCGAAGGTGGGGTCCGCGTCCACCCGGATGTTGTGCAGCACCGGCATCACGGCCATGCGCACGCGCGGGTTGGCCGAGCGGGCCTCGGCGACGAAGGCGCGGGCGTTGTCGGCGGTCTGCTCCGCGTTCGTGTAGAAGCCGAGGTCGATCAGGCCCAGGGAGACCAGGAGCACGTCCGCGCGGTACTCCCGTACCGTCTCGGCGATCAGCGGCGTCATGTGGTGCCAGCCCTCGCCCCAGCCGGCCAGGTGGGCGCGCGGGAAGCCGGGTTCGGCGTAGGCGTACGAGGTGGGGGCGTCCGTCACCTGGTCGTGCAGCGTCTCGCGCGGGCCGACGCAGGTGAAGGGGCGGCCGTACGAGGCGCACAGGTGCTGCCACAGCCGGTAGCGCCACGTGTGTTCGCCGGCGCTTCCGATCGTCATGGAGTCACCGACGAACATGAACCTGAGCATCCGCTCATCATGGACGATCGCTCCGGGCGGCGCGACGTGAGCCCGACCACCCGCGATGTGAGCCCGGCCACCCAGGGTGACCGTCCGCGTGAACGCCCGCGCGGGATGGCAGGCTTGGCGCATGCGCCGACCCCTCGCCCTCCTCGCCGCGGCCCTCCTCGTGGGCGCGTTCGCCGTGCCCGCCTCCGCAGCCGACGGCGTCCCCGGGAGCGACGGGTTCACGATCAAGGACCCGCGCATCACCGAGTCCAGCGGCCTCGCCGCCTCCCGCCTCCACCCGGGCGTCTACTGGACGCACAACGACCAGGACAACGGGCCCTACCTGTACGCCGTCGACGGCGCCACCGGCGAGACCGTCGCCCGCGTCGCCCTCTCCGGCGTCGGCAAGCCGCGCGACGTCGAGGCGATCGCGGTCGGGCCGGGCAACAGGATCTTCGTCGGCGACATCGGGGACAACCTCGGCGGCACCTGGCCGTACGTGTGGATCTACGAGCTGCCCGAGCCGAAGGAACTGAAGGACCAGACCGTCAAGGCGACGCAGTACGTCGTGAAGTACGCGGACGGCGCCCGGGACGCGGAGTCGATGGCCGTCCACCCGAAGACCGGGCGGGTCTACCTCATCGACAAGAACGAGGACGGCGGACACCTCTACGAGGGCCCGGCGAAGCTCTCCGCCTCCGGCACCAACGTCTTCCGGCGCACCGTCCCCGTCGACCTCTGGGCCACCGACGCCGCGTTCTCCCCGGACGGGAAGTCGCTCGCCGTGCGCGGCTACCTCGGGGGCATCTGGTACGACTGGAACGGCGGGAAGATCCAGCGCAAGGACCGGATCAGCGTGCCCCTCGGGCAGGGCGAGTCCGTCACCTACACCACCGACGGCGCGAAGCTGCTGCTCGGCATGGAGGGCGCGAACAGCCCGGTCAAGGCCCAGGACGCGCCCGGCGCCGGCTCCTCGGGCGGGGGCGGTTCGGACGCGTCGGGCGGGGGTGACTCCGACTCCGGCGTCCCCGGCGGGGACACGCTCAAGGTCGGCGCGGCCGGGCTGGTCGTGGCGTGCCTCGCGCTGTTCGGGCTACGACGGCTGTTCCGGCGGCGCTGAGCAGTCGGAGCCGGTGTCCGGGGCGGGGACCGGCGCCGCGCTGCGGGCGGCCACGAAGACCTCGAGACCGTCCAGGATGCGCTGCAGGCCGAACTCGAAGTGGTCGAAGCCCGGGCCGAAGGTGTCCTCCGACAGCCCGGCGAGGACGGGGTAGCGCCCGCTGGTCATGGCCTTCACCAGCATGGGCTCCTGGGCCTCCCAGAACTGCGCGTCCGTGAGTCCCGAAGTGCGCTCGGCCTCCTCCGCGTACACCTGGGTGCGGGCGGCCCCGACGACGTATCCGTCGACGAGGAGGATCACCGAGAGCAGCTCGGGGTCGGTCAGCCCCATCGGCTTGATCCGGGTGAGCACCCTCTCCATGCCCTCCAGCGCGCTCGGGCCGAGGATCGGGCGGGACTGGTTGACCTCCAGCAGCCAGGTGTGGCGGCGGTAGAGGGCGAGCGTGGCGTGGCCGAGGGCGTGCAGCGCCGAGCGCCAGTAGCCGTCACCGAGGTCGGCGGGGTTCTCCGAGGGGCGCTGCACGCGGTCCAGCATCAGGTCGAGCAGCTCGCCCTTGCCGGGGACATAGCGGTACAGGGACATCGTGCCGGTGCCCAGCTCGGTGGCGATGCGGCGCATCGAGACGGCGCCGAGCCCCTCCCGGTCCGCGACCTCGACCGCGGCCTCCACGATCCGCTCCAGCGTCAGGCCGGGCTTGGGCCCCCGGCTGGGGCGCCGGCCGGTGTCCCACAACAGTTCGAGGGTGCGGCCGATGTCGCCGCTGCCACTGGTCTCCGTGCCGCTCGCCATGGGGTCAGTCTAGGGCCGCGGAGAAAAACTGGGTACGGCGTACGCGTAATCGGGTACAGTGTACTCAGTTGGCGAGTGAGAGGGGGACCCATGAGCGACGGACACGCGGTTCGCGCCGAGGGCCTGGAGAAGCGCTACGGCGAGAAGCACGCCCTCGACGGCTTCGACCTGGCCGTCCGCGAGGGCACCGTGCACGGCCTGCTCGGGCCGAACGGCGCGGGCAAGACCACGGCGGTACGCATCCTGTCCACGCTGATCCGGCTGGACGGGGGCCGGGCCGAGGTGGCCGGCCTCGACGTCGCCCGGCAGCCGCGCGAGGTGCGCGCCCGGATCGGCCTGACCGGGCAGTACGCGGCGGTGGACGAGGTGCTCACCGGCCGGCAGAACCTGGAGATGTTCGGGCGCCTGTTCCACCTCGGCGGCCGCCGGGCCCGCGCCCGCGCCGTCGAGCTGCTGGAGCAGTTCGACCTGACCGACGCCGCCGACCGGGGCGTCGGCAAGTACAGCGGCGGCATGCGGCGCCGCCTCGACCTCGCCGCCTCGATGATCCTCGCCCCGTCCGTCCTGTTCCTGGACGAGCCGACGACCGGCCTCGACCCCCGCAGCCGGGGCGAGGTCTGGGAATCGGTGCGGGCCCTGGTGGCGGACGGCACCACCGTGCTGCTGACCACGCAGTACCTGGAGGAGGCCGACAAGCTGGCCTCCCGCATCACCGTCATCGACCAGGGCCGGTCGATCGCGGACGACACCCCGGATGGCCTGAAGAACCTGGTCGGCGGCGACCGCGTCGAGGTCGTGGTCGCCGAACGGGCCGACCTGCCACGGGCGGTGAAGGTGGTCGCCCGGGTCTGCGAGGGCGAGCCCGAGGCCGACGAGGAGACGCTGCGCGTGCACGCCCCGGTCACCGACCGGGTGTCCGCGCTGACCGAGGTGGCGCGCACCCTCCAGGACGAGGGCGTCGCCGTGGAGGACATCGGGCTGCGCAGGCCGAGCCTCGACGACGTGTTCCTGCGCCTGACCGGACACCGTACGGATCGCACGGACGGCACGGATCGCTCGGATCGCACGGATCGCTCGGATCGCACGGATCGCACGGATCGCTCGGATCGTGCGGAGAAGGAGACGGTGTCGGCATGAGTGCCCTCGACCCGACCACGGCACCGCCCGAGCGCGGGCGCCTGTACTGGCTGCTCGCCGACTGCGGCAACATCGTCCGCCGCGGCCTGCTCCACTACCAGCGCCAGCCCGTCAACATCGCCTGGCAGCTGGGCTTCCCGATCCTCTCCGTCCTCCTGTACGGCTACGTCTTCGGCAGCGCGATGACGGTGCCGGGCGGCGGGGACTACAAGGACTTCCTGATGCCGGGCATGTTCGTGATGACCATGGCGTTCGGCTTCATCAACACCGCGACGCTCGTCGTCTACGACTCCACCAAGGGCGTCATCGACCGCTTCCGCTCCATGCCGATGGCCTCCTCCGCGGTGGTGGCCGGACGCGGCGTCACCGACCTGCTGGCCGCCTGCGCCGAGCTGGCCATCATGATGCTGACCGCGATGGCCATGGGCTGGCGTCCGGACGGCGGCTGGGGCTTCCTGGCCGCGTTCGGGCTGCTGCTGTGGCTGCGGTTCGCGCTGATCTGGATCGGCGTGTGGCTGGGCCTGCTCGTCCCCAACCCGGAGGCGGCGGGCGGCCTGTTCGCGGTCGCCTTCCCCTTGACGATGATCTCCAGCATCTTCGTCGCCCCGCAGCTCATGCCCGACTGGCTGGGCTGGGTGGCCGCCTGGAACCCCATCTCCTCCACGGCGGCGGCCGCCCGCGACCTGTTCGGCACCCCGGTCGGCGGCGGCGACACGTGGATCGAGCAGCATGCGCTGCTGATGGCGGTCGTGTGGCCGGTGATCCTGACGGCGGTCTTCCTGCCGCTGGCGGTACGGCGGTTCCAGCGGCTGAGCCGGTAAGGGCGTCCAGGGCCTGCGGGCCGGGGGTGGAGGCCGGGGGTGGAGACCAGTAAGGCGGCAGAAGGCGCCGGAACTCCACCCCCGGCCTCCACCCATGGGTCCAGGTGTCGCGAGCCCCGTCCGAGCAGCCTTGAGGGCATGACAACGACCGAGTGGATCACCGACATCGTCCTCGTCCTCGTCGTCTTCCGGCAGCTGCGGGAAGACCGGCTCGACCGCAAGACCTTCCTGATCCCGCTGGGCATCGTGGCCTTCGTGGCGTACTCGTACCTGGACTCCGTGCCGACCGCGGGCAACGACCTGGTGCTGATCGCGGTCCTGACGGCCGTGGGCGCCGCGCTCGGCGTCGCGGGCGGCGTCCACACCCGGATACGGGCACTCGACGGGCACCTCATGATCAAGGCCGGCGCCGTGTCGGCGATCCTGTGGGTGCTGGGCATGGGCGCCCGCATGGGCTTCCAGGTCTGGGTCGAGCACGGCGGCGGCGCCGACGACGTCGCCCGGTTCAGCGTCGCCCACCACATCACGAGCGACCAGGCATGGGTGACGGCGTTCGTGATGATGGCGGTCACCGAGGTGGTCACGCGGGTGGGCACGATCTACCTGCGCAGCCGCGCCCGGGCCAGGGCGGTCTCCCCCGCCGTGCCCGTCCTCGACGGTACGGCCTGACCGTGCGCTATGTTCGGCCCGTGTCCGCCACCCAGAGCACCCCGTCCCCGGACCCGGGGGCGGGACCGCGGCCGGTCCGGGTGCCCGTCCCCGGTCAGGACCCGCGCGCGCAGTGGGGCCTGACCCTCGCGGTCGTCGCCGTAGGAGCCCTGACGATCCGGCCCATGGGGATCAGCGGCCAGGGCCTGGCGGTCGCCGTCCTCTTCGTGGTCAACTCCGCGGCGCTGCTGGCCCGCGGCCTGCCCGAGCACCGGGTCCCTCCGCGCGTCGCGCTCAGCTGGCTCACGCTCGGCATCGCCGCGGCGGCCGCCCTGATCGGTGCCAGCAGCAGCGGTACGGGCTACCTGTTCGCCTACTTCCTCGCCGGGCACCTCGGATACCGGCTCGGAACCAGGCGGGCGCTCACCCTCGCGGCGCTGTGCTCCCTGCTCTGCGCCGGTGTCCTGTACTTCCACCTCGGGCCGGGACACGAGCAGTTGCCCTGGGTGGTCGGTCTCACCACCGGCTTCCCGGTCGTGATCGGCATCATCAACCGCAGTCAGCGCCAGGCCGTCCGCTCGGCGCTCTCGGCCGCCGAGTCGGCGGAACGCGCCGCCCGCGCGGAGGCCCGGACCGCCGTCCTGACCGAGCGCGGCCGGATCGCCCGGGACGTGCACGACGTCCTCGCGCACTCCCTCGCCGGGATCAACATGCAGCTGGAACTGGCCGACGCCCTGCTCGACACCGGTGACCTGGAGAAGGTCCGGGAGGCCAACGACAAGGCCCACGGCCTGGTCAAGGAGAGCCTGAAGCAGGCCCAGTGGACCGTGCACGCGCTGCGTGAGGACGCGCTGCCGCTGCTGGAGAGCCTGACCGCGATGGTCGAATCGGCGGGCCACCACGACGCCCTCACCGTCACCGGAACCGTCCGCGAGGTGCCGGCCCAGGTGACCCAGAACCTGCTGAGGATCGCCCAGGAGGCCCTGACCAACGCCGCCCGGCACGCGCCCGGCGGACGGGTCGGCGTGGAGCTGACGTTCACCACCGCATCGATCACACTGAGGATCCGCAACGGACGGGCCAGCCGTACGACGACCCCGGGAGCCGGCAGCGGCATGGGCCTGATCGGCATGCGTGAACGGGTCGCTCTGCTGGGCGGGAGCGTCGGCGCCGGGCCGGTCACCGAGGGACGGGACCAGGGCGGCTGGCAGGTGGAGGCAGTGATTCCAGGATGAGTGAACAGGCGGAGAGCGCGGCGCGGTTGAGGGTGGTCGTCGCGGACGACCAGGCCGCCGTACGGGAGCCGCTCGCCGCGGTGCTCGGGCTGGCCGAGGACATCGACGTCGTCGCGGCGGCCGCGGACGGCGGCGAAGTACTGGCGGCGGTCGCCGCCGGACCGGTCGACGTGGTGCTGATGGACCTGCGCATGCCCGTGATGGACGGAATCGAGGCCACTCGCCGCCTGACCGAGGAGCATCCGGACGTGGCGGTGGTCGTCCTGACCACCTTCGCCGACGACGAGTCGATCCTGGGCGCGCTCGGCGCGGGAGCCCGCGGCTACCTCACCAAGAACGCGGGACGCCAGGACATCACCCGGGCGATCCGCGCCGCGGGCGCGGGCCAGTCCGTCCTCGACCGAGAGGTCCAGAACCGGCTGCTCGCGACGGCCAGAGCCAAGGCGCCCGCTCCGGGACCTGCCGGGCAGCCCCTGCCGGACGACCTCACACCCCGCGAACGCGAGGTCCTCGCCCTGATCGGCCAGGGCCTGTCCAACCGGGGCATCGCCGAGAAGCTCTTCATCAGCGAGGCCACGGTCAAGACCCACATCAACAACCTGTTCGCCAAGTCCCACATCCGCGACCGCGCCGACGCGGTCCGGCGCGCCATCGGGGCGGGGCTGGCCTGAGGGGCGTGCCGTGCCGGCGGGCGCACGTGGGCCACGGTCAGGGCCGGCGGTGTGCGACCGCCTTGAAGAACGTGTAGCAGAACACCCCATCGGGTTCGGCCGTGCGTCGTAGGGCGGCTATGCCCGCATCGAAGGTACGCGGGTCGATCAGCCCCGCCGCGACGGCGGGCTCTCGGACACCGGAGATCATCGCGGTGAAGGTGCGTCTGGTGAAGCTGTCGGCCAGTTCCGGTCGGCTGCCGTCGACATAGACGGTGCGAGGGGTGACGGTGATGTCCGACCAGTCCGCCTCGTGCAGCAAGGGGAAGAGCCGTCGGCCGACGAGGGCGTCACCGCCGGCGTGGTGCTGCAGTGTCACCTGGCACGCGATGGCCGCGCGGGCGGATTCGTCGTCCGGATGGAAATAGGTTGAGCCGTGGTCGCCCTCGATGACGGTGATCGTGCCGCCGGGCCGGACCAGGCGGCGCAGCCGTTGCAGTGCGTTGACCGGAGAGGGCAGGTGTTCGAGCAGGAAGCATACGAAGACGTGGTCGAAGGACGCCTCGGCGAAGCCGCCTTCCCGTTCAGGGAGGGCGAACACGTCCTTCTCGGCGAACTCGACATTCGTCAGACCCGCGGCAGCGACGCGACGTGAGGCCGACTTCAGTGATTCGGGGGCGATATCGGCCGCCACGAAGTTCGCGTGCGGGCTGCGCGACGCCAGGGTGGTGGTCTGGGCGCCCACGCCGCACCCCATCTCCAGGACTCGTTCGCCGGGCCCGAAGCGGGTGTCGCCGTGCAGCAGCTCGACAAGGGCGTCTGCCTGGTCCGTGAGACGGGTGCTCTCCTCGGCGCGGTAGCCGTGCATGTACTGCTCGAACATGGTCATGGTCTCGATCACCTTCATCAACTGGTCCGACTCCGAACTTTCCAGCGCGGCCTCGAGCCGGTCGCGGAGCTGCCTTCGCCGTTCGAGGTCCTCCTCGACGTCGTCGAGGTGGGCGCGCAATGTCGCTGCCGGGGCCGGATCCTCCTGGTCCAGCAGCGCGGCGATCTGCCGAAGACCCAGTCCGGTCCGGCGCAGGGCCATCGCCCGGTAGAGACGAGTGACGTGCGCGGGGCCGTAACGACGGTGGCCGCTCGGCGTACGTTCGGGCGACACCACTCCCAACGCGTCCCAGTGACGCAACACCCGCACCGACACCCCGGTCGCAAGCGCCAGGTCACCCACCGTCCACCGCGTCCCGTCATCCACGACGGCAAAGCTAGGCCCTCACACGGTGTCAGTTTCAAGCTCGGGTTCGTAGTGGTTCATGCCCGCGTCTGAGCCGTCCATGACATGACGTGGTTGCGGAGTCGGAGTGTTGCGACAGGCGCCTGGAGCACGTATGCAAAAGTGTGGCCCGTGGCTGCGAGATTGCGAGTGACAACCGTGGACGCAGGGCCCTTCACGATGCCGAAGGAAGGTCTCTTGTACGGGGCGAGCGGCATGATCACGGTGCCTTCGACAGTGGCGGTCATCGAGCACGAGATGCACGGGCTGATCCTCTTCGATACAGGTATCAACCATCGTGTGGCTGACCCGGAGGCCGCGGAAAGCTACTGGGGCGTCGGGCTTCGGGCAGCGTACGGCGCTCAGGCATTCACCCGGGAGCAGGCCGTCGACGCGCAGCTGGAACGCCTTGGATACCGCCTGTCCGACGTCAGGTACGTGATCTACTCCCACCTCCATCTCGACCACGCCGGCGGAATGAGCTACTTCCCGGATGCCGTGCATGTGGTCCAGCACGATGAACTGCGCCACGCCTGGTGGCCGGACCGCTGGACGGCCCGGGGCTACGCATTCAACGACTACCGGGACACCCGGTCCTACGACTTCCTCGAACTGGCCGGAGACACCGACCTGTTCCTGGACGGCACCCTGACCGTGGTCCGCACGGCAGGCCATACGCCCGGCCACCAAGGAATCATCCTCGACCTCGACCACCAGGAACGAATCGCCTTCATGGGCGACGCCGCCCACCTGCAAGAAGGACTGGACGGGAACGTGCCGATGGCCAGCGACTGGAACATCCAGGAGAAACTGCTCACCTACGGCCGAGTCCGCGCGCTGGGCCGGGCAGGTGTCCGGACGTTCCTGTCCCACGATCCCGATCACTTCGCTGCCCTGCCGCACGACGGCGCCTTCTGGGACTGATCGCCCCTGAGGACGTACGGCCGCACCACGTCGTCCTCGGTTCGCCAGGGCGACGGCCGCGGACGGTCCGGCGTCGTCCAGCAAGGCTCGTCACCCGGCCACGGCAGGTAACGGCCCGCCGCGCGGCACCGCTTGTGCCAGCGGCGCGGGTGAGCCCGATCAGGCCGCCGCAGCTCGGCAGGCCCTCGACGAGGCGGCCCGGGTCGACTCGACCCTGGTGGTCTCCCGGCTCAATACCCTGCTGGCCGCCGCCCGGCCGTACCGCAGCGCTGACGTGGACGAGGTCCGCCCCCGCGCGCAGGATCTGGCGGCAGCGCGCCCGACGCCGGTCGCGGCCTGAGACCATCGAGCCATGGGCAAGCACTCCCGACCCGGACCGCCGAACCAGCCGTCCCGTGGTGGCCCCCGCGTCGACGGTGACGACCCGCTCGCGCCGTACCACAAGCGGCGCCGCCCGCCCCTCGACCAATACCGCCGGCACCATCCGCTCCACGGCGGTGGCGGACACCTCCGTCCCGAGGAACCGCGGGCGCTGGAGGAGTGGAGCGGATTTTGGTACGAGCCCGCGGGCACGGCGCCGGACCTCGCGGCGGCACAGCGGTGGGTGAACGAACCGGCGTCCGGCGAGAGTGGTGACGAGTCGTCCTCCTAAGTGGCCATTGGTTGCCCGGCTCACCCGGAATCAGGGTCTGAGGACGTACGGCCGCACCACGTCGTCCTCGGTTCGCCAGGGCGACGGCTGCGGACGGTTCGGCGTCGTCCAGCAAGGCTCGTCACCCGGCCACGGCAGGTAACGGCCCGCCACACGGCACCGCTTGTGCCAGCGGCGCCAGCGGGCGTCGTACGGGCTGGGCAGGGGCCACACGTACGGGTCCGGTTCGCGTACCTGGCGGTCGAGGGCCGCCGCCGTCTTGTCGGTGCGTCGCCGGGCGAGCGCGTCACGGAGCCGCCTGAGCCACATCGCCCCTCCCCGCGAGCGTGAACCGCGCCCAGACGCACTTCGTGTACGGGTCCTGGCGGCAACCCCAGTCGTCCGACAGTGCCGATACGAGGGCCAGTCCGCGTCCGCCCTCGTCGTCGGGGCCGGGGTCGTGGAGCCGGGGGAGCCTGTCCCGGTCCGGGTCGGAGACCTCCAGGACCAGGTCGGGTCCGTCCAGGGCGAGGGTGACCCTGACCTGCGCGTACGAGATGCGGCAGTGGAGTACGGCGTTGGTGACGAGTTCGGTGGCCAACAGGACGACAGCATGCGTCAGTTCATCGGCAACGCCCCAGTCCGCGAGCTTTGGCATAGGCCACCGGCACTTTCACTCTTTTGGCTGAGCCCTGGTCGAATGCCCGCGGGCAGCTTGCCCGCGCGAATACGTTCCGTCGCATGGTCAGTTCACCGCATGAAGCCTTGCACCGGATCTTCCGGGCGGATCCGGGGCTGTTCGCCCGGCTTCTGCCCCGGGCGGGCATTGGTTTCCCGGAGTACACCGCGATCGAGCCCGTGGACACCGATCTCACCGAGATCAGACCACTTGAGCGCCGAGTTGACAGTGTGTTCCGCGTCCATGCCGCCGGCGAGGAGGGCGGCTTCGTGCTCGCCGTCGAGTCGCAGGGCAAGCCGGACCCGGACAAGCACAGCAGCTGGACGTACTACCTGGCACACCTCTACGCCAAGTACCGGTTGCCGCCGTTCCTTCTGGTGGTCTGCAAGGACAAGGCGACCGCGTCGTGGGCGGCGGAACCGATCCGTATCGGTCGCGGCTTCCATACGAGCATGGTCGTCTTCCCGCTGGTTCTGGGGCCTGGAATTCTTCCCGTGATCACCGAGGCGGACGAGGCGGCACAGGACCTTGGAGTCGCCGTCTTCTCCGCACTCGCCTACGCCACGGATCCGGGGCTGACTGCCATACTGGACGCGCTGGCGTCAGGAGTGGCGGACGACGCCGAAGAGTCCAGGTCCAGGGGCAGCGCCGAGACGGAAGAGGGCGGGGACGTGGACCGTGTGGACTGGGCGGAGATCGTCGAGATCGGTCTGGGTGAGGGCCCGGGACGTGACTACTGGAGGCATCTGATGGCCGCTTACACCCCGAACTTTCCGGGCAGCAACACGATCGTCGAAGAGTATTGGCTCAAAGGCCGCGCCAAGGGCCAGAGCGAGGGCAAGGCAGAAGGCAAGGCCGAGGACATTCTGCACATTCTCGAGGTTCGGGGTATCGAGATCTCCGACTCCGTCCGGGAACGGGTCACCGACTGCACCGACCTCGACGTGCTGGGCACCTGGCTCGACCGCTCCCTGAGCGTGGCGCACGCCGAGGAGCTGTTCGTCGAGGAGTAGAGCGTACGGATGCGCGCAGGGCGCCCGGCGGATGATCCGCCGGGCGCCCTCCGTAGTCGTACAGGAAGTAGCAGCCGCTACAGCTTGTCGATCACGTAGTCGACGCACTTCGTCAGCGCCTCGACGTCCGCCGGGTCGATCGCCGGGAACATCGCCACGCGCAGCTGGTTGCGGCCGAGCTTGCGGTACGGCTCGGTGTCGACGACGCCGTTGGCGCGCAGCACCTTGGCGACGGCGGCGGCGTCGATGTCGTCGGCGAAGTCGATGGTGCCGATGACCTGCGAGCGCTTGGCCGGGTCGGAGACGAACGGGGTGGCGTACTTGGCCTCCTCCGCCCACGAGTAGAGGCGGGTCGAGGAGTCCTTGGTGCGGCCGGTGGTGAAGTCGAGGCCGCCCTGGCCGTTCATCCAGTCCAGCTGCTCGCCCAGCAGGAAGAGCGTGGCGAGGGCCGGGGTGTTGTACGTCTGGTTCTTGCGGGAGTTGTCGATCGCCGTCGGGAGGGAGAAGAACTCCGGGACGTGGCGGCCGCTCGCGTGGATCCGCTCGGCGCGCTCGATCGCGGCCGGGGAGAAGACGCCGATCCACAGGCCGCCGTCGGAGGCGAAGGACTTCTGCGGGGCGAAGTAGTAGACGTCGGTCTCGGCGATGTCGACCGGCAGACCGCCGGCGCCGGACGTCGCGTCGACCAGCACGAGGGAGCCCTCGTCGGCCCCGGCGACCCGCTTGATGGGCATGGCGACGCCGGTCGAGGTCTCGTTGTGGGTGAACGCGTACACGTCCACGCCGGCCTCGGCGTGCGCGTCGGGGTGGGTGCCCGGGTCGGAGGAGACGACGGTCGGCTCGGCCAGCCACGGGGCGAGCTTGGCGGCCTTGGCGAACTTGGAGGAGAACTCGCCGAAGCTCAGGTGCTGCGACCTGTTCTCGATCAGTCCGTGGGTCGCGACGTCCCAGAACGCGGTGGAGCCGCCGTTGCCGAGGATCACCTCGTAGCCGTCGGGGAGCCGGAACAGCTCGCGGATGCCCTCACGGACCTTGCCGACCAGGTTCTTGACCGGAGCCTGTCGGTGGGAGGTGCCGAGGAGGGACGTACCGGTGGCGGCCAGGGCGTCCAGCGCCTCCACCCGCACCTTGGAGGGACCCGCGCCGAATCGACCGTCCGCGGGCTTGATGTCAGCAGGAATCTGGATCTCAGCCACGTGCCGGAGGGTATCCCGTCGGCCAAACCGGACGAAGCCATGTCCGTCCGATGAGACGAGATCTCCGCCTTGCGGACCTGTAGCGAACCACAAGAGCCCATGCTGGATGACATGACCGATCTGGAGGCAGCACTGCGCAGGGCCGTCCGCGGCGAGGTCGGGTTCGACGTCACCTCCCGCGCGCTGACGACGATGGACGCGTCCAACTACCGGAGGGTCCCGCTCGGCGTGGTGGCGCCCAGAGACGCCGACGACGTGGCGGCCGTGCTGGAGGTGTGCCGGGAGCACGGGGTGCCGGTCGTCGCGCGGGGCGGCGGCACGTCGATCGCCGGGCAGGCGACCGGCACGGGCGTGGTGGTGGACTTCACCCGGCACATGAACCGGCTGGTCTCCCTCGACGCGGAGGCGCGCGCGGCCGTGGTACAGCCGGGCCTGGTCCTCGACCGCCTCCAGGACGCCGCCGCCCCGCACGGCCTGCGCTTCGGACCCGACCCCTCCACCCACAGCCGGTGCACGCTCGGCGGCATGATCGGCAACAACTCGTGCGGCTCCCACTCGGTGGCGTGGGGCACGACGGCCGACAGCGTGCGCGAGCTGACGGTGCTCACCGCGCGCGGGAAGCGGCTCCGGCTCGGGCAGGAGTGGGCCGGCGCGCCGGACGGCCTGCGCGCCCTCGTCGACGCCGACCTGGCGCGCCTGCGCACGGGCTTCCCCGACCTGCCCCGCCGTATCTCCGGCTACGCGCTGGACGCGCTGCTGCCGGAGCGGGGCGCGGACGTGGCCCGCTCCTTCTGCGGCTCCGAGGGCACGCTGGGCGTGCTGACCGAGGCGTCCGTACGGCTGGTCGAGGCGCCGCACGCGCGTGCGCTGGCGGTGCTGGGCTACCCCGACGAGGCCGGGGCGGCGGAGGCGGCGGCCGGGCTGCTGCCGTACGCCCCGCTGACGGTGGAGGGGATGGCGGCCGACCTGGTGCCGTCCACGGAAGGGCTGCCCCGGGGCGGGGCCTGGCTGTTCGTGGAGACCGGCGGCGACTCGGAGGCGGAGGCACGCGCGCGTGCGGAGGCGATCGTGCGGGCGGCCGACGTCGTGGACGCCCGCGTGGTGACCGACCCGGCGGGCCAGCGGACGCTGTGGCGCGTGCGGGAGGACGCGAGCGGTACGGCGACGCGGATGCCGGACGGGTCGGAGGCGTGGCCCGGCTGGGAGGACTGCGCGGTGCCCCCGGCCCGCCTGGGCGCCTACCTGCGCGACTTCAGGGCGCTGCTGACCTCTCACGGTTTGCGCGGCACACCGTACGGCCACTTCGGCGACGGCTGCATCCACGTACGCATCGACTTCGACCTGCTGACGGACGCGGGCGTCGCGCGCTTCCGCCGCTTCTCGGAGGAGCTGGCGGACGTCGTCGTGGCGCACGGGGGCTCGCTCTCCGGTGAGCACGGGGACGGGCAGGCGCGGGCGGAGCTGCTGCCGCGGATGTACGGCGCGGAGACGGTCGCCCTCTTCGAACGCGCGAAGGCCGTCTGGGACCCGGACGACCTCCTCAACCCGGGCATGCTGGTTCGCCCGGCGCCGTTGGACACCAACCTCCGCTTCTCCGTCCTGCCGCGCGAGCCGGTGGACGTGGCGTTCGGCTACCCGTCCGACGGCGGTGACTTCTCGGCGGCGGTACGGCGCTGTGTGGGGGTCGCCAAGTGCCGTACGACGTCGGCGGCCGGTTCGTCCGTCATGTGCCCGTCCTTCCGCGCGACCGGGGAGGAGGAGCACTCGACCCGCGGGCGCGCCCGCCTCCTCCACGAGATGCTCGCGGGCGAGCTGGTGACGGACGGCTGGCGTTCGACGGAGGTCCGGGACGCGCTCGACCTGTGCCTGTCCTGCAAGGGCTGCCGCTCCGACTGCCCGGTCGAGGTCGACATGGCCACGTACAAGGCGGAGTTCCTGCACCACCACTACGCGGGGCGCCGCCGCCCCGCCGCCCACTACGCGATGGGCAGGCTGCCGGTGTGGCTGCGCTGGGCGGCACGGGCGCGTGCGGCGCCGGTCGTCAACGCGCTCGCCTCCGTCGGCCCTCTGGCGTCCGTGGCGAAGCGCCTGGGCGGCATCGCGGCCGAGCGGGACCTGCCGCGCCTGGCCCGCGAGCCGTTCACCCGCTGGTGGCGCCGGCGTCCTTCAAGTCCGGATCGCCCCGGCGACCTGGTGGTCCTCTGGCCCGACACCTTCACCGAACACCTGTCGCCGTCCGTGGGCCGGGCGGCCGTACGGGTACTGGAGGCGGCGGGACTGCGCGTGGCGCTGCCACCGACCCTGCGGGGACGCGCCCGGGTGGGCGACGGCACCTCGACCTCGGCCACCGCCCTCCTCACCGCCCGCCGGGGCCGGGTCTGCTGCGGCCTGACCTACGTGTCGACGGGCCAACTGGACCAGGCCCGCGCGGTGATGCGGCGCACGCTGGACCTGATGGCCCCGGTGCTGGAGACGTCGGCGCCGGTCGTCGTCCTCGAACCGAGCTGCGCGGCGGCCCTGCGCACGGACCTCCCGGAACTGCTCCACGACGACCCCCGGGCGGCCCGCCTCGCCTCCCGCGTACTGACCTTCGCGGAGACCCTGGAACGCCACGCCCCCCACTGGACCCCGCCCGCCGTGGACCGCCCGGTCACCGGCCAGACCCACTGCCACCAGCACGCGGTCCTGGGCGACGCCCCCGACCGCCGCCTGCGCGAGGCAGCGGGCCTGACCGGCGAACTGACCGGCGGCTGCTGCGGCCTCGCCGGCAACTTCGGCTTCGAGACCGGCCACTACGAGGTCTCGACCGCCTGCGCCGAGGACCAACTCCTCCCGACGGTACGCGAGGCACCGGACGGGGCGGTGGTCCTGGCGGACGGCTTCTCGTGCCGGACGCAGTTGGAGCAGTTGGCGGGGGTGCGGGGGCGGCATTTGGCGGAGGTGTTGGCGGAAGGGTTGGAGGGGGAGTGACGGGCGCCTGGACGGACGCCTGGACGGACGGCGCGGGTCAAGGCCGGGAGGGTGGTGCCGACGAACACGGTTCGCCCGTCGCCGACCGCCTGAGTTCTCCCTGAGGAGTGAAGGTGAGAGCGTGGGGGAGCGGCTGACCGCTGAAGCGCACAGCCAGGAGAAGCGGTTGCTCGGCTTCGCGTTCGAAGTCGTTCCACAGGTGGAAGAACACCATCGGCTGTTCGGGATCCTCGCTGAGGTAGCCGAGCGTCTTGCCGTATCGGGGATTGGTGCCTCCGAACAGGACTGAGGGCTCGCCGAACTCCGTCGTCACGTCCGCCCAGGTGCGGTCCTTCCCGGCCCACCGCCGGACCCGGCCGACGAGGTCCTCGTACGCTCGCGGCGCGAGAACACGATCCGGACTGAGCCAACCGCATCGCTGCGCGAACTCGCCGTACACCGAAGCCATGCCGTATTCGTCGCTGTGCCCGAGCATCGCGTCACGGAAGGCACCTCTTACACCGATGCAGGACCACAGCCCCCGCTCCTCCCACTCCTGCTGCTGCCGGGCGAACGCCTCCGGTCGGCGTTCAACGAACAGCAGGTGGTCGATCAGTAACCTCAGCGCCACTTCCCCGCCGAACATCCCGGCTCTGCGGAGCGCCTGGTTGAGTTGGTCGACGAGGTGAGTGCGTATCTCTTCTGCTGTGGCCAGCGGCACGGGAACGGTCATGTATGGAGTCTCGACCGTCAGGGGCCCCGCGTGCTCCGGATCGGCGCCGATGGATGCGTTCAGTTGGGGCGCGGGGGAGGAGGTCGCGGACGCGCAGCGACGCCGCCCCGGGGGCTTGATCGGAACCGCGTGACGCCGCCGATGCGTGATCATTCCTATGGACGGTTCGGATGATCAGGCGGCGGCGCCGCGGCGACGTGTCGGCAAACGGACGTGGGTGATCGGCGCCGGTGCGAGTGCCATCGCCCTGGCCGTCGGCGTGGGGGTGCTGGTCGTGGGCGGCGAGCCGGAGGGCATTGCCGCGCCGTACGCGTGCCGGACCTCGGCCGAGGGCACCGTGCCTGCCACCGGGGCGTCGGGCCGCTCCGCGCCGGAGAGCTCTGCGCCCGCCCCGAAGGGCACCATGTCCCCGGCCGACTTCGACGGGGACGGCAAGCCCGACCTGGCCTTCGGTGCGGGCGGCAGTGTCGAGGGCGGGAGTGGGGGCGGGAGTATCGAGGTCGCCTACGGGACGGGGGACGGGACGCGGGTCGGGCGGTGCCAGTACCTCACTCAGGACGACCCCGGGATACCCGGCAAGAACCGTGACGAGGCGTTCTTCGGGAGCGACGCGGTGGCGCGGGACTTCGACGGGGACGGGTACACCGACCTCGCCACCGCCGTCTTCGACTGGAAGCCGAGCGTGATCATCGTGTGGGGGTCGGAGGAGGGGCTGTCGAGTGCCACGCGCGTGCCGGACACGGACGGCAGCCACGTCGCCTGGGACAACGACCCGATCCTGGAGGAGCAGCTCGCCGCCGGTGACTTCGACGGGGACGGGCACCCCGACCTGGTCTTCGGGCTCGGCTCCGACAAGGGGCTGCTCAAGGGTCCCTTCGGGCGCGACGGCACCCCGGCCGCCACGGACCGCGTCCCCGCGCCGCGACGGCCCGCGCCGGACGTCGACACCGCGAACTTCGGCGATCTCGTCGCCGGGGACCTCGACGGCGACGGCGTCGACGACCTGGTGAGCTTCCACAACGCCGATCCGGACCCCGAGGGCCCCTGGTCCGAGCAGGTCAGACCCGTGAGCTACCTGCACGGTGGCCGGGACGGCTTCACGCAGCCGCGGGGCGTCCGCCTCCCCGACGCCGGGACGGGGGCCATCGGCGACGTGGACGGCGACGGCTTCGGCGACCTCGTCCTCACCCCCCGGGGCGGCGACGCGAGCCGCAGTGCGGTGACGGTCGTGTACGGCTCGGAGTCCGGGCCGGGCGAGCGGACGCCGACCGTCGACCGCGACACCCCGGGCGTGCCGGGCGAGGAACCCCAGGACGAGGACGCCGTCTTCACCTCCCTCGACGTCGGGGACGTCAACGGCGACGGATATGCGGACGTGGTCGCCGGCGCTCCCCGGTGGGACATCTACGGAAAGCCGGGTCTGGAGCAGGTGCTGTTCCTAGCGGGCGGACCGGACGGGCTCAGTGGTCAGGGTGCCCGCCTCTTCGACGGGAGCGACCTCGGCGCCACCCCCGACGGGCAGGCCGACTTCGGCAGCTCCCTGGGCCTCACCGACCTGGACGGCGACGGACACGACGACCTCGTGGTGACCGCACCGGGCAGCGACACGATCGACAGCGTGGCCTGGGTGCTCCCCGGCACGGCGAAGGGACCCGCCACCGAGGGCGCCACCCGGCTGTCCGGCGACGCCTTCGACGACACGGAAGGGCTGGGCCTGCTGATGGGCGGCGGGGGAATCGCCCACTAGCCGAATTGAGCGCCGGGGCGGCTCCGATCTAGGACACAATTTGACCTCGATGGCCCATAGCGTGGTCTCCGACGACGGACCGGAACACCGGAAGGCGGAGACCATGACCCTCGACGACCTGACCACCAGCGAGTCGACCACCCGCGAGTCGACCACCCGCGACCTGGCCGAGGCCCCGGCCCTCAGCGGTGAGCGCGCCGACCTGCTGGAGGTGCTGGCCAAGCACCGGCACTTCCTGCGCTTCACCACCCGTGACCTCACCGACGAGCAGGCCGGGCTCCGGACCACCGCCGGCGAACTGTGCCTCGGCGGCCTGATCAAGCACGTGACCTCG
The DNA here is from genome assembly GCF_042263835.1 of Streptomyces sp. NPDC056128. Classification (NCBI taxonomy): domain Bacteria; kingdom Bacillati; phylum Actinomycetota; class Actinomycetes; order Kitasatosporales; family Streptomycetaceae; genus Streptomyces; species Streptomyces sp. NPDC056128. The sequence goes on along the minus strand of NZ_JBHJVQ010000026.1, from coordinate 2,085 downwards.
GTCGAGAGGGGCTGGGCGGACTTCATCCTGGACGGCCCGTCCGCGATGGGGGACTTCACGGCCATGACCGAGGCCGACTGGGCCCAGCGCGCCGACGAGTTCCGGATGCTGCCCGGCGAGACGCTCGCCGGTGTACTGGCCGACTACGCCGAGGTCGCCCGCCGGACCGACGACCTGGTCGCCACGCTGCCCGACCTGGACGCCACACAGCCGCTGCCGAAGGCCCCGTGGTTCGAGCCCGCCGCGCAGTGGTCGGTCCGTCGGGTGCTGCTGCACGTCATCGCCGAGACCGCCCAGCACGCCGGCCACGCCGACATCGTCCGGGAGTCCCTGGACGGGGCGAAGAGCATGGGCTGACCGTTCCTCAGGGCGTCGTCCCGCCCCGCACCAGCGGACCGCACACCGGCTGGCTGTCCTCGGGCAGCTCGTCGGGGCGGCACCAGCGGGCCTCCAGGATCTCGAAGGGGTCGATGCGGAGTTCGCCGCCCAGCAGCCGGGCCTCGTACGCCACTTCGAGCCGGGTGCGCAGGCCGCTGTTGAGCATGACCAGGCGGCCCACCTCGACGTCGAGGGCGGTCTCCTCCTTCACCTCGCGGACGACCGTCTCCCGGAAGTCCTCGCCCTTGCGCGCGAAGCCGCTCGGCAGACCCCACTGGCGGCCCGGCGGCCACATCCGGTGCTTCAGCAGCAGGACCCGTCCCTCGTCGTCGCGCACGACGCCGGTCACGCCGACGACGTACTTGGTGTGCAGGAGCCACATCACACGGCTCTGTACGGGGCGCAGCAGGCGCCAGAGGCGGGCAACGAGTCGTCTCACGGTGCGGACGCTACCCCCTCGCCGAAAGGGCCCTTCGGGCGAGTCCGCCCACATGCCGGAAGTCCGTTGACAGCGACCCTCCCCGCTCGCGACAGTTGCGTGGCGGGGCTATGCGCCTGACTTGGTCCATTGCTGTGCACCGTGACGTACAGTGTGATGAACAATCTCATGCCCAGCCCTCCTCCCAGACCTACTCCCGACGACCCGGAGCCACCGTGAGCACCCCCAGCACCCCGGCCCCCGCCGCCGCCCCCGTGGCCGGCGCGGAGGCGGCGCCCGCCACCGGCCACCAGTCCGTGCCGGGCGGGCGACGGGGTTCCCTCGGCCCGGTCGGCCTGGTCCTCGCCGGCGGCCTCTCCGTGCAGTTCGGCGCGGCGCTGGCGGTGACCCTGATGCCCCGGGCCGGCGCGCTCGGTGTGGTGACCCTGCGGCTTGCCGTGGCCGCCGTCGTACTGCTGCTGATCTGCCGGCCCCGGCTGCGCGGGCACTCGCGGGCCGACTGGGGCACGGTCGTCGTCTTCGGCATCGCCATGGCCGGTATGAACGGCCTCTTCTACCAGGCCGTCGACCGCATCCCCCTCGGCCCCGCCGTCACCCTGGAGGTGCTCGGCCCGCTCGCCCTGTCCGTCGTCGCCTCCCGCCGCGCGGTCAACCTGGTCTGGGCGGCGCTCGCCCTGGCCGGCGTCTTCCTGCTCGGTGGCGGCGGCTTCGAGGGCCTCGACCCGGCCGGTGCCGCCTTCGCGCTCGGGGCGGGCGCGATGTGGGCGGCGTACATCGTCTTCAGCGCCCGCACCGGGCGCCGCTTCCCGCAGGCCGACGGGCTGGCGCTCGCGATGGCGGTCGGCGCGCTGCTGTTCCTGCCGCTGGGCATCGCCGAGTCGGGCGGCAAGCTCCTGGACCCGGCCACGGTCGCGCTGGGCGCCGGGGTCGCCCTGCTCTCCTCCGTCCTCCCCTACACCCTCGAACTCCTCGCCCTGCGCCGCCTGCCCGCCCCCACCTTCGCCATCCTGATGAGCCTGGAGCCCGCCATCGCCGCCACGGCCGGCTTCCTCATCCTCGACCAGGCCCTCTCCGCCACCCAGTCCGCGGCCATCGCCCTGGTGATCGCGGCCAGCATGGGGGCGGTGCGGACCCAGGTGGGGCGGGGGCGGGCCAAGGTGCTCCCGGACGTGCCCTAGTGATCTGGTTGTGAGTCGGTCGGGCACCACATGAGTTGCCTTCGGTACCAAGTTGGCGGGTTTGGCTGACGGGTGCCGGTCGGCTTCGGT
>NZ_JBHJVQ010000025.1:0-109023 GCF_042263835.1 Streptomyces sp. NPDC056128 | reverse complement strand
CCGCCGGACCGCACATAGCGGTCCGGCGGCAGTCGCGTGTCCGCGGCGTCCGGCGCCGGTTCAGGCGTCGGGCGCGCGCCGGTCGGTGACCGGTTCCATCCGGGCGCCCTCCAGGGCCCGGACGAGGTCATCGCCCGGCCCGGCCGGGCCGTCCAGCAGGGTGGTCAGTTCGGTGACCTCGGCGGGGTCGAGGAGGCCGAGGGTGACCGCGGGGTCGCCGGCCCCGAGGTCGCCGCGCACGTCGACCAGCCGCACCACGATCTCGTCGCGCTGGAAGATGGTGCTGCTCAGCACCGGGCTGCGCGGGTCGTCGGCCGCCGCCTCGTCGTGCTCGGCGAGGAGTCGCGCCAGCCGCATGCCGTGCCCCGGCCGGGCCGGGTACGACAGCGCGTGGCGCTGCGCCGCCGGGTCCCGCTCCCCCGCCGTCACGTGGTGCACGGCGGGCAGTGCCGCCCGCGTGTAGAACACCCGCGCGGACTCCGGGTCGCCGAGATCCCGGTCCTGCTCCAGATACGGGTTGAGGGCCTCCTCGGCGGCCCGCACCTCGGGCTGCGCGGCCACGTGGCGCAGGGCCGCGAGCAGGTCGCCGCGCACCTCGATGGACCGCACCACCCGGTTGCCGTGCAGGAACAGGGACGTACGGCACAGGCGCGTGGTGTCGTCGACGCGCGGCTCGGGCGAGGCGTAGTCGGCGAGGATCCTGGCGACCGCCTCCTCGCTGCCGGGCTTCACCGTGAAGGTGAGGGCGTGGCGGATCACGCCGTCCCCGATCCGGGGGGCCGACTGGAGCCCGCCCCGGCCGGGTTCGGCGCCCGCCGCCGGCCCGCCGGTCTCGCGGACCACGTGGAAACGGAGCGACCTGGTGTGCCGGACGCACTTGTGCAGCGGCTTGACCATCCGCACGTGTTCCTCGCTGCTCACCCAGTTCAGGAACGGCGGGGCGCTCTCCCACTCGCTGGTGATGAGCCACTGCGAGGGGTTCTCGATGGACTGGCACAACTGCTCGCCGATGTGCCCGGGGACGGACTCGACGTGGCTGCGCAGGTTCTCGTACGTCTCCAGGAACTGCTGCTGGGCCCCGTCGTAGACCTCCACCAGCAGGACCACCCGGAGGCGGGAGCCGTCGAACACGGACTGGGAGACCTGGTGCGACACCTGACGTGCCGACGGGTCGGAAGCAGGGGTGGATGTGATGGTCATCCTGCACACATCTCCTTCGCGGAGGCGGAACTGGACGTCGCCCGAGGTGCTGCGACGCCGGCGTGTCTGACGATCTTCTGCCCGGCCCCGACGGCGCGCGACTCGTATGCACTGCGCGGGTGACCCGCGCGGGCTCAGGTGAGGTGCGCGAAGACGACCAGGTTGTCCGTGTAGTCCTTGGCCTTGCGGTCGTAGTCGCCCGCGCAGGTGATGAGCCGTACCTCGGGCCGGTCGGTGTCCCCGTACACGCGCTTGCTGGGGAACTCGTCCTTGGCGAAGGTCTCCAGGCTGTCGACCTCGAAGGACGCCTTGCGTCCGTCGGCCCGCCGGACGTGGAAGACGTCTCCCTCGTCCAGTTGGCCCAGGCGGGCGAAGACCGCGGGGGACGTCTTGGTGTCCACGTGCCCGGCGATGATCGAGGTGCCCCGCTCCCCGGGGGAGACGCCCTTGGCGTACCAGCCGACGAGGTTGGTGTCGGCGGCCGGCGGGGGCTCGAGCTGTCCGTTCGCGCCGATGGCGAGGTCGGTGAAGGGGGCGTCGACGGAGATCTCCGGGATCAGCAGCCGCACGGGCTTCGACCGGGTCAGCACCGGTCCGGCCGGGCCGGTCGCGGACGGGCGGGTCGCGGACGGGCCGGCCTTGGGCGAGGCCGAGGTTGCGGGCTGGGCGGGCAGCGGGGGTCGGGACGAGTCGCTCGACGTGTCGTTGCCGCCGAGCAGGCTGACCGCCAGGATCAGCAGGGCCACGCCGCACAGCACCATCAGGCCGGGGCGGGTTCCCTGCCCGGTCGACGTCTTCTCGTCGTCGGCGGGGGGCGAAGGGGGGACTGTCATCGAGGACCACCTCGGTAGGGCACGGCGGCAGGGCGGACACGGAGGGGGACAGCGAGCCGGGCCGCCACGGGGTTCCTGGTGGCGGCCCGGCCGCTATCGCGCCCGGCACGGCTCAGGCCATTCCGTTGGCCGACTTCTTGCGTCGGACGGCGTACAGGCCGGCACCGGCGACGGCCAGGACGGCGAGGCCGCCCGCGGTGGTGGCCGGCGTGTCGAGTCCGCCGCCGCCCGTGTGCATGCCGCCGTGCGGCTTCTCGTGCTTGCCGCCCTCCCAGGACTTCTCGCCCTCGTCCTGCTTGTACTCCGAGCCCTCGTCCTTCTTGTACTCGGAGCCCTCGTCCTTCTTGGACTCGCCGCCGTCCCAGTCGCCCTCGTTCAGCACGGTCAGCGCGCCGCCGCCGGTGTGCATGCCGCCGTTCGGCTTGTCGTGCTTGTCGCCCTCCCAGGACTTCTCCTCGTCCTGCTTGTACGACTCCGAGCCCTCGTCCTTCTTGTACTCCGAGCCCTCGTCCTTCTTGGACTCGCCGCCGTCCCAGTCGCCCTCGTTCACCGAGGTCAGCGCGCCGCCGCCGGTGTGCATACCGCCGTTCGGCTTCTCGTGCTTGTCTCCGTTGTCGTGCTCCTTGCTGTAGGAGGAGTCGTCGTGGTCCCAGTCTCCCGCGGAGGCCGCGTAGGCGCCGGGGGCACCGAGGACGATGACGGCCGAGGCGGCCGCCGAGGTCAGGAGCGTGCGAGCAGAACGCATCTGTGGTTCCTTCCGTCACGACCGGGCAGCTGGTGCTTCGTCAGCTGAGATGACCCGGCCCCGACGTGAATCACCGTCAGCCAGCCGCCCGTCTCGCACCACTCAAGGCGCTCAGCCGGGTGAACGCCGGCCCCTCGCGAGGACCTTCCGGAGCATTCAAAGGACCCCGGGCACATGGCAGTTGATGGACTTTCCGGTCCCATTGACACGGCGTCACCCGCGAGGACTACTCCGCCGGCCCGACGCGCTCGGCGGGCGGCGGCTCAGGAGGTGTGTCCGAGGGCGGTGCCGTTCAGGTCGTCGGCGAGCATCACCGCGGCCCGCATGCGCTTGCCGACGGGCTCCCGGTGGACCTCGAAGCTGTGGCACACGGCCATGACGATCTCCAGCCCGTGCCGGCCGACGCGGCCGGGGTCGGTGGCCTCTGCGACGGGCAGCACGGGTTCGCTGTCCCACACGGTGACCTCGACCCGGTCGTCGGCCAGCTCCAGGTCGACCAGCGAGGGGCCGGGCGCGTACTTGCAGGCGTTCGTCAGCAGCTCGCTGACCACGAGCTGCACCAGGTCCGCCGCGCGGTCGGACACCGCGCGGTCCTGTGCGGCCCGCACCCGGGCGAGAAATCTCCGGGCCAGCTCGCGGCCCCGGGCGATGTCGCCGGGAATGCCCTCGTACTCCGCCGAAACCTTGACCGGCTCACTTCGCCGGTCCTCATGCCGGGCAGCCCCGTCCATCCGATCCGCCCTCTTCCTGAGCCTTGACCGTTACGCCAGCCCGTCTACCCCGGAATCCGTGAAACATCACCGGCCGCATCGACCACAGGGTGGCGGCGGCGCCACGCTCGTACGATGGCCGTCGTGGATCTCAGCGCCGTACGCACCTTCGTCGCCGTCGCCGAGGCGGGGCAGTTCCAGGTCGCCGCCGCCCGGCTGACCGTCACCCAGCAGGCCGTGTCCAAGCGTGTCGCCGCGCTGGAGAAGGACCTGGGGGTGACGTTGTTCACCCGGACCGCGCGAGGGGCCCGGCTCACCATCGACGGGCAGGCGTTCCTGCCGCACGCCCGTGCGCTGCTGGACGCCGAGGAGCGGGCCGTCGCCTCGGTGCGGCCGGGGCGCCGTCCGCTGCGGGTGGACGTGATCGGCAGACGGGTCGCGACGGCCGGTCTGCTGCGTGACTTCCACCGCGCCCGTCCCGACGTCGACCTCGACGTGGTCACCCTCCCCGACGCGCACACCGCCGTCGCCGCCATCGGTTCCGGTGCCATCGACGCGTCGTTCCGCTGCGTCACCATGCCTGGGCAGCGGCTGCCCGACGGCATCGAGGCCACGCCCGTCTTCGACGAGCCGCTGCAGTTGTTCACCGGGCCCGCCCACCCGTTCGCCAAGGCGCGGGCGGTGGCCCCGGGGCAGCTCGCCGGGCAGCGCGTCTGGATGCCCGGGAACGTCCCGGGCACCGAGTGGTCGGCCTACTACGACGCGTTCGCGGCCGAGTTCGGGTTCACCGTGGACGCGATCGGCCCGAACTTCGGCGTCGAGGCCCTCCTGGACACCATCTCCGAGTCGTCGACGGTGTCGACCTTCCTCAGCGAGCACACGCCCCTGGTCTGGCCGGCCGGCCACGACCTGCGCCGCATCCCGGTGCGCGATCCGGCGCCCGTCTATCCGCACTCCCTGCTCCGGCACGCCGACAACGCGCATCCGGGGCTGGCCGCGCTGCACGCGTACCTCGTCTCGCGCCCGTCCGTCCGGCTCGACACGGAGATCTGGTCACCGGCCTGGGCCCTGCGCCGCGGGGCACAGGGCTAAGCCGGCCGGAGGTGAGGTCTCAGCCGCCCAGGGCGCCGAGGACGACGAGCTTGGCCTCGTCCTGCACCTGCCGGAGGTGGTCGGCGCCGAGGAAGGACTCCCCGTAGATCTTGTAGACGTCCTCGGTGCCGGAGGGGCGGGCCGCGAACCACGCGTTCTCGGTAGTCACCTTGATGCCGCCGATGGGCGCGCCGTTGCCCGGTGCCTCGGTGAGGACGGCGGTCACCGGCTCGCCGGCGAGGGTGTCGGCGGTGACCTCGGCCGGGGACAGCCGGGCGAGGCGGGCCTTCTCCTCGCGGGTGGCGGGGGCGTCGATGCGGGCGTAGGCGGGTTCGCCGAAGCGGGCGGTGAGCGAGGCGTAGTGCTCGGAGGGGCTCCGGCCGGTGACGGCGGTGATCTCGGAGGCGAGCAGGGCGAGGATGATGCCGTCCTTGTCGGTGGTCCACACCGAGCCGTCCCGGCGCAGGAAGGACGCGCCCGCGGACTCCTCGCCGCCGAAGCCGAGGGAGCCGTCGATCAGACCGCCGACGAACCACTTGAAGCCCACCGGGACCTCGACCAGCCGCCGGCCGAGGTCGCCGGCGACCCGGTCGATCATGCCGGAGGAGACCAGCGTCTTGCCCACCCCCGCGTCGGCGGGCCACTCGGTGCGGTGGGCGTAGAGGTAGGCGATGGCGGTGGCGAGGTAGTGGTTGGGGTTCATCAGGCCGCCGTCGGGGGTGACGATGCCGTGCCGGTCGGCGTCGGCGTCGTTGCCGGTGGCGATGGCGAAGCGGTCGCGCTTCTCGATGAGGGAGGCCATCGCGTGGGGCGACGAGCAGTCCATGCGGATCTTGCCGTCCCAGTCCAGCGTCATGAACCGCCAGGTCGGGTCGGTGAGCGGGTTAACTACGGTCAGGTCGAGGCGGTGGTGCTCGGCGATCCGGCCCCAGTACGCGACGGAGGCGCCGCCCAGCGGGTCGGCGCCGATCCGCACGCCGGCCGAGCGGATCGCGTCGAGGTCGAGGACGGCCGGCAGGTCGGAGACGTAGCGGTCGAGGAAGTCGTAGCGCCCGGTGCCGGGGGCTGCGAGCGCCCGTGCGTAGGGGATGCGCCGTACGTCCTTCAGGCCGGCCGCGATGATCTCGTTGGCCCGGTCCTGGATCCAGGAGGTGGCGTCCGAGCCGGCCGGTCCGCCGTTCGGCGGGTTGTACTTGAAGCCGCCGTCGGCGGGCGGGTTGTGCGAGGGGGTGACGACCACGCCGTCCGCGAGGCCCGAGTCGCGGCCCCGGTTGTGGGTGAGGATGGCGTGCGACACCGCCGGGGTGGGGGTGTAGCCGTCCCCGGTGTCCACGAGGACCGTCACGTCGTTGGCGGCGAACACCTCGAGCGCGGTGACCCTCGCGGGCTCGGACAGGGCGTGGGTGTCGGCGCCCAGGAAGAGCGGGCCGTCGGTGCCCTGTGCGGAGCGGTACTCGCAGATGGCCTGGCTGGTGGCGGCGATGTGGTCCTCGTTGAACGCCGCCGCTAGGGACGAACCCCGGTGCCCGGACGTGCCGAAGGCCACGCGCTGGGCGGGCTCCGCCGGGTCCGGGTGCAGGGTGTAGTACGCCGTCACCAGCCGGGCGACGTCGATCAGGTCCTCGGGGCCGGCCGGCTTCCCGGCTCGGTCGTGCTGCATGCGCCCACTCCTCCGCATCGGTAGGGACTTCGCTCGCGGTCCCATCTTCCCCTGTTCGGGGAGCGGCGCTCTGCGTTCCGGCCGGGGCCGTCCGGTAAGGGCGTCAGATCCGGCCTCCGGTGAGACGGGTGAGGGGCCCCTGGGTGTGACGGCCCGATCGCCGGCCCACCGCGTACGACGCCGCGCTCAGGGCGGTGATACCGGCGCCGACGCCCGCGGCGACGAGCTTGCGGTGGGCGATGACCGTCCAGGCGGTCTTCGCCCCGGCGGCGACCTGGCCCGAGGTGGTGATGACGGCCTGACGGCCCGCCTCGACACCCTTGGCGGCCGTCTGCACGGCGCCATTGGCGACCTGGGCGGAACGCTGGGCGCCGGCCTTGGCGGCCGACGCGGCGTCACCCGCCTTGTCGGCGGCGGCGTGTGTCGCCCGGGAGGCCGGGGCGGTCGCCTTCTTGGCGGCGCTCTCGGCCTTGGCCTCGGCGGTCCGCGTAGTGGTGGGCTTCTTGTTCGTGTCCTTGTTCGGATCGCTCATGGACACCGCCTTGCCCCTCACCGCGACCGCAAACACCCGCAGTTCGCGCGGCGTCCGGTCTCAGCGGGCGGCGGTGGGCGGCAGTTGGGCCGGGCTCACCTGTTCGCCCAGTACCTCCGCCATGAACTGGACGAGCCAGCGCTGCGCGGGAGCGCGCGAGGACTCGTGCCGGGCGTACAGGGCGATCTCGATCGGCTCGGTCTCGAACGGCAGGCGCACCAGGCGCACCCGGTGCGAGGCGGTGAAGACCTCGCCGACGTACTCGGGGACGATGGCGACGAGGTCGGTCTGTTCCAGCAGGTAGGGCAGCATCGAGAAGCGGGTGGCGTCCACGGCGACCCGTTCCAGGAGTCCGTGCGCGGCCAGCACGGCCCGGGGCGCGACGTGTCCGCTCGGCCCGAACACGGTGGCGTGGTGCTCGGCGGCGAGGTCGGCCAGCGTGGCCGCGTCGCCCCGGATGCGCGGATGGTCCGCGGCGACCATCAGGACGTAGCGCTCCCGGAAGAGCGGGACCCGCACGGTCAGGTGCGAGGTGATCACCGGGGTGGCCACGAACACGTCGAGGTCGCCGCGGCGCAGCTGGCTCTCGGCGTCCTCCACGTCGAAGGGCCGGACGGTGAACGACACCCCCGGCGCCCGCTCGCGCGCCGCGGCGAGGAGCCTCGGCAGCAGCGTCGCCTCGCCGAGGTCGGACAGCGCGATCGTGAAGCGCCCGGACATGGTCGCGGGGTCGAACACGTCGCCCTGCCGGACCGTCCCGTCGATCTCCGCCAGGGCGCGCTGGAGCGGCTCGTACAGCCGCCGGGCGCCGGCCGTGGGCGTCAGTCCGCGCCCGTTGCGGCGGAACAGCTCGTCGTCGAAGTGGCGCCGGAGCTTGCCCAGGCTGTAGCTGACCGTGGGCTGCGTGACGTGCAGCGTCTCGGCGGTGGCCGTGACACTGCCGGTCTCGTACAGGAGCACGAAGACCCGGGCGAGGTTGAGATCGAAGGTGCCCATATCGGTGGAGTCTATATCGAGGCACCGAAACATCTATTGGTGCCCATGTCGCGGGGTGCCTAGCGTGTCGGACGTCACTTCGAAAGGAACGTCCGTGTCATCCGTGCGTCGTGTCTCCCACGATTTCCTGGAGCGCCAGGGACTCACCACCGTCTTCGGCAATCCGGGCTCCAACGAGCTGCCCTTCCTCGCCGGGCTGCCCGACGGCTTCCGCTACGTCCTCGGCCTGCACGAGGGCGCCGTCGTCGGGATGGCCGACGGGTACGCCCAGGCGACCGGGCGCCCGGTCCTGGTCAACCTGCACGCCGCCTCGGGTTCCGGCAACGCGATGGGCGCGCTGACGAACGCGGTGGCCGCGCGCACCCCGCTGGTGGTGCTGGCCGGCCAGCAGGTCAGGACCGCGATCGGCCCGGAGGCCAACCTGGCCAGCGTCGACGCCCCCGCCCTGATGAAGCCGCTGGTGGGCTGGGCGGCGGAACCGGCGTGCGCCGAGGACGTGCCGCGCGCCCTCGCCCAGGCCGTCTTCGAGGCGCGGCTCCAGCGGCGGCCGACGTACCTGTCGGTGCCGTACGACGACTGGTCGGCCGAGGCGGACGACAACGCGGCGGCGGTTCTCGACCGGCGGGTGGAGCTGGCCGCCGTGCCCGGTGCCGGGCAGAGTCACCGGCTCGTCGAGAGGGTCGCCGCGGCCCGGCGCCCCGCCCTCGTGCTGGGCGGCGACATCGACTCCGACGGCCTCTTCGACGACGCGGTACGGCTGGCCGAGCGGCTGGGCGCGCCGGTGTGGGCGGCCCCCTCGCTGTTCCGGCTGCCCTTTCCGAACCGGCACCCGCAGTTCCAGGGGGTGCTGCCCGCCGGGATCGCACCGGTCTCGGCGGCGTTCGAGGGCCACGACCTCGTGCTCGTGCTGGGCGCGCCGGTCTTCCGCTACCACGAGCACCTCCCCGGCGCCTACCTTCCCGAGGGCACCCGGCTGATCCAGGTGACCGGGGACGCGTCGGCCGCCGCGCGGGCTCCGATGGGCGAGGCCCTGGTCGCCGACCCCTCGGCCGTCGTCGACCTGCTCCTGAAGTCGCTGGACGCGCCCGCGAGGCCCGCGGCGCCCTACCGGCCGGCGCCCGCACCGCTCACCGCCGAGGGTCCCGGTCTCCACCCCGAGCAGGTCTTCGCCGCCCTGCGCGACGAACTGCCCGAGGACACGGCGTACGTCGTCGAGTCGACGTCGACCAACGCGGCCTGGTGGCGCCAGATGGATCTGCGCCGGCCCGGCTCCTACTACTTCCCGGCGGCCGGCGGGCTCGGTTTCGGCCTGCCCGGCGCGGTGGGTGTCGCGATGGCCCGGCCCGACCGCCCGGTCGTGGGGGTGGTCGGCGACGGCTCGGCCAACTACGGCATCACCGCCCTGTGGACGGCGGCGCAGCACCGGGTTCCGCTGACCGTCGTACTGCTGCGCAACGGCACGTACGGGGCGCTGCGCTGGTTCGGCGGGCTGCTGGGCGTGCCGGACGCCCCCGGCCTCGACATCCCGGGGCTGGACTTCACCCGTATCGCCGAGGGCTACGGCGTCGCCGCCCGGCACGTCGAGGGCGCCGAGGAGCTGCGCGCCGTCCTCGCCGAACCGGCGGACGGGCCCCGGCTGATCCAGGTGGACACGGCGCTCACCACGCCCTCCTGACCGTACCGACATTCCGAGCATCCCGAGAACGCGCACGAAGAGCACGAGGAGAGGGACACGATGACACTCCTGGACAGCGACGTCTGGGGCCGGAAGTTCTACAGCGACGGCTGGCAGGACTCCCCGGTCGAGCATCCGGTGACCGAGCCGGCCACCGGCGACCGGCTCGGCGCGGTCGGCCTGGCCACGGCCGAGGACGTGGGCCGCGCCGCCGCCCGGGCCGCCGAGGCCCAGCGCGCCTGGGCGGCGACCGGGCCGCAGGCGCGGGCCGCCGTGCTGCGGCGTGCGGGTGAGCTGTTCACCGAGCACGCCGCCGAGATCGAGGACTGGCTGGTGCGCGAGGGCGGCTCGGTGCGGTCCAAGGCCGCTTTCGAGGTGGGGCTCGCGATCGGCGAGTGCTTCGAGTGCGCGGGACTGCCGACGCACCCGCAGGGCGAGGTGCTCACCTCCGAGGAGGCCCGCTGGTCGCTCGCCCGCCGCCGCCCGGCCGGTGTCGTGAGCGTGATCGCGCCCTTCAACTTCCCGCTCATCCTGGGTCTGCGCTCCGTGGCCCCGGCGCTGGCGCTCGGCAACGCCGTGCTGCTCAAGCCCGACCCGCGCACCGCGGTCGGCGGCGGTGTCGTCATCGCCCGGATCTTCGAGGAGGCCGGGCTGCCCGCCGGGGTCCTGCACCTGCTGCCGGGCGACGGCGCGGTCGGGCAGGCGGTCGTCGAGGCACCGGAGGTGCGGGTCGTCTCCTTCACCGGCTCCACGCCGGTCGGGCGGGCGATCGGCGAGCGGGCCGGGCGGCTGCTGAAGCGGGCCCATCTGGAACTCGGCGGGAACAACGCGCTGGTCGTACTGGACGGCGCGGACGTGCCGAAGGCGGCCTCGGCGGGCGCGTTCGGGTCCTACCTGCACCAGGGGCAGATCTGCATGACGACCGGCCGGCACATCGTGCACGAGTCGCTGGTGGCGGAGTACACCGCCGCGCTCGCCGCGAAGGCCGACGCCCTGCCGGTCGGCGACCCGGCCCGCGAGGACGTGGCGCTCGGCCCGCTGATCGACCGCCGTCAGCTGGAGCGCGTGCACGGCATCGTCACCGACAGCGTCGCGGCCGGCGCGAAGGTCGCCGCGGGCGGCGAGACCGACGGCGCCGGATACCGCGCCACCGTCCTCACCGGTCTGACGACCGACATGCCCGCGTGGCGCGAGGAGATCTTCGGCCCCGTCGCGCCGGTCATCGCCTTCTCCACGCTGGAGGAGGCCGCGCGCATCGTCAACGACTGCGAGTTCGGGCTGTCGGTCGGCATCCTCGGCGACGTCGGTACGGCGATGAAGCTGGCCGACCGGATCGACTCCGGCAAGGTGCACATCAACGAGCAGACCGTGAGCGACGAGCCCAACGCCCCCTTCGGCGGGGTCAAGGCCTCGGGCACCGGCTCCCGTTTCGGCGGCGCCGCGGCCAACGTCGAGGCGTTCACGGAGACCCAGTGGGTGACGGTCCGCCCGGACATCGCCGACTACCCGTTCTGATCCCTCCGGCCACCCCGGCCGTTCCGGCTCCGCTCACTCACACCCGTCCCCCGGGGGGAGAGTCATCATGGCTTCCGCCACCACGTCCGACGCGCCCGCACAGGCCGGCCGCGCCGGCAACAGCTCCTGGACGGTGGTCCTTTGCTGGATCACCGTCCTGCTGGAGGGTTACGACCTCGTCGTCCTCGGCGCCATCATCCCCACCCTGCTCAAGACCCATCACCTCGGCATGACCGCGGGCGACGCGACCACCATCGCGACGCTGTCGCTCGTCGGCGTGGCCATCGGCGCGGTCTGTGTCGGTCCGCTGGCCGACCGGCTGGGGCGCCGCCGGCTGCTCATCGGCTCGGTCGTGCTCTTCTCGGTCCTCACCGTCGTGGTGCCGCTGGCGGACTCCGTCGCGATGTTCGCCGCGCTGCGCCTCCTCGCCGGTCTGGGCCTGGGCGCCTGCATGCCGGTCTCGCTGACGATGATGGCCGAGCACATGCCCGCCAGCCGCCGGGCGCGGGCCAGCACGCTGACGATGACCGGCTACCACACCGGTGCGGTGATCACCTCGCTGCTGGCCCTCCAGGTGGCCGACGACTGGGAGATCCTCTTCTACCTGCTCGGCGTCGTCGGCCTCGTGATCGCCGTCATCCAGTGGTTCAAGCTGCCGGAGTCGGAGGCGTTCGTCCGGGCCAAGCGGGACGGGGCCCAGCGGGTGCCGTTCACCGAGCTGCTCAAGCCGGCGTACCTGCGTGCGGGCATCGGCATCTGGGTCGCGTCGTTCATGGGGCTGCTGCTGGTCTACGGCCTCAACACCTGGCTGCCGAAGCTGATGAACGACGCCGGCTACCCCGTGCCGGCCGCCGTCACCCAGCTCCTCGTGCTCAACGTGGGCGGTGTCGTCGGCCTGGTCCTCGGCGGATGGGTCGCCGACCGGCGGGGCATCAAGGGCACCACCATGGTCTGGTTCGCGGTCTCGGTGGTCATGCTGGGGTGTCTGAGCATCCGCATGGAGAGCGACCTGATGCTCAACACCGTCGTCTTCCTCACCGGCGTGTTCGTCTTCTCGGCCATGGTGCTCGTCTACGCCTACGTGACGAACTTCTACCCGGCGTCCGTGCGGAGCACCGCGCTCGGCTCGGCGTCCGGGATCGGCCGGATCGGCTCGATCGTCGGCCCGTCGATCACCGGCGCGCTGGTCGCCTCGGGGGTCGGTCACCCGTGGGGCTTCTACTTCTTCGCCGCGGTGGCGGTCCTCGGCTTCCTGGCCGTCATGACGCTGCCCCGCGGCCGGGGGCACGACCCGGCGGAGGCCGCCGCGCCCGCGGGGTGACGGCGCACGGCACGCGGAACGGGAGCAGTGGGTCAAGTGATCCGCTGCTCCCGTCGGCGTCCGGTGCCCGGTCGCTCAGTCGGTGTCGACGTTCTCGCGCAGGACCTTGCCGTTCGCCGCGTCGACGTCGATGGTGGCCTTGTCCCAGGTGTCGGTGGACACCACGTCGACGGCCCAGATGACCTGCTGGTTGTCGTTGTCGCCGAGTTCGACGTGGGTGACGGTGCCCTTGGCCGCGCCGGTGGCCGCCTTGACCGCCTGCTCGGGCGTCTGCTGGGCCTTGCCCAGCCAGTCGGCCATCTGGCTCTTGTCGTCGGCGTCCTGGTCCGGGTCGGCCTGGATGCGGAAGACCTTGCCGCTGACCGCGTCGATGTCGACGCGGTGCACGGTGCCGTCGGTCTCGGCGACCTTGGCCTCCCATTCGGGCGCGCCCTGACTGGGCGCCGGGTTCGGCATGCTGGGGCTCGGGGAGCCGGTCGGCGACGCGGTGACGTCGGCCTCGGTGCGCTTGAGTTCGAGGTCCACGAGCTTGCTCTCGGGGACCTCCTTGACGGCGGTGTCGGCGGCCTTGTCCCAGGTGACCTTCGTCGCCGAGAGGAGGTCCTTGCGCTCGGTCTGGTCCTCGTTCAGCGAGGGAGACCCGGTGGGGGACGCGGTGGGGGAATCGGTCGCGGTCGGAGACCCGGTCTGGGCCGCCTCCGCGACGCTCGAACGTGTCGAATCGGCGTTCGTGCAGGCGGTCAGCAGCAGAACGGAGGTGCCCAGGGCACCCATCACGGCCAGCGAACGCAGCGGCGGAAGTCGTCGTGCAGAGCTCATGATGCTCTCCGTAACCCCTCCGTCACTCGGACACACCGGCCCGTAGGAAAATCACTCCATCGGCCGGACGGCGGGGCTCAGCGGGCCCGGACGAACTCGACCCGGTCGGTTCCGCCCCCGGTCAGCGGGCGCCGGGGCAGCATCCGGATGCCCGCACCCTCCAGCCACTCCCGGTACGCGGTGGACTGGCGGGCCACCTCCCAGTACGCCTCCTCCAGCGCCGGGAAGACGGCGTCCAGCTCGGCCCGGGTGCGCGCGGCCAGCAGCAGGCGTACGCCTATGGGGTCGCCGTACAGGCGCCGCACCGCCATGTCGGGACGGGACTGGGAGCTGGGCTGGCAGACGGTCACGACCTCGCCGGTGGCGACGAGGGACGCGGCGGTGTGGTAATCGCCGTGCAGGACACGCGGGTTGAGGCCGACGGCGCGCAGCATGCGGTGCACGCCGTCCCACTCGCCGTCGACGGTGGGGTCGACCATCCAGCGGTCGTCGGCCAGGTCGGCGAGGCGGACGACGGGGCGGGTGGCCGCGGGGTGGTCGGCGGGCAGCATGACGAACTGCGGTTCGCGCTCGACGAGGACGCGCAGGCGCAGCCCCTCGGGGACGTGCAGGGCGCTGCCCTCGACCTCGTGCACGAAGGCGACGTCGAGCTGTCCCTCGGTGACCCGGCGCAGCAGCGCGTTTGCGGAGACGTCCATCTGGAGGGTGGGTTCCAGGCCCGGGCGTCTGAGCCGGCGCAGCCAGCCGGCCAGGGCGCGGCTGGCGGTGGAGCCGACCCGCAGCCTGCTGTCGCCGCCGGCCGCGGCGGCGCGGGCCTCCCGGACCAGGGTACTCATGTCGGTCAGCAGCGGGCGGGCCCGGCCGAGGACGGAGCGGCCGAGCGGGGTCGGGCGGCAGCCGGTGCGTTCGCGGACGAACAGGGGGCCGCCCAGGGCCTGTTCGATGCGGCTCAACTGGGTGCTCAACGTGGGCTGGCTGACACCGAGTTGGCGCGCCGCCCGGTGCAGGCTGCCGGCGTCGGCGATGGCGCACAGCGCGCGTAGGTGCCTCACCTCGAGCTCCATGCAGGGAGCGTAGGGCGGAACAGTTGGTTGCGCCAGGTGAACAAAACGCGGCGGATCAGGGCGAGTTCTGCACTCCGGTCCAAGCCGCACCCAAGTCGCGGTGAACGGTGATAGCCCGGGCCTATCACCGGTTGCCATCATCACAGCGGGCTCATGGGCGCTCCACACTCACCGGTGACGACTTCTCCCCACTCCCCCACTCTAGGAGTCATCGATGCGTATCAGCATGCCCCTTCTGTCCACCGCGGCCGGTCTCGGCCTGACGGCGGCCCTGCTCGGTACCGCTCCCGCCGCGACGGCCGCCACTCCCCAGGAGCCGTCGCACGCCGCCCACCTGGGCTTCGAGCCCTCGGCCGGCTCGGGCGAGGACGCGGCGGCGAACCGGGCGTTCTTCGAGGCGGTCATCAAGTCCGTGGCCGAGAAGCGCGCCGCCAGTCCGTCGTCGGCGGCGGCCGTCACCGTCTACTACAGCGCCACCAACGCGCCGAGCTTCCGCTCGCAGATATCCCGCTCCACCCAGATCTGGAACGGCTCGGTCTCCAACGTACGGCTCGCGGAGAGAAGTTCCGGCGCCGACTTCGCGTACTACGAGGGCAACGACTCGCGCGGCTCGTACGCCTCGACGGACGGGCACGGCAACGGGTACATCTTCCTCGACTACCGGCAGAACCAGCAGTACGACTCGACGCGGGTGACCGCGCACGAGACCGGGCACGTGCTCGGCCTGCCCGACCACTACTCGGGGCCGTGCAGCGAGCTGATGTCCGGCGGCGGCCCCGGCCCGTCGTGCACCAACGCCTACCCGAACGCCGCCGAGCGCAGCCGGGTGAACCAGCTGTGGGTCAACGGCTTCAAGGCGGCCCTCGACAAGGCGCTGGAGAAGACCTCCGCGCGCTGACGGCCCGATGACACACGCGGGGGCGGCCCGGCCGGGGCCGCCCCCGCGTGCGCGTGTGCCGGCCTGCTTGCCCAACCCCATCGCGGGTAACCGGAGTTCACATATCCAGGACCTCCGGAAGGATTCCGACATGGACGAGCGGCAGACGCCCGCCGACAGCGATCTCGGCGACCTGGAGCCGGGCACACGGCAGCGCGCCCAGTTGCGCACCCGGCTGTCCGACATCGCCTGGACCGCGCTGTGCGTCGTGCTCGCCCTGTGGGCGGTGTGGACCGTCGTCGATCTGGCCCGGGGCGCGACCGCGTGGGCGTACAGCGCCGTGGCCTGGGTGCTGCTCGCCGCGGCACTGGCCCTGCGGACGATGGCGGTGCGGCGCAGGACGTCGTTGTAGCGGGGCGCGTGCTCACCCGGGGACGGGCAGTGCCGCCCGTACGGCCCGGTGGACGGCGCGGGCCAGCCGGGCGCCCCATTCGGAACGGGGGCCGGCGAAGGAGTGCGTGACCTCGGCGCCGTGCGGCGCGCGGGCGGCGACGCACACGGCGTCCGTGGGGGTTCCCGAGCAGTCGAGTCCCGCGTCCAGCAGCGCCTGCACCTTGGCCTCGGTCGCCGTCATCACCGCGTTCACCAGTGCGGCGTCGCTCAGCGCGACCGGCACCGCGGCCATGATGTTGATCGTCCCGGGTGGGGCGGCGGCGGGGGCGCCCTCCTCGGGCGAGGCCGCCCAGCCGCGTACCGAGATACCGGCGGTCACGACGGCTTCGGCCCCGCCGTCGTGCGCGCGGGCGAAGGCGGAGACGTCGGCGGCCGTCATCAGACCCACACCGGGCCCCCGGGCGCCGGCGGCGTGGGCGAGGCCCGCCAGGTGGCGGGCGGGGTCGGTGCGCCGGTACCCGTGGGCGACCTGGGCGTTGAGCACCCACGCGCGCTCGGCGATCCCGCCGCCCAGCACGGCGCTGCTGGCCATCCGCCAGCCCGGGCCCGGGCGCCAGAGCAGGGCGTGCAGCCGTTCGCCGTCCTCCAGCCGCGTCAGGTGCTCCGGGGCCGGCAGGCGGTGCCCGGTGCGGGGCGGGGGCAGCAGGGCGGGCACGGGTCGGGGCTCCTCGGGGTGGCCGGCGGGGGTCCGGGCGGACCGGACGATCGTACTCAGTGGCGGTGTGCCCGGGGCGGGCCGCCCGGAGCGGTGCCGGGTGCGGCGCCGCGGGGGTGCGTTGCGGACCCGGTGCCGGGGACCTTCACTGAACACAACTTCGCCACGAGGCGACGGATCGGAGGCCGCGATGCTGTCCCACACCCTGGAGCATGGGGTCCTGGTCATCACGGTGGACCGGGACCCGGGAATCGACGGGCGGGCCACGCTGACCACGCACATCACCAACCTGGTCGACGCCCATCAGCCCACCCCTGTCGTCATCGTGCTGACCGACGGGGCCGACGGCCACGCGGCGGTCAGTGCCGTACTCCGGGCCCATCAGTGGTGCGGCCGGCTCGGTGTCCTGATGTCCGTGGTCACCCACAGCGCGCCGGTCCGGCGGCTGCTGGAGAACAACGCGGACACGACCGGTACCCGGCTGGTGGTGCACGCCCGCGTCGACACCGCCATCACGACCGCGTTCACCGCTGCGGCCTAACGTCCGCGCGCGATTCCGCCGTGCCGTTGCGCGCGGGGCCGGTGCCCGCTACGAGCGTCCGAGCCAGAGGTCGGGCCCGAAGACCTCGTAGTGGACGGCCTCGGCGGGCACGCCTCGGCGCAGCAGGTCGCCGCGGACGGCGCGCATGAAGGGCACCGGGCCGCACAGGTACGCCGTGAGTCCCGGGGGCAGGTCGACTCCGGCGAGGTCCACGAGACCGGCCGTCGCCTCCGGTGCCGCCTCACCGGGCTCCTCGTAGAACAGGTGGAGCCGGGCGTCGGGCAGCGCGCGGACCAGGTCGCGCTGTTCCCGCCGGTGGGCGTGGTCGGCGGGGCTGCGGTCGGCGTGCACGACGGTGACCGGCCGGGTGGCGCCGGCGGCGGCCAGGTGGTCGAGCATGGCCAGCACGGGAGTGACGCCGATGCCGGCGGAGGCGAGCAGCAGCGGTCCGTCGTCCTCCGCGAGGGCGAGGTCGCCGAAGGGTGCGGAGACGGTCAGTACGTCGCCCTCGCGGGCGTGCGCGTGCAGCCAGGAGGAGACCTCGCCGTCGGGCCGCCCGTCGTCGTGCACGCGTTTGACGGTGATGCGCAGGTCGGTGCGGCCGGGTGCGGCGGACAGGCTGTACTGGCGGATCTGCCGGGAGCCGTCGGGCAGTTCGGAGCGGACACTGACGTACTGGCCCGGGCGGAAGAGCGCCGCGGGGCGGTCGTCGGCGGGCCGCAGGACGAGGCTCAGCGCGTCGGGGCTCTCCTCGCGCCGTCCGACGATCTCCATCCGGCGCCACACGTCGCCCTCGGCCACGCCCGCCTCCGCGTAGAGGCGGGCCTCGACCGCCACCAGCGCGTTGGCCATCAGCCAGTAGACCTCGTCCCAGGCGGCGGCGACCTCGGGGGTCACGGCATCGCCGAGGACGTCGCCGATCGCGGCGAACAGGTGGCGGTGGACGGTCTTGTACTGGTCGGAGGTGATGCCGAGGGAGGCGTGCTTGTGCGCGATCCGGGACAGCATGACGTCGGGCCGGACGTCGGGCCTCTCCAGCAGCAGGCCGGCGAAGGCGGCGATGGAGCCGGCCAGGGCCCGCTGCTGCTCCCCGCCGGCCTGGTTGCCGCGGTTGAACAGGTCCCGGAGCAGCTCGGGGTGGGCGTCGAACAGCTTCCGGTAGAACAGCTCGGTGATGTCGCCGATGGCCGCTCCGACGGCGGGAAGGGTCGCGCGGACCACGGGGACGGACTGTTCGGAGAGCACGGCGGCTCCTTAATTGGTAGATGATATTCGTGTTTTAGGTCACGGGTGCGCGCCGCCGCGGGCGCGCGCCCGTCAGCCCGAGGGGCGGTCCGAGAGGCCGACGAGCACCGGGCCGGTGGGCGAGGCCACCAGGTCGGCGACGGTCAGCGGGTCGAGTGCGGCGTAGAACGCCTCCTGGGCGTCGCGCAGCGCGGCCCGCAGCCGGCAGGCCGTTCGCAGCGGGCACGGCGGATCGCCTTCGCAGGCGACGACTTCACCGTCCCCTTCGAGCTCCCGCACCAGCCGGCCGACCGAGGCGTCGCGCCCCGCGTCGGTCAGCGCCAGGCCGCCGCCGCGACCGCGCCGCGCCTCGACCACTCCGAGGTGCTGGAGCCGGGTGACGGCCTTCGCCGCGTGCGTGTACGGCACGGCCATCGCGTCGGCCACCTCGCGGGTGGTCAGCGGGTCGTCACCGTCTCTCACGACCGCCAGGCGCATGACGGAACGCAGCGCCAGGTCGGTGAACTTCGTCAGCCGCACAGCCGTGACGCTATCAAATACGCATAATGGATTCGTGTTTATTGACGGCTATGGCCCTGTGGCACGCGTCACCGGGCGCGGAAGGCGCGGTGACCTCTGATGGCAGGGCACGAAGAGGGCTCCCCCGCACCGGCACCCGCCCCTCCCCTCCCCCGGGTCCTGTGCGACACCGCGCGACTGCTGTCGTCCGGCGACGAGGCGGCCGCCGGCGCCCTGTGGCGACTGGCGGAACCCGGGCGGCAGCTCGACGCCAACGTCGTCCGCCTCCCCGCGGCGGGGCGGGTCGGCACGCACACCGAACCGGACCTCGACGTCCTGCTGCTCGTCCTCGACGGCGCGGCCTCCCTGGTCTGCGCCGACGGCGACCGCCCCCTGCACGCGGGCGTCCTGACCTGGCTGCCCCACGGTTCGGCCCGGGGTGTCGTGGCCGGCCCGGACGGGGCGACGTACCTGACCGTGCACCGGCGGCGTCCCGGCATGCGTGTGCAGCCGCCGGGCGCCGCCGACCGGCTCCGGCCCGGCGGAGACTGACACCGGGCGGCCGCACGGGCTCAGGCCTCGGCGCGCAGTTCCGTCAGGGACCGCGCGGTCAGGGGGCGCGGAGCGTCGTCCGGGTCGACGAGGACGACGGTGCAGGTGGCGGCGTGGGTGAGGGCGCTGGTGAAACTGCCGTCGGCGAACTGCTCCAGCGGGCCGCGCGGTGAACGGCCGACGGCGACCGTACGGGCCCGGGCCTCGGCGGCGTGCCGGGCCAGGGCGCGACCGGCGGCGGCGTGGTCGCCGACGCCGCCCAGGACCTGGCCGGTGGCGGCGACACCGAGAGCGCTCAGCCGGTCGAGATGCGCGGTGACCGCGCGCCTGGCCTCCTCCTCGGTCTCGGTGTCGACGGCCTGTTCCTCCACCACGGCGGTCAGGCGCACGTGGACGACCTCCAGCGGACTGCCGGTGTCGCGGGCGAGGCGGGCCGCGCTGTCGACGATGACGGCTGCCCGGTCATGGGCGCCGACGGCGACGATGACGGGGTGCGCGGCGGCCGGGGTCCCGGTCCGCACGGGGGTGAGCGACGGGGCCACCGCTGCGCCGTCGCCGGTGCCCGCCTCGGCCTCGCGCAGCAGCCGGTGGCCGCAGGCCAGGACCGGGATGGCGAGGAGGAAGGTGGCGGCGCCGAGGTAGAACGGGACGCCGAGGTCGGTGGCGTCGGCGAGCTTCCCGGCGGCGTAGGGCGCCAGGCCGCCGCCGATGAAGCGGAGGAAGCCGTACGCGGAGGAGGCCACGGGGCGCTCGACGGGCGAGACGAGCATGACGGCCTGGGTGGTGAGGGTGTTGTTGATGCCGATGAAGGCACCGCTGACGACGACCGCGACGACGACGGTCGCGGGACTGGTGACGCCGGCCGCGATGACGGCCATCACGATGCCGAGACCGAGCAGGTTGGCGTACAGGACCGGTGCGGTGCCGAACCGGGCCTGCAGGCGCGGGGCGAAGAAGACGCTGAAGGCGGCGACCAGCAGGCCCCAGGCGGTGAAGACCAGCCCGAGCCGGTGGGCGTCCAGCTCCATCGGGTACGGGGCGTAGCCGAGCATGGTGAAGAAGCCCCAGTTGTACAGCAGGGCCATGATGCCCATGGTGAGCAGGCCGCGGTGGCGCAGCGCACGCAGCGGCGCCATGGGTGAGGTGCGCCGTGCGGGCCTGGGCAGGTCGGGGACGAAGGCCAGGGTGGCGAGGAGCGCGACGGCCATGAGGACGGCGACGCCGAAGAAGGGTCCGCGCCAGCTGATGGCGCCGAGTTCGCCGCCGAGCAGCGGGCCGACGGCGATGCCGAGGCCCAGGGCGGTCTCGTAGAGGATGATCGCGCCGCCGAAGCCGCCGCTCGCGGAGGCCACGATGACCGCGAGGGAGGTGGCGATGAACAGGGCGTTGCCCAGTCCCCAGCCGGCGCGGAAGCCGACGATGCCGTTGATGGAGTCGGTGGCGCCCGCCAGGGCCGCGAAGACGACGATGATCGCCAGGCCGGTGACCAGGGTGCGTTTGGCGCCGATACGGCTGGACACCCAGCCGACGAAGAGCATGGCGACGGCGGTGACGATCAGGTAGCTGCTGAACAGCAGGCTGACCTGGCTCGGCGTGGCGTCCAGGCTGTCGGCCAGCGCGGGCAGGATCGGATCGACCAGACCGATGCCCATGAACGAGATGACGCAGGCGAAGGCGACGGCCCAGACGGCCCTGGGCTGGCGGAACGGGCCGCCGGACCTGCCCCGCTCGCCGGCCTCTCCTCGCGATGGGTCCATGAGCGCATGATGCATTTAGATGTAACGTGAATCAAGATGCATGGGGGCGACTTCCGCTGTTGCTTCCCCGCCCCTGAGGGCACTCGCTCCGGAAAGCGAGGGAGGTATGGGCATGGACTGGCGCGGTTTCGCGCAACAGATGGCGTCCCTGGCGCGTGATCTGCTGGCCCAGGAGTCGGTGAACGACACACTGGAGCGCATCACCGGCTCGGCCACGGAACTGGTGGAGGGCTGCGACGCCGCGGGCATCCTCATCCTGAGCGGGCGCCGGGTGCGGTCGCTCGCCCCCACCGACCAGGTGGTCGTGGAGAGCGACGCACTCCAGGAACGCACCGGGGAGGGACCGTGCTTCGACGCCGCCCGCACCACGGACGGGCAGCGGCAGTACCGGATCGCCGACTTCCGCGACGAGGCGCGACGCTGGCCCCAGTACGTCCCCGAGGCGCGCAAGCTGAACCTCGGCAGCATGATGGGTTTCCTGCTGTTCACGGAGGACGAGGACCTCGGGGCGCTGAACCTCTACTCCTACCGGCCCGGCGCCTTCACCGAGGCAGACGAGACGGCGGGCTGGCTGCTGGCCTCGCACGCCGCGGTCGCCTTCTCCAGCGCCCGTACGCACGCCCAGCTGCAGGAGGCCATCGACACCCGGCACACCATCGGCGAGGCCATGGGCATCCTCATGGGCAGCCACCACCTCACCGAGGACCAGGCCTTCGCCGCACTGCGCCGGTGCTCGCAGGACAACAACGTCAAACTGCGCGATCTCGCCGCCCGGGTCTGCGAGTTGGGCGACCTGCCCTGAGCGCCTTGCGCACGCATGAGCAAAGATTGACCGACTTCCTCTCGTTTCGATCACGAACTCTCGTATAGTGATCGTCCGTTGAGTGGCGTGTGACTACCCCCTGCTCGCACGCGCCCCGTTGGACGACACGAGGGCCGCTCCGGCGGCCTGGCGAGGACCCGATTGATGACCGCGCCCGCCCGCCCCGGCGACCGACCCGCTCCCCGCACCCTGGTGGCCGTGGCCCTGCCCTGCGCCGTGGTGTCGGCGCTCGCCGTCGGCGGCGCCGTCGCCGCGGCGCCCTCCTCGGTACGCCTTCCGCTCGGCCTGGGCGCGAGCGCGGCGGCGATCCTGCTCTGTGTCGCCGTGACGGTGGCCGTGCACGCCGTCCGTCGGGAACGGGCCACGCGCCGGCTGCTGGACGCCGCCCGCGCGGAGGCGGGAGCCCTCGCCCAGGAACGCGGGCAGCTGTCCGAGCGCGCCCGGCAGGAGCGGGAGCGACTGCGGGCGGAGGCCGACCGCGAACAGGCCGACCTCGTCGCCCAGGCCGACCGTGAACGCAGCGGCCTGCTGAACGGGTTCGACCACGAGCGGGAACAACTCGCCGCCGGTTTCGAGCAGGAGCGGATCCGGCTGGCCGAGCAGCACGCGCAGGAGGTCGCGCGGCTCGCCGAGGAGACCGGCCGGCTGCGGTCGCGGCTGGACCGGGCGCGCGGCGAACGTGCCGCCGCCGTCTCCGCGACCGCCAACGCGGCCGGCCGGATGCAGGCGCTGGCCACCGGGATGCTCGCGGACCTGCGCGCCATGGAGGAGCGGCACGGTGACGAGGACGTCCTCGCCGACCTGCTCCACCTCGACCACCGCACCGCGCAGGCGGGCCGGCTCGCGGACTCCGTCGCCGTCCTCACGGGGGCGCGCTCCGGACGCCGTTGGGCGCGGCCCATCGGCATGGAGTCCATTCTCCGCGGCGCCATGGGACGTATCGCCGGGTACCAGCGGGTGCGCGTGCACTCCGCCAGTGACGCCGCGGTCGCCGGGCACGCCGCCGAGGGCGTCATGCACGCCCTGGCCGAACTCCTCGACAACGCGGCGAATTTCTCGCCGCCGACCGCCGAGGTCCACGTCTACGTGGAGGCGGTGCCGGCCGGGGCGATCGTCTCCGTGGAGGACAGCGGTCTCGTGATGGGCGAGGTGCAGCTGCGCCGGGCCCAGCAGGCGGTGGCCGGCGAGGCCGCCGGGCTCGGTGGTCTGACCGGCACCCGGCTCGGCCTCGCCGTGGTGGGCCGGCTGTCGGCCAAGTACGGGCTGAAGGTGTCCTTCCGGCCGTCGGCGCGCGGGGGCACGGGTGTGCTGATGCTCATCCCCCAGGACATTCTGAGCGGCCCCGGCGCTTCCGACGGTCCGGCGGCCCCGCCGGTGGCGGCCCCGGCCGACCGGCCGCGCGGCTCCGCGCCGACCGCGACCGCTCCCGCGCGGGAACCGGGTCCCGGGGCGGCCTCGGCCGAGGCCACGCGCCTCCCGGAGACTGGAGCCGCGGAGGCGGCGCCCGAACGGCAGCCCGGGTCCGCCCCGGTCGTGCCCGACCCGGAGACGGGGACCGCCCCCACCGGGGCCGACCCGACGACCGGCACCACCCGCGCCGTGTCCGACCCGACGACCGGTTCCGTACCCGCCACCCCCTCCCCGGAGTCCGGTTCCGCCCCCTCCGAACCGCCGCCCACGCACGACCTGGCGGACCGGGAGCAGGACGAAGGGATCGCCGGGCTGCCCAAGCGCCGCCGGGGCAGGACCCTCGCCGCGGCCGAACGTGCCCGGGCCACCGCCCGGGCCGCCGAACCGCGCCCCGCACCGGCGGCCGACGACGCGAAGGTGCGCGCGGCCCGCTTCAGCAGCTTCCGCCAGGCCGTGCGCGCCGCCGACACCGGCGCCTCGCGGACCGGCAGCACCCCCATGCCGGACCGCACCAACTCCACACGGGACGGCGCCGCCCCGGCCGAGCCCTCCCCGGACGACACCACCCCCGACCACCCCTCCCACTCGCACGCGCACCCGGAAGGCGACACCACTTCATGACCGGCTCGACCACCGCCGACGAGAAGCTCACCTGGCTCATCGAGGGCCTGCTGGAGCGCACGCCGGGCGCGCGGCACGCGCTCGTGCTCTCCCGAGACGGCCTCAAGCTGTGCCGCACCCCGGAACTCTCCGTCGACCAGGCGGACCAGCTGGCCGCGATCGCCGCCGGCATCCAGTCGCTGTCCCACGGCGCATCCGTGGAGTTCGGCGACGGCAGCGGCGGGGTGCGCTCGGCCATGACCGAGTTCTACGGCGGGATCCTGTTCATCGTGGAGGCCGGCGAGGGCGCGCACCTCGCCGTGGTCACCGCGGAGGACGCGGACGCGGGGCTGGTCGGACACAACATGAGCGAGCTGATCGAGCAGCTCGGGGAGCACCTCACCGCGCAGCCCCGCACGTCATGAGCCGCCCCGGCAGGGACGACTCCCCCGACCGGCTGTACACCGTCACCCAGGGGCGCAGCCGGTCCGCGTCCGACAACCCCTTCGACCTGGTCACCCTGGTGGTCGCGGAGTGCGAGCCGACGCGCGGCATGCAGTCGGAGCATTCGGCGATCCTGCGGCTGACCCAGGCGCCCACGGCCGTCGTGGAGATCGCCGCCGAACTGCGGCTGCCCGTGAGCATCACCAAGATCCTGCTCTCCGACCTGCACGCCGCGGGCCGGGTGAGCGCCCGCCACCCGTACACGGCAGCCGTCCCCGATCCCGACATCCTGGAGCAGGTGCTCGTTGGACTCCGCAATCTCTGACGCCCGCACCCCACTGGGTGCGTCCGCCGACAACGGCCTCAAGATCGTGGTCGTGGGCGGGTTCGGCGTCGGCAAGACGACCATGGTCCGCTCGGTCAGCGAGATACGTCCCCTCAACACCGAGGAGACGATGACGCAGGCCGGCGAGACGGTCGACGACATCAGCGACGTGCGCGGCAAGACCGCGACGACCGTCGCCTTCGACTTCGGCCGCATCAGCCTCGACGCGCGCAACGTGCTGTACCTGTTCGGCGCGCCCGGCCAGGAGCGGTTCTGGTTCCTGTGGGACCGGCTGTTCTCCGGCACGCTCGGCGCGGTGGTCCTCGTCGACACCCGGCGCATCGACGACTCCTGGTACGCCATCGACCGGCTGGAGCACCACGGCACGCCGTTCATCGTCGCCTGCAACGACTTCGGCGGCCCGCGGCACCCGCCCGAGGCGGTCCGCGAGGCACTCGATCTGGACCCGGGGGTGCCGCTGGTCTTCTGCGACGCCCGGTCCCGCGAGTCCAGCAAGCAGGTACTGATCGCGCTGGTCGAGCACCTGAGGACCCGTTACGCCGGCCATGCCGCCCCGCCCCGACAGGAGTTCGTGTGAGCACCGACGCCACCGACGCCGTACCGCTCAGCGGCCCCCGCTTCCAGACCGAACCCGCGCTGCTGTACCGGCAGATGCGGCGCGACCACGGTGCCGTCACACCGGTGCTGCTGGACGGGGACGTCCCGGCCTGGCTAGTGGTCGGCTACCGCGAGCTGCACCAGGTGACCGGCGATCCGGTGCTGTTCAGCCGGGACTCGGAGCTGTGGAACCAGTGGGAGAACATCCCGGAGGACTGGCCGCTGCTCCCGATGATCGGCCGCAGGCAGCCGTCGATCCTCTACACGGTCGGCGAACGGCACCGGGAGCGGGCCGCCATGATCAGCGACGCGCTGGAGGCCGTCGACCCGCACGTCCTGCGCGGCCACGCCGAGCGGTTCGCCGACGAACTCGTCGACCGGCTCTGTGCCAAGGGCGAGGCGGACCTGGTCGCCGACTACGCCATGCTGTTGCCGGTGCGGGTCCTGGCCCGGCTGTACGGCTTCTCCGACGAGCAGGGACCGGCCCTGGTCACCGCCCTCAACGACATGATCGACGGCAGGGAGCGGGCCATCGCGGGCCAGACGCACCTCGGTACGTCGATGGCGCGGCTCCTCGCCGACCGGAAGGCGGCGCCCGCCGACGACGTCGCCTCCCGGATGCTGACCGACGAGCGCGGCTTCACCGAGGAGGAGGTCGCCCAGGACCTGATGGTGATGATGGCCGCGGGCCACCAGCCGACGGCGGACTGGATCGGCAACTCGCTGCGCCTGATGCTCACCGACGAGCGGTTCGCGGCCTCGCTGTTCGGCGGCCGCAACAGCGTCGCCGAGGCCATGAACGAGGTGCTGTGGGAGGACACCCCCACGCAGAACGTGGCCGGCCGCTGGGCCTCCCGCGACACCCGGCTCGGCGACCGCCGGATCCGCGCCGGCGACCTGGTGCTGCTCGGCCTCCAGGGCGCCAACTCCGACCCGCAGGTGCGCACCGACGGCTCCGCCCTCACCGGCGGCAACAACGCGCACTTCTCCTTCGGCCACGGCGAGCACCGCTGCCCCTTCCCCGCGCAGGAGGTCGCCGAGGTCATCGCGCGCACGGGCATCGAGGTCGTCCTCGACCGGCTGCCGGACATCGACCTGGCGGTGCCCGCCGCGTCCCTCACCCGTCGCCCCTCGCCCTGGCTGCGGGGGCTGACCGAGTTGCCCGTGCGGTTCACCCCGACCACTGCCCTGGGAGGCACGCCAGCATGACGACCGGCACCGAAGAAGCCCGGATACCGCTGGACCCGTTCGTCACCGACCTGGACGGCGAGGGCGCGCGGCTGCGCGCCGCCGGACCGCTCGCCGCCGTGGAGCTGCCGGGCGGCGTCCCCGTCTGGGCGGTCACGCACCACGCGGAGGCCAAGTCCCTGCTGACGGACCCCCGGCTGGTCAAGGACATCAACGTGTGGGGCGCCTGGCAGCGCGGTGAGATCCCCGCGGACTGGCCGCTGATCGGGCTGGCCAACCCCGGCCGTTCGATGCTCACGGTGGACGGCGCCGAGCACCGGCGGCTGCGGACGCTCGTGGCGCAGGCGCTCACGGTGCGCCGGGTGGAGCACATGCGGGAGCGGATCACGGAGCTGACCGGCCGGCTGCTCGACGAGCTGCCCGCGGACGGCGGCGTGGTCGACCTCAAGTCGGTCTTCGCCTACCCGCTGCCCATGTACGTCGTCGCCGACCTGATGGGCATCGAAGAGGCGCGCCTGCCGCGCCTGAAGGTGCTGTTCGAGAAGTTCTTCTCCACGCAGACACCGCCCGAGGAGGTCCTCGCGACCCTCACCGAGCTGGCCTCGATCATGGCGGAGACGGTCGCCGCGAAACGGGCCGCGCCCGGCGACGACCTGACCAGCGCGCTGATCCAGGCGTCCGAGAACGGCGACCACCTCACCGACGAGGAGATCGTCTCCACGCTCCAGCTGATGGTGGCCGCCGGCCACGAGACCACGATCTCGCTGATCGTGAACTCCGTGGTCAACCTGTCCACCCATCCCGAGCAGCGGGACCTGGTGCTCTCCGGGAAGGCGGACTGGTCGGCGGTGATCGAGGAGACGCTGCGCTGGTCGACCCCGACCTCGCACGTCCTGATCCGCTTCGCGACCGAGGACGTGCCGGTCGGCGACCGGGTGATCCCCGCCGGGGACGCGCTGATCGTGTCGTACGGCGCGCTGGGCCGGGACGAGCGGGCGCACGGTCCGACGGCCGGGGGGTTCGACATCACCCGCACGTCGGAGAACCGGCACATCTCGTTCGGCCACGGCCCGCACGTGTGCCCCGGCGCGGCCCTGTCCCGGCTGGAGGCCGGCGTGGCGCTCCCCGCCCTCTACGCCCGCTTCCCGGAGCTGGACCTCGCGGTGCCCGCCGCGGAGCTGCGCAACAAGCCGGTGGTCACGCAGAACGACCTGTTCGAGCTGCCGGTCAAGCTGGCCTGACGCACTCGACGGCCCGCGGGGCGTTTGCTTCCCGCCCCGCGGGCAACTCCGACATTCCGGACGCCGATCCCGTTCCGGCAACCGGCGTCGACACTGCTGTGTGGCACCCCGGGAGTCGCCATGTGGAAGCGCAAGGGCAGGAAGGACCGCCGGACCCCGCGGCCGGTCCCGATGGAGCTGTGCGACCTGTGCGCCAAGGTCTTCCCCCAGGACGAGTCCGTGACCGGCTATGTGCCGGACTCCTCCGCGGTGCACGCCGCCCATGAGCGGTTCGACGGGCTGCGGCTCATCACCGCGTGCTCGGACGACCACTTCGACGTGATCAAGGAGGGGTACGCGCACCGGCCCTTCGTGGAGGAGGAGCTGTGGGCGGCCAAGCTCACCCGCGCCCTCACCAAGGGCCCCCCGGCGCTCTCCATGGACCAGCTCGGCTGCCGGACCGGCCTCCAGGAGCCGCAGATACGCGCCGCCATCGCCTGGCACAACGAACGGCTGCGTGAGCAGCAGGGCACGGACCCCTGATCCACGCGGTGCTCCAGGCGTCCGGGGCCGTCCGGGTGGCGCGACGTTTGCCCGGACGTCCCCGGGGTCACTCAGTTCCCCGTCGGCGAGCCATCGAAAGGACGCCCGAGGAGCACCCGTGAACCGGTTGTGGCGGCCGTTCCACCGTGTGTGGGACCGGCTGGCCGCGTCGTCCCTCGTCCGGCGCGGCCGGGACCTGGAACTGATGCACAGGGCGATGGGCTTCGCCACGCTCGCCCTGGTCACGCTGGCGCCGCTGCTGATCGTGGTGGCCGCCGCCGATCCGCTGGGACGCGGCGGTTTCGCCTCCTGGCTGGCGGACGGGATGGGGCTGTCGGGACGGTCCGCCAAGGTGCTGACCGACATCATCAGTCCGCCCACCAAGGTCGTCGGCACCACGAGCGTGTGGGGCGGCATCCTGCTCGCCGTCTTCGGCGTGTCCTTCGCGGCGAGCGTCCAGAACGGCTACGAACGCATCTGGGAGCTGCCCTCCGGCCCGTGGCACCGCGTCTGGCGCCAGGCGACCTGGGTGGTCGCGCTGACCGCGTACCTCTACCAGGAGGTGCAGACGCGGACCGCCCTGCACGGGACGGCCCGGATCGTGCTGTCCACCGCCGTCGGCATGCTGTTCTTCTGGTGGGGCCAGCACTTCCTGCTGGGCGGCCAGGTGCGCTGGCGGGACCTGGTGCCGGGGGCGCTGGCGACCATGGTGGGCCTGATCGGCCTGCGGGGGTTCTCGTACCTGGTCTTCACGCCGCTCATCCTCGACAACGCGAGCGGTTACGGCACGGTCGGCATCGTGCTGGTGGTGGAGTCCTGGCTGATCGGGGTGGGGTTCGTCGTCTTCGGGGGCGCGATGGTCGGGCACTGGTTCTGCGAGCACCACTGGTGGACCCGGAACATCGACCGGCTCCCGGACTGACCGCGCCGGTGAGCGGGCGCGGCTACCCCGGCGGTGGCGCCGTGCTCGCGCGGGTCACCAGCCGGGTCGGTACGAGCGTCGTGCCCCGCTCCGGGGCGGCCTCGCGCATCTTGCGGAGCACGGCCCGCACGCAGAGCCGCCCCACCTCGGCGAAGTCCTGGTGGACGGTGGTCAGCGGGGGCAGGAAGGAACCGGCCTCGGCGATGTCGTCGAAGCCGATGACGCTGACGTCCCGGGGAACGCTGCGGCCGTGTTCGTGCAGGGCCCGCATCAGGCCGAGGGCCATCTGGTCGTTGGCCGCGAAGACGGCCGTGCACTCCGGGCGGGCGGCCAGCTCCAGGCCGGCCCGGTAGCCGGACTCCGCCGACCAGTCGCCCCGGACGAGCGGCGGCACGGCGCGGCCGGCCTCGGTGAGCGTGTGCCGCCAGGCGTCGGTGCGGCGCTGCGCGGCGAAGGAGCCCTCGGGGCCGCCCAGGTGCCACACCGTGTCGTGCCCGAGGTCCAGCAGGTGGCGCACGGCGGTGCGGGAGCCGCCGGCCTGGTCGGTGTCGACGACCGTGTAGTGGTCGCCCGCGTCGGAGTCGACCACGACGACCTGGACGTGGGGCGGCAGGGTGAGGCTCGCCGCGTCCAGGAGGTGCACCTCCATGATGACGATCACGGCGTCGACGGCCAGTTCCTCCAGCCGGGAGAACGCGCCCCGCACCTCGTCCTGGGTGGGGACGGCGACCGGCAGCAGCGTCACCGCGTACCCCTCGCTCGCCGCGGAGGTGGCGATGGCCTCCAGGGTGCGCACGTTGCCCGTGGTGGCCAGCGTGAAGGTGATGACGCCGATGGTGCGGAACTCGCCGCGCTTGAGGGCCCGGGCCGCGCTGTTGGGCCGGTACCCCAGCTCCTTCATGGCCGCCAGCACCTGCCGCCGGGTCTCCTCGGTCACTCCGGCGTAGCCGTTGGAGACGCGGGAGACGGTCTGCGAGGAGACCCCCGCCAGCCGGGCCACGTCCGCCATGGACGCCGTCGGCACCCGGCCGCCGCGCCGGCGCCGCGGGACCGTGTCCGTGGCGTCGCTCGCGTCCGCGGCTCCCTCAGCGGTGTCCACTGCGTTCCGCCACCTCTCCGCACTGTTCCGGTCCCCGGCCCCGAAGGACCCTTGACCGTCGTCCTCGGGGCAGTGTAGACATGCCGCCATCGAATGTTTACGTAAACATAACAGCAATCCTCCGGCCGGACCGCCTTCCGCGCCGCTCGATGTTTACGCAAACACGCTAGGACTCCCGGACGTGGACGAGCGAGGACCGACATGACGACGCTGCAACCGCCGGCCATCGCCGAGCCGCGGCCCGCCCCGCCCCCGGCGCGGCGCGACCGCCGCTCCTGGACGGGATGGGGGTTTCTCGGCCCCTTCGTGGCCGTGTTCGCCCTGGTGTTCCTCGCGCCGATCGCCTACTCGGTCTACCTCAGCCTCTTCCGCGACCAGCTCATCGGCGGGACCACCTTCGTCGGTCTCGACAACTACGGGCAGGCGCTGGCGGACGACCGGTTCTGGGCCTCGCTCGGCCGGGTCTCGCTCTTCCTCGCCGTGCAGGTGCCGATCATGCTGGGCATCGCGCTGCTGGTGGCGCTGGCGCTGGACAGCGGGCGCCTCTACGGCCGGGACTTCTTCCGCGTCTCGATCTTCCTGCCGTACGCCGTGCCCGCCGTGGTGGCCACCCTGATGTGGGGCTTCATGTACGGCACCCGCTTCGGCCTGGTCGGCGACATCAACGGGGCGCTGGGCTTCTCGCTGCCCGACCCGCTCTCCCCCGACCTGGTGCTCGCCTCCATCGGCAATATCGTGACCTGGGAGTTCGTCGGCTACAACATGCTGATCTTCTACGCGGCCCTGCGGGTCGTCCCGCACTCGCTGTACGAGGCCGCCCAGATCGACGGGGCGGGGCAGATCCGCGTGATCACCGCCATCAAGCTCCCGGCGATCCGCGGCGCCCTGGTGATCGCCACGATCTTCTCCATCATCGGCAGCTTCCAGCTCTTCAACGAGCCCAGCATCCTCCAGCCGCTGGCCCCCAACGCCATCACCACCGACTACACGCCGAACTCCTACACCTACGCGCTCTCCTTCAACGGACAGCAGCACAACTACTCCGCGACGGTCGCCATCGTGATGGGGCTGATCACCATGGCCATCGCCTACGTCGTCCAGCTGCGCGGCATGCGCAAGGGAGTGTGATCCGGCGATGACCAGTCCTGCCGCCACCGCCGTCGACCGTTCCGCGCCCGTGCCGTCCGGCCCGTCCGGCTGCGCGCCCCGGCTGCGGACGTCCCGGCGCCGGCACTCGGCCGACAAGCCCCGGCGCAGCGTCCTGCTGACCGTGCTCACCGGTCTCGTGCTGCTGTACAGCCTCGTGCCGCTGATCTGGCTGGCCGTCAGCGCCACCAAGACCCAGGAGGGGCTGTCACGTTCGTTCGGCCTCTGGTTCGACGGCGACTTCGCGCTCTGGGACAACATCGGCGAGACGTTCACCTACGACGACGGTGTCTTCACCCGCTGGCTGCTCAACACCCTGCTGTACGTGGGGCTGGGCGCGGGCGGCGCGACCCTCCTCGCCGTGCTCGGCGGCTACGCGCTGGCCAAGTTCCGCTTCCCGGGCCGGCGCGCGGTCTTCGCCGTCGTCATCGGCGCGGTGGCCGTACCGGGTACCGCCCTGGCGGTGCCGACCTTCCTGATGTTCAGCGAGATGGGGCTGACCAACACCCCCTGGGCGGTGATCATCCCGTCCCTGATCTCACCGTTCGGCCTCTATCTGATGTGGGTCTTCGCGACCGAGGCGATCCCCACCGAACTGATGGAGGCCGCCCGGATCGACGGCGCCGGCGAGGTGCGCACCTTCTTCCGGGTCGCGCTGCCGCTGCTGGCCCCGGGCATCGTCACCGTCCTGCTCTTCACCATGGTCGCGACCTGGAACAACTACTTCCTGCCGCTGGTCATGCTCAAGGACCCCGACTGGTATCCGCTGACCCTGGGCCTGAACAGCTGGAACGCCCAGGCCGCGACCGCCGGTGGCGAGGCCGTCTTCAACCTGGTCGTCACCGGGTCGCTCATCACGATCCTCCCGCTGATCGCGGCGTTCCTGCTGCTCCAGCGGTACTGGCAGTCCGGCCTGGCCGCCGGAAGCGTCAAGGAATGACCCCCACGCCCCCACCCTCCTCTCCAACCCTCAACGGTGCCGGTCACGGCCACGAAGAAGTGGAAGCACACCCATGCCCAAGCACTCGCGCCGCCTGCTGAGCGGTATAGGTCTCGTCTGCGCCCTCGCCCTGACGGCGACCGCCTGCGGCGACTCCGACGACAGGGGATCGAGCCAGAAGCCGGTCTCCCAGGACGACGTCCGAGCCGCCCTGAAGAAGGGCGGCACGATCACCGTCTGGGCGTGGGAGCCCACGCTGGAGAAGGTGGCCAAGGACTTCGAGAAGAAGTACCCGGGCGTCAAGGTGAACCTCGTCAACGCCGGCACCAACAACGACCAGTACACCGCCCTCCAGAACGCCGTGTCGGCGAAGAAGGGCGTCCCGGACGTCGCCCAGATCGAGTACTACGCGATGGGCCAGTACGCCCTGACCAAGCAGCTCACCGACCTCACGGCGTTCGGCGCGGACAAGCTCTCCGGCAAGTTCTCCCCCGGACCGTGGAACGGGGTGAAGGCCGGCTCGGACGGCGTCTGGGCGCTGCCCATGGACTCCGGCCCGATGGCGCTCTTCTACAACAAGAAGGTCTTCGACAAGTACGACATCGAGGTGCCCGCCACCTGGGCCGAGTACCTGGACGCCGCGCGCGAGCTGCACAAGGCCGACCCGAAGGCGTACATCACCGCCGACACCGGCGACGCCGGGCTCACCACCAGCATGCTCTGGCAGGCGGGTTCGCGCCCCTACACGGTGAACGGCACCGAGGTGAAGATCGACTTCTCCGACCGGGGCGCCAGGACGTACACCGACACCTGGCAGAAGCTGATCGACGAGAAGCTCCTCGCCTCCGTCAACCCCTGGACCGACGAGTGGTACAAGGGCCTCGGCGACGGCACCATCGCGACCCTCGCCACGGGCGCCTGGATGCCCGCGAACCTCGCCTCCGGCGTGAAGGACGCGGCCGGCGACTGGCGCGCCGCGCCGCTGCCGCAGTGGACCGCGGGCGGGAAGGCGAGCGCGGAGAACGGCGGCAGCGCCCTCGCGCTGCCGGAACTGGGCAAGAACGAGGCGCTGGCGTACGCCTTCGTCGAGTACGCGAACGCGGGCGACGGCGTGGGGACCCGCGTGGCGAACGGCGCCTTCCCGGCGACCACCGCACAGCTGCGGTCCGCCGCGTTCCAGGACACCGCGTTCCCCTACTTCGGCGGCCAGAAGGCCAACAAGGTCTTCGCCGAGTCGGCCGCGAACGTCGCCGACGACTGGTCGTACCTGCCCTACCAGGTGTACGCGAACTCAGTCTTCAACGACACCGCCGGCAAGGCCTACGTCTCCGGCACCCCGCTCGCCGAGGGGCTGAGGTCCTGGCAGGAGGCCTCGGTCAAGTACGGCGAGGAGCAGGGCTTCACCGTCGAGAAGTAGCCCCCCCGGCACCGCACGCACCACACCGGAAGGACCGCCATGATCTCCACCTTCGCGTCCCGCCTCCACCGCGGGCCGGACGGTGCCCCGACCCCCCGGCTCGCCTTCGGCGCCGACTACAACCCCGAGCAGTGGCCCCGGGAGGTGTGGGAGGAGGACGTACGGCTGATGCGCGAGGCCGGTGTCACCATCGTGTCGCTCGGCATCTTCTCCTGGGCCCGTGTCCAGCCCGGCCCCGGCACCTGGGACTTCGGCTGGCTCGACGACGTGATGGACCTGCTGCACGAGCACGGTGTCGGCGTCGACCTGGCCACCGCCACCGCCTCCCCGCCGCCCTGGCTGACCACCGCGCACCCGGAGATCCTCCCGGTGACCGACCGGGGCGAGACGCTGTCGCCGGGCGCGCGCCAGCACTGGCGGCCGACCTCGCCCGTCTTCCGCGAGCACGCCCTGCGCCTGGTCCGGGAGATGGCGACCCGGTACGCCGGCCATCCGGCGCTGGTCGCCTGGCACGTCAACAACGAGCTGGGCTGCCACAACGTGTACGACTACTCGGACGACGCGACCCGTGCCTTCCGGGACTGGCTGCGCGCCCGGTACGGCACGCTCGACGCGCTCAACCACGCCTGGGGCACGGCGTTCTGGTCGCAGCGCTACAGCGACTGGGAGCAGATCCTGCCGCCGCGGCTGGCCGCCTCCCACCCCAATCCGACCCAGCAGCTGGACTTCAAGCGGTTCTCCTCGGACGCGCTCAAGGACCACCTGCGGGCGGAGCGCGACCTGCTGCGGGAACTGACCCCCGGCGTCCCCGTGACCACCAACTTCATGGTGATGCCCGGCACCAAGGGCATGAACTACGCGGACTGGGCGGCCGAGGTCGACTTCGTCGCCAACGACCACTACGTGGTGCCGAGCGGGCGCGAGCGGGACGAGCTGTCGTTCTCGGCGAACCTCACCAGCGGCATCGCGGGCGGCCGGCCCTGGTTCCTGATGGAGCACTCCACCAGCGCGGTGAACTGGCAGCCCGTCAACCTGGCCAAGCGGCCGGGCGAGCTGGCCCGGGACTCGCTGACGCACGTGGCGCACGGCGCCGACGCGGTCTGCTTCTTCCAGTGGCGCCAGTCGGCGGCGGGCGCCGAGAAGTACCACTCGGCGATGGTCCCGCACGCCGGCCCGGACAGTGACGTGTTCCGCGCGGTCACGGCGCTGGGCGACACCCTGGGGGCGCTCGCGCCGGTCGCCGGGAGCGAGCGGGAGCCCGCGGAGGTCGGCATCCTCTTCGACTGGGAGTCCTGGTGGGCGAGCGAGCAGGACTCGCACCCGACCTCCCTGCTCGACTACCACCGGGAGGCGCTCGACTGGTACTCGGCGCTGCTCTCCCTCGGCGTCCGCGCCGACGTCGTCACCACCGGTGCCGACCTGAGCCGCCACCGGGTGCTGATCGCACCGGTGCTGCACATGGTCCCGGCCGGGACGGCCAAGGACCTCACCCGGTACGCCGAGCAGGGCGGGCACCTGGTCACCACGTACTTCTCCGGTGTCGTCGACGAGAACGACCACGTCTGGCTCGGCGGCTACCCGGGCGCCCTGCGGGACCTGCTCGGCATCCGCGTCGAGGAGTTCGGCCCGCTGCCCGCCGGGGAGCGCGTGGAGCTGGACGACGCGAGCACCGGCGACCTGTGGACCGACCAGATCACCGTGACCGCGCCGGAGACCGAGGTCCTGGTCCGCTACCGCACCGGCACGCACGCGGGCCGCCCGGCCGTCACCCGGCGCCCCACCGGGGGCGGTTCGGCCGCCTACGTGTCCACCCGGCTCGGTGCGGCCGGGCTGGCTTCACTGCTGCCCAGGCTGCTGGAGCCGGCCGGTGTCGCGAGCGACCTGCCCGCCGAGGTGCGCGGGGCGGTCGAGGCCACCGTGCGGCGCGGCCCCGGCGGCCGGTTCCTGTTCCTGGTCAACCGGACCGACGCGGCGGTGACCGTCCCCGGCCTCGCCGGAGAAGCCCTGGTGGGCGACCTGGGCACCGACGGCACCCTCGTCCTCGCACCCAGGGACGTCGCCGTAGTGCGCACGTCCACCGACTGAGCCGCAGCGACCACACCTTCCAGTTGGGAGCACAGATGGCACGCCGTACCCGCAACAGACGCCTCATCGGGACCGCCGTCCTGACCGCCCTGGCCACGGGGGCCGCCCTGATGGGCGTTCCCGCCCAGGCGGAACCGGCCGCGCCCGCCGCCTCCGTGACCGTGCGGCCCGACCCGTCGTACCGGCAGGAGAGATTCGAGGGCTGGGGCACCAGCCTGGTCTGGTTCGCCAACGCGACCGGCGACTACCCGCCGGAGATCCGCGAGAAGCTGGCCCGGCTCCTGTTCGACGACGACGGTCTCGGGCTGAACATCGCCCGCTACAACATCGGCGGCGGCAACGCTCCGGACGTGCGGGACTACCTGCGGGCCGGCGGCGCGGTCGAGGGCTGGTGGAAGGCGCCCGCGGGCACCACCCGCGAGGACACCGACTGGTGGAGCGCCGACGACCCGGCCGACTGGAACGAGGACGCCGACGCCACCCAGCGCTGGTGGGTCGAGCGCATCAAGGACGACATCGACCACTGGGAGACGTTCAGCAACTCGCCGCCCTGGTTCATGACCGTCAGCGGCTACGTCTCCGGCGGGTTCGACTCCTCCGCCGACCAGCTCAAGGCCGGGTCGGTCGACGACTTCGCCGCCTACGTGGCCGGGGCGACCCGGCGGCTGGAGAAGGCCGAGGGCATCCGCGTCGACACGGTGGACCCGTTCAACGAGCCCAACACCCCCTACTGGGGAACCCGGCTGGGCGCGGACGGCGAACCCGTCGGCGGCCGGCAGGAGGGCGCCCACATGGGACCCGAGCTGCAGGCCAAGGTCCTCCGGGCCCTCGCCCCGGCGCTGAAGAAGGCGAAGGTCCGCGCGGACATCTCCGCGATGGACGAGACCAACCCCGGCATCTTCGCCCGGAACTGGGGCGCCTACTCCGCCGCCGACCGCGACCTGGTCGACCAGATGAACGTCCACACCTACGGCACCGGGCAGCGCACCACCGTGCGCGACCTCGCCAAGGCGGCCGACAAGCCGCTGTGGATGAGCGAGGTGGGCGGCGACTGGGGCGACGGCCAGGACTTCGAGGACATGCGGCCCGGTCTCGGGCTCGCCCAGCAGATCGTCGACGACCTGCGCGAACTGGAGCCCCGCGCCTGGGTGTTCTGGCAGCCCGTCGAGGACTACGACAACATGAAGCCGGGCGGCGAGTCGGCGAAGGGCGGCAACTGGGGCAGTATCCAGCTCCCGTTCGGCTGCACCGCCGAGGACACCCTGGAGACCTGCCCGATCCGGACCAACACCAAGTTCGACACGGCCCGCAACTTCACCCACTTCATCAAGCCCGGCGACCGGCTGATCGGCACCGACGACACCTCCAGCGCCGCCGCGGTCGGCCGTGACGGCGGGAGCGCCTCGCTCGTCCACGTCAACCGCACCACCGAGGCCCGCACCGTCACCCTCGACCTGTCGAAGTTCGGGGAGGTGAGCCGCCGCGCCACCGTCACCCCGGTCGTCACCGACGCCGGCGGCCGGCTCGAACGAAAGGCCCCGATCCGGGTGAAGGACCGCACGGCCGCCTTCACCGTGCCCGCGCAGTCCGTCACCTCCTTCGAGATCAAGGGCGTCTCCGGCGTCGCGAGGGACGCCGCCCCGCTGCGCCGGGGCCACAGCTACACCCTCACCGGCGTGCAGAGCGGCCGGGCCGTCACCGTCGCGGACGACGGCACCGGCCTGGTCCTGGGCGGCGGGACCGGCGCGGACGCGCCGAACTGGCGGCTGAGCGCGGTCCGTCACGACGGCGGCGTCCGCGACCGCTACGTCTTCACCGACCCCGAGCACGGCACGCGGCTGGCGGTACGCGACGACGTCCCGGTGGCCGAGCCCGACACCGGACGGCCCGACAAGGCCGCCGAGTGGCTCGCCTCCACCACCGGCGACGGCACCTGGACGCTGGTCAACGCCGCCACCGGACGCCTGCTCGAAGTAGGCGGTCAGGCGACCCACGAGGGCGCGGCCGTCACCACGTGGCCGCCCAACTCCGGTGCCAACCAGCGCTGGACGCTGACGGACGCGTCCACCGGCTGACCCCCTCCCCCTCCCCCCTCCTGCCCCGAGAGACCGAAGGAGACGGCATGACCATCGACCCCCGCGAGCGCGACGTGCGCCGCAGGATGGCCGCCCGTGAGCTGTACTCCGACGGCGCCCCGGGACTGGAGGGGCTGGCGGAGGAACGGCTGCGCGGCAAGGAACTGGCGGACGGCTACAACCGGACCGGGGCACGGGACGAGGAGGGGCGCCGGGCGATCCTGAAGGAGATGTTCGCGGCCGTGGGCACCGGCGTGTGGATCGAGCCGCCGCTGCACGTGGCCTACGGCAACCGGGTGCACCTGGGTGACGACGTGTACGCCAACTTCGGCCTCACCCTCGTCGACGACGTCGAGGTCTTCGTCGGGGACCGGGTGATGTTCGCCCCGCACGTCACCATCAGCACCACCGGACACCCCGTCCACCCCGAACTGCGCCGGGACGGCACGCAGTTCTCGGCGCCGGTGACCGTCGAGGACGACGTATGGATCGGGGCCGGCGCGCTGATCATGCCGGGGGTCACCATCGGCCGCGGCTCGGTGGTCGGCGCGGGCAGCGTCGTGACCGCGCACGTGCCGGCGATGACGGTCGTCGCCGGCACCCCGGCCCGCGTGCTGCGCGCGATCACCGACGCGGACCGGGAGTGGACCTACCGTCCGCCCCGCACCCTGGGCACGGCCTGATCGGCAACTTCCGCCGTGCGCCCGGGACATGGCACGGGACGCGGAGCAGTACGATGATCGAAATTTACGGCGGAACGTCACCTCCCGAGCCACGGAGCCTGCCATGACGACGGACCATTCCCAGCCTCCCCAGATCGACACCGGCCGGGCCCACCCCGCGCGGGTCTACGACTGGCTGCTGGGCGGCAAGGACAACTACCCCGTCGACGAGGCGGTGGGCGAGACCCTGCCGCCCGAGGCGCGGGACGCGGCGCGGCAGAACCGCGCGTTCATGAACCGCGCAGTGGCCCACCTCGCCGCGCAGGGCGTCGACCAGTTCCTGGACATCGGCACGGGCATCCCGACCGAGCCCAACCTGCACCAGATCGTGCAGCGGACGGTCCCGACGGCCAGGGTCGTCTACGCCGACAACGACCCGATCGTGCTGCGCCACGCGGAGGCCCTGCTGGTCAGCAGCCCGGAGGGGGCAACGGACTACATCCAGGCCGATGTCCGCGAGCCGGAGCAGATCGTGCGGCACGCCCGCGAGATCCTCGACTTCGACCGGCCGATCGCCCTGTCGCTGATCGCCCTGATGCACTTCATCACGGACGACCAGAACGCCCACGGGATAGTCCGCGGACTGGTCGAGACCCTGCCCTCCGGCAGCCACCTGGTCCTCTCGCACGCCTCGATCGACCTCTTCCCCGAGCTGTCGGAGCAGGTGATCGCCCAGTACGCCAAGGGCGGCATCCGCCTCGGCTTCCGCACCCGGGCGGAGGTGACCCGCTTCTTCGACGGACTGGAACTGGTCCGGCCCGGCCTGGTCACGGCCACCGAGTGGTACGGCGAGGGCCAGGAGCCGCCGGCGCCGGAGGACAGCGGCATCTACGCGGCCGTGGCGCGCATCCCCTGACGGGGAGGCGCGCACGGCTCAGCGGCGACGCCCGCGCGACCCCCAGCCGCTGCCGATCCCGGCGACGTGCAGGGCGAGCAGGGCGAGACCGACGAGCATGACGTTGGTGGAGGTGAAGACGTCGTTGGTCGACACCTCCGCCGCGTTGATCAGCCAGGCGATGAGGAACAGAACCGCCGCGATGATGGCGAGCACGGTGTACATCCCTTCGGATCGGTGGCACCGGAACGGTGCCGTGTCACGCGTATGCCCCGGACGGGGGGCGTGACACGGCGGAGGGTTCCCGCGCTTCGTACGGTGTCGGTCGCGTGCTCCGTACAGTGGGGCCGGCCCGTCCCGCACTCCCGCCCCGGAGCATCCATGCACGATCCGTCCGCCGCACCGGACGACGGCTCCGGCACCCTCTTCGGGCTCGACGCCCTGACGCCGGGCGGGCCGGCCGCCGAGCCCACCGGGCCGCGCTTCCGGGACTCCGCCGCCGCCCGCCGTCTGCTGCCGGTCCGGGAGATCCACGCCGAGCCGGCGGCGGCCGCCTCCCCGCGCGGCCGGCAGGTCCTCGCCCGGTTCCCCGAGGCGCGCGTGGTGGAGGTGGACTCCCACTGGCGCATCCCCGGGCTGCACGGCAGCGAGGGCAACGTCGAGCGCTGGGTGCGGATCAAGGGCGAGACCCTCGTCCTGGGTTTGCGCAAGACCCTGGCCACCCGTCCCAACGGCCGCTCCGCGGACTGGATCGCGCCCGGCGCCTCCAACGGCTGCGCCATGGCCTGCGCCTACTGCTACGTGCCCCGGCGCAAGGGGTACGCCAACCCCGTCACCGTCTTCACCAACATCGACGGGATCATCGCCCACCTCGGCCGGCACATCGCCCGGCAGGGACCGAAGGCCGAGCCGAACCAGTGCGACGCCGAGGCGTGGGTGTACGACGTGGGCGAGAACGGCGACTGCTCGGTGGACGCCCTGATCTGCGACAACACCGCGGACCTGGTGCACGCGTTCCGGCAGTGGCCGACGGCCAAGGCGTCCTTCGCCACCAAGTTCGTCAACCCCGACCTGCTCGCCCTCGACCCGCGCGGCCGCACCCGGATCCGGTTCTCCCTGATGCCGCCGGACGACTCACGGCTGCTGGACGTACGCACGTCGCCGGTCGCCGAGCGGATCGCCGCGGCGGCCGACTTCCTGGACGCCGGGTACGAGGTGCACTTCAACCTCTCCCCCGTGGTGGTGCGGCCGGGCTGGGAGGAAGCCTGGGCGGAGCTGCTGCGCCACCTCGGCGACGTCCTGCCGGAGCGGGTCAGGCGGCAGGCCGCCGCCGAGGTGATCATGCTGACGCACAACCGGGAGCTGCACGGGGTCAACCTGGGCTGGCATCCGCGCGCCGAGGAGGTACTGTGGCGGCCGGAGCTGCAGGAGGCCAAGCGCTCCGAGAACGGCGCGCTCAACGTACGCTACCGCGCCGGGGTCAAGGCCGACGCGGTCACCCGGCTGCGCTCGCTGGTCGCCGCCCACGCACCGTGGCTGCGCGTGCGGTACGCCTTCTGAACCCCATCCGGCGAGGTGTCAGTAAGGCGAACCTCACCAGATAATGTTCTCCATGCAACCAACCAGCCGGAAGCACCCGCCTCCGGTCAGCACGCACCCGGGGAGCCGGCCTTGCCACGCACGATCGACGCGACCGGAGACCGGCCGGACACCGCCAGGGAGGACGGCTGGGTCGAACTCGGCTCGCCCGCCGAGCTGCGCGAGTTGCTGGGCGAGCCCTGGCCCGTCGTCATCGACAAGGTGCACGAACGGCTCACGGACGACGACGTGGACATCCTGGCCCGCTCCCCGTTCTGCCTGCTGGCCACCTCCGACCCGCGGGGCAACTGCGACGTGTCGCCGCGCGGTGACGCGCCGGGCTTCACCCGGGTCCTGGACCCCGGCACCATCGCCCTGCCGGACCGGCCGGGCAACCGGCGGGGGGACAGCTTCCACAACATCCTCGGCAATCCGCACGCCGGCCTGCTCTATCTGATCCCCGGCGGCAAGCAGGTGCTGCGGATCAACGGCCGGGCCCGCATCCTCACCGACGCGCCCTTCTTCGACACGATGGCCCGCGACGGCAGGCGTCCGGACCTCGCCCTGGTCCTGGAGATCGACGAGATCTACCTGCACTGTCCGCAGTCCCTGAACCGGGCGGGGCTCTGGAAATCCCCTTCCCCGAAAGGGAGTTGAGCGCGCCGTCCGACCCGGGGCGCAAGGCGGGGCCGGAGCCGGGACGGCCGGTGTGAGCCCCGTCTCTACCAGCAGTTTTTAGGTTAGGCTAACCTTCGCCACGTGAGATCTGGTGAAGACACGGCCGGCACCCGACGCCTGCGCGGTCATCAGCTGTCGGCGACGGGTGTGACCGTCGCCTACGACGGCGTCGATGTCGTGCACGACGCGGAGGTCACCCTCCGGCCCGGCGAAGTGACCGTTCTGGTGGGCCCGAACGGCAGCGGGAAGTCGACGCTGCTGCGCACCGTCGCCCGCCTGCAGCGGGCCCGGAGCGCCACGATCGACATCGACGGCGACACCGACGGCCTGACGCTGACGCCCCGTGAGTTCTCGCGGTACGTCGCCCTGCTGACGCAGGGCCGTCCGACACCGGGCGGGCTGACCGTGCGGGACGTCGTCGAGTTCGGCCGCTATCCGTACCGGGGCCGCTGGGGGCGGCCCGATCCGGACGGTCCGGCCGCGGTCGACCGGGCGCTCGCGCTCACCGGCGTCGACGGCTTCGCCGACCGCGGCGCCGACCACCTCTCCGGCGGCCAGTTGCAGCGGGTGTGGCTCGCGAGCTGCCTGGCCCAGGAGACCGGCGTGCTGCTGCTGGACGAACCCACCACCTATCTCGACCTCCGCTACCAGGTAGAACTCCTCGACCTCATCCGTGACCTGGCCGACGTCCACGGGATCGCCGTCGGCGTCGTGCTGCACGACCTCGACCAGGCGGCGGCCGTCGCCGACCGGATCACGCTCCTCGAAGCGGGCCGGATCGTCGCCGACGGCCCACCCGAGGACGTACTGACGCCGGAACGGCTCAGCGCCGTCTACGGCATCCGGATCGACGTCGACACCGACCCCCTCACCGGCCGGCTGCGCACCCGCCCGATCGGCCGCCACCACATACGAACCGAAAGGCTCGG
This sequence comes from Streptomyces sp. NPDC056128, assembly GCF_042263835.1. NCBI lineage: Bacteria > Bacillati > Actinomycetota > Actinomycetes > Kitasatosporales > Streptomycetaceae > Streptomyces > Streptomyces sp. NPDC056128. Next base: position 66,686 of record NZ_JBHJVQ010000025.1, on the reverse strand, counting down.
CACCACCTCATGAGACGCCTCCTGCTCACCGCGGTCGCCACCACGGCCGCGGCGCTCACCCTCGCCGCCTGCGGCACCACCGAACCCGCCGCCGACAAGTCCGAGAAGAAGGCCTCCGAGGCCATCACGCTCAAGGACGGCAAGGGCACCGAGGTGAAGCTCGACGGCCCGGCCACCAAGGTCGTCGCCACCGAGTGGAACGTCGTCGAGAGCCTCGTCTCCCTGGGCGTGGACCCGGTCGGCGTCGCGGACGTCAAGGGCTACAAGACCTGGGACAGCGCCGTACCGCTGAAGAACGAGCCGAAGGACATCGGCACCCGCGGCGAGCCCAGCATGGACACCGTCGCCTCGCTCGCCCCCGACCTCATCGTGGCCACCACGGACCTCACCCCGGCCGCCGTGAAGCAGCTGCGCGAGGTCGCCCCGGTCATCGAGGTCACCTCCGCCGACGGCACCGGTCAGATCGACCAGATGCTGGAGAACATCGACCTCATCGCCAAGGCCATCGGCAGGACGGAGCAGGCGAAGACGCTGCGCACCGGCTTCGAGGCCAAGGTCGCCGAGGGCAAGAAGGCCCTGGCCGACGCCGGGATCGCCGGCAAGAACTACGCCTTCGCGGACGGCTACGTCGCCTCCAACCAGGTCTCGATCCGCCCCTACACCGCGACCTCCCTCATCGGCGAGGTCAACGAGGCGATCGGTCTGAAGAACGCCTGGACGGTGAAGGGCGACCCCGCCTACGGTCTCGGCACCACCGACGTCGAGGGTCTGACCAAGCTGCCCAAGGACACGCAGTTCGCCTACATCGGCAACGACGACGACCCGTCCGCCACCCCCTTCACCGGTGAGCTGGCCAAGAACTCGGTGTGGAAGTCCCTGCCGTTCGTGAAGTCCGGCGACGTGCACCGGCTGGACGACGGCATCTGGATGTTCGGTGGTCCCGGGTCGATGGAGGCGTACATCGACGCCGTCGTCGGCGCGCTGACGAAGTAGCGAGGCCATGGCCGTCACCGCAACCGAACCCGCGACCCGTCCGTCGACGGTCCCCACGTCCCGGTCGGGCGCGGCCGCGATGACGGCCGGGATCGTCCTGCTGGTCGCCGTCCTCGCCGTCGTCGACATCACTCAGGGCACCGCCGCCGTCGGACCGTCCGAGGTCTTCAAGGCCCTCACCGGGCAGGCCGACCCGGACGACGCGTCCGTCGTCGTCGCCTCGCGGCTGCCCCGGATGGTCGCCGGGCTGCTGGTCGGCACCGTGCTCGGGATGGCCGGCGCCGTGCTCCAGGCGGTCAGCCGCAACGTGCTGGCCTCCCCCGACACCCTGGCCGTGAACGCGGGCGCGTACCTGGCCCTCGGGGTGGCCGGCGCCACCGGCGTCTCGCTGCCGATGATCGCCTCCTCCGGCGTCGCCTTCGTGGGCGGGCTGGCGGCGGCGGCCGTCGTGCTCGGACTGTCCGGCCTCGGCACCGGCACCGTCCAGCTCGTGCTGGCCGGCACCGCGCTGATGCTGGGCCTGACCGCCATGACCGAGGGGCTGCTCCTGCTCTTCCCCGAGCAGACCGAGGGCCTCTACGCGTGGAACCAGGGCAGCATCTCCCAGAACGGCTTCGACGGCGTACTCCAGATGCTGCCGATCGCGCTGGCCGGGCTGGTGGGCCTGATGCTGACGGCCCGTCGGGTGGACGCGCTGGCGCTCGGCGACGACGCCGCGCGCGGGGTCGGCGTGCCGGTCCGGGCGACCCGGGTCACGGTCGTCGTGCTGGCGGCGATGCTGTCCGCGGCGGCCGTCACGCTCGCCGGTCCGATCGGTTTCGTCGGCCTGTGCGCACCCGCCCTGGTCCGCCCGCTGGCCCGCCGCTTCCGCGGCTTCGCCCGCTCCCGTACGTCGATGCCGGCGGCCGGGCTCACCGGCGCGGCCCTGGTGCTCGGTTCGGACGTGCTGCTGCGCACCCTGGTGTCGGCGAACCGTGCGGTGGGCGTGCCCACGGGCGTGGTCACCAGCCTGGTGGGGGCCGTGTTCCTCGTCGTCATGGCGATGCGGCTGCGGGACACCGCCGGGGCCGGCGCTCCGGACCGGCTGCGCATCCCGAGCCGGGCGGTGTTCCTGGCCACGGTCGCCGTCCTGGTGGCCGTATTGGTGGGCCTGGTCATCGCCTCGGTGCTGATGGGCGACAGCAAGCTGCTCCTCGGTGACGTCGTCAACTGGGCGCAGGGCAGGGCCGGCCGGACCGTCTCGTTCGTGCTGGACACCCGGGTGCCCCGGGTGCTGGCCGCGCTCGGCGCGGGTGCGGCGCTCGCCCTGGCCGGCACGCTCGTGCAGGCCGTGACGCGCAACCCGCTCGCGGAACCGAACGTCCTCGGTGTCACCGGCGGTGGCGCGCTGGGTGCGGTGATCCTGGTGACCACCGTGCCGGCCGCCGGGACGTGGGGCGTCGCCGGCGCCGCGTTCGCCGGGTCCGCCGTCACCGCGGTCCTCGTCTTCGGGCTGGCCGCCCGGGGCGGGTACCGGCAGAACCGGCTGGTCCTCGTCGGCATCGGCGTGGCCTCCGGGACGGCGGCCTTGATCAGCCTGCTGATCGTGCTCACCGACCCGTTCAACGCGAACAAGGCCCTGACCTGGCTGTCGGGTTCGACCTACGGGCGGACCATGCCGGACGTCGTGCCGGTCGCGCTGGCGCTGGCCGTCGGCATCGGCGTGGCGGTCGCGCGGCGCACCGAGCTGGACCTGATCTCGCTGGACGAGGACACGCCCCGACTGCTGGGCCTGCGGCTGGCGCCGGGCCGGCTCGGGTTCCTGGTGCTGAGCGTCGTACTCAGCGCCAGCGCCGTGGCCTGTGCGGGCACCATCGGGTTCGTCGGGCTGGTCGCCCCGCACGCGGCACGGGCCCTGGTGGGCCGGCGGCACGTCCGGGTCGTGCCGGTCTCCATCCTCCTGGGCGCCGCCCTGGTCTGCGCGGCCGACCTGATCGGCCGCACGGTGATCGCCCCGGCCCAGCTCGGCGCGGGACTCATGACGGCCGTGATCGGGACGCCGTACTTCCTGTACCTGCTGGTACGCGGCCGCCGGTAGCGGCGGCCGGGGTCCGGCGGGGGGGGCACGGATCCCGCCGGACCGACACCTGGACGCGGCTTGTTAGACGCGACGTCAAGTTACTGAACCGTAATAAGCATGGTGCTACCCCTGGTAACTCCTGTCCGGGTACGGTCCCGTCACCCCACAGGAGCAGCGCGGCCACGGTCCTCCCCCAACGGACCGCGGACGACCGGTTCCGGCCCTTCCCCAGGAGGTTCGCCATGCCCGCACGTCCCCGCATGCTCGCCGCGGCGATCACCGCCGCACTCGCCCTCGGCGCCCAGGCGGTGCCCGCCGCCGCGGCAGGCACCGCCGGCGACACGGCCACCGGACCGGCCTCGGAAGTGTCCCGGGGCGTGGAGATACCCGCCTTCTACACGCCGCCGGCCGAACTCCCGGCCGCCGACGGCACGCTGATCCGCAGTGAGCACCTGCCGCTCGCCCTGAGCCTGCCCGGCCTCGACGGCCCCCTCCCGGGGCGGGCGACCCGCCTGATGTACAAGTCCACCGACGCGAACGGCGAGGCGGTCGCCGTCACTGGCGCCTACATCGAACCCGCCGCGAAGTGGCGCGGCGACGGACCGCGGCCCCTGGTCGCCGTCGCCCCCGGCACCATGGGTCAGGGCGACCAGTGCGCCGCGTCCATGGCCCTGGAGCACCCGCTGCGGCTGGGCGACGGAACGGTCTCCGTGGGGTACGAGAACCTGTCGGTCTACCGGCTGCTGCTGCGCGGCGTCGCCGTCGTCGTCACCGACTACGTCGGCCTGGGCACCACCGACCGGCTGCACACCTACGTCAACCGCGTCGACGGAGCCCACGCCGTACTGGACGCCGTCCGCGCCGCGCGCTCGCTCGACTCGGCCTCGGTCACCGCCGGCTCCCGGGTCGGCCTGTTCGGGTACAGCCAGGGCGGCGGCGCCACGGCGGCCGCGGCCGAACTCCAGCCGTCCTACGCTCCGGACGTGCCGCTGGCGGGCACCTACGCGGGGGCGCCGCCCGCGGACCTGACCGAGGTGACCGAGGCGATCGACGGCGGCGACCTGGCGGGCGCGCTGGGCTGGTCGCTCAACGGCTTCCTGCAGACCGAGCCCGCCCTGCGTCCCATCGCCGACCGGTACATCAACGCGGAGGGCCGGGAGGCGCTCAAGGACCTGTCGACCATGTGCGTCGGCGACGCCCTCTTCAAGTACGGCGGCGCGAGCAGCGAGGACTGGACGACGACCGGGCAGTCCATCAGCGACATCATCCGCGCCGAGCCCGTGCTGCGGGACTTCCTCGCCGAGCAGCGCATCGGCTCGCTGAAGCCCGGCAGCCCGGTCCGCGTGGCGACGGGCGTCAGCGACGACCTGGTCCCCCACGGCCAGTCCCGTCAGCTCGCCGTCGACTGGTGCCGCAAGGGCGCGACGGTCACCTACGCCCCCGTCCTGCTGCCGGGCGTCGGCAGCGGCCTGCTCAACCACTTCGCCCCGCTCCTCACCGACCAGGGCAGCGCCATCTCCTGGCTGACCGACCGGCTCTCCGGGGAGCGGGCGCGCTCCAACTGCCGCAGCATGCCCCTGCAGCCCTGAGCCACCGGGCCCGCCCACGGGCGGGCAGTCTCTCCGGCACCTAGGGCCTGTGCAGCTTCTCCGCCGAGCGGGACTCCAAGGGCCTCTGCCCCGCCGTCCGGGCCTCGCCCGGGCGGGCGGACGAGGGACCGCCCCGGCGGGCGAAGGAGAGCGCCACCCCCGACCCCACGGCGACCCCCGCGCAGACCAGGGCGCTGCCCACGGCCTGCGCGGCGCCGTAGGAACCGGTGCCGACCAGCGGTGCGGTGCAGGCCGCGGCGACCGGGATCAGGCCGGAGAACAGGGTGGCGCGCTCCGCCCCGATCCGCTGCATGCCCATGTACCAGCAGACGAAGCCGACGACGGTGACCACCGCCGCCTGCCACAGCAGCGCGCCCGCCTCCACCGCGTCCGGCGGCCGCAGCCAGTCGGCGCCGTCGGCCAGGACGCCCGCCACCGCCGACTGGAGCGCCGCGATGCCGCACACCGTGGTGGACAGCAGCCGCGGGCCCAGGGGCCGCAGGACGGGCACGGCCAGGACCGCGAACCCGACTTCGCCCAGCAGCGCGCACACGGAGAACGCGATGCCCGCGCCGTCGGTGCGCCCCCAGCCCTGGACCGTGAAGGCGCCCGCGGCCACCAGCGACGCCCCGTAGAGCACGACACGTTGCGGCCGGCGCCCGTCGAGGAGGGGTACGAGCACGGCGACCACGACCGGCGCGCAGCCCACGAAGACCCCGGGGACGGCCGGTTCCGCGGTGCGTTCCGCCGCGAGGACGGCCAGGTTGAAGCCGACCATGCCGACGGCGGCCAGCAGGGCCAGGCGCAGCCACGGCCCTGGGCCCAGCGCGCGCAGCCGGGCCGTCGCGCCGGGCCCGGCGAGCGGGACGAGCAGCAGGAAGGCCAGTCCGTAGCGCAGGAACTGGCCTCCGGCGTACGGGTAGTCGCCGAGGAGGCTGTTGGCGGTGAAGGATCCTCCGACGAGGACGCAGGCGAGGGCGGCGAGCAGGGAGCCGCGTGCGGTGGTGGCGTTCATGGATCCGACGTTAGGAAGCCCGCCGGTCTCGCACGGGGTCCACTTCCGGAGCGGTATGGGGGACCAATCGGTGGCCGTGGCGGTCACACGGGCGTCACCGGTCCTTCGTCGGGTGCGGGTCGCGGGAATCGGGGTATTCGGAACGCCCGGCACCAACAGGCCGGTATCGCACGTGACTTGACGGTTTCCAGCAGACACGGGAAGGGACTGCCAGTGCGCACCCGCAATGTGACAACCGCCGTGGCGACCGCGAGCGCCTCCGTCGCACTCCTGGCCGGTTGCGGCGGCGGCTCCGGTGACGGGAGCAAGCCCTTCGACGGGCAGAGCGCCGACTCGGTCGCGGCGAAGGCGGTCGAGGCCACCCGGGAAGCGAAGTCCATGCATGTGAAGGGGGACACCCGCCAGGAGGACGGGTCCACGGTCACCATCGACGTCTCGGTCGACCGGGCGAAGAACTGCCAGGGCACCATCGGCGCCGGCGACACCGAGGCCGAGGTCCGGTACACCGGCTCGACCCTGTACCTGCGCGGCGACCGCCAGTACTGGGAGAACGCCCTGAAGCAACAGCCCGACGAGGCGAAGGAGATGGTGCCCAAGCTGTCGGACAAGTGGGTGCGGATGCCGGGCAACGACGCCACGACCGCCGGTGTCTGCGACAAGCAGGGCTTCATCGCGGCGATGGACCAGGACAAGTCCCAGCGCCAGGGCATGAAGCGCGGGGACACCTCGGAGGTGGACGGCAAGGAGGCGCTCAAGCTCACCAAGGAGGGCGAGGGCGGCGAGACGCTCGCGATGTACGTGGCCACGGAGGGCGAGCCCTACATCCTCAGGACCACCACGGAGGGCGGCAAGAACCCGGGCAGCGTCACCTTCAGCGACTACGGCGAGCCGGTCGACCCCGAACAGCCGCCCGCCGACGAGACGGTGGACCTGAAGGGGCTCGGCGGCCAGGAGTCCTGACGCTTCCGCCGGGTGCGCGCCGACGCGGCCTACGCACCCGGCTCCGGCCCGTCCCGGTCGGCCAGTCCGCCCGCGCCGAGCGGGCCGGTGGCGCGCAGGGATCCGTCGGCCTCCAGCCGGGGCAGCTCGTGGCGGGACAGCCGCAGGACCACGGGCGGCAGGGTGATGCGCCCCAGTTGGGCCAGGCGCAGCCAGCCGGGGACGTAGACGGCGGTACGGCGGCGCTCCACGGCGCGGACCAGCCGGGCGGCGACGTCGTCCGCCGGGAAGGTGCGGCGGGCCGGCGGCGGCATGTGCCCGCGCAGCTCGCGCAGGACCGGGTACCGGTCGGCGTCGCGGATCATGTCGGTGTCGATCCAGTTGAGGTAGGCGATGCCCACGGCGACGCCGTGGTGGGCCACCTCGGCGCGCAGCGAGTGGTTGAACGCCTCGACGCCCGCCTTGGAGGCGCAGTAGGCGCTCATCATCGGGGCGGCGCCGAACGAGGCCAGCGAGGCGATCTGGAGGTGGTAGCCGGCGGTGCGCAGCAGGTCCGGCAGGAAGGCCCGGGCCGTGTGGGCGCTGCCGGTGAGGTTGACGTCGACGACGCGGCGCCACAGCGCCGGGTCCGACGTGACGAAGGGTCCGCCCTCCGCGATGCCGGCGTTGGCCACCACGACCGAGGGCGGCCCCAGGCCCCGGCGTACCGCACCGGCCGCCTCCGCCAGTGCGGCGGGGTCGGTGACGTCGGCCTCGACGGCGAGCGCGGGGGTGGGCAGGTCGGCCGCGAGGGCTTGCAGGCGGGACTTCTCCAGGCCGAGCAGCGCGAGCCGGGCGCCGCGTCGGGCGCAGGCGCGGGCCAGGGCGGCGCCGAGTCCTCGGGCGGCGCCCGTCACCACGACGGTGCGGTTCTGCAGGGGGCTGTCTGTCACCGGTCGGGCCTTTCCTCGGGGGCTGCGGTCACCGTCTGTCGCCCGTCCGGTCGCGGCGGGCCAGCGCCCGTTGCGCCCGGGTGAGGCCCGCGAAGCGGTGCCGGCGCAGTGCGGCGCGCGCGGCGTTGGCGCCGGGCGCGCCGTGCACTCCGCCGCCGGGGTGGGCGGCCGCGGAGGCGAGGTAGAGCCCGGCCACGGGGGTCTCCGGGCGCCCGGTGCCGGGCACGGGCCGGAAGACCAGTTGCTGGTGCATGGCGGCGGTGCCACCGTTGATGGCGCCGCCCGTCAGGTTGGCGTCCAGGGCCTGGAGCGTCGGCGGGGCCAGCACGCGACGGGCCCGGACCAGGGCACGGAAGCCGGGTGCGAAGCGTTCCACCTGGCGCTCGACCCGGTCGGCCATCAGCTCCCGTTCCCCGGCGTCCCAGCTCCCGGTGATGCCCTCGTCGCCCGCGTCGCCCCGGACGTCGTGGGGGACGTGGGTGTAGGCCCAGGCGGACTCGGTGCCGCGCGGTGAGCGGGTCGGGTCGGACGTCGTCATCTGGCCGAACAGCGAGAAGGGGCGGTCGGGGACGCGGCCCATGGCGATCTGGGCGGCGAACCGGGTCAGTTCGTCGAGACCGTCGGCCAGGTGCACGGTCCCGGCCCCCGCCGCGTCGGAGCACCGCCAGGGCACGGGCCCGTCCAGCGCCCAGTCCACCTTGAAGGTGGCGAAGTCCCACTCGAAGCGCCGCAGGTCGGCGAGGACCTGTTCGGGGAGGTCCTCGGGGGCGACCAGGCCGCCGTACAGGGCGGATACGGAGACGTCCGCGAGGACGGCGCGGCGCGCGGGGATCAGCTCACCGCCGGCGGTGCGGACACCGACCGCGCGCCGGTCGCGGACCACGACGTGCTCGACCCGTTGCCCGCAGCTCAGGGTGGCGCCGCGGGCGCGCAGCCGGTGGACCAGGGCCGCGGTGAGCGCTCCGGCACCGCCGACCGGCACGGGGAAGCCGTAGGTCTGCCCGAGCATCGACATCAGCCAGCCGAAGCCGCCGCTGCCGGCGGCCTCGGGTGCGAGGTCGGCGTGCAGGGCGTTGCCGGCCAGGAGCAGTCTGCCGCCCTCGCCCCGGAACTCCTCCGCGCCCATGCGGCGCACCGGCAGCACCAGGGTGCGGGCCAGCCTGAGCCCGCCCGCGCCGCGCAGCCGCAGGGCCAGCCGGGCGGCGGCGCGGACCGGCGGGAAGGGGGTGAACAGGGCGTCCAGGATGTCGGCCCGGTAGCGGTCCCACACGTCGTGCAGGCGTTCCCAGGCGGCGCCGTCCCCGGCCGCGAAGGTGTCGAGGGAGGCGGCGGTGACGGCGACGTCGCGGTCGAGGACGGCGCACGTGCCGTCGCTCAGCGGGTGAGCCAGGACGTGGGGGGCGTGGGCCCAGCGCAGTCCGTGGTCCTCCAGCCGCATCCCGGCGAGCACCGGGGAGGCGGCGGCGAGCGGGTAGAAGGAGCTGAACAGGTCGCTGACGAAGCCGGGGGCGACCCCGGAGTCGTGCCGTACCGCGCCGCCCGGCTCGGGCTGCTCCTCCAGGACCCGCACGCTCCAGCCGGCGTCCGCCAGCAGGTTGGCCGCGACGAGTCCGTTGGGGCCGGCCCCGATCACGACGGCGTCAGGCATGGCCGCTGGTTCCGGGCCGGTACTCCACCGACCCGGCCGTGTCCGACGGGTCCGGGCGGGAGCGCCCGCCGGCCTCGGCCTCGCACAGCCGGGCGAGCCGGGCGAGCATCGTGCGGTGCCGCACCTGGATCACCGCCTCTACGCCCACGTTGTGCAGCAGGCCGCCGGGGCCGCGCAGCGGATGCTCGTCCACGATCACCAGGCACTGCTCGCCCCAGGGCCGCAGCTCGACGGAGATCCGGGCCGTGCCGAGAGAACCGGCCTTCGCCTCGATCTCCAGCAGGGACCCGTCGACCTTGTGCCGGACGACCGACTCGTTGTTCAGCCGCAGGGGCCCGAGCCGCACCTGGTAGGTGAGCGTCGCGCCGACCTGCGGCCACTGGCCCGCCTCGGGCGTGGAGTCCGAGGTGCCCACCACCCAGTCCGCGTACAGGTTGCCGTCCGCGAGGACGTCCCACACCGCCTGCGGGGTCGCCTGGACCAACCGATGCCGAACCGCCACGCGTGCCTCCTGGTTCCGGTCCGTCACTGCACGACGCAGCACTGAGTGCCCCGTCCGAGCGCGGCCAACCGGGGCGGAAGGATCCCTACCGCCCTGACATCTCTCAGGTACCGGGCACCGCGAGGCCCGCCTAACGTCGCTGACGGGGGTGGTCGCCGGTCCGGCTCACCGCCGACACAGTCATCGCCGACACAGGAAACGAGGGCTCATGAGCCGCCGATCATCGCTCACCACTCTGCTCGCCGCGGGGGGCGCCGCCGCCGCGCTGGCGCTGTCCGCCGTACCGGCCCAGGCCGCCCCGTACTCGGGCGGGAACTACGGCGCCTACGGCATGGAGGGGCAGTATCCGACCGTGTCCAGCTGCGCGGGGACGTTCCGGCAGGTCGGCGCCACCCGGTACGCGGAGGGCATGGCGCTGAAGTACTTCTACTCCTCCCGCTGCGGTTCGTTCGCCCGGATCGAGAACTCCCGGGCCAACTGCGCCGCCGTGCTGGAACGCTCGAACTCGGGCGCCGGACGGGCCGACGGCTGGGTCTCGGAGACCGTCGACCCGGGCATCAACTACGCCTACTCGAAGATCGGCAACAACCTGAACGGCCGCGTCTCGCGCGCCCTGCTCACCTGCGACGGCCACGTCTGGGCGCAGACCGGCTGGTACTGACCGACACGCCACGCACACCGTGCCGGCCGCCCCGCCCGGGGTGGCCGGCACAGCGCACCCCGGGCAGCGCCGATCCGACGCGGGTTCCACGAAAGGCCGTGCATTGGCATGGACCTGATAACGCGGGCTGGCTAAGCTCGAAGCAACCCGATGAGAGCGCTCTCAGCACGCGGTTGTTCCACCCCCACCTTGCTGGAACGACGAAGGGCAACTCCCGTGAGACGCAGCAGACTCAGGCACCTCGGCCTGGCCGGCCTCCTCGTACTCGGCAGCCTCACCGCGGTCGGCACCCTGCCGGCCTCGGCGGCCGACGCCCCCTCCCCCTCCACCGAGCAGCCGGCCTCCGCCGGTCTCCTGGACGCCATGCAGCGGGACTTCGGTCTCACCCGGGCCGAGGCCGAGGACCGGCTCGCGGCCGAACGCCGGGCCGGAAGCCTCGCGCCCGAGGCACGCCGGGCCGCCGGAAAGGCCTTCGGCGGCTCGTGGTTCGACGCCGCCTCCGGACGGCTGACCGTGGCCGTCACCGCGGACGCGGCACCGTCCACGGCGGCGGCGGTCCGCGCCACCGGCGCGCGGGTGCGCACCGTCGAGCACAGCGCCAAGCTGCTCGACGCGACCAAGGCACGCGTCGACCGCCTCGACGCGCCCTCCGGCGTGAGCAGTTGGCGTGTCGACACGGCGGCGAACACCGTGGTCGTCGACGTAGTCCGCGCCGAGCAGACTGACAACGATGTCCAGCGCTTCGTGGAACAGGCCCGCGAGGCCGGTCCGGTCACGGTGCGGACGGTGGCCTCGGCGCCGCAGACCTTCGCGGCGGGCACCGTCGGCGGCGACCCGTACTACACGGGCAACGTCCGCTGTTCCATCGGCTTCTCCGTGCACGGCGGGTTCGTCACCGCCGGGCACTGCGGCGGGACGGGCGCGGGGGTGAGCGGCTGGGACCGGTCGTACATCGGCACGTTCCAGGGCTCGTCGTTCCCGGGCAACGACTACGCCTGGGTCAGCGTGGGCAGCGGCTGGTGGACCGTGCCGGTCGTGCTCGGCTGGGGCACCGTCTCCGACCAGCTGGTGCGCGGCTCCAACGAGGCACCCGTCGGCGCCTCGATCTGCCGCTCCGGCTCCACCACCCACTGGCACTGCGGCACCGTGCTCGCCAAGAACGAGACGGTCAACTACAGCCAGGGCGCGGTGCACCAGATGACCAAGACCAGCGTGTGCGCCGAGGGCGGCGACTCCGGCGGTTCCTTCATCAGCGGTGACCAGGCGCAGGGCGTCACCTCGGGCGGCTGGGGCAACTGCTCCAGCGGCGGCGAGACCTGGTTCCAGCCCGTCAACGAGATCCTGAACCGCTACGGGCTGAGGCTGCACACGGCCTGACGCCGTAAAGGGCGGGGAGGGCCGCGCCGGGCGTCCGGCGGGCCCTTCCCGGACCAACGTCCGGGCGCGGGGCGGCGGTCGGGACGGTCAGAAGTCGCCGGGGCCCGGCTCCGGCGAGTCGGGCCCCGTCGCCGCGCCGAGCCGTCGGTAGGCGGCCCGCGCGTGCACCACGCGGGCCAGCGCCGTGCCGACGAGGGCGGCGCCGAGCAGGCAGGCGAGCCACAGCGCGTCCCGCCGGCCGGTCCACGTCAGGACGCCGGCCGGCGGGATCGCGAAGCCGTTGAGGGACAGCCAGCACAGCACGGCCGTCCCGGGAGCGGCCGTGAACCGGGCGCACAGCCCGAGCAGCGCCGCCAGCACGGAGAGCACGAGCAGGGCGAGTCCCGGACGGCCCGAGCCCACCGTGCCGTTGAGGAGTGCCACCAGGGCGAGGGCGCCGCCGAAGGCCCCCGCCCACACCAGGGGAGCCGCGACCGGCCGGGGGACGGGTCTGGCACCGCTGCCCAGGGGCACCCACTCGATCATGCTGACGGCTCCTTCCGGTCCCGGACGGGTCCGACCACGGCGTCGGACACCGGCCCTGTGGGCAGATTGTCCCACCGGGGGGAAGGGGGCCGTGCCGGGCGGGTGGGCGACCGGAGTGCACGGCGGCGGCCGGATCGCCGTACACCACCCGCCCCGTGGGCCGGATCCCGCGCGTCTCCTCTCGGCCCCGGGACCGGCCTAGCGTTCGGCCTCCGCGCGCTCCGAGGCGGACGACGACGACGAGGCCGCCCCCGCGGACAGCGACACGGACTCCGACGGCCCTTCCTCGCCCTTCCCGTCGCCCGGCACCGCGGCCGGTGACCTGGTCCCGGGCAGCAGCCCGGCGGCCGTCCGCAGGGCACCGGCGAGCAGGTGCGCCCGCGCCGCCACGATGGGACCAAGGACGGCGAGCACGAGGACGTACCCGGCGATGAAGGGGGCGAGCCGCTCGTCGAGTCCGGCGCCCGCGGCCATCGCGGCGAGGATCAGCGCGAACTCCCCGCGGGCGACCAGGGTGGTGGCGATCTCCGCGGCGGGCTGCGCGCCGTAGTCGTACAGCCGGGCGACGCACAGTCCGGCGGCGATGTTCATGACGACGGTCAGGGCCGCCGCCGCGGCGACCGGACCGGCGACGGAGGCGATGTCACCGGGGTCGATGGCGAGACCGAACGCGAAGAAGAAGATGGCCGCGAAGGCGTCACGGAGCGGGTGCACCAACTCGCGTATCCGGGGCCCGGAAGGGGTGCCCGCCAGGATCAGGCCGACCATGAAGGCGCCGATGGCGTCGGCCACGCCGAGCACCTCGGAGACGCCGGCGACCAGCACGGCCGCGCCGAGGAAGCTGATGACGAGGAGTTCGTTGTCCCGGGTCGCGATCAGGCGGCCCACGAGCCGGGTGCCGTAGCGGGCCGCGGCGGCCAGCACCAGCAGGAAGCCGAAGGCCTTGCCGGCCTGCAGGGCGATCTCCGCGAAGCCCTGGGCGCCCGCGATGATCGGTTGCAGGGCGGCCAGGTACAGCGCGAGGAAGATGTCCTCCACCACGATGACGCCCAGGATCAGACGCGTCTCGGGGCGGCCGATCCGGCCCAGGTCGATGAGGATCTTGGTGACGATCGCGGAGGAGGAGATGCCGAGCACGCCGGCGAGCACCAGCGCCTCGCGCAGGCCCCAGCCGAGGACGAACCCGAAGCCGAGGCCGGCCCCGACGTTGAGGAGCAGATAGATGCCGCCCGCGGCGAGCAGCCGTTTGCCGCCGGTCCTGAGGTCGTCGAGGTGGAACTCCAGGCCCAGGTAGAACAGCAGCAGCACCAGTCCGAGCGCCGAGAGCATCTCGAAGTCGTGCGCGTCCTCGACCAGGACGAAGCCGGGGGTGTGCGGGCCGAGCAGGATGCCGGCGAGCATGAACAGGGGAATCGTCGGAAGTCCGATCCTGCCGCCGAGGCGGGCGAGGAACGCGGCGGCGAGGAAGGCGCCGCCCATGGCGAGCAGGGTGTCAGCGTGTCCCACGGGTCACCGCCTTCCGCCGTGCGGAGAGTGGGGAGGGCTTCACATGACGGGGATGGATGCGGGTTCTCCTTCATCTGTGGTGCGTCGTCTGCGGTGCGTCGTCGTCGGGCGGACGGCCGGACGCCGTCGACCGGCGCCGGTGCCGTGACACCGCACCCGGAACCGAACGGGGCACCGGCCGCCCCGGCTACTCGGGGTGCGAACGGCACACCCGGAACGGACCACGCGGCAACGCCCGCGAACGGGCTGAATGAGGCTTCCCTGCAACGTCCCCCGGCCCCCGAATAGGCCCCCGGGGCGCGGCGTCGGTCCACGGTCACACGCCGGGGGGCGGCGCCGCCATCGGGGACGACACCCAAATGTTCCGGTGGCCGACACCCATCCTCGGCCGATGCGGCGGGTGCCGGCGCGCGGTGGGAGGAGGATGCGCCGCGGCCGACTCGGGGATCCCTGCCGCGGCGCGTCCCACCGCCCCGGACGCGGGAGGACGTCGCGCCCCGGGGCATGCTCGGCGAATTCCCCCGGACCCTGTCATGACACTGCCCCGACCGGGTGAACGTCGCCCAACGGCTCCGGGACCGGGAAAGCCGTCCGCCCCGCCGCGTGGAGCGACGGGGCGGACAGCTCGCGGACGGTCCGTCAGCACGGTGTGGTTGCCATCAACTTCTCGAAGGAAGCCATGCAGTCCGGGCAGTGACGTGCCCGTTCACCGTCGGATGCCTCAATACGTTCGCGGAGCTGCTGTCCGCACAGCGTGGCCGCGGCCTGTTTGGCCAACACGTGCCACACCAACGCTCCGCCCGCCTTCTCCGGGCCCACGCACATTTCGTACATGATCGGCCTCCCAGCCTGGACGCCGCTGACACCCTCAAGGAGACACCGGTTCGGCCGTGACCAGTAGCGTGCGGGGGCCATTCGGGTGACGGCCGCTTCGGCCGCCCGGGGCGCCGGCCCACCCGGACGGCTACAAACGATCAGCCAACCGGCCGTACCTCGGTGGTTGCGTGACGTGGCATCGACGCGGGCGGCCGGGGCTCGGTTGCCCTGGTCGGATGGTGACACAGACCGAACCGACCGAACCGACCCGACCGACCGCCGTGGTCCCGGCGGCGGAACGCCACGGCAGGGGGCGGGTCCTCGTCTCCTGGGTCACCACGACCGACCACAAGCGGATCGGTCATCTGTACCTCATCACGTCGTTCGCGTTCTTCCTGATCGCCGGGGCGCTGGCCATGCTGCTGCGGGCCGAGTTGGCCCGGCCCGGCATCCAGGTGCTCTCCCACGAGCAGTACAACCAGGCCTTCACGATGCACGGCACCATCATGCTGCTGCTGTTCGCCACCCCGACCTTCGCGGGGTTCACGAACGCCGTCATGCCGTTGCAGATCGGCGCGCCGGACGTGGCGTTCCCACGGCTGAACATGCTGGCGTACTGGCTGTTCCTGTTCGGCGGGCTGATCGTGCTCGGCGGTTTCCTCACCCCGCAGGGCGCGGCGGACTTCGGCTGGACCGCCTACACGCCGCTCAGCGGCCCGCTGCGCGCCCCCTACCTCGGCGGCGACCTGTGGATCATGGGGCTGGCGCTGTCCGGGTTCGGCACGATCCTGGGCGCGGTCAACTTCATCACCACGATCATCTGCATGCGCGCCCCCGGCCTGACCATCTTCCGCATGCCGATCTTCGTCTGGAACGTGCTGCTGACCTCGGTCCTGGTGCTGCTGGCCTTCCCGGTGCTGGCGGCCGCGCTGCTGGTGCTGGAGGCCGACCGGCACTTCGGCGCCCATGTGTTCGACGCCGAGAACGGCGGGGCGCTCCTGTGGCAGCACCTGTTCTGGTTCTTCGGCCACCCCGAGGTGTACATCCTCGCGCTGCCGTTCTTCGGGGTGATCACCGAGATCATCCCGGTCTTCGCCCGTAAGCCGATCTTCGGCTACATGGGGCTGGTGGGCGCCACCATCGCCATCGCGGGGCTCTCGGCCACCGTGTGGGCGCATCACATGTTCGCCACCGGTGCCGTGCTGCTGCCGTTCTTCTCGTTCCTGACGTATCTCATCGCCGTCCCCACCGGGGTGAAGTTCTTCAACTGGATCGGCACGATGTGGCGGGGTTCCCTGTCCTTCGAGCCGCCGATGCTGTGGGCGGCCGGCTTCCTGGTGACGTTCCTCTTCGGCGGGCTGACCGGGGTGATCCTCGGCTCGCCGCCGCTGGACTGGCACGTCACCGACTCGTACTTCGTCGTCGCGCACTTCCACTACGTGCTGTTCGGCACGATCGTGTTCGCGATGTTCGGCGGATTCAGCTTCTGGTGGCCGAAGATGACCGGCCGCATGCTCGACCACCGGCTGGAGAAGGTGCACTTCTGGACGCTGTTCGCCGGTTTCCACACCACGTTCCTGGTGCAGCACTGGCTCGGCGTGGAGGGCATGCCCCGCCGGTACGCGGACTACCTGGCCGCGGACGGCTTCACGGCCCTCAACACGGTCTCCTCCGTCGGCGCGTTCCTGCTCGGCCTGTCGACGCTGCCGTTCCTGTACAACGTGTGGAAGACCGCGAAGTACGGGCGTCCGGTCGAGACCGACGACCCCTGGGGTTACGGGCGTTCCCTGGAGTGGGCCACCTCCTGCCCGCCGCCGCGGCACAACTTCCACGCCCTGCCGCGCGTGCGCTCCGAGTCACCGGCCTACGATCTCCACCATCCCGAACTCGTCGCGCTCGAGGAGGCGGAGCGCACCGGGCCCTGACACTTGTCAGGGACCCTTGGGCCCGGATCCTCCCTAGAGTGCCGAGTGCGGGCCGGGTGCCGCCCGGCCGCAGACCGGCACAGGGGGAATCACACATGAAGCGACTGATGCGTCACTCCGTCACCGCGCTGGCGGCGGCCGCGTTCGCCGTAGGCGGGCTCGCCGGCACGGCCCAGGCCGCCCCGGCGGCGCCGAGCGGCGGTGACCCGACCCTCACCGACGTCTACCTCTGGGCGACCAACGTCAACCTGCGCCAGCACCCCACCAGGAACTCCAACGTGCTCGCGGTCCGCTCCACCTACTGGCTGGACGCGGTCTGCCAGAAGCGGGGCGAGTACGTGCACGACCCGGCGGTGGGCGGCAACAGCTGGTGGACCGCCGTGCAGGAGTTCTCGGGCAGCGACATCGCCTGGGTCAACAACCTGTACCTGAGGGGCGGCGAGAAGATCGCGGGCGTTCCGGACTGCTGACCCGCGCCGGAGCACACCGCGGGGGCGGGCCGGACCACCGGCCCGCCCCCCGTGCGTTCAGTTCAGCTTGTCGACGGCCGTGACGGTGGTGGCCCTGAAGTCGGCCACCTGCGCGTGCTCGAAGGTGCCCATCTGGCCCCACTGCACGACGGTCACGGTCCTGCCGTCCCGGCCGACCGAGAACAGGCCGATGTCGGAGGCGCCCCACTCGGCGACCGTGTGGACGCCGTAGACGTGGGCGCCCTCCTCCACGTCGAGGCGGCCGTAGTACTTCTGCGTGGCGGTGATGTCGGGATGCCGCTCCATCACCTCGCGCGCGCAGTCGGCCAGGTCCTCGCGCAGCAGCGCGGCGAGCTTCACGGCGTGCCGCGTGCTGCGCTCGACGACCGTGACCTGGAGGGCGCCAGTGTCGTACTCCGTCCAGTACCGGCGGTGGGAGGCGGTGGACGGCAGCGCGTCGCCGACGCACATGGGCAGCGGGTCGGGCTGCCCGGCGGTGACGGGTCCGGCGTACCACTCGGAGGAGGGGTGCGGCGGCAGGTCGGCCGGCTCCAGGAAGGCGGGCGGGGCGGATCGCGGTGGTGCGGCGTTCGCCGGGACGGCGGTCACGGCGAGCGCGGCGCCGGCCGCCAGCGCGGTCGCCGCGGCGCGGACCCCTCGGGCACGGACGTACATGTTTCCCCCATGTCAGATCATCGGAGTGTGTGTCGGTCTCGGTACGGCTTGTCCATTACGACTCGGCACGGCCCCGATGGGTTGCACGCCGGGGGCCGTTCGTGTCGGCCGGTCGCCCCCGTCCGCCCGACGGGCGGGGCCGGGCACGCGGTGCCAGACTGCTGCGCAACGTCACCGCCGACGAGAGGAGCCGAGGTGTCCACGTCGGAGACGGGCGACACGACGCTCCAGGAGTTCCTCGCCGATCCGGCCCACCTCACCCTGGACCTGTCCACCGCGGTGGCCCGCTGCTCGCACGCCCTGGGACTGCGGAACACCGTGGTCTACCTCGTCGACCTCCAGCAGCGGCACCTCGTCCCCCAGACGGGCATGGCGTCGGCCCTCCCGGTCGACGGGTCGCTGGCGGGATGGGCGTACCGCACGCAGGGCCTGCGCGTGGAGGAGTCGGGGGCGGACGGCGTCACCGCCTGGTTCCCGCTGCTGGACGGCGCGGAGCGGCTGGGTGTGCTGGCCGTGAACGACACCGCGCTCACCTCGTCGTCGCTCACCCGGGGCCGGGCGCTCGCCTCGCTGACCGCCATGATGATCACCTCGAAGCGGGCCTACGAGGACTCCTACGTCCGCAGCACCCGCACCGAACGGATGCAGCTGCCCGCCGAGATGCTCCGCGCCTTCCTGCCGCCGCGCACCATCGGCAACGCGCAGGTCGTGTCGACGGCCGTCCTGGAACCCGCGTACGAGATCGGCGGCGACGCCTTCGACCACTCGCTCACCGAGACGACCCTGCACGTGGCCGTCCTGGACGCCATGGGGCACGACCTGGCCTCCGGGCTCACCAGCGCGGTCGCCCTGGCCGCCTGCCGCAACGCCCGGCGCACGGGCGCCGAGCTGCCCGAGCTGGTGACGGCCGTGGACGAGGCGCTGTCCGCCTGGCTGCCGGACCAGTTCTGCACGGCGGTCGTCTGCCAGCTGGACCTGGCCACGGGGGTGCTGCGCTGGGCCAACTGCGGTCATCCCGCGCCCATCCTCATCCGCGACCAGCAGTTGGTCATCGACGCCATGGAGCGCGAGGCCGATCCGCCGATGGGCCTGCCGGCGCAGCTCGCCGCACGGCCGCGCCGGACCCACGAGATCTCGCTGGAGCCCGGGGACCGGGTGCTGATGTACACCGACGGTGTCGTGGAGGCGCGGACCCCGGAGGCGACGCTCCTTGGCCTGGAGCGGTTCGCCGACTACGTCATCCGGGCCACGGCCGGCGGCGAACTGGCGCCGGAGTCGCTGCGCCGGCTGATCCACTCGATCCTGGCCATGCAGGAGGACCGGCTGCGGGACGACGCGACGCTGCTCATGTTCGAGTGGCGGCCCCCGTCCGGCTGACGACGCGCGGAGGGGCCGGTCATCGCGTCACACGCGGTGTCCCCGCTCCCGCAGCCAGGCGTGCACGGTGTCCTTGTCCGCCGGGGTGATCCGGACGGGGCCCGCCACGTAGGGGCCCTCGTCCTCGGTGAATCCGGTGTCGGTGATCCGGGCGGTCACCCAGGTGGCCAGGTCCTGGGCGGCCGGTTCGGACAGGGCGCCCCTTTCCCACCCGGTGCGGGCCTCGTCGGCCGCGCCGGCGTCGTGCCGTTCGGTCTCCGCCAGCCACGCCGCCACCAGCCGTTCCACGGTCCGGCGGTCCTCGGAGGCGGTCCGCTGTCGCATCCGCTTGTCGTTCATGCCGTCCGAGTGCCCGCGATCCCCCGACCGCACCTCAGGGAGGGCCGCCGTGTCGTGGGGGGCGCGCCGGGTACCCGCGTTTCCAGGGGAGGGCCGGTCCGTTCCGGTCCGACGACGGTGACCGCCCGGAAGGGGACAACGATGAGGCAGCCCGCCGACGAGGACGCTTTCGAACAGCGCGCCGGCGTTTCCGAGCTCCGTCCGGCGGTGGGGGATCCCGGGCTCGTTCCACCGAGTGAGCCGGGCCACGAGGAGCTGCCGGTCGACCGCAACCAGGCGATCCTCCAGGCCGCCAAGCAGGTGGGTTCGACCCTGAAGAAGGCGGAGCACCCGTTCGCGCTGGCCGGCAGTGTCGCCGTGTACGCGCACGGCGGCGTCCAGAACCTCCAGCACGACGTGGACTTCTGCATCCGTCCCGACGACGCGGACGCGGTCGCCGCGACGCTGCGGGCGGCGGGGCTGGTGGTGTACACGCCGCCCGAGGACTGGCTGCTGAAGGCGAGCTGCCTGGGCCAGCAGGTCGACCTGATCTTCGAGCTGGCGCACGAGCCGGTCTCGACGGAGCTGCTGGACCGGGCGCAGGACCTGTCCGTGGACTCGGTGCTGATGCCGGTCCTGTCCCCCACCGACCTGCTGCGCGGCCTGCTGGCGGCCTTCTCGGAGCACCACTGCGACTTCGGTGCGGTGCTGCCGATCGCCCGCACACTGCGCGAGAAGATCGACTGGGCGGGGTTGCGCCGCGACTGCGCGGACGCCCCGATGCCGGCCGCGTTCTTCTTCATCCTGGAGCGGCTGGAGATCATCCCGCCGTCCGGTCACCCGGTCGCCGCACCGCCCGCCCCCGCGAAGGAGGAGCAGCCATGAGCGAGCCCACGCCCCACGGGCAGCCGGCGTCGAGCACCGGTTCCCCGGCGGGCGAGAACATCGAGTACCGCGTCGCCCACCTGCACGACCGGCTCGCCGCGGAGGAACTGGGCGAGCTGGGCGTACGCGCCGAGATCCGGGCCGGCGCCGTCGCGATCACCGGCACGGTGCCGTCCGAGCGGTGCCGCGAGACGCTGCTGCGGATCGCCCTCCAGGAACTGGCCGGGCTCACCGTGCACGCGGACGTCGTGGTGGCGGAGACCGCCGGCCCCGACCACGCCGAGGAGCTGTGATGATCCGCGTCGCCGCCGTCGGGGACATCCACATGGGGCCCGACAGCCAGGGACTGCTGCGGCCCGCCTTCGAGACCCTGCCCGACTGCGCCGACGTGCTGCTGCTCGCGGGCGACCTCACCCGGCACGGCACGCCGGAGGAGGCGCGGGTGGTCGCCCAGGAGGTGCGCGACCTGCCGGTGCCGGTCGTGGCCGTCCTCGGCAACCACGACCACCACGACGAGCGGCCCGACAAGGTCGCCGCGCTCCTGCGGGACGCCGGCGTGACCGTGCTGGAGGGTGAGGGCGCGGTCGTGGAGTGCGCCGGGACCCGGGTCGGCATCGCCGGGGCCAAGGGGTTCTGCGGGGGCTTCGTGGGCCGCAGCGCCGGGGAGTTCGGCGAGCCGCTGATGAAGGAGTTCGTCCGCACCACCCGGCGCTCGGCGGACAGTCTGCGCTCCGCCCTGGAGGAACTGGCCGGCCAGGACTGCGCCGTGCGGATCGCGCTCACCCACTTCTCCCCCGTCGCCGACACCCTGGCCGGTGAACCGCTGGAGATCTACCCGTTCCTCGGCAGCTACCTGCTCGCCGAGGCGATCGACACGGCCGGCGCGGACCTCGCCGTCCACGGCCACGCCCACCTGGGCACGGAGCACGGCATGACGGCGGGCGGGGTACGGGTGCGCAACGTCGCCCAGCCCGTGATCCGCCGCGCCTTCAACGTCTACCAGCTGAACGCCGCCTGACGCGCCGACGGGATCGGGCGCCGGTCAGGCGTCGTCCTCCGTCGCCCGTCCCAGGCAGGTGACGTCCGCGGAATCCATGCCCGCCACCTCGATCTCGTGGAAGCCCATCCGGTCGTAGAAGGCCCTGGCCTGCGTGTTGGCCGTGGCCATGACCAGATGGACGGCCGGTACGCCGCGGTCCCGCAGCGCCCGCCAGAACGCCCGCATCAGCGCCCGCCCGTGCCCGCGCCCCTGCCATTCGGGCAGCAGGTCGATGTGCAGATGGGCCGGGTAGGCGGCCAGTTCGGGGACGATCATCCGCTCGGGGTCGTGCAGCAGCCCGGCCATGACCGCGTCCGGGCCGTCGGGCGGCCCCTGCGGCGCCGGATAGCGGTCCGCGACCCGCGGCAGCCACGTGGAGCGGAACTCCTCGGCGAAGCGCGGCGTGTCCGCCGTACCGAGGATGTAACCGACCGCCTGTCCCTCCCCGTCGTCCAGCACGAAGGCCAGGCCGGGGTCCAGATGGACGTAGGGGGCGGCGAAGACGGCGGGCAGTACGGAGGGGTCGGCGTACACGGGCCTGCTGTCGCGGCCGTTGTGCGCGGTGCGGACGCAGATGTCGTCGAGGGCGGCGGCGTCGGCGGGACGGTAGGGACGTACGGCGGCAGTCGGGATCACCACGCCATCCTCTTCCTTGGGAGCGCTCCCACAAGTAGCGGCCGAATGGCGCCGACCGAACCGGGCATTCGATGATCTGAGTGAGCGACACCTTCAAAGAGAGCGAGAACGCGTCATGAGTCTTCTGCGTACGGCCGGCCGCCCGATGCTCGCCTCGATGTTCGTCGCGGGCGGCCTGCATTCCCTGCGCAGGCCCCAGGACGTCGCGGCGGCGGCCGAGCCGGTCGTGCGGCCGGTGACCGAGCGGGTGTCGGTGCTGCCGGACCGCACCGAACAACTCGTACGGCTCAACGGGGCCGTGCACGTGGTGGGCGGGATCATGCTGGGGCTGGGCCGCTGCCCCCGGGTGGCCGCACTGGCCCTGGCCGCGACGCTGGTGCCCACCACGCTGGCGGGCCACCGGTTCTGGGAGGCGGAGGACCCGGCGGACCGTGCGCAGCAGGGCATCCACTTCCTCAAGAACCTGTCCATGATGGGCGGCCTGCTGATCGCGGCCGACGACACCGCGGGCCGGCCGTCCCTCCTGTGGCGGGGGCGGCATGCCGCGAAGGGGGTGCGGCACGACGCCCACCTGATCCAGCGTTCGGTGCGGGCCACGGCCCGCCCGGCCGCGACCGTGGGCGGCGTCCGGGCGAAGCTGGGCCACTGACAGAATCGGCAGCTCCAGCCAGGCCGCACCGGCCGCACGGGCCGTCGCGGGCATCCGAGGAGAGAAGTCCTGAGTACCACCGTCCTCTCCGAGGCCGTCCCCCTCGTCCTGCTCCTTGGCGTCCTGGCCTTCGCCGTGCTGCGCCCGCGCGGGCTGCCGGAGGCGGTGGCCGCCGTTCCCGCCGCCGTGCTCGCCGTGGCGCTCGGCACGGTCACCCCGCAGCAGGCGTGGGAGGAGACGCGCACGCTGCTGCCGGTGGTCGTCTTCCTCGCGCTGGTGCTGATGCTGGCATACCTGTGCGCGAAGGAGGGCCTGTTCGAGGCCGTCGGCGCGGCCGTGGCCCGCCGGTGCGGGGGCAGCCCGCGGCGCCTGCTGACCGGTGTGTTCGGCGTGGCCTGCGCGGTCACGGCCGTGCTCAGCCTGGACGCCACCGCGGTCCTGCTCACCCCCGTGGTCCTCGCCACCGCGTCCCGGGCGGGTGCCCGCGCCCGCCCGCACGTGTACGCCACGGCGCACCTGTCGAACTCCGCCTCGCTGCTGCTGCCGGTCTCGAACCTGACCAACCTGCTGGCGTTCACGGCCAGCGGTCTGAGCTTCACCCGGTTCGCCGCGCTGATGGCGCTGCCCTGGCTGGCCGCGATCGCCGTGGAGTACGCCGTCTTCCGGCGCTTCTTCCGCGCGGACCTGAACGAGCCGGCCACCGCGCCCGCGCCGGGAGCGGCCGCCCGTGCCGCTCCGACCGTCCCCCGGTTCACCGTCGTCGTCGTGGCCCTGACCCTGGCCGGGTTCGCCCTCTCCTCCCCCGTCGGGCTCGACCCCGCGTGGGCGGCGCTGGCCGGTGTTCTGGTGCTCGGTCTGCGGGCGCTGGCCCGACGGCATGTCACGCCGCGGGAGATGGTGGGCGCCGCGTCGCCGCTGTTCTGCGTGTTCGTCCTGGCCCTCGGTGTCGTGGTGGAGGCGGTGGTGACGGGCGGCCCGGCGTCCGGGCTGGGGCGGCTGCTGCCGGACGGGGACTCGCTGCCGGCGCTGCTCGGGGTGGCGGCGGTGGCCGCGGTGCTGGCCAACGTCGTCAACAACCTGCCGGCCGTCCTCGCCCTGCTCCCGCTGGCCGCGCCCGCCGGTCCGGCGCACGTGCTCGCGGTGCTGATCGGCGTGAACCTGGGCCCGAACCTCACCTACGTGGGCTCGCTCGCGACCCTGCTCTGGCGGCGGATCCTGCACCGGCACGGCATCGAGGTGAACCTCGCCCGGTTCACGCTGCTGGGGCTGCTCACCGTACCGGCCACGGTCGCGGCGTCGACCGTGGCCCTGTGGGGGGCGCTGCGCCTCATCGGCACCTGACGCCGGCCCCGGGTCTCACTGGGTCGCGACGACGATGCAGCGCCGCAGTTCCTCGACGGCCTCGGGAGCGCCCTCGACGCGCACGCCGTCGTCGTCCTCGGTGCCCGTCCGGTTCCAGAGCCGGCGCAGTACCGCCTCCGGGGCGCCGCTCAGCGTCACGTCGGCCGTGCCGTCACCGGCGCCGTCCGTCACGGCGAACTCCCCCGGCCCGGTGCGCACCCGCCAGGCCGCGTCACCGGCCCGCACGAGGTACGTGCGTCCCGGGGAGCCGTCCAGGATCTCGGTGAAGTACTCGCCCCACTCGGCGACGGCGAACGCGACGAAGACCTTGAGCAGTTCGTCGATCCCGTCGACGGCGAGGTCGTCCGGTACGGGGGTGACGGGGCGGCCGGTGGCGAGTTCGGCGTCGATGCGGTGGACGACCGTCTCCTGGGCCATCCGCCGGATCCAGAAGCCGACGCTCTGGTCGGGGCCGTACCAGCCGGCGGCCGCGTCCCCGGGGGCGCGGGTGGCGAACTCGGCGCGCAGCGCCGTGTATCCCCGGTCGAGCAGCGCGGCCGGCTCCTCCTCGGCGAACTCCTTGGGCGGCCAGGGCTCGGGCTCGACGCCCTCGCGCATGGCGACGGTCTTGTGCAGGTAGACCTCGCCGACGTGGCGGGTCAGATCGGCGACCGTCCAGCCGGGGCAGGTCGGCACCGCGGCGTCGGCGTCGGTCCCGACGGCGTTCCGCATGCGGTCGTAGTCGGCCGCGAGGCAGTCGAGGAAGCGGGTGAACTCCATGCCGCAGAGCCAAACACATGTTCAGGAGCGCGGCACGGTCTTTTCGTTGCCCGGGTGCGCTCCGGCGTTCACCAGGCCCCGGTGGGGAGCGCGGGGCGGCGGACGGCCTCGGCCGCGTCCCGCAGGTGCAGCGCGACGGTGATCAGGGCGCGCAGCGCGGAGGGGCGCAGGCTCTGGGCGCTCTCGGCGGCCAGCACCAGCAGACAGCCCGCGGCCTGTTCGACGACCGGGACCGAGAACGCGAAGTCGTCGCCGTCGGCGGTGCGGAAGGCGCGCCAGGGCGTCGCGGCACCGTCGATGGCCTTCTGCACCGCGTGTTCGAGGTGCTGCGCGGCCTGTTGGCACACGGGGGCGGGCAGGATGATGGTGCGTTGGAACGCTGAACTGGTCATAGTCCCACTGCTCCCCCGCCCCGCCCGTCTTCGATCGGCGTACCGGGCGTTTTTCACCGGGTCGGCGGCAGTCGGGTCCCGGTGCGGCGGCGCGGTCCTAGGCTGGTGGCCATGTGCTCCGACTCCTCGTACTCGGCAGTCGCGGCGCGGTTCACCGGCCGGCCGGCGACCGTCGAGCGCCGGCTATCCGGTTCGCTCGGCGAGGTCGTCCTGGACGACGGCCGCACGGTGATGGTCAAGGTCGCGGACGGCCCGGGTGCCGCGCGGGCCGAGGCCGCCGGGCTGCGCTGGCTGGCCGCGGCCGGCGCGGTGCGGATCCCGGTGGTGCACGGGCACGACGAGCGCCGGCTGGTCACCGACCGGGTGCCGCAGGGCCGGCCGAGCGCGGAGGCGGCGGCCCGGTTCGGCCGGGAGCTGGCCGCCCTGCACGCCGCCGGGGCGCCCGCGTTCGGAGCCGCGCCGCCCGGCGGGCCCGAGGAGGCGTACATCGGACTCGCCCCGATGCGCAACGCCGCCGGGAGCGACTGGCCGTCCTGGTACGCCGAGCACCGCGTCCTGCCGTATCTGCGCCGTGCGGTGGACGACGGCACGGTCACCGGGGCCGAAGCGGCCGACGTCGAGCGGGTCTGCGAGCGGCTGCCCGGCCTCGCGGGTCCCGCGGAGCCGCCGGCCCGGCTGCACGGCGACCTGTGGAACGGCAATGTGCTCTGGGGCGACGACGGGCACGTCCACCTGATCGACCCGGCCGCCCACGGCGGGCACCGGGAGACCGACCTGGCGATGCTGCGCCTCTTCGGCTGCCCGCACCTGGAGCGGGTCATGGCGGCGTACGGGGAGATTGCGCCGCTCGCCGACGGCTGGCCCGGCCGCGTCGGCCTGCACCAGTTGTTCCCGCTGCTGGTGCACGCCGTCCTGTTCGGCCGCGGGTACGCCGAACAGGCCCTCGCGGTGGCACGCGCGGCGGGGTGAGTGCCGGGCGGGTCCGGCACCCCAGGGCATGTCGTGTCCCGCCGGGTCACATGTCCCGTTGAGCCACATGTCCCAATGAGACATTTCCGGGTGTACGCTCGAACGCATGACGGCAACGAAGCCCTCCCCCGCCACCGAGGACCGACGGCAGCGCAAGGCCCGGCAGACCCGCGACGCGCTGGCCACCGCCGCCTGCGACCTGCTCCTGGAGCGCGGTTCGGCGGCGACCACGGTGGAGGCCATCGCCGAGCGCGCGGACGTCACGCGCCGCACGTTCAGCCGGCACTTCGCCGGCAAGGAGGACGCGGCCCTCGACTTCGTCCGCCGGGACGGCGCCCGTATCAACGAGCTGCTGCGCGCCCGCCCCGCCGACGAGCCGCCGCTGCTCGCCTACCGCCGGGCCGTGCGCGACTGGCTGGCGGACCGGGAGGACCCGGCCTGGCACGTCCGCCCCCGGATGCGCCGGCTGGTGGCCCTGGCCGACACGGAGCCCGACCTGTTCGCCGCCTACCAGCGCATCCGGGTCGACGCCCAGGAGGAGTCGATCCGCATCGTCGCCGAAAGGCTCGGCACCGACGACGCCCGGGACGTGCGCCCGGCCGCCCTCGTCGACGCCGCCGCCGGAGTCCTGATCGCCGCCCTGCGCCTGTGGGCGCGCGGTGACGCACCGGACTCGGGAGCCGCGGACCTCGCCGCCCTCGTGGAGCGGGCCTACGACGCCCTGATCTCGGAGGCCGCGGCCGCGACCCCCGCCAGCACAGAGGAAGACAGAGAGCAAGCACCATGAGCACCACCGGCACCACCCCCGCGACAGCGCCCACCGGGTCCGCCCCCGAGTTCGCCGGCCGCACCGCCCTCGTCACCGGCGCCGCCTCCGGCATCGGCCTGGCCACCGCCCGCCGCCTCGGCGCGGCCGGCGCCCGCGTCGTCGTCGCCGATCACCACGCCGAGGGCGCCCACAAGGCCGTCGCCGAGCTGACCGCGGAGGGCGTCGAGGCCGCCGCCGTCGAGCTGGACGTGACCAGCCCGGAGTCCGTCGAGGCCGCCGTGCGGTTGACCGTCGACACCTTCGGCGGCCTGGACCTGGCCGTGAACAACGCGGGCATCGGCGGCCCGAGCGCCCCGACCGGCGCGTACGACGTCGACGCCTACCAGCGGGTCGTCCGCACCAACCTGGACGGCGTCTTCTACTCGATGCGCTACGAACTGCCCGTCATGGAGGCCGCGGGCAAGGGCGGCGCCATCGTCAACGTCGCCTCCATCCTCGGCTCCGTCGGCTTCGCGGGCTCGCCCGCCTACGTCGCCGCCAAGCACGGTGTCGTCGGGCTGACCAGGACCGCCGGCGCCGAGTACGCCGCCAAGGGCATCCGGGTCAACGCGGTCGGCCCCGGCTTCATCGACACCCCGCTGCTGAAGACCATGGACGAGGCCGCGTACGAGGGCCTGGTCGCCCTGCACCCGGCCGGGCGGCTCGGGCGCTCCGAGGAGGTCGCCGAGCTGATCGCCTTCCTGCTGTCGGACCGGGCGTCCTTCGTGGCGGGCGGCTACCACCTGGTCGACGGCGCCTACACGGCCGTCTGAGGGTCCGTCACACAACCCGGGGGGAGAAAGAAGGAGTCCGATCATGAAGGCACTGCAGTACCGCACCATCGGGGCACCGCCCGAGGTCGTCACGGTCCCCGACCCGGAACCCGGCCCCGGCCAGGTGCTGCTGAAGGTGACCGCGGCCGGCGTCTGCCACTCCGACATCGCGGTGATGAGCTGGCCGGCGGAAAGTTTCCCCTACGAGCTTCCCCTCACCCTCGGCCACGAGGGCGTCGGCACGGTGGCCGCGCTCGGCGCCGGGGTGACCGGGCTGGACGAGGGCGACGCGGTGGCCGTGTACGGGCCCTGGGGCTGCGGCATCTGCCCCAAGTGCGCGGAGGGCAAGGAGAACTACTGCCTGCGCGCCGACGCACTGGGCATCCGCCCGCCGGGGCTGGGACGGCCGGGGTCGATGGCCGAGTACCTGCTCGTCGACGACCCCCGGCACCTGGTGCCCCTGGACGGGCTCGACCCCGTCGCGGCCGTTCCGCTGACCGACGCCGGGCTGACGCCGTACCACGCAATCAAGCGGTCGCTGCCCAAGCTGGTGCCCGGCTCGACCGCGGTGGTCATCGGGACCGGCGGCCTCGGGCACGTCGCCATCCAGCTGCTGCGGGCGCTGACGTCCGCCCGGGTCGTCGCCCTCGACGTCAGCGAGGACAAGCTGCGCCTCGCCCGTGAGGTGGGCGCCCACGAGGTGGTGCTGTCGGACGCCAAGGCGGCGGATGCGGTGCGGGAACTGACCGGAGGTCTGGGCGCCGAGGCCGTGTTCGACTTCGTCGGTGTGGCGCCGACCGTGCGGACCGCGGGCGCCGTCGCCGCCGTCGAGGGCGATGTCACGCTGGTCGGCATCGGCGGCGGCTCGCTCCCCGTCGGGTTCGGCGTGCTGCCGTACGAGGTGTCGGTCACCGCGCCCTACTGGGGCAGCCGCGGCGAACTGATCGAGGTGCTGGACCTGGCCCGCTCGGGTGCCGTGTCGGTGCACACCGAGACGTACGCGCTGGACGACGCGCCCCTGGCGTACGAGCGGCTGCACGCGGGCGAGGTCAACGGCCGCGCGGTGATCCTGCCGCACGGCTGACCGGCCCCCGGGCCGCGGCCGTCGGCGCGACGGAGTCGGGGGCGCGACCGGTCCCCCGTTCCGGTCGTGCCCCCGGTGCGGTCGAACCTACGTGGACGGCTCCGCCGTTGTGAATCGTGCCGGTGCCCGCTGCCGGGCCGGAAGGACTCACCCGTGCACAGGTGAGTCCGGATGGCCCGGTTTCGTCCCGGGCAGCGGCGGCCCGCCGAGGTCTCCCTCGGCGAGGTGGGCCAGGACGACCTCGTACAGGTCGCTGCCTGCGGCGAGCAGCTGGCGTTCGAGGACCGGCTCCGCGCTGCGGACGTGCTCGCGGACGGTCTGGGCGTGCATCCCGAGCCGCTGGGCGGCCCGCTCGGCGTTGCCGCCGACGGCGATCCAGGTGCGCAGGGTGCGCCGCAGGTCCCGGCCGTCCGGGGCCAGGCGGCCGAGCAGGTCCCCGGCCCAGGTACGCAGCGCGGGCCCGGACAGCAGGTCGGTGAGACCGGCCGCCCCGGGCCGCTCGGGGGCGGCCCCACCCATCGGCTCGGCGAGGCCGACCTGCGAGTTCAGGGCGAGGTGGACGGCGGCGCGGACGGTCAGGTCGGTGAAGTCGGTGCGCAGCAGACCCTCGACGCGGTCCATGCGGGCCCGGACCGTGTTGCGGCTGACCCCGAGGATCTTCGCCGTGTTGACGGCGGTGAACTCCAGGCCGAGCCGGGTGGTGGCCAGCAGTTCGGCGCGGGTGTGGTGCGGCAGGTCGTCGAGCGGGCGCAGCATCCGGGCGGTCCAGCCGTACAGGGCGGCGGGCTCCATCAGCAGCTCGGGGCGGGTCCGCTCGGCGTACACGGCCGCCTGCTCCGGCCGGAACCGGGCGACGGCCAGGGCGCTCACCGCCTGTCCGTACGCGGCGGCGGTACGGGCGAGGCCCTGCCGGGCGCTGCCGCCGAGGAACACGCCGGGCAGGCCGCCGACGAGCGTGCGCAGCTCCCGGCCGGCCGAGTCCCGGGGGGCGAGGACGATGACGTGTCCGTCCATCGCCGGGCAGCGCACGACCAGCGCCCCTTCGGCCGTCGCCGACACGCACTCCTCGGCCAGGCGGTCCCGTTCCCCGGGGCTGCTCTCCACGACGTACACGCAGGCCGTGTCGGTGTCGAGGAGGCCCGGCCAGAGTCCGGCGGCCACCCGGCGGGCGGAGACGGTGTCCTCCACCATCAGCAGTTGCAGGATGGCCAGGCGCAGGTCGGAGGTGGCCCGCCGCAGCCGGTGTCCGGCCGCCGCCGACTCGTGTCCGGCCAGCAGCAGCTCCAGCACCTGGGCGGTGTGCGTGACGATGTCGGAGGCCCGCCGGTCGAAGGGGGCCTCGCGGGCCACGGCGAGGACGGCGTCGGGCGCCGGGTGGGGCCGGGCCACGCGGACGAGCCGCACCTGGCGGCCCCCGTCCTCCAGGGCGGCGGAGGCGATCCGGCCGCCGGTGATGTCCGCGACCAGGCCCTCGTCCAGCGGGAGGCGGGCGCCGGCCAGCAGGCGGCCGGCGCCGTCCTGGAGCGAGACGGCGGCGTCCGCGGCGCCGGCCAGCCAGGTCATGACCCTGTCCGGGTCGCGGCCGGCCGGCCGCAGGTGGTCGAGGAGTTCCTCGGCCCATCCCGCGTGCTCGGCGGCTCCCGCCGCCCGCTGTCCCGTCCCGTCCGCTCGGCCCGCCACGTCGGCCTTCTCCTTGTCCTCGCCTCGCCCCCGGCCCAGGTCGGGGACGTTACCTCATGGCCGCGGACACGGGGCCGGTGCGAGGCCCGCGGAAGGCTCGGGCGGGGCGGCCGACCGGGCCTGTCGGCTCTCGCACGCGGACGGGCATAAGCTCGGTGAATGGCGAAGTACTTCGACGTGCACCCCGAGAACCCCCAGCCGCGCAGCATCGCGCAGGTGGCCGACAGCGTCCGCTCCGACGCGCTGATCGCGTATCCGACGGACTCCTGCTACGCGCTGGGCTGCCGACTGGGCAGCCGCGACGGCATCGACCGCATCCGGTCGATCCGGCAACTGGACAACCGGCACCACTTCACCCTGGTGTGCCAGGACTTCGCGCAGCTCGGCCAGTTCGTGCAGATCGACAACGACGTGTTCCGGGCGATCAAGGCGTCCACCCCGGGCAGCTACACCTTCATCCTGCCGGCGACGCGGGAGGTGCCGCGCATGCTCCAGCACCCGAAGAAGAAGACCGTGGGCGTGCGCATCCCCGACCACGTCGTCACCCAGGCCCTGCTCACCGAACTGGGCGAGCCGCTGCTGTCCAGCACGCTGCTGCTGCCCGGCGAGGAGGAGCCGATGACGCAGGGCTGGGAGATCAAGGACCGGCTCGACCACGTGCTCGACGCGGTGATCGACTCCGGGGACTGCGGTACCGAACCGACGACGGTCGTCGACTTCTCCGGGGGCGAGGCGGAGATCGTGCGGCACGGCGCCGGAGACACGAGCCGCTTCGAGTAGGGGCGGGCCGGCCGCCGAAGCGACCCGCCCGGCAACGGAGTTGGGCGGGCTCCCCTCGTCGCGCCCCCGAGCGGGGCGTTGTTACCGTGCCCGGGTGTCTGACTCCTCACGCGATACCGCCGAAGGCGCCGGCTGGGGCTCCGCCGAGCCCGGCGCCTACCGAGACCTCATGCCGCAGCGCACCGAGAAGCTGTCCTGGCTCAACCCGAGAACCCTGTGGGCCGCCCGCAACGGCGTGCTGGCCTCCTGGTTCGGGGACCCCACCGGCCGCACCCGGGCCCGCTGGGTGGCGCAGCGGACGGCGGCCGGGGCGCCCGCCGACAAGGTGATACGGCGGACGGACCCGGACCGGTTCTCGTTCCTCGTCATCGGCGACACCGGAGAGGGCGACGACCCTCAGTACGCCGTCGTGCCCGGCCTGCTGAAGGCCGGTCAGGACACCCGGTTCGCCGTCCTCGCCAGCGACGTGATCTACCCGGTGGGCAGCGCCGACGACTACGGGACGAAGTTCTTCCGCCCGTACCGCGACTACCCGGCGCCGATCTACGCGATACCGGGCAACCACGACTGGTACGAGGACCTGGGCGGCTTCATGCGGGTCTTCTGCGACGACGCGTCGCCCCCGCCGCCCGCTCCGGGGCCCCGTCCGCTCACCCGGGCGTGGCTGCGGTCCCTGCTGTGGCACCGGGCCGACCCGGACGACGGACGGCACCTGGACGAGGCGCGCAAGCTGCGGTCCGCGCCGGAACAGCGGGCCGAACAGCCCGGACCGTACTGGGCGATCGACGCCGGACCGGTGCGGATCATCGGCCTCGACACGGGGCTGCTCGGCACGGTCGACGCCGCGCAGGGCGCCTGGCTGCGCGAGGTGTCCGCGGGACCACGGCCGAAGATCCTGGTGACCGGCTCGCCGCTCTACGTCGACGGCGAGCGGCAGCCGTGCGCCATCGAGGGCGGCGGCACGGTCGACGACATCGTCCGCGACCCGGCCCACCACTACGTCGCGGCGATCGGCGGCGACATCCACAACTACCAGCGCTACCCCGTCGACGTGGATGGCCGCACCATCCAGTACGTCGTCGCGGGCGGCGGCGGTGCGTTCATGCACGCCACCCACACCATCCCGCGCGTCTCCGTGGGCGGCGTCACCGAGGACGACTTCCGCTCCTACCCGCTGCGCGGCGACTCGCTCGCCTTCTACAGCGCGCTGTACGGGCGCCGGCTGCGGATGCGGCGCTTCTTCACGCTCACGGAGGCCGAGGCGACGGCCGTGATCGCCGAACGCCTCGGCATCCGCACGGGCCGAGCCCCCGGTGACGGAGCGCGGGTCACCCGGCGCACCCGGCTGGTGGCCGGGCTGCTCGGCACGGCACGGCGGCCGGAGCACAAGAAGCGGTTCCGGCTGCCGGTGCGCGAGGTCTACACGCAGGTGTTCTCACCGGGTTCG
This sequence comes from Streptomyces sp. NPDC056128, assembly GCF_042263835.1. Lineage (NCBI taxonomy): Bacteria > Bacillati > Actinomycetota > Actinomycetes > Kitasatosporales > Streptomycetaceae > Streptomyces > Streptomyces sp. NPDC056128. Next base: position 34,096 of record NZ_JBHJVQ010000025.1, on the reverse strand, counting down.
GCGACCTACAGCCCGCCGTTCTTCAAGTGCTTCCTGCGCCTGGACGTCTCCCCGGAGGCGGTGCGGCTGCGCTGCCACGCCGCCACCGGCAACCGGGCGCAGGAGCTGGACCCGCCGGTGGAGGACGAGGTGACGATCCCCCTCGTCTGACGCGAGGGTCACCAGCGGCCCGGTTCGCTGCCGGTGAGGGGCTCGGACGGGGTGCCGTCGACCCCGGCGGGCACGTCGCCGGCGAGCATCACACGGTGCATGGTCCTGGGGTGGTCGAGGTGGGCGTTGTCGCTGGGGGCCAGGTGGATGGTGGCCCGGTTGTCCCAGAAGGCGACGCTGCCCGGCTCCCAGCGGAAGCGGACCGTGTACTCGGGGCGGGTGGCCTGTTCGAGGAGCAGTTCCAGGACCGCGGCGCTCTCCGGCCGGGAGAGTCCGGTGATCTGCTCGACGTAGTAGCCGTTGACGAACAGCACCCGCTCGCCCGTCTCCGGGTGGACGCGGACCAGCGGGTGCACCGTCGCCGTCTGGTGGTCCAGCAGGTGGCGGACGTAGGCGTCGTCGCCGGGCCGGGGCTGGTAGCCGACGCCGAGGCGGTGCTCGGCGCGCAGGGTGTCGGCGAAGGCGCGCATCGGGGCGGACAGTCCGGCGTAGGCGGCGGCGAGGTTCGCCCAGGTGGTGTCGCCGCCGTACGGCGGTACCGTCTCGGCCCGCAGGATCGTGGCGGCCGGCGGGTCGACGCGGGCGCCGTGGTCGCAGTGCCAGCCGCGCAGCAGCGTGTGCCGCCGTCGGCGCAGCCACTCGTCGTGCTCCATGCCGAACCGTCCGCCCAGCTCCAGCCGGTCGGCGGTGGTCTCGATCTCCGGGAAACCGGCCGGTGACGCCTTGCCGCGCCGGGGCAGGACGACCGGCTCGCCGAAGAGGCGCGCGAAGGCGACGTGGCCGGCGTGGTCGAGGCGCTGGTCCCGGAAGAACACCACCTTCCAGCGCAGCACCGCCGCCCGGACCGCGGCGACCTGCGCCGCGTCGAGGCCGGCCGCCAGGTCGACGCCGCGGATCTCGGCGCCGATGTGCCCCGCGACGGGTTTCACCTCGACTTCCCCCGCCGCTGCCGCCGTGCGGTCCGCCGTCGTCCTGTCCGTCGTCATGCGCGCTCCGTTGGTCGGTGTGGTCCGTCCGTTCCGGCTTCGGCACCGATCGTGGCAGACCCGCCCGCGCGCCGTCCGGTTGATCACCGGTCCCCCGGTGGGCGAGGCTGGACGGGCGGCACACCGCCGCGCACAGTCGAGGGAAGGTCCCACGGTGATCAGCATCCCGGCGTACACGCTCAACGACGGCACCACGCTCCCGGCACTGGGCCTCGGCACCTGGCCGATGAAGGACGACGAGGCCGAGCGGGCGGTCCGTACGGCCCTGGAGACGGGGTACCGGCTGATCGACACGGCGACGAACTACCGCAACGAGACCGGCGTCGGCCGCGGGGTGGCCGCCGGCGGGGTCCCCCGCGAGGAGATCGTCGTGACGACCAAGCTGCCCGGCCGGCACCACGGCTACGAGGAGACGCTCGCCTCGTTCGAGGAGTCCCGGGCCCGGCTGGGCCTGGACTACGTCGACCTGTACCTGATCCACTGGCCGCTGCCGCGGGTGGACAAGTACGTCGACTCCTGGAAGGCCATGATCAAGCTCCGCGAGGACGGCCTGGTGCGCTCGGTGGGCGTCTCCAACTTCACCGCGGAGCACATCGAGCGGCTGGAGAAGGAGACGGGTGTCCTGCCGTCCGTCAACCAGATCGAGCTGCACCCGCTGTTCCCGCAGGACGAGCTGCGCGCCTTCCACGAGCGCAAGGGCATCCGCACCGAGAGCTGGAGCCCGCTGGGCCGCGGCAGCGACCTGCTGGACGACCCCGCCGTCGCCGCGGTCGCCGACGCGCACGGGGTGACGCCGGCCCAGGCGGTCCTGCGCTGGCACACCCAGCTGGGCGCGGTGCCCATCCCGAAGTCGGGCGACCCGGCGCGGCAGCGGGCCAACCTGGACGTCTTCGGCTTCGAGCTGGACGCGGACCAGATGCGCGCCGTGGCCGACCGGGCGCACCGGCGGATCGGCGGCGACCCGGAGGTGCACGAGGAGTTCTGACCGGGGTACCCGGTCCCGGTCGGCGACGGTCCCCCGGGAAGGAGCGGCAGGTGGGCGACGCGAACGGGCTGCGGGACTACCGCGGCAAACGGGACTTCGGCCGGACCGGTGAGCCCGCGGGGCGCGGAGCGGCCGCCGAGGGCGGGCGGCCCCGTTTCGTGGTGCAGATCCACGACGCGAGCACCCTGCACTTCGACTTCCGGTTGCAGGTGGGCGACGTACTGAAGTCCTGGTCGGTGCCGAAGGGCCCGCCGGCGGATCCGAGCGACAAGCGGCTCGCGGTGCCGACCGAGGACCATCCGCTGGAGTACGAGGAGTTCGAGGGCGTGATCCCGGCGGGCGAGTACGGGGGCGGCACGGTCATCGTGTGGGACCGCGGCGACTACGAGCCGCTGAGCCACGACCGCCGGGGCCGCCCGGTCGACTTCGCCGAGTCGCTGGCGCACGGCCACGCCAGGTTCCGGCTGCACGGCACGAAGCTGCGCGGGGAGTACGCGCTGACCCGGTTCCGCGGCGGGCCGGACGGTGGCGCGGGCGACGGGGAGGTGGCGTGGCTGCTGGTGCGGACGGCCGGCGGCGGGCGCGGGCACGCCGCGCCGGATCCCCGGCGGGCCCGGTCCGCGCGCACCGGCCGCACGCTCGGCCGGGTCGCGGCCGAGGACGGGTAGGCGGGTGGCGGGTTCCGGCCGCCGGGGCGGGTGCCAGTCGGGTCACCGCGCGGGCAGGGGCTGTTCGGCCCAGATGGTCTTGCCGGTGTCCGTCTGCCGGCTGCCCCAGCGCTGGGTGAGCTGGGCGACCAGCAGCAGGCCCCGGCCGCCCTCGTCGTAGGCGTGGGCCCGGCGCAGGTGGGGTGAGGTGGAACTGGCGTCGGAGACCTCGCAGATGAGCGCGGTGTGGCGGATGAGGCGCAGTTGGATGGGCGGTTCGCCGTAGCGGATGGCGTTGGTGACCAGTTCGCTGACGACGAGTTCGGTGACGAAGGCCGTCTCGTCCAGACCCCACACCGTCAGCTGCTCCATGACGGACCGCCGGGTCGCCGCCACGTGGGCGGGGTCGGGGTGGACGTCCCAGGTGCGGATCCGGTCCTCGCCCAGGGCCCGGGTGCGCGCCAGCAGCAGCGCGACGTCGTCGGCGGGCTCCTCGGGCAGCACGGCCTTGAGCACGCCGTCGCACAGGGCGTCGAGGGAGTGCGCGGGCGCGGCCAGGGCTCGGCACAGTTCCGCCGTGGCGTGGTCGACGTCGCGGTCGCGTTCCCGGTCCTCGACGAGGCCGTCGGTGTAGAGGGCGACGACGGACCCTTCGGGCAGTTCCAGCTCGGTCGCCTCGAAGGGCAGTCCGCCGACGCCGAGCGGCGGGCCGGCACTCACGGGGACGAGCCGCGCGGTGCCGTCGGGCAGCAGGATCGCGGGCGCGGGGTGGCCGGCGGCCGCGAGGGCCAGGCGGCGGGAGACGGGGTCGTAGACGGCGTAGAGGCAGGTGGCGCCGAGTTCGGCGACCTCGCCGCCGTCGTCCGTCTCGCGGACGGCCGCGAGGTGGGTCACGAGGTCGTCGAGGTGGGTGAGGAGTTCGTCGGGCGGCAGGTCGACGTCGGCGAGGGTGCGGACGGCCGTGCACAGGCGACCCATGGTCGCCGTGGACGGGATGCCGTGGCCCACGACGTCGCCGACGACGAGGCCGACGCGGGTGCCGGACAGCGGGATCACGTCGAACCAGTCGCCGCCGATGCCGGCCGCCGACGCGGTGGGGAGATAGCGGTGGGCCACCTCGACCGCCGCCTGGCCGGGCAGGCCCCGGGGCAGCAGGCTGCGCTGGATCGCCAGGGCGGTGGCGCGTTCGCGGGCGAAGCGGCGGGCGTTGTCCACGGAGACGGCGGCCCGGCCGACCAGTTCCTCGGCCAGTACGGCGTCCTCGGTGGCGTACGGCTCCCTGGGCTCGGTCCGGGCGGCGACCGCCACGCCCAGGGTGGTGCCGCGGGCCCGCAGCGGGACGGACAGGAGCGAGCAGACGGCTTCGCGGAACGGCTGGTTGTGCGGGGTCTCGGCCGCGCGCATCCGCATCCAGCGGTCGAAGTCGGGGTCGCCGGGCCCGCTGAGGACGACGCGGCCCTCCCGCATCGCCCGGGCGGGCGGGGCGTAGGGCGGGTAGACCTCGTTTCCGCCCAGGTGCACGGCGGGGGTGGGGAAGCCCTCGGTCGCGGAGGCGTGGGCCACCCGGCGCAGTTCACCGTCCTCTGCGGCCACCGCGACGGGCTCGTCGGTACCGAGGGTCCAGTCGAGCAGGTCGACGGTGGCGAAGCCGGCGAACCGCGGCACGAGCAGACCGACGAGTTCCTCGGCGGTGCGCACGACGTCGAGGGTGCTGCCGACCTCGCCGGCCGCGTTCAGCAAGGCCAGCCGCTCCCGCGCCCGATGCTGTTCGGTGCTCTCCAGCGCGGCCACGGCGACGGCGGTGAGCGCGCCGGACGCGTCGTGGACCGGCCAGATCTCGACGGTCCAGGCGTGCGGGCGGGTGCCGGCGGGGGCCGGCGAGTAGCTCTCGTACTGGACGGGCCGGCCGCGCTCGGCGGCGAGCCGCAGGTGGTGCAGGAAGGTCCCCCGGCCGGTCTCGGTCCGGGCCAGCGTCTCGGGGAGGCTGCGGCCGATCAGTTCCTCGGCGGGGCGGCCCATCATGCGGCACGTGGTGTCGTTGGCGTGCAGGAAGCGCAGCTCGCGGTCGAGGACGGCCATCGACAGGGACGCCTGCTGGACGGCCTCCTCGATCAGGCCGTGCCCCGGGCCTTCGGGGGCGGCCGACACGGCGTGGCCGAGCGGTTCGCCGTCGGCGCCCAGGAGCGGGCAGGAGCGCAGCCGCAGGAGCACGGTGCCGCCGTCCCGGTGCCGGATCTCGGCGGTGCCGGACAGGGTGGCGGAGGGCACGTCCCGCGCGAGCAGCTCCCGCGCGGCGCGTCCCACGACCTCTTCGGCCCGGTACCCCGTGAGCCGCCGCGCGCCGTCGCTCCACCCCGTCACCCTTCCGCGGGCGTCGACGGTCATCGCGGCGGAGACTTCCTCCATCCGTCCAGGATCATCCCTGGACGGAGCGGTATCAACCGGGACGGGGTGTGACCGGCCCCGTCAGGCCCCGTGCGCCCGGAGGGCGGCCAGGGCGCGGTCGGCGTGCGTGTTCATCCTGATCTCGCTGCGCACGACCTCCAGCAGGGTGCGGTCCCGGCCGATCACGAAGGTGACCCGCTTGGTCGGGGCCATGCTGAACCCCCGCTTCACCCCGAACAGCTCGCGGACCTGGCCGTCGGTGTCGGAGAGCAGCGGCATGCCGAGGGTGTGGCGTCCGGTGAATTCCTGCTGCTTCTCGACGGTGTCGCCGCTGACGCCGACGGGGCGGGCGCCGACGGCCGCGAACTCGGCGGCGAGATCGCGGAAGTGACAGGCTTCCGCGGTGCAACCGGTGGTCAGGGCGGCGGGATAGAAGAACAGCACGACCGGGCCGTCGGCGAGCAGCTCGGACAGGCGGCGCGGGGTGCCGGTCTCGTCGGGCAGGGTGAAGTCCTCGACGGTGTCGCCGACGGCGGGGACACGGCTCATGACCGGCCCTCGCTGCCCTTGGCGACACTGCGGGCCCACAGCACCAGCGGCACCTGCACGGGCAGCCGGCCGTAGGCGGCGGCCTTCAGGGGCGCGGGGCGGTGCCGCCAGTCCCAGGCCATCTTGGCGTTGGCGGGGAACACCCCGACGAAGAAGGCGGCCGCGGTCAGCGCGGCCGCCTTGCGGGTGCGCGGGAGGGCGACACCGGCGGCCAGCGCAAGTTCGGCGACGCCACTGGCGTACGTCCACGCCCGGGGCGAGCCGGGCAGGGAGCGCGGCACGATCGCGTCGAAGGTGCGGGGCTGGACGAAATGGGCGACGCCCGCGGTGGCCAGCAGGCCGGCGAGCAGCAGGGGTGAGCGTTCGGACCGGGACACGGTTCCTCCTCTGGGGGCCTGCCGCGCGATATTACTCGACGGTAAGGACCGGGGGCGACCGGCTCGGAGGCGTCGGCGGTCATGGGGAGGACGTCGGCGGGCACGCGCACGGGGCCTGCGGGAACGGCCGGATCCCCCGGCACCACATCTCGGCGACAACCGCCCCGTGAGCGGCCGGATCCCCCGGCGCCCGCACCTCGGCTGCGACCGCCCCGTGAGCGGCCGACCGCGCCTCACACCCGCGACCCCCGCCGCTCCCCCCGCAGCAGCCACGCCAGGTACGCGCCGCCCGCCACGCCGGTGATCACGCCCACCGGGAGCAGGGCGGAGCCGGTGAGGCGTTGGGTGAGGAGGTCCGCGGCGGTCACCAGGAACGCGCCGGTCCAGCCCGCGGACAGGACCCCGGGGCCGGTGGCGCGGGTGATCCGGCGGGCCAGTTGCGGGGCGGCCATCGCCACGAAGGGGATGGGGCCGGCCGCGGCGACGGCCATCGCGGTCAGGCCGGTGCCCGCGCTCAGCAGCACGAGGCGGCTGCGCTCGGGCGGGACGCCGAGCGCGGCGGCCGTGTCGTCGCCCATCTCCAGCATGGTCAGCCGCCGTCCGTACACGAGGACGACCGGGAGCAGGACCACCAGTCCGAGCGCCGCGACGCGTACGTCGGCCCAGTCACGGGCGTTGAGGGAGCCGATCATCCAGGCGGCGGCCTGCGCGGCCTTGCCGATGTCGGCGCGCACGTACAGGAAGCTGGTCGCCGAGCCGAGCACGGCGGAGGCGCCGATCCCGACCAGGACGAGGCGGTAGCCGTGCACGCCCCGGCGCCACGCCAGCAGGTAGACGGCGGCCGCGGTGGCCACGCCGCCGCACACCGCGCCGAACGCCGTCTGTGCCGCTCCGGCGTCGAGGACGATGATCGCGACGAGCGCGCCGGCCGAGGCGCCGTTGCCGAAGCCGATGATGTCGGGGCTGCCCAGCGGATTGCGGGTCAGCGACTGGAACACCGCGCCGGCCGCGCCCATCCCGAAGCCCACCAGCGCCGCGACCAGGGCGCGCGGCAGCCGCAGGTCGAGGACGACGAATCCGGCGCCGGGCGGACCGTCGCCGGTCAGGGTGCGCAGCACCTGGGGCGGGGACAGCTCGTACGTCCCGGTGCCGATGGCCAGCACCATGGCGCTCGCGGTGAGCGCGGCGAGCGCGAGGCAGACCAGCAGGGCCCGGGTGTCGTACCGCAGCGACCAGCGGGGCGTGCGCAGCAGCCCGGGGCGCAGGTCGGCGCGGCGCCGCCCGGTGCGGTCCTGGACGAGGCTCACAGCTGGGCCACCTTCCGCTGCCGTACGAGATGGATGAACAGGAGGCCGCCGAGGAACGCGGTGACCGTGCCGACCTCGATCTCGGACGGCGGCACCACGATCCGGCCGATCACGTCGGAGACGAGCAGCAGTACCGGCGCGTACAGCGCGCAGCAGGGGAACAGCAGGCGCGGGTCGGGCCCGCTGAAGGCGCGGACGGCGTGCGGGATCATCAGGCCGATGAAGCCGATCGGCCCGCACACGGCGGTGGCACCGCCGCACAGCAGCGTGAGGGCGACGACGGAGAGCACCCGCACGCGCCGCACCCGGGTGCCCAGCGCCCGGGCGTGGTCGTCGCCGAGGGCGACGGCGCCGAGCGGCCGGGCCAGGGCGAGGGCGAGCAGCGCCCCGGACACCAGCAGCGGCGCCACGGTGAGCAGGAGTGACGCGTCGCGCTTGGCGAGGGTGCCGACGGACCAGTACCGCATCTCGTCGAGGGTGCTCAGGTGCCACAGGGAGAGTCCGTTGACGTAGCCGAACAGCGCGGCGTTCACGGCGGTGCCGGCCAGCGCGAGCCGCACCGGTGTGGCCCACCGGCCGCCGCCGAGGGCGTGGACGGCGGTGGCGGCGAGGGCCGCTCCGGCGAGCGCGAACCACAGGTAGCCGGTGAACGAGGTGATACCGAGGACGCCGATCGCGGTGACGACGGCGGCGGAGGCCCCCGCGTTCACGCCGAGCAGTCCGGGGTCGGCGAGCGGGTTGCGGGTCAGGGTCTGCATGACCGCGCCGCCCAGCCCGAGGGCGGCTCCGACGGCGGCGCCGATGAGGGTGCGCGGCAGCCGCAGGTCCCGCACGATCGCGTCGTTCTCCGTGCCGGAGGGTGCGAACAGCGCCGACCAGACCTGGTCCGGGGGGATCTGCTTGGCGCCCACGGCCAGGGAGAGAACCCCTGCCGCCGCCAGCAGGACGACGCCGAGGAGCACCCCCGCCGCGAGCGCGAACGCCCTGCGGCGGGGACGGACCGGGGGCGCCGGATTGGCCGGGTTTAGTGCACACGTTCCCAGGGACATGTGCTTAGCTTAGGCTAGCCTTACCTTCGCTGTTGACGATTTCGTTGACAGCACCTCACCCCTGCCTGCCCGCCCACCCCTTGCCTGCCCTGCGACCAAGGGTTCACGGAGAACGCGATGACCACGCTCCCCCGCCCCACCTCCTCCCGCGGCGCCGCCGCGCCGGACGTCCGCCCGGTCCGGGTCACGGGTCCGCGCGTCGCCCGCCTGATGGAGGAGACCGAGGGAGCCGACGAAGCGCGCCGGGCGGCCCTGTCCGCCGCGTTCTGGCGCGAGGCGGAGCACCGAGGTACTCCGCTCGTCGAGGAACTGGACGGCGAACCCGGGCACCGGGCGGTCACGTTCCTGTGGCGGGGCCACCGCGCCACCCGCCAGGTGCTGCTGTTCGGCAACCGCATCACCGACCGCGACCGGCTGGCCGGTTCCCTGCTGGAACGGGTGCCCGGCACCGACGTCTGGCACCTGGGCCTGCGGCTGCGCGCCGACCACCGCGGTTCGTACCGGATGGCCGCCGACATCTCGCTCCGGGCCGCGCCCACGGACCCGGCCGCCCTGCAGCAGCGGCTGCGGTCGCTGTCCGCGCACGCCGCGGCCGACCCGCTCAACGGCCGGATCGTCGCGACCCGTTGGCAGCCGGCCGAGGGCTCGGTCTTCGCGCTGCCCGACGCCCCGGCCGAGCCGTGGGCCGGGCGCCGGGGCACGGTGCCGGCCGGGCGGGTGGAGCGGCACCGGGTACCGGGCCCGGAGCCGGTCGGCGACCGGGACGCCTGGGTCTACCTGCCGCCCGGACACGGGCCCGGCACCGGCACACCGCTGCCGGTGGTGGTGCTGTGCGACGGCGACATGTGGTTCGGGCGGCTCACCCTCGGCGACACGCTGGACGCGCTGATCGCCGACGGCACGCTGCCGCCCCTCGTGGTGGTCGCGCCGGACGCGGTGGACCGGCGCACCCGGTGGCGCGACCTCGGCTGCCGGGAGCCGTTCGTCCGCTACCTCGCGGACGGTCTGCTGCCGTGGGCGGCCGGCCGCTGGCCCCTCACCACCGACCCGGGCCGCACGGTCGTCGCCGGCCAGAGCCTCGGTGCCATGACCGCGCTCTACGCCGGCCTGCTGCGACCCGACCGCTTCGGCAACGTACTCGCCCAGTCGCCGTCCCTGTGGTGGCGCCCCGGTCTGCCGCCGCCGGCCGCGGCGAAACCGGCGGTGCACGGCACCCCGTGGCTCGTCGGCCGCTACGCGTCCGGCACGGCGGCCCCGCTGACGGTCCATCTGGACGTCGGGCTGCACGAGGGCTCCATGGTCGACCACAGCCTCGCCCTGTACGACGCCCTGCGCGCGACGGGCCACCGGGTCACCCACGACGCCTTCAACGGCGGCCACGACTTCGTCTGCTGGCACGGCGCCCTGGCCGCGGGCCTCGCGCGTCTGCTGGGCGGGGGCGGCGCTCCCGCCGCCCCCGCCACGTAACCGCGCCCTTCCACACTCCCCACCTCACCTGTCCCGCCGGTCTTCCGGTCGTTTCGCAACAAGGAGTCCTCTTCTCATGTCGTCGTTCGCACGTGCCTCCCGCAGAACCGTCGTGTCGTCCGCCGTCGCCGTCGTGACGGGAGCGCTGCTCCTGACCGGCTGCGGTGACGGGGACGGCGGCGGCGACAGCGCGGGCGGCCAGGCGTCGGGCACCCGTCAGGTCACCGACGCCACCGGCCGCGCGGTCGAGGTGCCGACCGCGCCGAAGAAGGTCGTCACGCTGAGCGAGCCCACCCTCGACGCGGCCCTCGCGCTCGGTGTCGAGCCGGTCGGCGCGACCGCCGGACGCGGTCAGCAGGGCGTCTCCACCTACCTGGCCGACAAGGCCGGTAAGGCCGAGGTGGTCGCCACCGTCGCCGAGGCCGACATGGAGAAGCTCGCCGCGCTCCAGCCCGACCTGATCCTGCTCGACGAGACCACGGGGGCGAAGAAGGAGGTCTCCAAGCTGGAGTCGATCGCCCCGACCGTGGTCACCGCCAAGCTCAACGAGGACTGGAAGAAGGCCTTCACCGCCACCGCCGACGCGCTGAACCGGAAGGCCGAGGCCGAGAAGGTGCTCAGCGGCTTCGACGCCGACGTGGCCGCCGCCAAGGGCGGGCTGGGCGCCAACTCCGGCGCTGTCGTGAGCGTGGTGCGCTGGCAGAACAAGGCGCCGTCCGTGGTGGGCCGGGGCGTGGGCCACGTGGGCGCCACCATCACCGCGCTCGGACTGGACCGGCCCGAGGACCAGCAGGGCGTCGGCACCGGCCACAGCGAGCCGGTCAGCCTGGAGAAGCTGTCCACGATCGACGGCGACTGGCTGTTCCTCGGCACCCTCGGGGACGCGGCCGACGGCGAGAAGGCGTACGCCGAGGCGAAGCGGGTGCCCAATTTCGGCCGGCTAAAGGCCGAGCGGGCGGGCCACGTCGTCGTGGTCCAGGGCTCCGCGTGGAACAGCGCCGGCGGCCCGCTGGCGGCGCGGATCGTCCTGGACGACCTGACCAAGGCGCTCGCCTCGTGACCGCCGGCCTCGACGGCCGGCTCGCCCTGGTCACCGGGGCGGGCCGGGGCATCGGCGCGGCCGTCGTCACGGCGCTCGTCGCACAGGGCGCCCGCGTCCTCGCCACCGACCGCACGGCCGAGGACGTGACGGTGCTCGCCGCCGAGCACGGCGAGGACCGGGTCACCGCCCGCCCGCTCGACGTCACCGACGCGGACGCCGTCCAGAGCCTGGTCGACGACGCCGAGCGCGCCCTCGGCCCCCTGGACGTCGCCGTCAACGTGGCCGGGATCCTGCGCCCGTCCGACGTCGTGGACCTCACCGACGAGGACTGGGCGGCCACCTTCGCCGTCAACTCCACCGGCGTCTTCCACGTCTCGCGCGCCGTCGCCCGCCCGATGACCGGACGCCGACGCGGCAGCATCGTCACCGTCGCCTCCAACGCGGCCGGTGTCCCCAGGGCCGGCCTCGCCGCCTACGCCGCGTCCAAGGCCGCCGCCGTGATGTTCACCAAGTGCCTCGGTCTGGAGGTGGCCGGACGGGGCGTGCGCTGCAACACCGTCTCCCCCGGCTCCACCCTCACCGACATGCAACGCGCCCTGTGGACACCGGGTGAGGAGACGGCCTCGGCCCGCCGTGTCGTCGACGGCGACCTCGCCACGTACCGCACCGGGATCCCGCTGGGCCGGATCGCCGACCCTGCGGACATCGCCGACGCCGTCGTCTTCCTGGCCTCCGACCGCGCACGGCACATCACGATGCACGACCTGTACGTCGACGGCGGCGCCACCCTGCGGGCCTGACCCGCCGCGCGGGATCGCTCACGCCACCCCACTGGAGACAGCCATGTCCCTTTCCCTGCACGCACCCCTGCCCCCCGCGGCGCCGGCCGGACTCGGTGCCGCGACCGCCCTCCTGGAGTCCTACCGCCCCGCCACCGACCGCTTCCTCGCCACCCCGAGCCGCACGCTGCTCGGCCGCGGCACCGCCGCCGCGATACCCCACGACTCCCGCCCGGCGGCCGTCCGCGTGCGCGAGGTGCTGGGCGCCCCGCGCCGCCCCGGCGCCCCCGCACCCGTCGTCGTCGGCGCGCTCCCCTTCGCCCCCGACGCCCCGGCCGCGCTGGCCGTACCCGAGACCGTGCGCTGGGCACCCCCGCTGCGCGAGGACCCGCTGATCGCCCTGCCGGTCCCCCACGACGCGGACCGCCCGCAGTGGGCGCTGCGGGAGGTGCCGGCGCCGGAGCGGTACGGGGAGGCGGTCGCGGCGGCGGTCGCGCGGATGCGGGCCGGGGAGCTGGACAAGGTCGTCCTCGCCCGCACCCTGGAGCTGACCTCGGCGGGCGAGCCGGACCTGGCGGCGATGCTGCGCCGCCTGGCCCGCACCGACCCGGCCGGCTACACGTTCGCCGTGCCGAGCGGCGCCGGCCGCACCCTGGTCGGCGCCAGCCCCGAACTGCTCGTCGCCCGGCGGGGCGGCAGGCTCACCGCCAACCCCCTGGCGGGCTCGGCTCCCCGCGCCGACGACCTGGCCGAGGACGTGCAGCGGGCGGTCGCCCTGCTGGAGTCGGCGAAGGACCTGCACGAGCACGCCGTCGTCGTGGCCGCCGTACGGGAGGCGCTGGCGCCGTTCTGCGCCCGGCTGGAGGTGCCGGAGCGGCCCACGCTGGTGCGGACCGCCGCCATGTGGCACCTGTCGACCACGGTCACCGGCGAGTTGGCGGACCCGGCCACGACCGCCCTGGACCTGGCCTCCGCGCTGCATCCGACGCCCGCCGTGTGCGGGACGCCGACGGAGGTGGCACGGGCCGTCATCGCGGAGTCGGAGCCCTTCGACCGGGGCGCCTACACCGGCATGGTCGGCTGGCAGGACGCCGACGGCGACGGCGAGTGGGTCGTGACGATCCGCTGTGCCGAGGCCGAGGGCCGGGCGCTGCGGCTGTTCGCCGGCGCCGGTGTCGTGGCCGCCTCCACCCCGGAGGCCGAGACGGCGGAGACCGCCGCCAAGTTCCGCACGTTCCTGCACGCGGTGGGAGCGGCGCTGTGACCCTCACCCCCGGCGTGGACGCGCCCACCTGGCCGGCCGACCTCGCCGCCCGCTACCGCGCCGCCGGCCACTGGCGCGGGGAGACCTTCGGCGGCATGCTGCGCGAGCGCGCCGCCGCCCACCCCGACCGGACCGCGCTGGTCGACCCGGCCCCCGAACGCCGTACCTGGACCTACCGGGAGCTGGACGAGCGCGCCGACCGGCTGGCCGCCGGGTTCCTCGCGCGCGGCATCACCAAGGGCGACCGGGTCGTCGTGCAGCTGCCCAACGTCGGGGAGTTCGTGGAGGTGGTCTTCGCCCTGTTCCGCGTCGGCGCGCTGCCGGTGTACGCGCTGCCCGCGCACCGGGACACGGAGATCGCGCACTTCTGCTCCTTCACCGAGGCCGTCGCGTACGTCGTCCCGGACCGGCACGCGGGCTACGACCACCGTGAACTCGCCGTCCGGACCTGGAAGGACACGCCGGGCCTGAAGCACGTGTTCGTGGCCGGCGACCCCGGCGGGCACCCCGGACTGACCGCGCTGTCCGAGGTGCCGTGCGAGCCGTCCGCGCCGTTCGACGGGCCCGAGCCGCACGAGCTGGCGTTCCTCCAGCTGTCGGGCGGGACGACGGGCGTGTCCAAGCTGATCCCGCGCACCCACGACGACTACCTGTACTCGCTGCGGGGCTCCAACGAGATCTGCGGCGTCGACGCGGACACCCGTTTCCTCGTCGTCCTGCCGGCCGCCCACAACTTCCCCATGAGCTCGCCCGGCTGGCTGGGCGTCCTGTACGCGGGCGGCACGGCCGTACTGTGCCCGAAGCCCGACCCGGACACCGCCTTTCCGCTCGTCGACCGGGAGCGGATCACGATGACGGGCCTGGTGCCGCCGCTGGCCCTGGTGTGGACGCAGGCCGCGACCGAGACCGCGCACGACCTCTCCAGTCTGCGGCTGGCGCTCGTCGGCGGGGCGAAGTTCAGCGAGCAGGCGGCCCGCCGCCTGGAACCGGCGCTGGGCTGCCGGCTGATGCAGGTCTTCGGGATGGCCGAGGGCCTGGTCAACTACACGCGACTGGACGACGACACCGAGACGGTCGTCACCACGCAGGGGCGGCCGATCTCGCCCGACGACGAGATCCGCGTCGTCGACGACGCCGGCGACGACGTCCCCGACGGGGAGTTCGGGCAGCTGCTCACCCGCGGCCCGTACACGATCCGCGGCTACTGGCGGGCCCCGGAGCACAACCGGCACGCCTTCACGGAGGACGGCTTCTACCGCACCGGTGACATCGTGCGGCGCACGCCGACCGGGCACCTGGTGGTGGAGGGCCGGGCCAAGGACCAGATCAACCGCGGTGGCGAGAAGATCGCGCCGGAGGAGGTCGAGAACCTCATCCTCGCCCACCCGTCCGTGCACGACGTGTCGGTGGTCGCCGTCCCCGACGCGTACCTGGGCGAACGCTCCCTGGCCTACGTGATCCTGCGCGAGGGCGCCGAGCCGCTGAAGCCGGTGGCCGTCAAGCGGTTCGTGCGCGAGCGCGGCATCGCCGCCTACAAGGTCCCCGATCTCGTCGAGTTCGTCGACGCCTTCCCGCAGACCGGCGTCGGCAAGGTCAGCAAGAAGCACCTGCGTTCCGCCGCCGGCCCGTCCTGACGCGGCCCGCGTCCCGTACCGAGAGGTCATTTCCCCCATGGCACTGCCCGCCATCGCCCCCTATCCGCTCCCGGCGCCGGACGAGCTGCCCGCGAACCGCGTGTCCTGGACCGTGGACCCGGCCCGTGCCGTGCTGCTCGTGCACGACCTCCAGCAGCACTTCCTGTCCGCGTTCCCGCCCGGCGAACAGCCCCTGACCGGCATGCTCGCCAACACGGCCCGCGTGCTGAAGGAGTACCGCCGCCTGGGTGTGCCGGTCGTGCACTCCGCGCAGCGCGGCGGCCAGACGCCCGAGGAGCGCGGCCTCCAGCTCGACTTCTGGGGGCCGGGCGCCCCCGACGACCCCGCGGGACTGGCCGCGCCCGACGCGGTGGCCCCGGAGCCCGGGGAGACCGTGCTGACGAAGTGGAAGTACAGCGCCTTCGTGCGCACGGAACTGGCGGAGCTGCTGCGCGCCTCGGGCCGCGACCAGCTCGTGGTCGTCGGCGTGTACGCGCACATCGGCGTGCTGATGACCGCGGCCGACGCCTGGCAGCGGGACATCCGCGCCTTCGTCGTCGCCGACGCCGTCGCCGACTTCTCCCGCGCGGACCACGACATGGCGCTGCGCTGGGCCGCCGGCCGCTGCGCGGTCGTCACCACCACCGACACGCTCCTTCAGGAGGTCTGAACCATGGCGCTCACCGCCGAGCGGATCCGCGCGGACGTCGCCGACTGCCTGGGCGAGGACCCCGCGGACATACCCGTCGACGAGAACCTGATCGACTACGGCCTGGACTCGGTGCGCATCATGACCCTCCTGGAGGGCTGGCGCCGCGAGCACGGCGTCACGGCGGGCTTCGCGGACCTCGCGGAGCGGCCGGCCATCGAGGCGTGGGCACCGCTGCTGGGGGCGGCATGACCGCCGGCACGACCGTTCTGCCGCTGACGTCGGCGCAGGCGGGCATGTGGTTCGCGCAGGCGCTGGACCCGCTCAGCCCCGCGCAGAACACCGCCGAGTGCCTGGAGATCGGCGGGCCGCTCGACCCGGAGCTGTTCGCCACCGCTCTGCGCCGGGTGACCGCCGAGACCGAGGCGCTGCGCGTCGTCCGCGTCGAGGACACGCCGGACGGGCCTCGTCAGTTCGTCGCCGGGGCGGTCGAACCGCCGCTGACCGTGCGGGAGACGGGCGACGCGGGCGAGGCCGAGGCGTGGATGCGTGCGGACCTGGCCGAGCCGTTCGACCTGGCGGCGGGGCCGCTGTTCCGGCACGCCCTGTTCCGCCTCGGACCGGACCGCTGGCTGTGGTACCAGCGCATCCACCACCTCGTCATGGACGGTTACGGCTACTCGCTCCTCGTGCGCCGCACCGCCGAGGTCTACTCGGCGCTCGCCCGCGGCGAGGACCCCGTCCCGTGCTCCTTCGGCACCCTCGCCGACCTGGTCGCGGACGACGCCGCCTACCGCGCCTCACCGGCCTTCGAGGCCGACCGCGCCCACTGGGCCGAGGCGTTCGCCGACCGCCCGGAGGCACCGCGGCTCGCGGGACGCGGCGCGCTGCCGTCCCGCGCCTTCCTGCGCCGCACCGCCCAGCTGCCGCCCGGCACCACGCGGCGTCTGCGGGACCTCGCCGCACGCTTGCGGGCCACCTGGCCGGACGTGCTGATCGCCGCCCAGGCCCTCTGCGTCTCCCGGGCCACCGGACGGTCGGACGTGGTGCTGGGCCTGCTGATGATGGGCCGCATGGGCTCGGCGTCGCTGCGCGTGCCCGGCATGGTGATGAACGTGCTGCCGCTGCGGCTCCCGGTCTCCCCCGAGGCGACCTTCGCCGAGCTGGTGCGGCAGGTGGTGCTCGGCATCCGCGAGGTGCGCCGGCACCAGCGCTACCGCTACGAGGACATCCGCCGCGACCTCGGCCTGCTCGGCGAGAGCCGCGCCCTGGTCGGCCCGCTCGTCAACATCATGCCGTTCGACTACGGCGTGGACTTCGCGGGCGCCCCGGCCCGGGCCCGGAACCTGTCCGCGGGCCCGGTCGACGACCTGACCGTCAACGTGTACGACCGCGCCGACGGCCGCGGCCTGCGCATCGACCACGACGCCAACCCGGCCCTGTACGACGACGCCGCCCTCGCCGCCCACCAGGACCGCTTCCTTCACCTGGTGGACCGGCTCACCGGCACGGACCCGCACCTGCCCCTGGCCGGGCACGACATCGCCACCCCGGCCGAACGGGCGCTGGTCCTGGAGGAGTTCAACCGCACGGGGCGGGACCTGCCGCCGACCACGCTCGTCGGACCGATCGAGGCGCGGGCCGCGCGCACCCCGGACGCGGTCGCGCTGGTGCACGGCGACACCGCGCTGACGTACGCGGAGCTGAACCTCCGCGCCAACCGCCTGGCCCGGCACCTGGCGTCCCTCGGCGCCCGGCCCGGTGCCGTGGTCGCGGTGTCGGTGCCGCGCTCGGTCGACCTGGTCGTGACGCTGCTCGCGGTGCTGAAGTCGGGGGCCGCCTTTCTGCCGCTGGACCCGGACTACCCGGCGCCGCGCCTGACGTACATGCTCCGGGACGCGGCACCCGTCTGCGCCGTGACCGACCGGGCCGGTCGCCTCCCGGACGACGCGGGCACCGAGGTGGTGGTGCTGGACGGCCTCGACGTGTCGGCGTACGGGTGGACGGACCCGCCGCGCGCCCTCACGCCCGCGCATCCGGCGTACGTGATCTACACGTCCGGTTCGACGGGCCGTCCCAAGGGCGTCGTCGTGTCGCACCGGGCGATCGACAACCGGCTGCGGTGGATGCAGCACGCGTACGGGCTCACCGCGGCGGACCGGGTGCTCCAGAAGACGCCGTCGTCGTTCGACGTGTCGGTGTGGGAGTTCTTCTGGCCGCTGCGCCAGGGCGCCACCCTGGTCGTCGCCGATCCGGGCGGGCACCGGGACCCGGTGTACCTGGCCCGGCTGATCCGCGAACAGGCGGTCACCACCTGCCACTTCGTGCCGTCCATGCTCCAGGTGTTCCTGGCGGCGCCCGAGGCGCGGACCTGCGGGGACGTGCTGCGCAGGGTGTTCTGCAGCGGCGAGGCGCTGACCCGCGAGACCGCGCGGAGCTTCGCCCGCACCCTGCCGGGCGTCGGCCTGCACAACCTGTACGGGCCCACGGAGGCCGCCGTCGACGTCACCCACCACACCTGCGACCCGGCGGACCGGGGCCCGGTGCCGATCGGCCGTCCGGTGTGGAACACCCGCCTGTACGTGCTGGACGCGGCGCTGCGACCCTGCCCGCCCGGGGTGCCGGGAGAGCTGTGTCTGGCGGGCGTGCAGCTGGCCGACGGCTATCTCGGCCGGGCGGAGCTGACGGCGTCCCGGTTCGTCGCCGACCCGTTCGGTCCGGCGGGCGGCCGGATGTACCGGACCGGCGACCTGGCGCGCTGGACCGCGGGCGGCGAGGTCGAGTACCTCGGCCGCACCGACCACCAGGTCAAACTGCGCGGACAGCGCGTCGAACTCGGCGAGGTCGAGGCGGCGCTCACCGCCCGGCCCGGCGTCGACGGCGCCTGCGCGGTGGTCCGGGAGGACCGCCTCGTCGGCTACGTGACCGGCGACGCCGACCCGGCGGACGTACGGGCGGCACTGGCGCGGGAGTTGCCGGAGCATCTGGTCCCGGCGGTCGTCGTGCCGCTCGCCGCGTTCCCGCTCTCCCCCAGCGGCAAGCTCGAACGCCGGGAGCTGCCGGCCCCGGTCTTCGCCGGCGGGTCGGGCGCACGGGCTCCGGCGTCCGCCCGCGAGGAGGCGCTGACCCGGCTGTTCGGCGAGGTCCTCGACGTGTCGGGGGCGGGCCCCGACGACGCCTTCTTCGACCTGGGCGGCACCTCGCTGCTCGCGGTACGCCTGGTGGCGCGGATACGGGAGGAGTTCGGGACGGAGCTGACCATCGGCTCGCTCTTCGAGGCGCCGACGCCCACCGCGCTCGCCGCCCGCCTGCACACGGCCGCACCGGCCGCCGACGACGCGCTGGGCGTCGTACTGCCGCTGCGCACCGAGGGCGAGCGGACACCGCTGTTCGCCATCCACCCGGCGGGCGGCCTCGCCTGGTGCTACGCCGGGCTGACGGCGCGGCTGGGGCCGCAGCAGCCCGTGTACGGCATCCAGGCGCGCGGCCTGAGCGGCGACGAGCGGCTGCCGCGCTCCCTCCAGGAGGAGGCGGAGGACTACGCCCGGCAGATCCGCCGGGTCCAGCCGCACGGCCCGTACCGCCTGCTGGGCTGGTCGGTCGGCGGGGTCCTCGCGCACACCGTGGCCGTGCTGCTGCGGCGGGCGGGCGAGGAGGTCGGGCTGCTGGCGCTGCTCGACGCGTTCCCCTCCGAGCAGTGGCGGGAGCGGCCCGCGCCCGAGGAGGGCGACGCGCTGACCGCGGTGCTGCGCATGGCGGGCTTCGACCGCACCGGTGAACGCGACCGCGCGGACGTGCTGGCCACGCTGCGCCGGGCGGGCAGCCCCCTCGCCGGGCTCCCCGACCGCGCCCTGTCCCGGATCGTCGACATCGTCCCCAACCACGCCCGCATGATGCGCGAGCACGAGCACGCCGCCTACGACGGCGACGTGCTGTTCTTCACCGCCGCCGCGCCACGCGCGGAGGACTGGCTGACCCGGGAGGCGTGGCGCCCGTACGTGCGCGGCGCACTCGTCAACCACGACCTGGACTGCACCCATCCGCAGCTCATGCGGGACCGGTACCTCGACGACATCGCGACGGTGCTCGCGGCGCGTCTCAAGGAACTGGACGGGTGAGCGGCGAGGCCGTCAGCGGCCCAGCAGCTCCACGAGTCCGTCGGCCAGCTCGGTGCGCCAGCAGAGGTAGTCGTGACCGCCGTTGAACTCCCGGTAGGACACGTCGTGGCAGCCGATCGACACCAGGGTGTCGCGCAGTCTGCGGGCGGCCGGGAGGGCCACCCACTCCTGGGTGCCGAAGGAGAGCCGGAAGCGGACCGGCGGGGGCGGTCCCGCGGCGAGGGCGCGGGTGAGCCATTCGGCATCGGGTCCGTCCGGCCACCAGAAGGATCCGGACTGGACGAGGGCGTTGCCGAACCGGTGCGGAGCCGTCACGGCGGCGTAGGCGGCGGTCAGCCCGCCGAGGCTCTGCCCGGCGACGACGGTGCGCGCCGGGTCGTCGGTGAGCGGGAGCCGCCCGGCCGCCCACGGCAGCAGCTCGTCGGCGAGGAAGGCGGCGTACTCGGGGCGGCAGGACAGTTCCGCCCAGCGGGTGGCCTCGTCCACCGCGTCCGGCAGCACCGCGGCGACGGGCGGGACGCGGCCGTCGGCGACGAGGTTGTCGAGGAGGTGCGGCAGACCGAGCCGCGGCCCCCAGTGCTCGCCGTCGAGCAGGACCAGCACCGGCAGCCGCGCCGACCGCGCCCCGGCGCCGGGGGGTTCGTACAGCCAGACCCGGCGGCCGGCGCCGAGGCGGGTGCTCGCCACGGTGTGCTCGGTGAGGGTGCCGCGCGGGACGCCGGGCCGGGGCACCCAGTCCGGCGCGGTCGGTGCGCCGGGGAGTTCGGCGTACGGGACCGGTGCGCCGTCCCAGCGGTGGGGCAGGGCGCGGGGGTTGTACGGATCGGGGCGGCGGCGAGTGCGCAGCCAACGCCAGTACGCGGGGGTGCGCGGGTCGGGCCTGCCGCCCTCGGCGTCGTCCCCGTCGTCCCCGTCATCGACGTCATCGACGTAGAGGTCGTACGAGCCGCGCCAGTCGTGGCGCAGGCGCAGCGTCCAGTGCCAGACGTCCGTGCCGGGGGCCCGCTCCATGAGGTTCCCGGCGGGGTCGCGCGGGTCGCCGAGCTTGTTGGGCAGGACCTGGACGGCACGGGTGGCGGAGGTGCCACGCCACAGGAACGTCACCGCCCGGTGGTCGGCGCCGCCCAGCGGGTCGGGGCCGGTCAGAGGTGTCCCGTGGTCGCCCACGCGGGTCCAGAAGTCCTCGGTGCCGTCCGGGCCCGGCAGTGCGCACACGGGGTCGGCGAGCCGGGGCACGGGCTCGGGCCTGGGCAGGCGGGGCGGGCGGTTCGGGGCGCCTTCGGGCGGGGCGGCGGACACGCGTACGGATTTCAATTGACCGTCCATGATCGCTAAGTTAGGTTAGCCTTACCTTACTTGATGGGAGCTCTCTCACCATGCCCACCCCTGCCATCCGCACCCACCGCCACCGCACCCCGCTCGCCGCCGCCGTCGCCGTGGCGGTCGCCGCGGGCTGCACGCTGGCCCTGGCGGGCCCCGCGTCCGCGCACTCCGCCGGGCCGAAGGTCACCACCGCGAAGCTCACCAAGGGCCTGTACCAGTCGGCCTACTCCGAGCGGAACGACGTGCTGTGGGTCACCGCCGCCGTGGGCCGCCCGCCGGTCACCGAGTCGCACCTGCTGAAGGTCGACCCGAGGACCCTCGCCGTCCGGGCCGACATCACCCCGCCGGTCACCGACACCGCCACCGGCGCCGTCGAGGCCGTCTACGGCGTGGCCGTGGACGACGAGCACAACACCGTCTGGACGACGAACACGCGGAACAACACCGTCGCCGTCTACAGCCAGCGCACCGGCGAGCACCTGGCCACGCTGCCGGACGTCGCCCACGCCCGCGAGATCGTCGTGGACGAGCGGCACGACACGGTCTGGGCGAGCGGCTTCGGCGACGGCACACTGGTCGCCTTCGACTCCAAGTCCCTCGAGGAGAAGGAGCGGATCACCGTCGAGGGAGCCGCTCCGACCGGGTTGGCCGTCAACGAGCGGACGGGCGCCCTCTACGCCGCCGACCTCGGCAACGACGGGATCGTCGAGCTGAGGCGCGGCTCCGCGACCCCGCGCTTCGTCCCGGCGGGCGACGGCCCGATCTCGGTCTCCCTGTCCCGCGACGGCAGAACCGCCTACACCGCCGACCAGACCTCGGGCACCCTGTCGGTGGTCGACCTCAGGAAGGGCGTCGTCACCAAGTCCGTGCCGACCGGGGCCGGGGCCCTGTCCGTGGCGGCAGACGAGCGTTCCGGCGACGTCCTGGTGGTCAACCGCACCGACGCCACCGTCACCCGGGTCGACCCCCGCAGGGGTGTCGTGGAGCAGACCTGGACCACGGGCGCCAACCCCAACCACGTGGAGATCTCCGACGGCACCGCCTACGTCGTCGACAAGTCCGGGGCCGGCGCGGCCGAGGACACCGCGACCCGGATCCGCCTGTCCCGCTGACCGTCCGTCACCGCGCGCCCGTCATGCCCCGCCCCGGGGTGTGACGGGCGCCAGCCACATGCCCACGATCGCGTCGACCAGCCCGTCGGCGGCCTCCTGCCAGCCGGCCCGCGGCGTGGGGCGTCCCTCGGCGAGGGCGCGTTCCCGCTCGGCCGCCACGTGCACGATGAGATGGCGCGCCATGTCGCCCCGTTCGGCGCGGACCTCGTCCGGCAGCGCGGGCATGCAGCGGTTGCGTCCGGCGATGATCTCGCGCAGGGAGGGGGAGGCGCGGGACTCCTCGACCATGATCTCCCGCAGCGCCGGGTCGGTCATGACCTGGGCGCAGAACCGCGCGTACCAGGTGGGGCCGCCCAGCGCCGCCAGATGGTCGAACTGCGGCCGGACCAGGCAGTCCACCCAGTCGCGCAGGTCCGTCGAGTCGCCGAGGACGGCGAGCTGGCGGGCGCGCAGCTCCTCGACGCGGACCGAGTGGCGCTTGGCCACCGCGCGGACGAGGTCGGACTTGGTGCCGAAGTGGTAGCCGACCGCGGCGTTGTTGCCCTGGCCCGCGGCCTCGCTGACCTGCCGGTTGGAGACGGCGTAGACGCCGTGCTCGGCGAAGAGCCGCTCGGCGGTGGTCAGGATCAGCTGCCGGGTCGCGCTGACCTGTTCCGTCCGGACCGTCCTGCCCGCCATGATCACCACCGCGCCGGGACTCTCCTTACGGCCGGCGGCGACCGGTCCCTCGAGTCGTCGCAGGTCCGCCGCCATGCGGCGCGTTCTCACGGAAGCCTACGGGGCGCCGGCGCCGGGCCGTCGCGCGACCCGGACGGGCGTGCCTTCTCTCCACCCCGTACGATACTTCAAGCGACTGACTTAAGCCTTCGCACTCAGGTCCTCCAGCGCACGGCCCGCTCCCGCGCTCCTCGCCCGAAAGGCTCATCCATGCCCGCTTCCCCCGCCGCACCGCGGCCGAACGCCGTGGTGGCGGTGCTGGCGCTGGCCGGCATCGTCGTCTCGCTGATGCAGACGCTGGTCATCCCGATCGTCCCGGAGCTGCCCAAGCTGCTGGACGCGCCCGCCTCGGACGCGGCCTGGGCGGTGACCGCCACGCTGCTCGCCGCCGCGGTGGCCACCCCGGTCGTCGGGCGGCTCGGCGACATGGCGGGCAAGCGGCGCATGCTGCTGCTCAGCCTGGTGCTGCTGATCGCCGGCTCGGCGATCTGCGGACTGAGCGACACCCTGGTCCCGATGGTCGTCGGGCGCGCCATGCAGGGGCTGTCCGCCGCCGTGATCCCGCTGGGCATCAGCATCATGCGCGACGAACTGCCCGCCGAGCGGCTGGCCGGCGCCACGGCCCTGATGAGCGCCTCGCTCGGGGTGGGCGGCGCGCTCGGCCTGCCCGCCGCCGCGCTGATCGCGGACAACCTCGACTGGCACATGCTGTTCTGGGTCTCCGGCGCGCTCGGCGCCGTCGCCCTGGTGCTGGTGCTGGCCCTCGTGCCGGAGTCGGCGGTGCGCGCCGGCGGCCGCTTCGACGTGCCCGGCGCCATCGGCATGGCGGCCGGTCTGGTCTGCCTGCTGCTGGCGATCTCCAAGGGCGCCGACTGGGGCTGGAGCAGCGGCACCACCCTCGGCCTGTTCGCGGCGGCCGTGGTGGTCCTGCTGGTGTGGGGCCGGTGGGAGCTGCGCACCCCGCGCCCGCTGGTCGACCTGCGCACCACCGCCCGCCGCCAGGTGCTGTTCACCAACCTGGCGTCGATAGCCGTCGGCTTCTCCATGTTCGCGATGTCCCTGGTGCTTCCGCAGCTCCTCCAGTTGCCCGAGGCCACCGGTTACGGTCTGGGCCGGTCGCTGCTGACCGCGGGCCTCGTCATGGCGCCGTCCGGGCTGGTGATGATGGCGTTCGCCCCGGTCTCCGCGAAGGTCTCCAAGACCAGGGGCCCCAAGGTGACCCTGATGATCGGCGCCCTGATCGTCGCGGGCGGCTACGGGCTCAACATCGTGCTGATGTCCGAGGTCTGGCACCTGGTGCTGGTCTCCTGCGTCATCGGCGCGGGCATCGGCTTCACCTACGGCGCCATGCCGGCGCTGATCATGGGTGCGGTGCCGGCCAGTGAGACGGCCGCCGCGAACAGCCTCAACACGCTCATGCGGTCCATCGGCACCTCGGTGGCGAGCGCCATCGCCGGCGTCATCCTGGCCCAGATGACGGTCGGCCTCGGCGGCTTCGCCCTGCCCTCCGAGAACGCGTTCAAGGTGGTCATGGGCATCGGCGCGGGCGCCGCCGTGCTCGCCTTCGTGCTCGCCTCGTTCATCCCGCGCCACCGCCCCTCCGCCGGGGTGGCGCACCCGGCACCGGCCGACGGTGCCGCGGCGCGGGCCGCCTTCGCCCGCTGACGGCGACGGCGCCGGCCCCTCCCCCGGGACCGGCGCCGTTCAGGCGAACCTGGCGGGCGAGGCGCGTGACGGCGGCCCGGCGCGTCGAGAACTGACCCGTGGAGCTGCCGCAGATCCCGCCCATGCTCGCCACCCCCGGCGTCCTGCCGCCCGCCGCGCTGGACAGGCGCTGGGCCTACGAGACGAAGCAGGACGGCCAGCGGGTGGTGGTCTACCTGCCCGGCGACGGCAGCATGCTGCTGCGCGCCCGCTCCGGCCACGACATCACCGCCGCCTATCCCGAACTGGCAGCGCTCGCCACCGCCCTCGGCGCCACCCCGGCGGTCCTGGACGGCGAGGTGCTGGCGCTGGACGAACAGGGCCGCGCCGACTTCCAGTTGCTCCAGTCCCGGATGGGCCTCGCGCACGCCCCCGCGCGGGCGGCGCACCGGGCGGCCAAGGTCCCCGTCCACCTGGTGCTGTTCGACGCGCTGCACCTGGCGGGCGAGTCCCTGCTGCGCCTGCCCTACACCGGCCGCCGCGAGCGGCTGACGGACCTCGGCCTCGCCGGTCCCGCCTGGTCCACCCCCGCCGCGCTGGTCGGCCACGGCGCACAGGCCCTGCGCGCCACCCGCGAGCACGGCCTGGAGGGGCTGGTGTGCAAGCGGCTGGACTCGGTGTACGAGCCGGGGGTCCGCTCCCATGCCTGGATCAAGATCCGCAACATGCGCAGCGAGGACGTCGTGGTCGGCGGCTGGCTGCCCGGCAAGGGACACATCACGGGCCTGCCCGGGGCCCTCCTGGTCGGCCAGCGCGCCGGGGGGCGGCTGCGCTACGTCGGCGGCGTCGGCACCGGCTGGAGCGCGGCCGAGCGTGCCGAACTGGCGGCCCTGCTCAGGGCGGCGGCCACGGACGTCTGCCCCTTCGACCCGGTGCCGGCGGTGCCGGGAGCGCGCTGGGTCGTCCCCCGGCTGGTCGGTGAGGTCCGCTACAGCACCCGCACCCGGGAGGGCATGCTGCGCCAGCCGTCGTGGCTCAGGCTCCGCCCGGACCTGGCGCCCGAGGAGTCGGCGGCCGACATTCCGGACGACCTGGGATGAACGCGTGACGGAGCATCATTCATTGGGCCGCGCTTCACCGCGGTGACGCCCGGGCGCCCTTGGCGCGGGAGTGAAAAGACGGGACCCTGAACCCCCCTTCCCCCCACAGCCGTTGGGCTGCGCCCGCAGAGGAGAACGCGATGCCCTCGCGTACCGCCACCCCCCGTCGCCTGAGATGGCTCACCGCACCGCTCGGTGCCCTCGCCCTCGTCGTCGCCTTCCCCACGAGCGCGTCCGCCGCCCCGCCGCCCGGACTGCCCGCCAACGCGGACGGCTTGGAGCAGACCTACCAGCCGGCCTACGACTACGACACCGACGGCTGCTACCCCACCCCGGCCATCGGCGCCGACGGCACGGTCAACGGCGGGCTCAAGCCGACCGGCGCGCTCAACGGCAACTGCCGGGACGCCGCCGACCTGGACAACACCAACGGCTACTCGCGCGCCAAGTGCGACAACGGGTGGTGCGCCTACATGTACGGGCTGTACTTCGAGAAGGACCAGGCGCTGCCCGGCAGCAGTCTCGGCGGCCACCGGCACGACTGGGAGCACGTGGTGGTGTGGGTGCGGGACGGCGCGGTGCAGTACGTCTCGACCTCCAACCACGGCTCGTTCAGCGTGCACGCGCGTTCGGCGGTCCGCTTCGACGGCACCCACCCGAAGATCGTCTACCACAAGGACGGCATCAGCACCCACTGCTTCCGCCTGGCGACCCCGGGCGACGAACCGCCGGAGAACCACAAGGGCGGCTGGCAGTACCCGGCGCTGGTGGGCTGGAACGGCTATCCGGCGGGTGTGCGCGACAAGTTGGCCTCCCACGACTTCGGCAGCGCCAACTTCGGCCTGAAGGACGGCAGCTTCGCCTCCCACCTGGCGGCCGCCAAGCCCTCCGGCATCCCCTTCGACCCGAACGCCTGACGGACGGACGCCCGAGCGGGCCGCCCGGGGAGACGGACGACACCCGGCCGGTCGGGCGAACCACGCGACCCGGGCACCCCGGTGAGCACTATCGTGTCCGCATGTCCGACCCCGAACTGATCCGTATCGTCTCGCGCGACTCCCCCATGGCCCTCGCTCAGGTCGAGCGCGTCCGGGGGGAGCTGGCGGCCCTCCACCCCGGCGTGCGCACCGAGGTCGTCCCGGTGAAGACCACCGGCGACAAGTGGCTCGGCGACCTGTCGCTGGTGGAGGGCAAGGGCGCGTTCACCAAGGAGGTGGACGCCGCCCTGCTGTCGGGCGAGGCCGATCTCGCCGTGCACTGCGTCAAGGACGTGCCCGCCGACCGGCCACTGCCCGCCGGCACGGTGTTCGCCGCCTTCCTGGAGCGCGACGACATCAGGGACGCCCTCGTCCACCCGGAGGGGCTCACCCTGGACGAGCTGCCGGCCGGGACCCGGGTCGGCACCTCCTCGGTGCGCCGCGTCGCGCAGCTGGCCGCCACCCACCCGCAGCTGCGGTGCGTGCCGTTCCGGGGCAACGCCAACCGGCGGCTGGCGAAGCTCGCCGCCGGTGAGGCGGACGCGCTGCTGCTCGCCGTCTCCGGCCTGGAGCGCATCGGCCGCCGGGACGTGATCAGCGAGGTCCTCTCCCCCGAGACGATGATGCCGCCGATCGGCGCGGGCATCCTCGCCCTCCAGTGCCGCGAGGACGACACCGCGCTGATCGACGCGGTCAGCGGCCTCGGCCATCCGCGGACGCACCGGGAGGCGACGGCGGAACGCATGTTCCTGCACGTTCTCCAGGGGCACTGCAACAGCCCGATCGCCGGGTACGCCCGCGTGGACCGGAGCGGGGAACTCTCGCTGCGGGCCTGCGTGTTCACCCCGGACGGCAAGACGCGGCTGAACGCCCACGAGTGGGCCGGCCGGCTCGACCCGGCCACCCTGGGCACCTCGGTCGCCGTGGCGCTGCTGCGTCAGGGCGCCCGCGAGATCATCGACGGCATCGCGCACTGAGGCGCCGCGGCCCGGCCGCGCCCGCCCGGCGGATCAGGCGGAGCCCTCCTCCGCCTGCCCCCGCAGGAAGGCGCTCACCTGGTGCGCCAGCTCCTCGCCCCGCACCGCGCCCGGGGCCGCCCCGGCGGCTCCGTCGGGCAGTCCGAGGCCGCCGCTCCACAGCCTGCGGTCGGCCCACTCCTCGTCCACCCGCAGCTGGACCTGGACGTCCACCTGCCCGAGGCTCGGCTCCGGGCCGGCCGCGTAGAGGACGGCGGTGGCCCGGCGCAGCGGGTAGACGTCGAAGCCCTCGATGAACTGGGAGTTGCGCCAGTCGAGGAAGGCGCTCTCGCCGTCGGGGCCGATCCGCACGTCGATCTGGCCGTCCTCCAGGTGGATGCCGAGGTGCCCGGCGCCCCGGTTCTCGACGGTCACCCGGACACAGAAGTACGTCAGCCCCTCGGCGGCGTCGTCGCGCCCACGCGGCGGCTCGGCCGGCTCAAGACGGTGGACGCGGACCCGCAGGCCGGCGTGCTCGTCGTACTCCTGCCAGTCCCCGACCACGTTCGGCTCGTACACGGTGCCCCTCTCGACCTCTCGACGCTGCTTCCTATCTGTGCGCTCAGTGCACTGTCAAATGAGCGGAATGCGCTGTGGCCAGGGATTTCGTGCCTTTTGATCGGTGATCAAGCGCTGCCCAGGAAGGATCCGCCGGGGCCCGCGCCGGACGATCACGGGGAGCGTGCCGCACATCACTTCCGGCCCGTCCGCCGTGCCGATCACCGGCCCGCGGCCGTTCGAGTGGCCGTTCGGCCCAATCGCGCTCAGTATCCATATGTACGAGGACTTGCCAGCACCCCTGCCGAGGGAGGTGCGCGTGATGCGTGTCGCCGGCCGTACCAAGCCCCACCCGCACGACGACGCCCCCGACACCGCCGCGGCGTTCGACCGGCTCGCCGGGCTGCCCGAGGGACCCGAGCGCCAGGCGCTGCGGGACGAACTGATCCGGAGCTGGCTCCCGATGGCGGAGCGGATCGCCGTACGCTTCCGGGGCCGCGGCGAGAACCTGGAGGACCTCTACCAGGTGGCGGCCCTCGGGCTGGTCAAGGCCGTCGACCACTACGACCCGGAACGCGGCCACGCCTTCGAGGCGTACGCCGTGCCGACCGTGACCGGCGAGATCAAGCGGCACTTCCGCGACCACATGTGGACCCTGCACGTGCCGCGCCGGATCCAGGACCTGCGCAACCGGGTGCGCCGCTCGGCGAAGGAGCTGGCGCAGACCACGCCGGGACGCGCGCCGACCGTGGAGGAGATCGCCGCGCACGCGCAGCTGACCACGGTCGAGGTCCGTACCGGCATGGAGGCCCTGGAGTGCTTCACGGCGCTGTCGCTGGAGGCGGAGATGCCCGGCACCGACGGGTACGCCCTCGGGGACGCGCTCGGCGGCCCGGATCCGGCGTTCGACGCGGTGGTGGACCGGGTGGCCGTCCGGCCCTGTCTGGAGGCGCTGCCCGAGCGCGAGCGCACCATCCTCTACCTGCGTTTCTTCGGCGGGATGACGCAGAGCCGCATCGCGCAGCAGCTCGGCATCTCCCAGATGCACGTCTCCCGGCTGCTCACCGGCTGCTTCGACCGGATCCGCGAGGAGATCCTGACGGAGGCCCGCTGAGGGGTCTCAGCGCTCCGGCGGGGCGCCGGGGACACGGGTCGGGCACTGCCGGTCCAGGGTGTCCTCCAGCGCGGCCCGTATCCGCGGCGGCATCACTCCGGTGCGCCCCCAGACGAGGATCGTCTCCGCGACGTCGCGGAGTTTGACGTTCGTGTGCTGGGAGACCTCTCTCAGGATGATCCACCCCTGGTCCGGTGCCACCCGGCCCAGGACGACGATCATGCCGATCGCCTGGTCCACGACGGCGTGCGAGACGACCGCCTCCTTCAGCTGCCGGACCTGCTCCTGCAGCTGGAAGACCTGGTCCGAGCCCGTGTCCGTGGACATGGTCACCTCCGGATCCGGCGGGTCACCCGCCGCCTGTGCCGCGCGGGACCGCTGCGCCGCCTCCATGGTCGCGACCCCCGGGGCGTCCCGCCACTGGGCCGTACGGGGCGCCCGCGCCACCGTTTCGGCGTCGCCGCCGGGGTACTCGGCAGGCGCCCGCCGCACTCCCGGCCGGACACTGGTGTGGAGCCGGTGGCTGCCGGTGGACGAGACCAGGACGCGACTGCCATGAACCACGACATGACCTACCCCGCCGGCGCGGACAGCCTGATGTCCACGCACTCCGTGTACGGGGCGCCCTGCTGGGTGAGTCTCACCAGCCGTGACCTGAAGGCCACCGAGGAGTTCTACTCCGCCGTGCTGGGCTGGCAGTGGCGGCCCGGCAAGCTGGGCGAGCCCTTCCGCATCGCGCTGGCCGACGAGGTGCCGGTCGCCGGGATCGCCGCGGTGGCCGCGATGTGGCAGATGGCGGTGGCGTGGACGCCGTACTTCGCCGTGCGCAGCGCGGACGAGGCCGTGTCGCGGGCGCAGGAGCGCGGCGGTACCGCCGCGGTCGGGCCGATCTCCCTGCCGCCCGGGCGGGCGGCGCTGCTCGCCGACCGGGACGGCGCGACCTTCGGGATCTGGGAGGGCGAGCTGTTCACCGAGTGGGACGCCTGGCGCATGTCGCGCCCCGCCTTCATCCGGCTGCACACGCGTGACGCCTTCGACGCCGCCATCTTCTACGGCGAGATCTTCGACTGGGCGTCGGGCGAGGGCTGCTGCGAGGTCCGGTACGAGGGCGACGAGGTGGTCCTGCGCAATCAGGGCGACGTCGTGGCCCGCATCGAGTCCGGCGCCCTGGAGGCGGCCCCGGACCCGGCGGTGCGGCCGCACTGGCAGGTCCACTTCGCGGTGGACGACGTCGAGGCGTGCGCCCGGGCGGCGGAGCTGCACGGCGGCAGCGTGCTCTCCCTGAGCGGCGACGAGGGCGTGCTCCGGGACGCCGACGGCGCGCAGTTCACGGTGACCGCGCGCCGCGTCGGCAGCTGACCTCACCGGCTCACCGGCCGGTGCGGGACGGCCGGGAGAGCAGCACCAGACTGCGCTGCTCGACGGTCACCACGGTGTCCGCCTTGTGCTCCGCCTCGTCGGGGACGCCCTCCGGGTCGGCGGTGTCGACCAGGGCCGTCCAGCGCTCGCCGTAGCCCGCGCCGGGCAGCCGGAAGTCGGCGGCCTCCCAGTGGCTGTTGAACAGCAGCAGGAACGAGTCGTCGACCACCGGCCGTCCGCACGGGTCGGGTTCGGCGATGGCGTCGCCGTTGAGGAAGACCCCGACGGCGTGCGCGTCGGAGCGCTGCCAGTCGGCGTCGGTCATCTCCGTGGCGTCCGGCAGCAGCCACACCAGGTCGGGCAGCGGCTGGTCCGCGCGGGTGACCGTGTCGCCGAGGAAGAAGCGGCGCCGGCGCAGCACGGGGTGGTCGGCGCGCAGCGCGATGACCCGCCGGGAGAAGTCCAGGAGGGCGCGCTGCTCGTCGTCCAGCCGCCAGTCGATCCAGGAGATCTCGTTGTCCTGGCAGTAGGCGTTGTTGTTGCCGCGCTGGGTGCGGCCCAGTTCGTCGCCGTGGCAGAGCATCGGGATGCCCTGGGAGAACAGCAGCGTGGCGAGGAAGTTGCGCTGCTGGCGGCCGCGCAGTTCCCGGACGGCCGGGTCCTTGGTCGCGCCCTCGGCGCCGCAGTTCCAGGACCGGTTGTGGCTCTCGCCGTCCTGGTTGTCCTCGCCGTTGGCGTCGTTGTGCTTGTCGTTGTAGGAGACGAGGTCGCGCAGGGTGAACCCGTCGTGCGCGGTGACGAAGTTGACGCTGGCGCGGGGGCGGCGCCGGCTGTGCTGGTACAGGTCGGACGAGCCGGTCAGCCGGGAGGCGAACTCGCCGAGGGTGTGCTCCTCGGAGCGCCAGAAGTCCCGTACGGCGTCCCGGTACTTGCCGTTCCACTCCGACCACAGCGACGGGAAGTTGCCGACCTGGTAGCCGCCCTCGCCGACGTCCCAGGGCTCGGCGATCAGTTTGACGCGGCTGATCACCGGGTCCTGCTGGATGAGGTCGAAGAACGCCGACAGCCGGTCCACCTCGTGGAACTGCCGGGCCAGGGTGGCCGCGAGGTCGAAGCGGAAGCCGTCGACGTGCATCTCGGTCACCCAGTAGCGCAGCGAGTCCATGATGAGCTGCAGGACGTAGGGGTGCCGCATCAGCAGGCTGTTGCCGGTGCCGGTGGTGTCGTAGTAGTGCTGCCAGTCGCCGTCCACCAGGCGGTAGTACGAGGCGTTGTCGATGCCCCGGAAGGAGAGGCTGGGGCCCTGCTCGTTGCCCTCGGCGGTGTGGTTGTAGACCACGTCGAGGATCACTTCGAGGCCGGCCTCGTGCAGCGTCTTGACCATCGACTTGAACTCGGTGACCTGCTGGCCGCGGGTGCCGAGGGCGGCGTAGCCGTTGTGGGGCGCGAAGAAGCCGATGGTGTTGTAGCCCCAGTAGTTGGACAGGCCCCGGTCCTGGAGCACCCCGTCATGCACGAACTGGTGCACCGGCATCAGCTCCACGGCGGTCACGCCGAGGGACGTCAGGTGCTCCACGACCGCCGGGTGCGCCAGCCCGGCGTAGGTGCCGCGCAGCTCCGGCGGGACGTCGGGGTGGGTGCGGCTGAGCCCGCGGACGTGCGCCTCGTAGATCACGGACTCCGCGTACCGGCGCCTGGGCGGGCGGTCGTCGCCCCAGTCGAAGAAGGGGTCGGTGACGACGCCGAGCATGGTGTGTCCGGCGCTGTCGCCCGGGTCGGCCCTGCCCTGCGCCCGCTCGAAGAGGGAGGCGTGGTTGTCCACCTGCCCGTCCACCGCGCGGGTGTAGGGGTCGAGGAGGAGCTTCGCGGGGTTGCAGCGGTGGCCGACCGCCGGGGCCCACGGACCGTGGACCCGGTAGCCGTACCGCTGCCCCGGGCCGACGCCGGGCAGGTAGCAGTGCCAGACGAAGCCGTCGACGTCGGGCAGTGCGATCGTGCTGTGGGTGCCGTCGTCGTCGACGAGCACCAGCTCCACGCGTTCGGCGACCTCGCTGAACAGCGCGAAGTTGGTGCCCTGTCCGTCGAAGACGGCGCCCAGCGGGTAGGGGAGCCCGCTCCACACGGGCGACCCCTTCCAGCTCGGCCTCTCGCGGGTCACCGGGCCTCCTCCAGTACGCCGGCCGCCGGACGGGCCAGCCGGGCCACCGGCATGACCTCGCGCGGCACCTCCAGGCCCTCCTGGGTGATCGGCTCCGGTGACATGGCCACCAGCGGGACGCGTTCGGCGGACCGGGCGCGCCGGGAGAACCAGATGACCTTCGCCCCGGTGTCGGTGGCGCAGCAGCCCCAGCCGTCGCTGTGCGCGGCGAGGTGCTGGAGGCAGGTGCGCAGGTCCTGGTCGGGGCGGAGGGCGTGGTCGTTGCCCGCTACGGCCGTGATGAGGTGCTGGTGGTTCCACCACATCTCGATCGACGTGTTCTTGTCGCTCGCGTGCTCGTCGATCGCCCGAAGCAGCATCTCGGCACCCGAACAGACGGGGTCGACGAGGTTCTCCAGGTTCCAGAACCGGAGGTGAGCGGCCAGGATGCGCCTGACCTGTCCGACCCGTTCCGGGCTCACTTCCACGTCGAGGTGGTAGTAGCAGGGCACTGCGGTCTTCATCGTCGTGGCTCCTCACCGCGAAGGCTCCCGCTCCTCCCGTCCCTTGGGGGACGGGCTCCCCGATCACGAAGCGTGAGCGCTGATCGCTTCTGAGTCACTCCAGAGTGGGAGCGGTAGTCCATTCGTGCAACACGAGCGCCGAATCCCTGCAAACGGGGGGAAAGCGGGGCGCCGACGACCGAGGAAAAGGTTGAAGATCCAACAAGACGGCGCGTCACCATCCGTGCACCATGTGTGAAGAACTCGATCGTCCGTACCACCGGACCGTCCGGAAGGTGACCGGCCATGCTGCTCCCCGCGAAGAGCGAAGTCGCCCGGCAGCTGCGGCATTACCGCGCCTGGGAACGCTCGATGCTGGTGTCCCCCACGGACGTCACGGTCCGCACCACCTTCGAGGACTCCGGCTACACCCTCTGCGTGCTGATGGGAAAGCGGTGCGCGCGCGAGGCCGCCGACGCCGCCGAGAGGTATCTGCGGACGAACCTGGTCACCCATGCGCAGGAGCAGCCGGAACGTTTCGCCCCGTCGGGGCCGAGGACCCCCTCCGGCGCGGCCTGACCCATCGGCCGGGCGCCCGCCCGGCCCCGAGCACGGCGGAGGTGAGAACGGATGACTACGACCGTGGGCATCGGACGTATCCCGGTACGGGACGTCCACCCGGTGGTGGAGCACGGCAGGCGGCCGGCGAAGGCGGTGACGGGGGAGACGTTCGAGGTCTCCGCCTCCGTGTTCCGGGAGGGACACGACGCGGTCGCCGCCAACGTCGTGCTGAAGGACCCGGAGGGCCGGCCGGGCCCGTGGACGCCGATGCGGGAGCTGGCACCCGGCACCGACCGCTGGGGCGCCGAGGTCACCCCCGGCGCACCGGGCAACTGGACCTACCGGGTGGAGGCGTGGAGCGATCCGGTCTCCACCTGGCGGCACCACGCGCGCATCAAGATCCCGGCCGGCATCGACGCCGGCCTCGTGCTCGAGGAGGGGGCCGAGCTGTACCGGCGGGCGGCGGCGGGCGTGCCGGGGACCTCGGGGCGCTCGGTGCTGCTGGCCGCCTCGGAGACCCTGCTCGACGACACGCTGCCCGTGGCCACCCGGCTGGCGGCGGCGTTGACGCCGGAGGTGGACGCGGTGCTGGCCCGGCACCCGCTGCGGGAACTGGTCACCTCCTCCGACCCGCTGCCCCTGCTGGT
>NZ_JBHJVQ010000024.1:0-110962 GCF_042263835.1 Streptomyces sp. NPDC056128 | reverse complement strand
AGGACCTCGACAATCCTCATTCTTGCTGGTCAGAGGCACTTTCTGCTTTCCTGCCCGTCTGCCGGACAGCCCGCTTGATGAAAGCGCGAGGCTAGGACAACCAGCTTCTCGAATCCCTCTCCGTGCGTCGCCGCCGCCTCCGTGACGCGCTCCTCTTCGGTGCTCGGCGTCAGCGGCGGTCCGGCGATGAGCGGTTGGGGTCCGACGTGTCACGCCTTAGTTCCGGTTCACGCGAGGAGCACGGATCACGAACCGAATCCCTGACCTCACCACCGCAATGTGGCGGAAGTCCTCCTACAGCGACGGGGGCGGCACCAACTGCGTCCAGGTCGCCGACAGCTGCCCCGGACTCACCCCCCGTGCGTGACAGCAAGGTGTCGGACGGTCGGGTGCTGGTCTTCGGGGCTGTGCCGTGGCTAAGGTTCGTGGCCGGGATGAAGGTCTAGCAGCTGCAAGCGGACCTGAGGGTCGCTGTCAGAGCGTGCCTATATGATCAACGGATTGTGTCCGCAGTGTCCACATCAAGGAAGACATGGCCGGCCTCCCGCCCTATCCCGTCGGTTCCACCCCATCTGGCTTGGGCGCGCATCAGTACGCGCCGCAGCCGCCCTACGGCTACCCGGCGCCGCACGGCCCAGGCTTCGCGCCGCCCATGGGGCTCGCCGATCTCGGGTCTCGGCTCGGAGCGCGTGTGCTGGACGTCGTCCTCTGGTTCATCGGGTACTTCGTCACGGGCGGTCTCCCGCTGAGTATGTGGATCGACGCCGGAGGCGGTGAGACGGCCCGGGCGGTGCTGATCGGATGGCTGGCCCTCTCCTTCCTCATCTACTTCCCTGTCTGTATCGCCGAGTTCGGCTCGACCCTGGGCAAGCGCATCTGCAAGGTCCGGGTCGTGGACCGTGAGTCGGGGCTGAACATCGGTTTCTGGCGCGCTCTGCTGCGAGAGGTCTGCTGGCCGGCCTTTTCCCTCATCCCTGTACTCGGGCTGCTCAACTCGCTGTGGTGCTGCTGGGACAGGCCGTATCAGCAGTGTCTGCACGACAAGCTCGCGGAAACGGTGGTCATCGAGCGCTGAGGGGTGGACGGTTTGCGCCAACTCGTTGCAATCGCGTTGTGTATGTGACCTGTTGCGCGTAACGATGTTCGAGACTTTGTGGTTTGAGTGATGCACGGGGGTGGCGAGATGAAGTTCGACATGGGTTCGACGACCTTGTCGGATCTGGGGAAGAACACGGTCGGCTCGGTCGACGATCTGGGGACGTTGATCACGTGGCTGATCCAGGCGGCGGAGCCGCTGGAAGGCAAGTTCAACGGGGCGGGCAAGGCGGCGTTCGATACGTTCAAGCTGCATGCCGACGAGATCACGAACGATCTGAACGGCTCGCTCAACGCGATCCTGGGCGGGCAGTCCGGCATGGACACCGCGTTCGGAACGGGTGATCAGGAGCTGGAGGGCAACGCCCACCAGAACATGGGCTCCGCCAACTTCGATGCCGCTCGTTTCGGCGCCCGGTAGCTGCCGGGCGCTCGTGGCCGGCACCGAACCGTCACTGTTTTCTGGGGGGATGTAGTCATGGGGCAGAACCTTGACCGTCGTTCGTACGACACCGGCGCCTCGTCCGAGGTGCAGATCAGTCTGCAAGGGGTCGTCGCTCAGCTTGAGCGCGTACTGACCGACCGGGACCGTGCGGTGAAGGCCGCGATGGCCGAGTTCCAGGCCGACGGTGTCTCGGACGAGTACCACGGCAAGGAGGTCCGCTGGAACCGGGCCGCCACCGAGGTGCGCGAGATCATCCGGTTGGTCCGCACGACGATGGAGCAGAACGACGGGACCGCCCAGTCGACGCTGGCCAAGGCGCGGGCTGCCGTGGACAACATCGGCTGACGCGGGCGCACGGGGCCAGGCAGAACGAGGGGGAGTGACGCGTGCCGGAGTGGGACATTTCTCCGACCGGAGTCGGAGTCGTCGTCTCGAACGTGGGGGACGTCATGAAGGTCCTGGACGAGATGGTTCAGGCGTACTCGGGGGATGTGCAGGGCGCGGCGACCTCGGCAGGGACGCTCGCGCCGGGTGGAGCGAGCGGGGAGCACAAGGGGCAGACCGGGCTGGTGGCAGCCGCGCTGGCGGAGTTCATCGAGGGTACGGCTGAGGAGCTGCGGTTCATCGGCGTGCGCGTCGGCAGGTCCGTGAACGGTGCGGTGGAGGCCACTACGGCGTACCAGGACGGCGATCTGGAGATGGCGGCCGAGCTTCAGCGGCGGTCCGCAGGTCTGGTGCGCCCTGACATGCCGGGCGGTTGGAAGGCCGGCCGACTGTGATAGAGCCGGAAGCGATTCCGCTGTTCACCGGCGATCTGGCACAACTCGAGCAGCACACCGACGCGCTCCGGGACGAGTCGGACGGCATCCGCCAGGCGGGCGGGGAGGCGCATCGGCAGTTCCAGGGGCTCTCGGCGTTCTACCAGGCGCCGGAAGCAGAGGACCTTTTCGCCTCCACGGCACCGGCCCGTGACGCCGCCGACGTTTTCGGGGACAAGCTCGCCACGGTGGCCGATGCGCTGCGCACGTACGCGGCAGAGGTGGCTCCCATCGCCAAGCGGTTGGAGCGGTTGCAGGGGCAGGCGACCACGTTCGTCGCGGGGCTGAAGACCGGCACCGGGGAGTTCGACGAGAACTGGACGAAGGACGCCGACAAGGTCGACGAGCATCAAGCGTTGCTGCACGACGTGAACGCCGCGCAAGCTGAGTTCGCGGCGGCCGAGATCGCCTGCAACAACAAGATCACCGCGTTGGTCGGCGGTACACAGTACGTCTTGAACACCGGCGCCAAGCAGTTCGCGCCCCTGGGATCGCATCTCTACGGATACAGCACCGAGGTGCTGGACCAGGCGAAAGAGCTTCCCTGGGGCGCCCCCGAGACCGAGCGGCACGACTGGTGGGACCCGCGGGACTTCAACCACTACTTCAAGAGCTTCGTCTGGGACGGGCTGATCGTCGACAACGTCTGGGGCACGCTCGACGGCCTGTACTCCATGGTCGGGCTCAACAGTGAGCAGGAGTTCGAGGATTCCTGGGAGGGCCTGACCAGGATGGTGGTCGGCGCGGAGACCTACCTCATGGAGGCGGGCGGCCAGGAACCCACCGGCATCTTCGCGACCGACTTCGCCCAGGGCAGCAAGGTGTACGCCAAGGAGTTCGCCAAGTCCCTGGTGGCCTGGGACATGTGGGACGAGAACCCCGCGCGCGCTGCTGCCACGGTTGTCTTCAACGTCATCACCCTGGGTTTTGGCCCGCTCAAGGTGGCCTCCGCCGGCAAGGCCGGCACGACGGCCAAAGTGGCGGCGACGGTCGCCAAGGTCGGCGACGCCATCGACCCGATCGGCGCCGCGGCCAAGGTCGCACATCATGCCGCTCCCAGGATCGCCGCGGTCACAGAACGACTGCGCGGTACCAACCACATTCCAGAGGTGCGCACTTCGACGAGCGTCCTGGAGTTCTCCGACGCGACGGGCCGAACCGTCCTCGTCGTCGAAGACGGCCGGTTCATCGTCATGAGGGACGGCGAGGTCGTTTCAGACGCGCCGTTGCCGGAACGTTCCGCCGCGACACAGGCCACTCCGGAACAGGTACCCGTGCGGGAGCTTGAAATCGTCGGGGGCAGGGCACCAGAAGCTGCCGCACACATGGGAGATCACGCATCGCCCGGGCTTAATCGCGGGGGCCCGTCCGGCGTGGATGGTGAACACGGCTCGGGGGTATATGGACGCGATGCCGTCCCACGCTCACGTGGTGATGCAACAAGCGGTGCTGGCGCAAGCAGCGAGCATAGCCGTGCGGCACCGAATGACGATCAGCCTGGGCTGACGGGCAGCGGTGGCCCACCGACAAGCGGACGCGAAGGGGCGGCTGGTGCCCCGCGCATGCCCATAGACGACGTTGCGATGGATAGGTACAGCAAGGGGACGGCAACCTCGGGCTCACCCTCCAGGCCGATGCTTCCCGATCAGGAGGCGGGTGTACTCGAGGAACTGAAACAAGCTAAAATACCCCCTCAGGATCAGGCTCGTGTGATTCGCACCCTCAGTAAGGAGCCATTCGGATCCGAAGTTGCGGATCTTATATCCCGCGGCCACCTCAGGGGAGTGATGAATTACGACGAAATACTCAGAATGTGCAAGCAGGGGTCGAGTAAAGCGAATGACAGTATGCTTCCTGCGGCATACATGGCCCTGAGTCACGCGACAGAACTGCAGAATCGTGGGTTCTCTCATCTTGCGTTTGAGCTTAAGGATGACGTAACCGGCCTTGACCTCGATGTCACCACCCTCCGCTCCGACGGGACGCCCCATTACGGTTACCAACTGAAAGACGTCAATACCATCGGAGGCATCAAGAGCGCGAGCAGGAAGGCGGCTAAGCAGCTTATGGGAGGCACTGCCGACGCGAAGATCGCCATTCTGGACGTTCATCAGCCGATGGCGGACCTCGGCGCTAAAATGCTGACCGAAATCGAGTTTCAGGCCAGAAGGGCGGGTGCCACGTTCCATCTGCGCTTCACGGACGGGTCTGTCACTGTCCCGCCCGACGGCCCTGTTTTCCCCTAAGGACCCAGATGCCGACCCTTATGCGTGCCCCGCGTGAATGCGGTTCATGGTTTTGGGATCTCGAAGAAGTAGCTGCTCCCGGTCTCAAGTCTGCGCTGACAACGGCAGCGGCAATGGCCGAGGTCCTCCGAGGGCATGAGCTCTTGACGCCCCATAGGATCGAGTACGGCTGGTATGTTCTCGACGTCGGCGGTATCGGAGTGACAACTAGCCTGGCACTGACTGTGCCACTGGGTGACGATCGCCTTCCAGAGCGAGTTGTCAGCAGTCGTCCTTCAGGATTCCCGAAGGCTGAAGTCGATGACATTCATGTGATCGGCCCAGGAGGCTGGATTGACGCAGGAGGGCAGGCGCATCGCGAGCCCCGGCTGATCGAGCTGTCCGTATCTCCTGCTCCGGTCGGCCTGTCGGCTGAGGTGTCGGTCCATCACGACATCTGGTCGTGGTTCGACTTCGCTGGTAGGCCTCACCCCGACATCTACCAGCGCAATGCTCCCCGTCTTGCTGCTGCTTTGGAAGAGCTGAACTCCGTGCTAGGGGTGAGGGGCGAGCCCGGAGAGGCCACATACTTCGGGTCCGCAACGGACCTTGGGATCGCGACCTCCGACGCGCTCGACGACGGCACTGGCCCGGATGTTACGGACAAGCTCTGAGCGTTGCCCTCGGGACTCGTCGATGCCCGCAACCGAGCGCTCCGCCGAAGCGGAGGAGGCATGAACCATGACCGCCCACGACTACGACAATCAGCTTCTCGAATCCGTCTCAGTCCGTCGCCGTCGGCTCCGCGATGCCCTTCTCTTCGGCGCCCGGCGTCAGCGGCGGTCCGTTGATGAGCGGTTGGGGAAGGTGGTGGCCGGGATGGTGATCGCGGCTGTGGTGTGTGCCGGGTGCGTGGGGTGGTCGTTCGTGGCGCACCGGGTCATCGGGGAAGGGTCGTCACCCTCAGTTGCGACTTCTACACGATGATAGGTTCGAACGCGTGATGTCCACGGGGCCCCTGAGCCGTACCGCAACCGTCGGTCGCGCCGCGCTCAGCAGGGTCACCCTGGTCGGTGAGCGGCGTCGGGTCGATCTCGTGCTGCCGTCGCGGGAGCCCGTCGGGGTGCTGTTGCCCGAGGTGATGCGGCTGCTGGGCGACCAGGTGGGGGAGCGGCCGGAGTTGCGGCATCTGGTGCTGCCGGACGGGGCGGCCCTCGCGCATGACAGCACCCTGGAGTCGGCGGGAGTCGCCGACGGGGTCGTGCTGCGGCTCGTGCGGGCCGAGGACGCTCCCTCGGCGCCCGTCGTCCACGACGTGACCGACGAGGTCGCCGACGATCTCGATGTACGGGCGTGGCGCTGGCGGTCCGAGGCGCGTCGTGGTGTCGCGGGGTGTGCGACTGTCTTCTTCGCCCTTGCCGCCGCCGTGTTGGCGCGCGGGGAGTTCGCCGACTCCGGTGTCGGTGCCGGGGCGCTCGTCGTCGCGGTGTTGTGCGCGGTGGCAGGGGTGCTGTGCGGGCGGGGGCGGTGGCAGGCGCCGGCCGTGACGTTGCTCGTGACCGCGGGTGCCTTGGCCTGCTTCGGCGTGTGGGCCTGTGCCGACTCCTACGGGTGGGGTGGGCCCGCTCGACTGGCAGGCCTTGTCGGCGCCGTGGTCGTCGTGCTCCTGCTCGCCGGGTGGGTTACGCCGCTCGGGCGTGGTGGCCTCGTCGGGGGCGGGGCCGTCGGCGGGTGCCTGGTGCTGTGGGAGGCTGTGCTCTCGGTGCAGGGTGATGCAGCTCGGGCCGGCGCCGTCGCGGCCGTTGTCTGCGTCGTCGTCCTCGGGGTGCTGCCACGGCTCGCGTTGATGTCGTCCGGGCTCACGGCGCTGGATGACCGGCGGACCGGCGGCGCGTCCGTGAGCCGGTACGACGTCTCCACCGCGCTCGCCGCCACCCACCGCGGGCTGGTGCTCGCCACTGTCGCCCTCGCCGTGTCCGCGGCGGCGGGCGGCCTGTTGGTGCTTCGTACGGTGTCGGTGTGGACGGTGCTGCTCGCCGTCGCCGTGACCGTCGCGCTCGCGTTGCGTGCCCGGGTGTATCCACTCACCGCCGAGGTGACGGTGCTGCTCCTCGCCGCCGCGCTCCTCGCCGTTCGGCTCGTCGTGCTGTGGAGTGAGTACGCCGGTGCTGTAGGGCCGCTCGCCGTGCTCGGCGCGCTCGCCCTGCTGCCGCTGATCGTGCTCACCGTAGAGCCCGCCGAGCACGTGCGAGTTCGGCTGCGGCGGGCCGGTGACGTGCTCGAGTCCGTTGCTGTGATCGTCCTGCTGCCCCTGGTTCTCGGCGCGTTCGGCGTCTACGCGCGGCTCCTCGACACCTTCGCCTGAGACACGGATGCGGGGTGAGGGCGGAATGACAGGGAGCGCTCGAAGCGACTGGCAGCGTGATCTCGTGCGGGAGCTGACCGACAGCCCGCTGTCCGAGAACGGTGCGCCTCATACGCCAGAGCCCCAGCCTCAGCCCCGGCTCCCCGTGGCGCGGCAGCCTCGCGACCCCCGCACCCTGCCGGCACCCGCCCCCGAGTCCCACCCCACCGTCGACCCCCGTCTCGCCATCGCCCTCGGCCGCCCCCAGCACGGCGACTCCGCCGCGCGGCGGGCCGGGGCCGGAGTGCGACGGCTCGCCGCCTCCGCTGGGCGGGAGGTTGCGGAACAGACGTGGTACGCACGCGAGTTGCAGCAGTCCGTCACCACCGGCCGGGTCGTCGCCGTGACCTCGATCCGCGGTGGGGTCGGCAAGTCCACGGTCTCCGCACTGCTCGGCCGTACGTTCAACCACTACCGGCAGGACCCCGTACTGACCCTGGAGGCCGACGCCGCGCTGGGCACGCTGCCGGTGCGCATGGGCGCGGAGTCGGTGCGCTGGTCCGCCGGTGATCTCGCCCGCATCCTCTCCCCCGCCATGCAGCTCACCGACGTCACCGGGTACCTGGTGCCCGTGGCCGACGGGGGCTGGCTGCTGCCCGCCGGGCAAGGACGGGTCGGCGCCCCCTTGGACGTGGCCACCTACCGCACCGTCACCCTCGCCCTGCGCCGGTACTTCGCGGTCACCGTCGTGGACTGCGAGAGCCTCCCCGGTGAGGTGGCCCGTACCGCGATGGACACCGCCCATGCCCGGGTGGTCGTGGCGCCGATGACCGCGGAGGGCGTTCACGGCACACGGCAGGTGCTCGACTGGCTGGCCCGGTTGCCGCACTCGGCGCTCGCCTCCACCGTCGTCGCACTCAGCGCGGCCACCCCCGACGCCACCCTCGACACCAAGGCGGCCGCCGCCCACCTGCGCGAGCCCGGCGTGACCGTGGTCCCCCTGCCCTACGACCGCCACCTCGCCCAAGGAGGCCCCATCCACACCGCCAAGCTCGCCCGCGACACCCGGGACGCGGCCGTGCGCCTGGCCGCCGAGGTGCTGGGGCGGGCGGTGAGGGTGCGATGACCCAGCGGCTCGTCCACCGCCCGGCGCGCTCCACCCGTCCCCTCGCCCCCGGCGAACCGCTCACGATCGAGCCGCCGCCGAACCTGCCAGAGGGAAAGGTCGGCAACGCGGCGACCGCGCTGCTGCCACTGGCCGGCGTGATCAGCTCAGTCGTGCTGATGACCGTCATCCGCAACAGCCGGTTCGCGGTGCTCGGCGCGGTCGTGCTGGTCGCCGCGCTGTTCGGCGCGGTCGCGTTGTTCCTCTCGCAGCGAGGCAAGGCCCAGCGCACCCGGCGCGTGCAGCGGGAGCGGTACCTGGAGTACCTGGAGGAGCTGCGGGAGGAATTGGGCGCCGCCGAGCGGGAGTCGCGTCGCATCGCGCGC
The DNA here is from genome assembly GCF_042263835.1 of Streptomyces sp. NPDC056128. NCBI lineage: Bacteria > Bacillati > Actinomycetota > Actinomycetes > Kitasatosporales > Streptomycetaceae > Streptomyces > Streptomyces sp. NPDC056128. The sequence continues at coordinate 102,544 of NZ_JBHJVQ010000024.1, read as the reverse complement.
GGATTGAATCCGCCGCCCGAGGCCCTGTACGACCTCGTACGGGACCCGGCGCGGCTGTGGGAACGCCGCCGTGGGGACGCCGACTTCCTGCACCCTCGGCTCGGCACCGGTGAGGTGCCCGTCCAGGAGCTGGGCATCGGGCAGAACAGCGCGGGCGGGGTGCTCACGCCACCGGACCCGTTCATGCTCAACGAGGCCCGTGCCCTGCGAGGCCGCTTCGCCACCGCCGCCGACTTCCCGATCGCGGTGCCACTGGACCGGGCCGGGAACGTCAGTGTCATCGGCGAGCGCGACGACGTACTGCGCGTCGCCCGCGCGCTGCTGATTCAGACCGCCGTCACACACGCACCCGACGATGTCTCGTTCGCGCTGGCCTCCGCCGACGAGTCCGCGTGGGCGTGGGTGAAGTGGCTGCCGCACCTGCTCGACCCGCAGACGTACGACGGTCCGGTCGCCGCCCGGCGGATCGCCCCGGATCTCGTGCGGCTCGCCCGGTCGTGCGGACCCGATCTGCGGCAGCGCGCCGCCTACGCGGCCGAGGTGCGGCGCGGTCTGTCCGGCCCGGACGCGCTCCGGCTCACCGGCCGGATGCTCGTGGTCAGTGACTCCTACGGCGACAACGCCTCCGAGCTCCCCCTGCCGGACTCGGCGGTCGGCCCTGCGGTCATGGGCGTCACCGTGCTGCACCTGCTCGCACAACAGGTGCACGAGCCCGACGAGGTGAGCGTGCGCATCACCGTGGACGGCGACCGGATCAGGGTCGACGACCTGCGCGGAGCCGCCGCCCGCGGACAGGACGACGGTCAGGAGAGCACAGCCCTGGGCATCGTCGACCCTGTCACCCCCTCCGGCGCCGAGGGCATCGCCCGCATGCTGGCTCCCCTGCGGCTGTCGGCGGAGTCCGCGGCCGAGGGCACCCCGGTGTCCGGACCGGTCGACTTTCCCGCGCTGCTCGGCATCGAGGACCCGGCCGCCCTGGACCTGGCGCGCCTCTGGGCGCCACGGGGTGAGCGTGACTTCCTTCGCGTGCCGGTCGGGCTCACCGACCGGCACGAGCCCGTGCTGCTCGACCTGAAGGAGTCCTCGCAGCTCGGCATGGGCCCGCACGGCCTGTGTGTCGGTGCCACCGGCTCGGGCAAGAGCGAACTGCTCCGCACCCTGGTCCTCGCCCTGGCCACCACCCACTCACCGGACGACCTGGCGCTGGTCCTGGTCGACTACAAGGGCGGCGCCACCTTCGCCCCGTTCTCGCGGCTCCCGCACGTTGCCGGGGTGATCACCAACCTGGAGAACCAGGCCGGCCTCGTCGAACGCGTCCACACCAGCCTGGCCGGCGAGGTCAAGCGCCGTCAGCAGGTGCTCAAGGACGCCGGGGATGTCGCCGACATCGGTCACTACGCCACTCTCCGCGCCACGAGCCGACCGGACCTGGAGCCGCTCCCTCATCTTTTCGTCGTCATCGACGAGTTCGGCGAACTGATCACCGCCAAGCCCGACTTCATCGACCTGTTCCTGTCCATCGGCCGCATCGGCCGCTCCATCGGCGTGCACCTGCTGCTGTCCAGTCAGCGCATCGAGGGCGGCAAGCTGAAGGGCCTGGACACCTATCTGTCGTACCGGCTGGGTCTGCGGACGTTCTCGGCCGACGAGTCCCGCACCGTTCTGGACACCACGGACGCCTTCCACCTGCCGCCCCTTCCGGGCTTCGGGTATCTCAAGGTCGACACCTCCACCTACGAGCGTTTCAAGGCCGGTTACGTGTCCGGGGCGTACCGCGGTCCGACCGTGCGTGAGGAACGCGCCGACGAGCCGCTCGCGTGGCTCTACCCGGCGTACAGCACACCGCAAGAGCCGGAGACGGACGACGAACCGGTCGTGACCGGGCGGGAGACCGGGCCGACCGTCCTGTCCGTCATGGTCGGTCAGCTGGCCGCGGCGGCACCGCCCGTACGCCGTATCTGGCTGCCTCCGCTGCCCGCCGCCACCACCCTCGACCAGGCCGCCGGCCCCCTCCGCGCGGGTGCGGAGGGCCTGCGCCTCGCCCGCGCGGACGACGCTCCGCTGCGTGTTCCCCTCGGCACCCTCGACGACCCGGCCCGTCAGCGGCAGCGGCCCTGGCTGCTGGACCTCACCGTCGCCGGCGGTCACGCGGCGGTCATCGGCGGCCCGCAGTCCGGCAAGACCACCCTGCTGCGCACCCTCGCCCTCTCCCTGGCGCTCACCCACACCCCGTACGACGTCGCCGTGTACGGCCTGGACCTGGCCGGAGGCGGTCTGTCGGCCCTGTCCGGGCTCCCGCACGTCGGCGGCATCGCGGGGCGCGCCGACCACGAGCGGGCGGCCCGCACGGTCGCCGAAGTGCGCGCGATGCTGGCCCGGAGGGAGGAACTGTTCCGCGAGCACGGAATCGACTCCGTGGACCGGCTGCGGCAGTTGCGCGGCCAAGGGCGGCTCGCCGAGCTGGGCGCGACCGACGTCGTACTCCTCGTCGACGGATTCGGTGCCCTGCGCGACGAGTTCGCCGGCCTCGAGGACGCGGTGACCGACCTGCTCAAGCGTGGTGGCGGCTACGGAGTCCACGTCGTCGCCGGCATGCTGCGCTGGAACGACGTCCGCATCGCCACCCAGTCGATGTTCGGCACCCGCGTCGAGCTGCGGCTGAACGACCCCGCCGACTCCTCCATCGACCGCAAGCTGTCCGAGACCCTCACCCCGGACGTGCCGGGGCGTGTGCTGACCGACGGCAGGCTGTTCGCCCACACCGCGCTGCCCCGCATCGACGACCGGCCCGTCGCCGACGACCTGGGCCCGGCCCTCGAACGGACCGCCCGCACCCTCCGCGCCTCCTGGCACGGTGACGTCGCCCCGCCCGTCCGGGTGCTGCCCACCCGACTGCCCGCCGCCAGGCTGCCTTCCCCGGCCGCGGAACCGGACCGCTTGCCCCTCGGCGTCGACCAGGACGCCCTCGCCCCCGCCTCGCTCGACCTCTTCGGCCAGGACCAGCACCTGCTGATACTCGGCGACAACGAGTGCGGCAAGACGAACCTGCTGAAGCTGATCGCCGGACGGCTCGTCGAACGCCACTCGGAGAAGGACCTCGTCTTCGGCGTCTACGACCCACGGCGCGGCCTGCGCGGCGCGGTCCCGGAGCCCTACCGCGGCGGCTACGCCCACAACGCCAAGCTCGCCGCTGCCCTGTCCACCGGCATCGCCGCCGAACTGGACAAACGCCTGCCGGAGACGGCGGACCCCGACGCCGTCCCCGAGGCCGAACCGGCCTTCACGGGGCCACGGATCGTCATCCTCGTCGACGACTACGACATCCTCACCACCGCCGGCCAGCAGCCCCTGGCCGCCTTCCTGCCCTACGTCTCCTCGTCCCAGGACATCGGCCTGCACTTCGTCATCGCCCGCCGCGCCGCCGGTTCCTCCCGTGCCCTGTACGAGCCGCTGCTGACCACCTTGCGTGAGACCGGCAGCACCGCCCTGCTCATGACCGGCGACCGTGCCGAGGGCCAGATCTTCCCCGGCCTGTATCTCACACCGCAGCCGCCGGGGCGGGGCACGCTCGTCCGGCGCGGCCGTCCCCCTCAGCTGATCCAGACCGCCCTCACAGGGGAGGAGACGACGTGACCAAGGACGTCATCGCCCTCACTCCTGCCATGCCCGACCTGCGCACCCTCCTGGCGGGCCTCTACGCGGGCGGCCCCGAACTGGGCGTGAACACCCTGGCCGACGGAGCTGTCGTCCAGCTCTGCGCGCCCGACGGCCGCCCGCTGGTCTCGGTGGAGGCGCCCGTCCTGGTGCAGGTGCCCGGCGAGACCACTCGCCTGCTGGGCCGTACCGGGCGGGAGGCGCCGGTGTGGTGGACCGAGGCACGTGCCTCCACGTCGAGTGCCGAGGCCGGGCGGCTCGCGGGGTCCTTCGCGGGACGGCTGGCCACGGTGCTCGACGGCGCGGTCTGGCCGCCCGGAGCGGCCACCACGGACGTCGTGCCTCTGACCACTGACGTCTCCGCCGTCCCGGTACCCGCCATCGGCACACCGGCCGTGGACGTCCTCACCACGACCACCGCCGTGGTCATCCAGGACCGCCCGCTCGTCCCCCTCACCAGTTGGCTCTCCGACGCCCTGCGCGCCGCGGCCGAGAGTGAGCGCGCCCTGCAGATCGTCACCCCGCCCACCGCACGCCTCACCCTGCCCACCCGCACCGCCCTGCACGGCCTGCCCAACCGCTGGGTGGTCCAGGACCCCGACCACGGCTACTACGACGGCCTGTCCGGTGCCGTACTCCACTGGAAGGACGGCACCTTCACTCCCGTACGCGACGAGAACGGGAAGGCCTCGGCTGCGGGAGCCTTCACGGACGCCACCGTCAACGGTGAACGTCAGCTGCTCCTCACCCTGCGTACCCGCCACGCACCCGACGCCGATCTCGTGCTGGGCCGGTCCCTGGAATCGGCCTTTCGGTGTCTGACCGGTGGCCCTCCCGCCGGATGGAGCACAGCCGAGCCGGTCAACCTCCCCTGGTCCACCCGCGAGCTGACCGATCTGGCACGGGCGCGTGCGCCGCGGCCCACCTGGCTGGTCGTCGTCGGGTCGCCCGACCGTCCCGCGATCGCCACGGTCCGGGTGCTGCGCACGCCGGCAGGAGTGGAGGAGGACGTCAGCGTGGCATTCGGCTACGGCGAGGGAGAGGACCCGCCGCTGGACGCGCTGCCAGGACTGGCCGCGGAACTGGACGCCGGGCACGGCCTCGTCACGCTGCTCGCGTCGCTCCGTGCCGCACGCCGGGATCTCGCCGTCTCAGCTCGCCTCGAAGCCCCGCCGCTGCCCGTCGCGTTCACCCTCGGCCGCGCGGAGGCCGAACGCCTCGGTCACACCGCGGAGGTCGCCCGGCACCACCGGCTGGGCGACGGAACGGACGCCGCGGCCTGGGGACGCTTCCGAGACCTTCTCGGGCGGCTGGGGCTGCGGGGGGAGGGGCCGGGGAGTCAAGTGGGTGGAGCATCGTAGACACCTTCGGGTGAGGGGAGCGGCGGACGGCAGCCTCCTCACCGTGATGCGGCTATGGTAAAACCATGGCAGAGAACACGACCATTCAGGTGTCCCGCGAGGCCCGCGACCACCTCGCCCAGGTGGCCAAGGAGCGGGGCATGACCCTCGGCCAGCTGGTCGAGCGGTTGGCCTCGGAGCAGCCGACGGCGGAGCAGATCGCGGAGCGGGTGGCGGCCACGCGCGCCGTGCTGCGTGAACGGCTGGGCTGCACACTCAGCGACGAGGAGTTCGACAACGGACCGGACGTGCTGGCCAACATCTACGCGATGGCGGCGGACAAGACCCGGGCCCTCCGGAAGAACGCCGCGTGATCATTCTCGACGCGGGTGCGGCACTGGCGCTCGCCCACGGTCACGAGGCTCTCCATCGCCTCGCCGACAACGTCGCGCACACGCCGGGTGACTGGCTGCACCTCCCGGCGCTGTGCCTCATGAAGGCCGAGGAGAGCGAGGCGAACGTCGGAGGCGCACTGATGGCGCTTCCGGGGCTGCAGGTCGATCCGCTCGGTCAGGCCGCGGCCGTCACCGTCGGCGGCATGGTGCGTGACGGCTGGGGTGGTGCCGACACCTGTCACGCGCTCTACGTGGCGACGCCGCATCTGGGCTCGGGGGGCATGTCGATCATCCTGACGGGGCGGGAGGACCTCTATCCGCCGGGCTTCCTCACCGTCGACATCGACGCCCCCGGCATGCTCGGCTACCACTGACCCGCGTCGGCCGCGCCCGTCTCCGGCGGTGGCACCGGCGCTCCCGGCAGCCGCACGGTCGCGACTGTCCCGCCGCCACCGTCCTCGCCCGGAGTCAGGGTCACCTCGCCCCCCACCTGCTGGACCGTGCGGGCCACGATCGACAGGCCCAGGCCGGAGCCCGGTAGGGCGCGGGCCGACGGGGAGCGCCAGAAGCGGTCGAAGACGTGGGGGAGTTCGTCGGCGGGGATGCCGGGGCCGTGGTCGCGGACGGTGAGGACGCCGTCGGCCAGGCGTACGTCGACGGTGCCGGAGTACGGGCTGAACTTCACCGCGTTGTCCAGGATGTTGACGACCGCGCGCTCCAGGGCCGCCGGTTCCGCCCGTACGTACCAGGGCTGTACGTCGGCCGTGATGGTCAGCTCCGGGCCGCGCAGGCGGGCGCGGCGCAGCGCCGACTCGACGACGTCGTGCCACGGGAGGATCCGCGTGCGGCCCTCGTGCTGGCCGGTGTCCGGGCGGGACAGCTCCTGGAGGTCGCCGATCAGCGCCGCCAGTTCCGTCATCTGCGCCTTCACCGAGGCGAGCAGCGCCTTGCGGTCCGCCTCCGGGATCGGGCGGCCGGTCTCCTCGCTGCGGGTGAGGAGTTCGATGTTCGTGCGGAGTGAGGTGAGGGGGGTGCGCAGTTCGTGGCCCGCGTCGGCGATGAGCTGCTGCTGGAGGTCACGGGAGCTGGCCAGGGACGCCGTCATGCTGTTGAAGGAGCGGGAGAGGCGGGCGATCTCGTCGTCGCTGTCGTCCTCGACGGGGATGCGGACGGTCAGGTCCTCGGTGCGGGCCACGTGTTCGACGGTACGGGTCAGTTCGTCCACGGGCCGCAGTCCGGTCCGGGCCACCCACAGGCCGGCCGCGCCGGCGCCGACGACGCCCGCGCCCGCCACGAAGACGAGGACGAGCGCGAGGTTGTTGAGCGAGCTGTTCACCTCGCTCAGCGGGCGCGCGGCGGAGACGGCCACGTCGGACAGGCCCGGCACGGTGTAGGTGAAGACGCGGTACTGGGTCCCGTCCGAGCCGGTGGCGTCGTGCAGGGCGTTGGCGGACGAGCCCTCGGCCACGGCGCGGTCGGCGTCCGTGAGCGGGACCTCCTCGGTGCCGATGATGAGGCAGCTCGTGTTCTGCCGGGCCACCAGTTGCACGGACGAACCGTAGGGGTTCTGCTCGTGCGTGAGCGGGTCGTGGGCGCAGAGACCGGTGCGCAGGTCCACGTACCGGCTCACCTGAGCCCGGTCCATCCGGTTCGCCTTCAGAGCCTCGTCCAGTGAACTCACCAGCACGCTCTTCACCACGAACCAGCACGCCACCGCCCCCGCCGTCACGGCGAACGCCACCGCCCCCGCCACCAGCAGCGCCAGGCGCGAACGCAGCGGCAGCGCACGATAACGGCGTACCAGACCTGTCACTCCGCGCCGCCCTGCCGCAGCACATAGCCGACGCCCCGGACGGTGTGGACCAGGCGCGGCTCGCCGCCCGCCTCGGTCTTGCGGCGCAGGTACATGACGTACACGTCGAGGGAGTTGGACGACGGCTCGAAGTCGAAGCCCCAGACCGCCTTGAGGATCTGCTCCCGGGTGAGGACCTGGCGCGGGTGTGCCATGAACATCTCCAGCAGGGTGAACTCCGTGCGGGTCAGCTCCACCGGGCGCCCGGCCCGGGTGACCTCCCGCGTCGCCAGGTCCATGGTCAGGTCGGCGAAGGTGAGGGTGTCGTCGTCCTCGGCGGTGGCCTCCACCGCCGCCGCGTAGGAGCTGCGGCGCAGCAGCGCGCGGATACGGGCGAACAGCTCGTCCAGCTCGAAGGGCTTGACCAGGTAGTCGTCGGCGCCGGCGTCCAGGCCGGTGACCCGGTCGCCGACGGTGTCACGCGCGGTCAGCATCAGGATGGGGGTCGTGTCGCCCGCGCCGCGGATGCGGCGGGCGGCGGTCAGGCCGTCCATGCGGGGCATCTGGATGTCGAGGACGACGAGGTCGGGCCGGTACGCCGCCGCCTTCTCCAGGGCGTCGGCGCCGTCGACGGCGACCTCGGTGCCGTACCCCTCGAAGGCGAGGCTGCGCTGGAGGGCCTCGCGGACCGCCGGCTCGTCGTCGACGATCAGGATGCGCTGGACGTCACGGTCACGGCCGTCGCCGTCTGCGGGGGTCATGGGTTCAGCGTCGCACGTTCGTCGCAGGTACTCGGCAGGTACTCGTGATCACTCAGTTGCTCGCGCCCGCGCGCAGGTCGGGCAGGTCCGCCTTGACGGTGTTGATCGGGATGGCGAAGCCGAGGCCGACGCTGCCCGCGCTCGCGGACGACTCGGTCGCCGAGTACATCGCGGAGTTGATGCCGATGATGTTGCCGTTCATGTCGATCAGCGCGCCGCCGGAGTTGCCCGGGTTGAGGGAGGCGTCGGTCTGGATCGCCTTGTACGTCGTCGTGGACGAGCCGGTGTCGCCGTTGAACTCCTGGCCGCCGAACTCGAACGGCCACTGGCCGCCGCCCTGCCCCTGCTGTTGCTGCTGCTGCCCCTCGTCGGTCGAGACGGTCACGTCGCGGTCGAGGGCGGAGACGATGCCGCTGGTCACGGTGCCGGTCAGGCCCTCCGGGGAGCCGATGGCGACGACCTGGTCGCCGACCCCGACGGCGTCCGAGTCGCCGAGGCTCGCGGCCTTCAGACCGGAGGCGTTCTCCAGCTTGATCAGCGCGAGGTCCTTCTTGCTGTCGGTGCCGACGACCTCGGCGGTGTACTGCTTCCCGTCGCTGGTCTTCACCTTGACCGACGAGGCGCCGGAGACGACGTGGTTGTTGGTGATGATCTCGCCGTCGTCGGTGATGATCACGCCGGAACCGGTGGAGGAGCCGGCGTTCGAGGTGGCGCTGATCTCGACGATGCTCGGGCTGACCGCCTTCGCGACCCCGGAGACCGTGCCCTTCTGGCTGGAGGGCACCACGTTCGTGCTGGTGGCAGAGGCGACGGTGTCGCCGCCGGTCAGCTCCTGGATGCCGTACGCGGTGCCGCCGCCGATGGCCGCCGCGACGATCGCCACGGCCGCGAGGAGGGCGACGGGACCGCGACGGGCCCGGCGCCTCTTCTGCGGCTGCTCGGGCGGCTGGGCCGGCGGGGGCGGCCATTCGGGGTTGACGGGAGAGGAGGCGTGCTGCTGGGCGCCCTGGTACGGGTTCTCTTGCGCGTGCTCGTACTCGCCGTTGCGGCGGAGGCTCTCGGTCATGTCCATGAGCCTCGCGCCCGAGGATGAGAGCGGCCTGAGTGCTGCCTGAGAAGCCCGGCAGAACCTCGTATGCCCGATATAAAGCCCAGGCCCCGCCCGCCGGAGGCTACACGCAGCCGCAGGACTGTCGTACGACCAGCTGCGACGGGAACACCCTCAGCCGCTCGCGGCGGGAGCCCGCGACCCGCAGGCCGTCGTCCAGGACCAGGTCGACGGCGGCGCGCGCCATCGCCGGCCGGTCCGAGGCGACCGTCGTCAGCGGCGGGTCGGCGAGATCCGCCTCCTTGATGTCGTCGAAGCCGGCCACCGCCAGCTCGCCCGGCACGTCGATGCGCAGCTCGCGGGCGGCCCGCAGCAGGCCGATCGCCTGGTCGTCGGTGGAGCAGAAGATCGCGGGCGGGCGGCGCGGCCCGGCCAGGATCTCCAGGCCCACCTTGTACGCGTCGTAGCGGTTGTACGGCGCCTCGAAGAGCCGGCCGTCGGTGGACAGCCCGGCCTCCTTCATCGCGCGCTGCCAGCCCTCGACGTGGTCGGAGACGGGGTCGCCGACGGACGGGGTCTCGGCGGTGCCGCCCATACAGGCCACGTACTCGTAGCCGTGCTCCAGCAGGTGGCGTACGGCGAGCTGGGCGCCGCCCAGGTCGTCGGTGACCACGGCGACGTCGTCGATGGCCTCGGGCCGCTCGTGCAGCAGGACGACCCGGGCGTCCCAGGCGTCGATCTCGGCGGCGGCCAGGTCGTTCAGGGCGTGGCTGACCAGGATCAGACCGGAGACGCGCATGCCGAGGAAGGCCCGCAGGTAGTGGACCTCGCGCTCGCCGACGTAGTCCGTGTTGCCGACCAGGACCATCTTCCCGCGCTCGGAGGCGGCCTGCTCGACGGCGTGCGCCATCTCCCCGAAGAAGGGCTGGCGGGCGTCCGGGATGATCAGGCCTATGAGGTCCGTGCGCCGCGACGCCATCGCCTGGGCGACCCGGTCCGGGCGGTACCCCAGTTCCTTGATCGCGGCGAGGACACGCTCGCGCGTGGCCGGGGCGACCGGCCGGGGTCCGTTGTTGATGACATAACTGACGACGGCGGTGGAAGTCCCCGCCAGCCGCGCCACATCATCCCGAGTCACCTTGGCCACGCGCGGAGTCTACGCGGATGGACCCGCTCCGGGCAGGGCGTATCACACCTTGGATGACCTTGTCGCCGCCGTGTCCGGGGCCTTCGCCCCGGCCTCCGCCCCGGCGCGCGCCGTCTTCTCGCGCTCCGTCTTCTCCCGCTCCGCCTTCTCGGACTTCGCCTTCTCCGGCTTCTCCGGCGTGACGAAGCGGTAGCCGACGTTGCGGACGGTGCCGATCAGCGACTCGTGCTCGGGGCCGAGCTTGGCGCGCAGCCGCCGTACGTGCACGTCGACCGTGCGGGTGCCGCCGAAGTAGTCGTAGCCCCACACCTCCTGGAGCAGCTGGGCCCGGGTGAAGACCCGGCCCGGGTGCTGGGCGAGGTACTTGAGCAGCTCGAACTCCTTGAACGTCAGGTCCAGGACCCGGCCCTTGAGCTTGGCGGAGTACGTCGCCTCGTCCACCGAGAGGTCGCCGTTGCGGATCTCCATCGGGGAGTCGTCGCCGACGATCTGCTGGCGGCCCATGGCCAGCCGCAGCCGCGCCTCGACCTCCGCCGGTCCCGCGGTGTCCAGCAGTACGTCGTCGATGCCCCAGTCGGCGGTGACGGCGGCGAGGCCGCCCTCGGTGACCACGAGGACCAGCGGACAGCTGAGCCCCGTGGACCGCAGCAGCTGGCACAGGCTGCGGATCTGGGGAAGGTCACGGCGCCCGTCGACGAGTATGACGTCGGCGCCGGGGGTGTCGACGAGGGCCGGGCCCTCCGCCGGAGCCACGCGGACGTTGTGCAGCAGCAGGCCGAGGGCGGGGAGCACCTCCGTCGACGGCTGAAGGGCGTTGGTGAGGAGCAGCAGAGAACTCATCGCGCCCCACCTGCCTGGGTCGTCCTACGGTCGTGCACGCTTCGCTCGCCCATAACGTCTGGTTCCTCCTCGGTCCCTGCGAGGACGTTTACGGCACTGCTTCGTACGGTGCGGATCCCGTGCCCGTGGGGCCCGCGGCGCGTCCGGGAGGTGAACGATCGGCCACGCTCCTGGAAGCACAAAAGGACCCGGGGGCTACGTTGCCCGAGTCCTCTACCCAGCAGAATAGCCGACATGAGCTACCGACCGTCAGGTCATGTGGCGCGTCCCACCCCTCGTCCAGGGAATCGTCCGCATTCCGAGACGCCCGGGGGAGCGCCCCGCCGCATGCCCGCACGCACCTTCCTGCGCAGCGCCGACGGGGTCCGGATCGACGCCGTGTACAAGCCCGCGGCGACCGACGGCGACCCCTCCGGCCTGGTGTTCGTCGTCGCGCACGGCTTCACCGCCGGCGCGGACGAGGCGCACGTGCGGCGCATCGCGCGGACCTTCGCCCGGTACGGCGCCGTGGTCACCTTCTCCTTCCGGGGCCACGGTGCCTCCGGCGGACGGTCGACGGTCGGCGACCGCGAGGTCCTGGACCTGGCGGCGGCCGTCGCGTGGGCACGCGGCTTCGGGCACGCGCGCGTGGTGACCGTCGGCTTCTCCATGGGCGGCTCGGTGGTGCTGCGGCACGCGGCGCTGTACGGCCCGGACAGCGCGGCGCGGACGGACGCCGTGGTGTCGGTGAGCGCGCCGGCCCGCTGGTACTACCGGGGCACGGCGCCGATGCGCCGGCTGCACTGGATGGTGACGCGCCCCGAGGGCCGCCTCGTCGGCCGCTACGGCTTCCGCACCCGCATCCACCACCTGGCCTGGGACCCGGAGCCGCTGTCGCCCGTGGACGCCGTCCCCCGGATCGCCCCGACGCCGCTCCTCCTCGTGCACGGCGACCGGGACGGCTACTTCCCCCTCGACCACCCCCGGATGCTGGCCCGGGCCGCCGGTGACCACGGCGAACTCTGGCTGGAGCCCGGCATGGGCCACGCGGAGCACGCGTCGGACGAGGCCCTGCTGGACCGGATCGGCGCCTGGGCGGTCTCCCGGGCGGGCTAGCCTGACGGTGTTCACCGTCAACCGATTGAGGAACCAGATGGCAAAGGTCACGGTGCGCTACTGGGCCGCCGCGAAGGCCGCCGCGGGAGTGGCCGAGGAGCCGTACGACGCGGCCACGCTCGCCGACGCGCTCGGCGCGGTGCGCGAGCGGCACCCCGGCGAGCTCACGCGCGTGCTGCTGCGCTGCTCGTTCCTCGTCGACGGCAACCCGGTGGGCACCCGCGGGCATGAGACGGTACGGCTGGCCGACGGCGGCACGGTCGAGGTGCTCCCGCCGTTCGCAGGAGGGTGAGCGATGACCGACCAGCCGTATCAGCCGCATCAGCCGCATCAGCAGTACGAGGGGTACGACGAGCACGGGAGGTGGGTCGGGCAGGGCGGGTACGACGCCCAGTGGCCCGATCAGCAGGCCCACCAGGCTCACCAAGCCCACCAGGCCCACCAGGTTCCTCAGGGTTACGAGGACCCGAACGCCGGCCAGTACACGCAGCAGTGGCAGGGGCAGACCTGGGAGACGCAGGTGCACCAGACCCAGCCGTCGGTTCAGGCGGAGGAGACGGCGTACCTGCCGCCGTACGCGTCCGAGCCGCAGCAGCAGTACCAGCAGCCTCCGGCACAGGCGTACGCACCTCAGTACCAGCCGCAGCCGCAGCCGCAGCCGCAACCCCAGCCGTACGCCCCGGCTCCCGAGACCCCGGCCCCCACCACATCCCCCGCGTCCCCCGCCTCACCCGGCGACGCCGGCTACGGTCCGGCCACCCTCGCCGGGAACACGCGGGTGACCGACGCGCAGCGGGCCCGTGCCGAGGGGCGTTCGCCGATCATCGATCCGGGGATGCAGCCGGCCGGGCTCACCGCGCTGCTCGGGCTGCTGCTGGCCGGCGCGGCGGCGCTCGGCACGTACGCGCTGCTCGTCCCGCTCGTCGCCCTCCAGGCCGTCACCGCGGCGGGCTGGTTCCGCCTGAACGGCATGTGGCCGGCCCGGCAGGGCATCGCGCTGGGCTTCGCGGGCGCGCTGGCCGCCGACGCGGCGATGCTGGTGTCGGACCGCTCCCCGGCGGCGATCCTCGGCACGCTCGGGGTGTGGGTGCTGCTCTCCCTCGTCCTGCAACTGCGCTCGCACGCCGACCCCGACGAGCGGATGTACGGCCTGATGGCGACCGTCGCCGCGACGGCCCTGGCCGTGATCGCGGGCGGGTACCTCGCCGCCGACGCGGACGCGGTGACGGTGGGCGCGGTCGCGGTGGCCGTGGCGGTCGTGGCCCGCGCCCTGCCGCTGCCCACGGCGGGTTCCGTGGTCGTCGCGCTGCTCGCGGCGGCCGGAGCGGGGATCGCGGTCGGCTCGACGACGGACTTCGGGGCGTCGGGGGCGCTGCTCGGCGCGGGCGCGGCGGTGTGCGCGCTGGTCGGCCTCCGGGTGGCGGCGTACGACTACCCGTCCCGTTTCGTCCACTTCACGGCGGGCGTGGCCCTGCCGCTGGCCGCCGCCGCGCCGGTCGTGTACGTGCTGGGCCGGGCGCTGGCCTGACCGCCGAGCGCCCGGCACGGGTGTCACAGGTGTTCGACAGAACCGGGGTGGCGCCGCCCGCCCGCGTTACGCTCGCGCTGGGACGGCCGCCGGTCGTCGGGGGACCGCTGTCGTTGACCGCCCAGGGTTGGGGAACACCGCATGCGCGCACTGCGAATACTGTTGGTCGTCGTCGTGATCCTCGGCGGCCTCTTCGTGATCGCCGACCGTGTGGCCGTCAACTTCGCCGAGGACGAGGTCGCGGACAAGGTGCGCAGCACCGAGAACCTGCCGTCGACGCCGGACGTGTCCATCAACGGGTTCCCGTTCCTCACCCAGGTCGCCGGCGGTGAGCTGGACGACGTCCAGGTGGGCATCGACGGTTACGAGGCGTCCACCGGCAAGGGCGACGAGAAGATCCGCATCGCCGAGCTGCGCGCGGACATGAAGGGCGTCGCGTTCTCCGGCGACTACAGCTCCGCCACCGCGGCCTCCGCCACCGGCACCGCGACCGTCGCCTACGACGAGCTGATGAAGGCCGCCAAGTCCGAGCCCACGGACATCGCCCCCGGCATCACCGCCAAGGTCATCGGCCTCTCCGACGGCGGCAACGGCAAGATCAAGGTGTCGCTCCAGGCCACGGTCCTGGGCGTGGACCTGCCCGAGCCGGTCGAGGTGCTCAGTTCGGTGAAGGTCAAGGACAACGACGTCGAGGTCGTCGCCGACGGCCTGCCGGAGATCGGCGGCCGGCAGCTCGCCGAGTCCCGGATCCGGGCCATCACCGACTTCCAGCAGACCATCGACGAACTGCCGGGCGGCATCAAGCTGGACAAGGTCGAGGCGGCGAAGGACGGCGTCGAGATCACGGTGAAGGGTTCGAACGTCAAACTGGCCGGGTAGGGGCCCTGGGGGCCAGACGTCCCGACAGGCGAGACGACGCTGTCCGTACCGTAGATGCGATGGCGGGCCACCCGCCCGCCCGGTGTCGCGTGCCGCCCCGGACCCTGCATCGATCCCATATTGCGGACGATCCCGTCTCAGGATGCGACACGCCGGTGACATGGCCCGGTATCCGTCCCTACGATCGGTACCCATGAAGCGACAGGCGGATCTGACGAAGCGGCGGGCAGTGGACCTGTGCCGCGTTGCCGCCATGCTCTGTCGCACCTTCTGACCGGACGGCGCCGTCGCCGTCCGTCCCCCTCACCCGCCCTGCCCAGGGCATCCGCGCGCCGCCGCACGGCCCGAGCGCGCGCACCCCTCTCACCGCTCGCCCCGCCGCAACTGCCCCGGAGGAGAAAACATGAGCCGCAGCGACGTCCTGGTCGACGCCGACTGGGTGCAGGACCACCTGGACGACCCCAGCATCGCGATCGTCGAGGTGGACGAGGACACGTCCGCCTACGAGAAGAACCACATCAAGAACGCGATCCGGATCGACTGGACCCAGGACCTCCAGGACCCGGTCCGCCGCGACTTCGTCGACCAGGAGGGCTTCGAGAAGCTCCTGTCGAAGAAGGGCATCGCCAACGACACGCTGGTGGTCCTCTACGGCGGCAACAACAACTGGTTCGCGTCGTACGCCTACTGGTACTTCAAGCTCTACGGCCACGAGAACGTCAAGCTCCTCGACGGCGGCCGCAAGAAGTGGGAGCTGGACGCCCGCGAGCTGGTCGCCGGCGACGAGGTCCCGCAGCGCCCGGCCACCGACTACAAGGCCAAGCCGCAGAACACCGCGATCCGCGCCTTCCGCGACGACGTGGTCGCCGCCATCGGCGCGCAGAACCTGGTCGACGTCCGCTCGCCCGACGAGTTCTCCGGCAAGCTGCTCGCCCCGGCCCACCTCCCGCAGGAGCAGTCGCAGCGTCCAGGTCACGTCCCGTCCGCCCGCAACATCCCGTGGTCGAAGAACGCCAACGACGACGGCACCTTCAAGTCGGACGACGAGCTGAAGCAGCTCTACACCGACGAGCAGGTCGACCTGGCGAAGGACACCATCGCCTACTGCCGCATCGGTGAGCGCTCGGCCCTGACCTGGTTCGTCCTGCACGAGCTGCTCGGCGTGGAGAACGTCAAGAACTACGACGGTTCCTGGACCGAGTACGGCTCCCTCGTCGGCGTGCCGATCGAGCTCGGCGCCAACAAGTAAGTCCGCCCCCCAACCCCTCAGGAGTACGACATGTGCGGAGCGAAGGCCGGCGGCCCCGACGCCTCGACGATCAAGCCCGGTGAGACCACCATCCAGGGTCACGTGACCCGTGACGGCGAGCCGGTGACGGGCTACGTCCGTCTGCTGGACGCCACCGGCGAGTTCACGGCGGAGGTCCCGACGTCCGCGACGGGCCAGTTCCGCTTCTACGCGGCCGAGGGCACCTGGACCGTACGGGCGCTCGTCCCCGGCGGCACCGCCGACCGCACGGTCGTCGCCCAGCAGGGCGGTCTTGCGGAGGTCGCGATCGCCGTCTGACGGCACGAGGGTCCCTGGGGCCGCACCTCTTCGGGTTGGACGCCTGGGGTGCGGCCCTTCGGCATGTCCGGACCTACGCTGGACGTATGTACGCGCGGCGGCGGCATCGCTACTTCGTGATGATGGGCATCTGCCTTGCCCTGTTCGTCCTGGCCTGGGGGGTCGTCCGCCTCTGGTCCGTTCCGGCGGCCGTCGCCATGTGCGTGGTCGCCATGGTCATCCCGCCGCTGGCCGCGATGGTCGCCAACCGCCGGGGCCCGGACGACCGCTGGTGGGACGACCCGTCGGGGGACCCGAAGTCCGACGAGTGGTGGGACGAACTGGACGGGAAGAAGAGGCCGCGCTAGGTCCACGGGCCCGGGAATGACGGCGGGCTCGGGAATGATGGCGGGCATGTCTCCGACGAAGCTGTCCACCGTCGTGCTGGACGCGCACGACGCCCACGAACTCGCCGGCTTCTACCTGCGGCTGCTGGGCTACGTGGTGCGCGCCGAGGAACCCGGATGGGTGCTCACCGGCCCGCCGCCCGGCACCGAGGGCACGTCCCTGGCCTTCGAGACGGAACCCGCGTACGTGCCGCCCGTCTGGCCGGGCCGGAACCCGGGCGACCAGCAGATGATGCTGCACCTCGACATCGAGGTCGACGACCTGGCGGCGGAGACCGCGCGGGCCGTGGCCGAGGGCGCCCGGCTCGCCGAGTACCAGCCCCAGGACGACGTACGGGTGCTGCTCGACCCGTCGGGGCACCCCTTCTGCCTGTGGACGCAGGCCGGTCAGTAGACGAGCGCCTGCGTGTCGTCGGCCAGGGCCTCCTGCACGAAGACCTGCGCGCCCGCGATCCGCACGCCGTCGATGACGTCCTTCTCGGTGAGGTCGCGGCGGGCCGCGCACTGGGTGCACAGCGTCACCCGGCCGCCCGCCAGGAGCGAGTCGAGCAGGTCCGGCAGCGGCGCGGCGTGCGGGAGTTCGAACTCCGCCGCCCGGCCCGGCACCGCGAACCACGCGGATTCGCCGGTCAGCCACAGCGAGACGTCGACCCCGCTGGCCACGGCCACCGCCGCCACCGTGAACGCCTGAGAACACCGCTCGGGCGCATCCGCCCCCGCCGTCACCTTGATCACGAGCTTCTTCGCCATGCCGGAAGCCTAGCCCTCACGGGTGCTGCCAGGCCGCGACGGTGATCGTCACCAGCAGCGTCGCGACGCTGAGGACGGTGAGCAGGCCGCTGACGGTGGCGCCGTCCAGCCTGACGTACCGCCGGGGCCGGGCCACGCGCGTCGGCACGGGCCTCGGCGGGTGGGCCGGATGGAACGGGGGCATCGCGAAGCCGGGAGAGAGGGGAGTCCGGTCCCGCCGCGGCGCGAGCCGCTGCGCCCGCTTGCACTCCTCGTAGGGCAGTCCGCCGTCGTACGTCATGCCTCGTGCTCCTTGCGCTGGTGCTGGCGCAGCAGGACGTTCGCGTCCGTCACGGCGCTGTGGTCGAACGCCGCGCCCGCGGCTTCCCGCCGACCGGCCAGCCAGGCGCAGGCGTCGCAGCCGGGGACCGGCGTGGGTGGCCTGCCCGGGTCGCCGGGGGCCGGGGGCGTGGCGAGCGTGCGCTCGTTCGCGGCGCGGAGGCTCGCCTCGATGCGCTCGCGGTCGGTCGCCCGGCGCAGCCCGGCCGGCTCCGCCTCCCACTCCCGGCCGCCGCCGAGGGGGCGGAGCATCGCGCGGGGTCCGGTGAGGCCCTGATACGCGCCGACCTTGGCGGTGGCGGGGTCGTAGAGCACGGTGCCGGGTTCGAAGGTGGCCGGTTCTGTTCTCACGGGTCCGCTCCCTTACGTCAACATCTATACGGAATGCGACAGTTGCCCTACTCTGCGTAGTGCTGGGCATTACGAGCATGACCCATGTCGAGGGTCGCCAAGCCCGGAAAGGCCCCAAGTTCCACAGCGGGCGACTCAAATTCCACAAATTCCACAGCCGGGAGGGGTGCGGTGCCGCAGAGGATCGCGATCACGGGTCGCAGTCAGGAACCGAGGGCACGGTTCGCGGAGGAGCTGCGGCTGCTCCGGCACGGGCGGGGTGTGTCCCTGCGGGGCGTGGCGGAGGTGGTGGGGTGGGACGCGTCCCAGTTCGGAAAGCTGGAGAACGGCCACACGCTGGGCGGCCCGGAGATCGTGGAGGCGCTGGATCAGTACTACGGGACGGGCGGGATGCTGCTCACGCTGTGGGAGCTGGCGGTGGCGGATCCGACGCAGTTCAAGGAGCGGTACCGCCGGTACATGGTGCTGGAGGCCGAGGCGGTGAGTATGTGGCAGTACTCGCCGAGCATCGTGCCGGGCTTGCTCCAGACGCCGGAGTACGCGGCGGAACTGCTCAGCCAGGGCGGACTGACGGGCATTGAGCTGGACAAGCAGGTGACGGCGCGCATGGGCCGCCGTGAGCCACTGCTGGCCGAGGGCGGGCCGCAGTTCCGGGCCATCCTGTCGGAGACGGTGCTGCACAGTGCGCTGCGCAGCACCGCTGAGTGGCGTGCGCAATTGCGCCATCTCATCGTGATGGGCGAGCGCCCCAACATCAGCGTCCAGGTGGTTCCGTGGGTGGCGGGGCTGCACGCGCTGACGAACACCGACGCCATGTTTCTGCACGGCGCGGGGCGGATCGTCGCCTGGGTCGAGACCGGCTACTCGGGCGAACTGGTCCAGGAAACTACGGCAGTCGACCAGCTTCAGCTCCGATACGATCGAGTGCGCGATGCGGCCCTGTCACCGGGCGCGTCGCGGGAGTTCATCGAGCGGATGCTGGAGGAAGCGCCATGCGAGCCATCGACCTGAGCACGATCACCTGGCGCAAGAGCAGCTACAGCAACCAGGACGGCGGCAACTGCGTCGAGGTCGCCCCCGGCCTCCCCCTCGTCCCCGTCCGGGACAGCAAGGACCCTGCGCGCGGCGCGCTGCTCTTCACCGCACCCGCGTGGGCCGCCTTCGTGGGTGGAGTCCGGCGAGAAGAGCCAGGGTGGGCCGCGTAAGCTGAGGGCGGCCCTGTCGTATGCCCCCCCGCTCAAGGAGCACCCCGTGGAGATCTTCTTCGAAGCCCTGCTGGTCCTGGTCTGCGTCGGCGTTCTCGCCTTCGCCGGTCTGACCGTGAAGAAGCTGTACCAGGGCCAGCGCTGATCACCGACGCCAGGAAGTACCGCTCATGATCGAGATCCCGTCCGACCTCCACAAGGACCTCGTCCCGCTCGTCTTCCTGCTCGGCGACTGGGCCGGCGCGGGCGTGCACGACTTCCCGGGCGACGAGAAGTGCAACTTCGGGCAGGAGGTCTCCTTCACCCACGACGGCCGGGACTTCCTGGAGTACCGCTCCCACACCTGGGTGCTCGACCAGGACGGCAACAAGGTCCGCCCGCTGGAGTCCGAGTACGGCTTCTGGCGCATCGACGCGAACCGCAGGGTCGAGGCCACGATGACCCGCGACGACGGCGTCATCGAGATCTGGTACGGCGAGCTGGCCGACCAGAAGCCGCAGATCGACCTGGTCACCGACGCGGTGGCCCGCACCGCCGCCTCCCGGCCCTACACCGGCGGCAAGCGGCTGTACGGCTACGTCAAGAGCGACCTGATGTGGGTCGGCGAGAAGCAGACCCCCGAGGTCGAGCTGCGTCCCTACATGTCGGCGCACCTGAAGAAGGTCGTCACCCCGGAGGACGTCGAGCGCTGGGCCAAGGCCCTGCCGGACGACATGCCGGACGACGGGATCGCCTTCTTCAAGTAGTCACCCGGTGCTCGGCGGCGACAAGTCCTAGCCGTGGTAGGTCGTGACCTCTTCGGGCGCGGCCCGCTCGGTCGTCACGTGGTTCACCGGCGCGGCCTCGTCGGCGTAGCCGAAGGAGATGCCCACGAGCAGTCGCTCCCCGGTGAGTCCGAGTTCGGCGCGGACCGTGTCGGCGTAGAAGCTCAGCAGCCCCTGGGGGCAGCTCGCCACTCCGTACGCGGTCATCGCCAGGAGCAGCGTCTGCATGTAGGCGCCGACGTCGGCGGCGAGCCGAGGCCCGCCGTCCCCGGTGACGAACAGGAACGCGGCGTGCGGCGCGCCGTAGAAACGCAGGCTCTCCGCGTCGTAGGCCGCCCGCGCCTCGTGGTCGTCGGGACCGATGCCCAGCGCGCCGTACAGCCCGGCACCGAACGCCGCCCGGCGCGCCTGGTGCACCGGTGCGTACATGTCCTCGGAGTAGGGGAAGTCGGCCGAGGTGCGGTGTGCGGCGTGGGCCGCCTGCAACGCGTCCGCCAGGCGTGCGCGCGTGGCGCCGCTGGCCACCTCCACCCGCCACGGCTGCGCGTTGGAGTTGGACGGCGCGGCGCCGGCGCCGGCCAGCGAGAAGACCGCCCGCATCGTCTCCTCGGGCACGGGTTCCGGGCGGCACGCACGGGTCGCGCGCCGGCCGCGTATCAGCTTCTCCGCGCAGCCACTCAGCTCGGTGGGGACCAGCAGGCTCATGGAGCACTCCTCGAGAGCAGTCAATAGTCAATGTAAACGCGATCGTTTACATGGGGTGGGATGCGACGCTAGCACCACCGGCCCGTCGAAGTAAACGCAGTCGTATACTTGAGGGATGAGTGCGACGACTACGGCATCCCGCGGGCGGGGACGCGGCGGGCGGGAGCGCATCCTGGCCGCCGCCGCGACGCTGTTCGCCACCCAGGGGATCAACGCGACCGGAATGGAGCAGGTCGCGGAAGCGGCACCGGTGTCCAAGCGGACCCTCTACGCGCACTTCCGGACCAAGAGCGACCTGGTGATCGCACACCTCCAGGGCCTCGCCTCGTCGGGCGCCACCATGGAAAGCGTGCTGACCCGCGAGGACATCCCCCCGCGGGAACGGATCCTCGGGCTGTTCCACCAGGCCGCGCCGGACGCGGCGCCCGTACGCGGGTGCCCGTTCATCGACGCCGCGGCGGAGTTCCCCGACCCGGGGGACCCGGTCCACTCCTACGCCCGTGAGCAGAAGCTGCTGATGGTGCGGCTGGTCACCGCACTGGTGACGGAGCTGGGCTGCCGCGAACCGGCCGCACTCGCCGAACAACTGGTCACCCTCGCGGACGGGGCGGCCAGTCGCGCCATGGTGCTGGACGACGCCGACTACGGCCGGCACGCGCGGACGGCGGCGGAGACCCTCCTGGCGCACGCGCTGCCCGACTCCTCACCGCCACACCATGAGGCGGGCCGCCGGGCCTAGACTCGTGGTGTGGTGAGCACCGACTGGAAGAGCGACCTCAGGCAGCGCGGCTACCGGCTGACCCCGCAGCGGCAGCTGGTGCTCGAAGCCGTGGACACCCTCGAACACGCGACACCCGACGACATCCTCGGCCAGGTGCGGAAGACGGCGTCGGGTATCAACATCTCCACCGTCTACCGCACGCTGGAGCTGCTGGAGGAGCTGGGGCTGGTCAGCCATGCCCACCTCGGGCACGGCGCGCCCACCTACCACCTGGCCGACCGGCACCACCACCTCCACCTGGTCTGCCGGGACTGCACCGAGGTGATCGAGGCCGACGTCGCGGTGGCCGCCGACTTCACCGCGAAGCTCCGCGAGGAGTTCGGCTTCGACACCGACATGAAGCACTTCGCGATCTTCGGACGGTGCCGCGACTGCTCCCTGAAGGGTTCAACTACCGAGTCGTAGGCTAGGCGTATGAAGAGCCCCTTGCTGTCCCTGCCCGGCGCGGTCCCCGCCGAGGGCGTGGACGAAGGCGTCGCCGCCCATTACGGCGACCTGTTCCGCGAGCAGCGTGCCCTCGCCGACGGCACCGGCTTCGTCGACCTGTCCCACCGCGGTGTCCTCACCGTCACGGGCGACGACCGGCTGGCCTGGCTACACCTGCTGCTCACCCAGCACGTCAGCGACCTGCCGGCCGGCGAGGCCACCGAGGCGCTGATCCTCTCCGCGAACGGCCACATCGAGCACGCCCTGTACCTCGTCGACGACGGCACCACCACCTGGGCCCACGTGGAGCCCGGCAGCCAGGAGGCGCTGATCGCCTACCTGGAGTCGATGAAGTTCTTCTACCGGGTCGAGGTCGCCGACCGCACCGCCGACACCGCGGTCGTGCACCTGCCCGCCGGCTCCATCACGGAGGTCCCCGCGGGCGTCGCCGTCCGCGAGACGCCGTACGGCCGTGATCTCTTCCTGCCGAGGGAGCGGCTGGAGGCGTTCGCCGACGGGGCAGGTCCCGCGGCCGGGATCCTCGCCCACGAGGCGCTGCGGGTCGAGCAGCACCGGCCGCGGCTGGGTTTCGAGACCGACCACCGGACCATCCCGCACGAGCTGGGCTGGATCGGCACGGCCGTGCATCTCCAGAAGGGCTGCTACCGGGGCCAGGAGACCGTCGCCCGGGTGCAGAACCTCGGCAAGCCGCCGCGCCGCCTGGTCTTCCTGCACCTGGACGGCAGCGAGGTGCACCTGCCGCCGGCCGGGGCGGAGATCCGGCTCGCGGACGACGGGCCCGAGGGCCGCAAGATCGGCTTCGTCACCACGTCCGTACGCCACCACGAACTGGGCCCGGTCGCCCTCGCCCTGGTGAAGCGGAACGTGCCGGTGGACGCCCGGCTGACGGCCGAGGGCACGGCCGCCGCCCAGGAGACGGTCGTGGAGCCGTAGCGCGGTTCTAGACCTCCAGCAGGACCGTGAACGGGCCGTCGTTCGTCAGCGACACCCGCATCTGCGCGCCGAACCGGCCCGTCGCCACGGTCGCGCCCAGCGCGCGCAGCTGTGCGACGACCTCGTCGACGAGCGGTTCGGCGACGTCGCCGGGCGCGGCCGCGTTCCAGGTGGGGCGGCGGCCCTTGCGGGCGTCGCCGTAAAGGGTGAACTGGCTGATCACCAGGAGCGGTGCGCCGAGGTCGCTGCACGACTTCTCGTCGGGCAGGATCCGCACCGACCAGAGCTTGCGGGCCAGCTGCGCCGCCTTCTCCTTGGTGTCCTCGTGGGTGACGCCGACCAGGACGCACAGCCCCGCGCCGTCGATCGACCCCACGGTCTCGCCGTCCACGACGACACTCGCGCCGTCCACCCTCTGCACCACTGCACGCATCCCGCCATGATGCCGTGCGCCCCCGGGGTCGGGACGGGCGGGCCCGTACGGGGTTTTTTTTGCCACCTAACCCCCCATCTGGGGCCGATCGTGGGCACTCGGTCACATAGCGGCCACCCGGGGTGGCACGATGCTTCCCAGACGCCGGGCGAGGGGACGGTAGGGCACATGAGCACACCGAGTACGGAGCAGTCCCTCGGGACAGTCGCGTTCACATGTCCGGGTGGCCTGGAGGCGCCCCGGCCGCCCGTGCAGCGCACGGACAGTCCGGAGCTGCCGGCCGAGCCCCCGGAGCACGACCTGACCGCGCTGAGCCTGCCGGAGCTGCGCACGCTGCGCCGGGACGCGCAGCGCGAGGAGGCCGACCTCAGCTATGTACGACGGCTGCTGCAGGGGCGTATCGACATCCTCCGCGCCGAGCTGGCGGGGCGGGGACCGGCGGCCGTGGTGACCACCGCGGCGACCGGGTCCGTGGTGGAGCGGCTGTCGGAGATCCTGGCCGACGCCCCGGCGCGGCAGCGTTCCTCCGCCCGGCACGTGACGCTGGGCACCCCGCGGAGCGAGGAGTGCAGGCGGCTGGCGGCGGAGATGCTCGGCGAGGTGGAGCTGTCGGACCTGACGGCCCGCACCGACACCGAGCTGACCAACGGGACGGGCCGGCTCGTGCGCTACGAGCAGCAGGTGTCCCGGGACCGGCAGCGGCTGCAGCGCACGGCGGACGGCTGCAGCGCGGAGATCGCACGCCGGTACCGTGAGGGGGAAGCACAAGTCGACGACCTGCTCGTGTGACGCGGGGGGCGGCCATCCGCGCCGCCCGCCGGTCCGGTGATCCCGGGCCGTCGCCGCGGCGGGTCACCCGTCCGGAAGGCCACCGCCGATGCCCGCGCCCCAGCCGTCGCAACCGTCCCAGCCCGCCCCCACCTCCGCCCTCTCGCCCGTCGTGCCGCCCGTCCTCGCCGAGGTCGTCCGGTCCGGCTTCGTCGAGGGGCGGCACCGGGGCAGTCTGGTCGTCCTGGGCGCCGACGGGGCCGTGGAGCTGGCCCTCGGCGAGGTGACGGCGCCGGTCTTCCCGCGCTCCGCCAACAAGCCGATGCAGGCGGCGGGCTTGCTGCGGGCCGGTCTCGACCTCGCGGAGGAGCGGCTGGCGCTGGCCTCCGCGAGCCACTCCGGAGAACCGTTTCACCGCGACCTGGTCCGCAAGATGCTGGCCGAGTACGGACTCGACCCGGCCCAGCTCCAGTGCCCGCCCGACCTGCCGCTGGACGCCGAGGAGCGGGACACGTACCTCGCGTCGGGCGCGGTGCCCGACCGGGTCACCATGAACTGCTCCGGCAAGCACACCGCGATGCTCGCGGTCTGCGCGCAGCGGGGCTGGCCGCTGGAGACGTACCTCGATCCCGAGCACCCGCTCCAGCGCACCATCCACAGGGTTGTGGAGGACGCGGCGGGCGAGCCGGTCGCCGCCGTCGGCACGGACGGGTGCGGGGCGCCGCTGATGGCGATCAGCCTGGTGGGTCTGGCCCGCGCCTTCCGCTCCTTCGTGGGCGCCGAGCCCGGCACGGCGGAGCGCCGGGTCGCCGACGCGATGCGCGCCCACCCCGAGTACGTCGCCGGCACCCGCCGCGCCGACACCTGGCTGATGCGGGAGGTGCCCGGCAGCCTCTCCAAGATGGGCGCCGAGGCCGTCCAGGCGGTGGCCCTGCCGGACGGCCGCGCCCTCGCCTTCAAGGTCGAGGACGGCGCGACGCGGGCCCTGGGCCCGGTCCTGGCCCGCGCGCTGACGCTGCTGGGCGTGGAGGGGCCCGTCGTCGACCGCATCGGCCGTACGCCGCTGCTGGGCGGCGGGCGCGAGGTGGGGGAGATCCGGGCGGCCTTCTGAGGACCCGCACCGGCCGCCCTTTCCGGCCGCCCTCACCGGCCGCAAATCCGCGCGACGCCGGTGCGTCGGCCGACCTACGGTGAGCCCATGACCAGCCGCACCGACATAGACGTACGTCCCATCACCGAGGCCGACTTCCCCGACTGGCACCGCGCCCTGAACACCGGTTTCCTCATGCCGCCCGCGGTGGCGGAGGCGCAGCTGGCGGCCCGCCGCGAGCTGTTCGTGCCGGGCCGGTCGCTCGGCGCCTTCGACGAGGGGCGCTGTGTGGCGACCTTCCGGTCCTTCGGCCAGGAGGTCACCGCCGTCGGGGGCGCCCTCGTCCCGGCCGACGCCGTCTCCAACGTCACCGTCACCGCGACCCACCGGCGCCGCGGCCTGCTGACCCGCATGATGGCGCAGGACCTGGCGGCGGCGAAGGAGCGCGGGGACGTCGTCGCCACGCTGATCGCGGCCGAGTACCCGATCTACGGCCGGTACGGCTTCGGGCCCGCCACCACCATGACCGAGTGGACGGTCGACGTGCCGCGGGCCGGTCTCGACCCGCGCTGGGCGGGCCCGGCGGACGGCGGGCGGATCGACCTGGTGGACGGCGAGGACGTGCGCAAGCTCGGTCCCGGCTTGCACGAGCGGGTGCGCCGGTCCCAGCCGGGCGCGGTCAGCCGGCCCGAGCTGTGGTGGCGGGCGCGGACCGGCGTCGTCAGCACGGACGGCGCCCCGTGGACCGAGCCCTTCTACGCCGTGTACCGCGCGGCGGACGGCGAGGTCGAGGGCATGGTCTCGTACCGGGCGGACGACCACTGGGGCGACGCCAAGCAGCCGATGGAGACGGCGACCGTCGACTGGCTGCTGGCCGCGACGCCCGCCGCCGAGCGCGCGCTGTGGCAGTACCTGTGCTCGATCGACTGGATCACGACGGTGAAGAGCGGCTGGCGGGCCCCCGACGACCTGCTCCCGCACCTCCTGCCGGACCCGCGCGCGGCGAGGATCGTCACGCAGGCGGACTGGCTGTGGGTGCGGATCCTGGACGTCGTACGGGCGCTGGAGGCGCGGACGTACGAGGGGCAGGGGTCGGTGGTGCTGGAGGTCGTGGACCGCGGAGGGCTGGCCGGCGGGCGGTGGCGGCTGGAGGCCGGGCCGGACGGGGCGTCCTGCGCGCCGACCACCGAGAGCGCCCATCTCGTGCTCGACGTGGGCGAGCTGGGGGCGCTGTGGCTGGGCGACGAGTCGGCGGTGCGGCTGGCGGCGCTCGGCCGGGTGCGGGAAGAACGAGCGGGCGCCGCCCGTGTGGTCGACGCCCTGCTGCGTACCTCCAGGCGGCCTTGGTGCCCGGACGTGTTCTGAGGCGGCTCCCTTCTGCCGGTGACGGTGGACGTGCGCATCCGTAGCGCGTGCTTTTCCACGTGCTCTTCAGTTGTGGTTGTGGTTGTTGTGCGTGGTGCTGACTGACTGTCCGGGCTCCCGGCTCCCCTCCGGAAGGGGGCCCGGACAGCAGTACGTCGGTATCAGCCGGACTGGGCGAGCAGCATCACGAGGATCACCGCGCCCACACCGCCGATCATGGTGTTCTTCGCCTTGATGCCGATGGACAGCGCGACGAACGCGATGATGCCCATCGGCCCGTACTTCCATTGCACGAGCTGCTCGAAGCCGATGGCCAGAGCGGCGACGACGATGGCGATGAGCGGCATGGTGGACCCCCTGTTCACCGTGGTGGCCAACCCCCGTAAGGTCCGACCACGTTGCTCAAGTTGGCTGCCAACTTCACTGTACTTATCTCCGCTTGGACGCGTCTCATAACCACCTTTCCGTGAACTGCCTAAAGATGGCGAGAAGTTGTAGTGTTTGGTCGTGGAGCGGGAACATGCCTCCGTCAATGGGCGGAAGAGACCGCAGCGGCCACAGACAACACATCGCGAGGTGGCCGACGAGCTGCGCGCCCGGATCAGGTCCGGTCGGCTGCGGCCGGGCCAGCGCATGCCCACCCAGGCCCAGTTGGCCGACGAGTTCGGCGTGGAGCGCGGCGTCGTACGCCAGGCCCTGCGCGTCCTCCAGTCGGAACGTCTGCTCACCAACGTGACCAAGGGGAGCCCCGCGACCGTCGCGCCCGACCTCCACGGCGCCCCGACCGGCCCTCCGGCGCCGCCGATGCCCACCACCGTCGCCCTCGCGCCCCGGATCGCGGCGGCCTTCGCCGCCCCGCACGTGGAGATCGACGCCCTGTGCCTGACCTCCGTCTCCCTGACCCTCGCCCTCGGCGAAACGCTGCGCCAGATCCACGCGGGGCGACTGAAACCGGCCAAGGTCGACGTCCGCGTCCTGCTGCCGAGCCGCGACATCGACCTGGCCTTCCCGGTGCCGGTGGGCGGCGGCGGGGCCGGCGACCCGGTGCACGAGCGGTGGCTGGCCATGCGCAACGCCCAGGGCCAGGTGCTCCAGCACAACCTGCTGAGCCTCAGGGCCACGCACGGCATCGACGTGCGGGTCTCCTTCCGCGCGCTGCCCTTCACCCCGCCGGTGAAGCTCTACCTGCTCAACGGCGAGGAGGCGCTCTTCGCGTACTACACGCTCAGCCGGCGCGAGCAGGAGATCGGTCACGAGCGGCTGGAGATGTACGACGCGGAGGGCGTCCGCGCGCCGCTGTTCGCCTTCGACCAGCGCGGTGGCCTGCGCGACGGCGTGTTCGTGAAGCAGTCCCGGCTGTGGTTCGACGCGCTGTGGGGGACGATCAGCTCGGAGCTGACGCTCACGGGCTGACCGCCCCCCGGTCACAGCGCGGGCCCCGCGACCAGGAGCGCCAGCAGGACCGCGCCGGCGGAGCTGACGGACGGGCTCTTGGCCTTGATGCCGATGGTGAGAAGGAGCAGGCCGATGATCCCGGTGGCGCCGTACTTCCACTGGACGATCTGTTCGAAGGCGATGACGAAGACCGTGGAGACCAGGGCGAGGACAGGCATGGTGTTTCTCCCCCCTTCGGGAAGTCCGGCATGTTCTGGAAGGTAAACTTCCGCCAACTGGACTAAGTTGGCAACCAACTCTGTCTATGTTGTCCCCACTTGGCGACTACCTATAAACAAGTTTCAAACAACTCCCTGTAGGTAGGTCGAAGTTGTAGCGTTTGGTCGTGACTCAGGAGAACGTGTCCGTGAACGGCAGCAGAAGACTCTCGGCCCAGGAGATCGCCGACGTCCTGCGGGAGCGGATCCGCGGGGGAGACCTCAAGGCGGGCGACCGCCTGCCGACCCAGGCCGAGCTGGCCGACGAGTTCGGTGTGGAGCGCGGCACGGTGCGCCAGGCCCTGCGTGCCCTCCAGGAGGACGGTCTCCTCACCAACGTCAGCAAGGGCAGCCCGCCGCGCATCGCCGAGCCCGCCACCTCCCGGGGCGAGCCGCAGCCGACGATGGTCTCGCTCGGGCCGCGGCTGGCGGCGGCGTTCGCGGCACCGCGCGTGCGCGTCGACGTCGTGTGCCACACCTCGGAGACGCTGATGCTGGCCCTCAGCGAGCCGCTCCGCCTGATCCACGAGGGCCGCATCCGGCCCGAGGCCATCGACTTCCGCGTCCTGATGCCCTCGCGCGACATCGAGCTGGCCTTCCCCGTCCTGGTGGAGGACGAGGAGGACGACCCGGTCCACCAGCGCTGGCTCCAGATGCGCAACGCCCAGGCCCGGGTGCTCCAGCACAACCTGCACGCCGTGCGCTCCACCCACCGCGTCGACGTGCACATCGCCTTCCGCGCCCTGCCGTTCACCCCGCCGATGAAGCTCTACCTGCTCAACGGCGAGGAGGCGCTCCTCGGCTACTACATGCTGACCCGGCGCGAGGAGGAGTACGAGAGCCGGACGCTGGAGATGTACGACGCCCTCGGCTCCCAGTCGCTGCTCTTCTCCTTCCTGAAGCGGGCGGGTCATCGGGACGCCGTGTTCGTGGAGGAATCACAGAAGTGGTTCGACGCCCTCTGGGAAACCATCACCACTGACATGACACTCTCCTAGTGACTCCTGATACGGATCAGACGGAACCGGTGACCGAGCGGACCGGCGGCCTGGGGGACCTGGTCGGGGGTGCCCGCGTCGTCCTGTGGGACTTCGACGGCCCCATCTGCAGACTGTTCGCGGGCTACTCCGCCGACCGGGTGGCGGGCGAACTGGTGGACTGGCTGGAACGGCTGGGCCTCAAGGGGATGCTGACCCAGGAGGAGCAGGTCCACCCCGACCCGCACGTCCTGCTGGGCGCGGTCAACCGCCGGCGCCACGACAGCGACCTGGTCGCCGACTTCGAGGAGCGGCTGACCCGGGAGGAGCTGCGCGCCGTACCCACCGCGTGGCCTACCGCGTACGCGGACCCGCTGATCCGCACCTGGTCGGCGCTCGGGGTCGGGCTGGCGGTGACGACCAACAACTCGCCCCGCGTGGTGGGCGAGTACCTCGCCACGCGCGGTCTGCTGGACTGCTTCGCCCCGCACATCTACGGCCGCACCCAGGACCTGCACCTGCTCAAGCCCGACCCCTACTGCCTCAACCGCGCCCTCAGCGCGATGGGGGTCGCCCCCGCGCAGGCGCTGATGGTCGGCGACACCACGTCCGACCTCACCGCCGCCCGGCGGGCCGGGGTGCCGTTCCTGGGCTACGCGCGCAACGAGGAGAAGGCGAAGGTGCTCAGGCAGGCGGGCGCGGAGACGGTCGTCGACTCCCTGCAGCCGGTGCTGCGGCTGCTGTGGAAGGACGCGGCGGGACGGGTGCACGTGTGAACACCTCCAGGGTCAACTGGGCTGCTTGTCTGCCAAATTGGAAGGTTTCTCTCTCCAGGTTGTCCCCTTGTTGGCTGATCGACTAACGGAAACCGGCAATCAATCAGTCCAACTGGACGGAGATTGACTGCCTGTTGTCTCCTTCGCGGACCGATGTGACGGAAAGCGGTTTGCGTGTCGGTGCGCGGCGGTACGGTCGCTGCATGAGCGCAGAACGCGGTGAGGGAGGCGGCAAGGAGTTCGAGCGGGTCCTGGAGGCGCTGCGCGAGCAACTGGCCGACGGCACCTACGGACTGCACGCGACCCTCCCCGCCCAGCGGGAGCTGGCCGGTGAGTTCGGCGTCTCGCGCGACACCGTGCAGCGCGTGCTCGGCGAGCTGAAGTCGGAGGGCTGGGTCGAGTCCCGGCAGGGCAGCGGGACCCGGGTGATCAAGCTCCCCATCCACGCGGCGGTCCGGCCGAAGGCGGAGCCGGCACCGGTACGGGTCTCGCTCGGCCCCTTCGTCGCACGCGCCTTCGACCGGCCGGACGTGCGGCTCGACGTGTTCACCCTGACCTCGGAGAGCCTGGACGCGCACATCCGGCTCCAGGCGGAACGGATCCGGGCGGGTGAGATCGAGCCCACCAGCATCACCCTGCGCATGCTGCTGCCTTCGGAGGGGCTGGAGCTGCCGTATCCGCGCCCCAGGACGGCCCCGGACGCCACCGGACGCGAGGACTCCGCTCAGCGGCTGCGGGAGCGCTTGCAGCACCGACTTCGCGGCATCACCGAGCGCCACACGGCTTCGCTGCTCGCGGCCCTGCACGACCTGAGGACCGAAGGGCTGGTGCCGTCCGTGGACGTGGAGGTCCGGCACGTGCCGTTGGTGCCCGCCTTCAAGCTCTATCTGCGCCCGGAGGCGGAGGCCCTCCACGGGCCGTACGAAGTCGTGGAGAGGACGATCCTGCTGGACGACGGCACCGAGGTCGAGGCACTGGACGTCCTGGGCCTGGGCTCGGTGCTGACCCGGCACGTGCACGACGAGGGGGACGCCGGTTCGGCGGGTTCGCTGTTCGTGCAGAGCATGCAGGCCTGGTTCGACTCGTGCTGGAAGCTGCTGGCCGACCCGGTCTGACCGGCGCGCGGTCCATCGGGAGCAGGGGTTCGCCCGTTCCGGTCAACCGAGTTGCCCCTGGGTGTCCCGCATACTGGAGTACTCACAGCGGACCGTGGGACGTGGCTGTACTGTGTGGCCACTTTCTTCGTCGCAGCGAAGATCTGGCGCGTGGCACGTCCCTCCTGGAGCACTCTGTGAGTCGTCCCTCCCCGCTTGGCAATCCGGTGCTGGAGCGGGCGGCGGACGACGCGTTCGACCGGTTCCTGGCCTCGGCGACGGCGCTCGGGAAGTTCGGCCGGGGGCACCACAACCTGAACTACATGGTGCGGCCGCTGACCGACGGGGACTCCAGGCTGGTCGCCGCCGAGCGCGGCGCGCGGGTCACCGTGCGCAAGCGCATCCCCTCGGCGCTGCCGGTGGTGATCCGCACCTGGCAGGACGAGGCCGACCTGCTCAACCGGATCTGGGGGGTGCTGCACAACGTCCCGCGCTGTCTGGCCAAGCACCGCGACGTCGTCGTCCTCAGCTATGTCGAGGGCGTGCCCCTGTCGAGCATCTGCCCCAACGACACGCCGGTCGACTACGACCTGATCGTCGCGCTGGCCGGGCTGCTGGCGGACATGACGCAGGTGCGCCGTCAGCACCTGCCGCCGCTGCCCGCGTACTGGCCGCGGTCGAGCCGGGACGGCGGGGCCTTCCTGAGGGCGCTGGCGTTCGCGGCGGACGAGCAGATCAGGCGGCGCAACCAGTCCGACTTCGGGGCCCTGTTCGCGATGCTGGGCATTCCGGAAGATGCCCTGGTCCGTTTCGCCGAGCGGGTGCCCACGCTGGTCAGCCGGCCGTTCAACCTGGTCCACACGGACCTGCACCGCGACAACGTGATCGTCTCCTACGCCGGGGACCCACCGCTGATCTGCGTCGACTGGGAGCTGGCCAGCTACGGCGACCCCCTGCACGACCTCGCCACCCACCTGGTGCGGATGCGCTACCCCGACCACCAGTGGCCGGAGGTCGTCGAGGCCTGGCGCAAGGTGATGGGGGAGCGGCGCGGCAAGGCGGTCAACGGCCTGGACCGGGACCTCAGGCACTACGTCGCCTTCGAGCGGGCCCAGTCGGTCTATCCGGACGTCATGCGGGCGGCGAAGTCGCTCGGGGACTCCTTCGACCAGCGGGACCTGGACGCGGCGACGCGGGCGGTGCGGAGGGCGCTGCTGGCGGCCGAAGAACCGTTGCGTCTCAAGAGCGTGCCGGACGAGCCGGCCATCGAGCGCATCCTCTTCCGGTGGCACGAGTCCCGAGGAGTGCGGTCCAGCCGGGAACGGAAGCTGTCCCAGATCGTGTGGCAGCGCGATTCGAGGCTCCCGGTCCGCAGCGACTTCCCCCTGTGGGCCGTCAACCGGGCCCTGCTGGAGGAGGGCGCCGCCTCCGCCGACCGGGTCTTCAAGGGCACGGCCCATCTGAACACGGCCGTGGACGTCGAGGGCATCGACTTCCCGGTCGTGGTGCGCCGCAAGGTGGGCGCCGCGGACTCCCGGGAGCGCAGATTCCTCAGCGAACACGCCGTCCTGAGGGAGATCGAGAGTTCCGGAGCCCGCGTCAAGGCTCCGCGCGTGCTGGCCCTGGGACGGAGCGGGCTGCGTGAACCGTTCACCATCCACTCCTATGAGGGACCGGCGAACGGCTTCGCCCCGCCCGAACATCCCGCGCACGGGCTGCGGCCGTACGAGGCGGACGATCTCGTGGACCAGCTGGGCGAGCTGACCCGGGTGGGATGCGGGCGGCTGGACCCGCTGAAGGGAGCCGCCTTCTACCCGTGGCTGCGCGGCGAACTGGTCCGCCTGGTGAGCGAGCTGCCCAAGGCCACGATGGAACTCGCCCGCGAACTGGGCCTGCCGGACAACGTCCGGCTCGCCGAGATCCTCGCCCGCCACACCCTGAGCCGACGGCGATCCGTGCTGCTGCACGGCGATCTCAACCCGTGGAACCTGGTGCGCCGCCCGGACGGTGGCGGACTGACGCTCATCGACTGGGAGATGGCGATGGTGGGCGATCCCCTCTACGACCTCGTCCGCCATATGCACCTCACACCCACCCGGCCGGAGATCCGCGACCGGATGTTCCGCCGCTGGGAGCGTCTGCTCCCGCCCGACTGCACCCACCACTGGCGGGACGACTGGCGGGTGTACCGGTGGATCGAGACCGTCCGGTCCGCCTACGTCGACCTCGATCGTCTGGTGACCGGCGTGAGTCTGGGCGCCCCGAACGTCAAACGTGCCGTCCAGACCTACGCCATGACCCTCGCCGAGGCCACCGCGGCCCTGGGCCTGCCGGACAAGTCCATGGCCAATCCCTACCTTGCCCGCGCACTGCCGCACGGCGGCCAACCGAGCGCGAGCGCGGCCAGGTTCCCGGCGGATGTCTGAGCCGCCACCGGCACTTCGAGGCGGCGCCTCCGGCGTAGGGTCGTCGCATGGTGGAGAGCGGGCTGCGGGAGCGGAAGAGGCAGCGGACGTTGCAGGTGTTGTCGGACGTCGCCGTCGGGCTCTTCCTGGAGAAGGGGTTCGACGCGGTGTCCGTCGCGGAGGTGGCCGCCGCGGCCGAGGTGTCCAAGCCGACGCTCTTCCGGTACTTCCCGGCGAAGGAGGACCTCGTCCTGCACCGCATCGCCGACCACGAGGACGAGGCGGCGCGGGTCGCGGGGCAGGGGCCGGATCCGCTCGACGCGCTGCGGCGGCACTTCCTGGCGGGTCTGGAGCAGGGCGATCCCGTGACCGGGCTCAACGACCATCCCGCCGTACTGGACTTCCACCGGCTGCTGTACGGCACGCCCGCCCTCGTCGCCCGGATGCACACGCAGCTCGAACGGTCCGAGGCCGCGCTCGCGCGGGTGCTCGGCGGTGATCTGGAGGCCCGGCTGGCCGCCGGTCAGATCATCGCCGTACAGCGGATCCTCGCGCTGGAGAACTGGCGGCGGATCGCGGCCGGGGAGCGGGTGGCGGACGTGCGGCCGGACGCGGTGGCGGCGGCGGAGCGGGCGTTCGGGGGGCTGGCGGCCGGGCTACCGAGGCTGACGGTTACTCGGTAAGAAATTTAACTCGGTCACGTTATCCGGTACGGTTGCTGGAATGACGTCGACCGAACCCGCCCTCCAGCACGCCCTCGCCCTCGAACGCGCCCACCACGAGCGCTGCCGGGAGGTCCTCGCCGCCATGATCGACGGGGCCCGGGAGCACGTCGTCACCGGCGAGGACGTCTCCGCCTCCGGTGCCGACGCCGAGGTGCTGGGGTACCGGTTGCGCAGCCGGGCCAAGGAACTGCGCGAGCTGCCCGAGGGGCCGCTGTTCTTCGGGCGACTGGACTTCGCCGAGGCGGAGGCGTCGGATACTGAGGCGCCGGTGTTGCATCTCGGGCGGCTGCGGATCAGTGAGCATCCCGCCTCCCCGCCCCTCGTCGTCGACTGGCGCGCCCCCGTCTCCCGCGCCTTCTACCAGGCCACCGCCGACGACGCCCGGGGCGTCGCCGTCCGCCGCCGTTTCGGCTGGGCGCCCGGCAGCCGCGGGGACTCGGCCGACCTCACCGGGCTGGAGGACGAGCACCTCGGCCGGGGCGAGTCCCGGGCCAGCGCTCTCGTCGCCCGGGAGATCGAGCGGCCCCGCGTCGGGCCCATGCGGGACATCGCCGCCACCATCCAGCCCGAGCAGGACGACCTCGTCCGGGCCGGCCTCACCACCACCGTCTGCGTCCAGGGCGCCCCGGGCACCGGCAAGACCGCCGTCGGCCTGCACCGGGCCGCGTACCTGCTCTACACCCACCCGCAGCGCATCCGGCGCGGCGGCATGCTGATCCTCGGCCCCAACCCCACCTTCCTCTCCTACATCGCCGAGGTGCTCCCCGCCCTCGGCGAGACCGGCGTACGGCAGTCCACCCTCCCGGCGGAGATCGCCCGGCACCCGGTCACCGGCACCGACGGCGAGCGGACCGCTGCCGTCAAGCACGACGCCCGGACGGCGGAGGTGCTGCGCCGCGCCCTGTACGCGCGCGTGGCGCCCGAGGCGGCCGGCGACCTCGTCGTGCCGGACGGGTCCTACCGCTGGCGCGTCCCGGCCGAAGCGCTGGCCCGGATCGTCGCGGACGTGCGCGAGGAGGAGCCGCCGTACACCGTGGGGCGCGAGCGGGTCCGCGCCCGGATCGTGCGGTACGTCCAGGACCAGGCCGAACGGCGTGCCGGACCCCGCCCGCACGCCTGGGTGCGCCGCGTCGAACGGGCCCGGCCGGTCGGCGCCCACCTCGACGCGGCGTGGCCCCGGGTGCGTCCGGAGGAGGTCGTCGCGCGGCTGCTCGGTGACCCCGGGGCGTTGGCGCGGGCCGCCGAAGGGCTGCTGGACGAAGACGAGCAGCGGGCGCTGCTGTGGGCCACGGGGGCGCCGCGGTCGTGGAGGTCGGCGCGCTGGTCCGCCGCCGACCTGGTCCTCCTCGACGAGGTGGCCGGGCTCCTCGAACATCCCGAGGGCTACGGCCACATCGTCGTCGACGAGGCGCAGGACCTCTCCCCGATGGAGTGCCGGGCGATCGCGCGCCGCTGCGCCTTCGGCTCGCTCACCGTCCTCGGCGACCTCGCCCAGGGGACCACGCCGTGGGCCGCGCGGTCCTGGGCCGCGACCCTCGCCCACCTGGGCCGGCCGGACGCCGCCGTGGTGCCGCTGACCACGGGGTTCCGGGTGCCCCGGGAGGTCGTGGGCCTCGCCAACCGGCTGCTGGCCCGGCTGGACGTGGACGTGCCGCCGGCCCGTTCGCTGCGCGGCGACGGCGAGCTGACCCTGCGCGAGGTGGCGCCCGGCGCGGTGCCGGGGGCGGTGGTGGACGCCGTACGGCACGCGCTCACCCGGGAGGGCTCGGTGGGTGTCGTCGCCGCCGACGCGGACGTGCCCCGCCTGCGGGCGGCCCTCGACGCGGCCGGGATCGGGATGGCCGGTCCGGAGGTGCCCGGCGCCCGGGCGGCCCTGCTGCCCGCGAGCGTCGTCAAGGGCCTGGAGTACGACCACGTCGTCGCCGTCGAACCGGCGGCGATCGCGGCGGCGGAGGGCCCCTCGGGGCGGGGCCTGCACCGCCTCTACGTGGTACTCACCCGCGCGGTGTCCCGGCTGGACGTGGTGCACGGGCGGCCCCTGCCGTTCTGACGCCCGGCAGGGAAGTCGGCGCCGGCCTTCGGCTGCCGGTTGTGTGTGGCTGGTCGCGCAGTTCCCCGCGCCCCTTGAAAGCATGCACTCGCCGTGCCGACCCAGGGGCGCGGCGCCCGCACTCGTGCGACGGCCGAGCCGGAGCTAAATCGCTCGGCAGCGCTACCCAGGGCAAACTAACGTGTCGCCCTATGGCAACCGCTTCCGATCTTCCCCCGCGTCTCGGCAGCCTGACCTTCCACGGGCCGCTCTCCGAAGCCCGCGCCGGGCGCATCGTCGCGCGTCTCGCCGCCGTCTCGCCCGCCACCGTCCTTGATATCGGCTGCGGCTGGGGCGAACTGCTGCTCCGCGTTCTGGAGTCCGTCCCGGGATCGATGGGCGTGGGTCTGGACATCAACGCCGAGGATCTGGCCAGGGGCCGGGACCTCGCGAAGGAGCGGGGACTGGCCGGGCGGGTCGAATTCACCCAGGAGTCGGCCCTCCGCACGGCACGCGGGCCCGTGGACGTGGTGCTCTGCCTGGGGTCTGGTCAGGCGCTGTGCGACCCCGAGCAGCCGTACGATCCCAGCGTCGTACTGCACGAGCTGCGCCGCTTGGTGCGCCCGGGCGGACGTGTCGTCCTCGGCGAGGGCTTCTGGGATCGCGCCCCGACGGACGAGGAACTCGCGGCCATGTGGCCCGGGGCGCACGCGGGCGACCACCTGCGGCTCGGACCGCTCGTCGACCTGGCCGTCGAGGCGGGCTTCCGGCCGGCCTGGATCGAGTCCGCGAGTCCTGAGGAGTGGGAGGAGTTCGAGTCCGGCTACCGCCACGACACAGAACTCTGGCTCGCCATGAACCCGGACCACCCACTCGCCGCCGAGACCCGCGAACGGGTCGACCGCCAGCGATCGTCCTGGACCGACGGCTACCGCGGCATCCTGGGCATCACGTACTTGACCCTCGTCCCGGTCACCAGGACCTGACCGCGGGAGGTCCGTTCGCAGCCCCTGTCACGAAGCCCGCTCCACCGCTTCCTCCGGCAGTCCCTCCAGCACCGCGTCAGGGCTTGCCTCCCGATGAGGAAAGCGGTCAGTAGGTGGAACCTTGATCTGCCTCATCGGTCTCCTTCGCAGGTCTGGTGCGGGTCCGGCTGTGCACCGTGTGGATGCCGACGGTCGTTCCGGAGTCTTCTGAGGGCTTCGAGTTCGGTTCGGGGGAAGTGCTCGCCCCACTTGCCTCGGTAGCCGCTCTCGCCATGGGTCTGGCCGACCTCGTCGAAGCAGCGGATCACGGCGCGGGCGAGTTGGTCGACGCCCGACTGACCCGACCAGATCTCGGTTCCTTGGGTGTCGTGATCGCTGCCGTCGGGGAGCTCCAGCACGCGGATCCGGATGTCTTCGCCCTCGCGATCGAAGATCCAGCGGTAGGCGGTTGGTTCAGCCTCGAACTGGACTCGGGTCTCCGTCTCTCCCGCGACGAGCCGGGCCACCGCGGTCAGGAACTCCTCGGGCGCGTGGGTTATGTAGGACGCGGTGAGCTCGGCCTTCGCGTGGTGATCCTCAAGGATGCAATCGGCCCATCCGTGTGCCCACAGCATCCAGGTGATGCGTATGCCGGATGTCACTGGTGCTCCTCGGTGAGGAAACACCGGACGTCGGCGGCCAGGGCGGTCATCCCCTCGCCGGCCTCCAGCCACGTGATCACCGAGGCGCTCCAGCCGCCGGCGGCCCGCGGCCAGGGCCGCAGCGTCCAGGTCAGCCCGACGTGGCCGCCGGACCGGAAGACTGCCGACACCGTCAGGTCTCTGTCGTTGGTCTGCCAGTTCCGTTCGCCGTCCCATCCCCGGTAGTCCGCGGCCAGTTCTTCCAGGAACGCGGTGAGATCGCTGTCCCAGATCCAGGCGACGACCTCGTCGACACGGGCGGTCAGTCCCGGGGCCCGCAGCTCGACGGCATAGTGCACGGAGTCCGCGTCGTAGCTGAACCGGTCGCAGAAGGCCACGCCGACGAGACTGTTGTCCTGGCAGCGGATGGTCACGCCGGCCTTGTCGTCGGTGGCGGCGTCCAGGGAGGTCATGGACGGAACGCTAGCCAGCATCGCGTTCGACGTCATCGGGATTGGCCCGTTTCGGGGCCCCAGGGCCGGACGCTGCGGGGCGCCGAGTGTCGGCGCGCCCCTCCGTACAGCTGCGGGCGACGGTATCGGCGAAGACCCGGGCGAGCGGGGTGAGGGAGTCCCAGCGGCGGACGGCCCAGCCGACCGGGAGCGGGGGCAGATCGGGGATGGGGA
Organism: Streptomyces sp. NPDC056128; assembly: GCF_042263835.1. NCBI lineage: Bacteria > Bacillati > Actinomycetota > Actinomycetes > Kitasatosporales > Streptomycetaceae > Streptomyces > Streptomyces sp. NPDC056128. The sequence continues at coordinate 64,252 of NZ_JBHJVQ010000024.1, read as the reverse complement.
CGAGGCGGAGGGGGCCGTCACCGGGTACCTCCCAGCCGGGCAGGACGGGCACGACGGCGTGACCGAGGCCGAGCTCCGCCAACAGGAGGGCGGTGTCCCAGTCGGCGACGCTGGTGTCGGAGCTGCTTCGGACACCGAGTTCGGCGAACGCGGCGTCGAGGCGGGCGCCCGAGGTGGAGTTCTGGGGGAGTCGGATGAGGCTGATGTCGGTTAGTTCGGCTGTGCCGACACGGGACCGGCCCGCGAGCGGATCGTCGGCGCGGACGGCCAGGACCCATGGCAGGGCGACGACGGGGCGCTGCTCGATGCCGCGCACTGGGCCGCCGATCGTGACCCAGGCGAGATCCAGGTTGCCGGCGGTGAGGGCGTCGAAGCAGTCGCGGCTGGAGGTCTCTGTCCGGAACTCCAGACTGACCTTCGGGTAGCGCTGCCGGAACGCGACGACGGCATCGGACATGAAGTGCCGCACGGTCGTTCCGCCCGTGGTGACGCGCACGGAGCCGCTGTCGCCGTTGACCAGGTCCCCGAGACGCCGCAGGGCCAGATCCAGACCGGCGATGCTGTCCGAGGCGGCGTCGCACAGGACGCGTCCCGCGTGTGTGGGTACGACGCCTCGTGGCCGGCGCTCCAGGAGGCTCACACCGGCCTCTCGCTCCAACCGCTTCACATGCTGGCTCACCGCTGACTGCGTGCGGTCCAGCTCCCGGGCGACGGCGCTGAGGCTTCCCGCCCTGCACACGGCCACGAAGACGCGCAGGTCCTCCAGAGTCATGACCCAAGCTATAGCTTGGGTGAAGCTAGAAATACATAGGATTGACTGGGGTTACGGGGCCCAGGATGATCGGTGCAGGGCCCAGGCGGCAACCCGTCCGGCGCTTTCGCAGGGTCCGGACCACAGGCGAAGGCGCGGACGGGTGCCGACCTCCAGCGACGGAAGGACGGCGCCCCGTGCCCGCTTCTCCTACCGCTGCCGACCGGGCCATGGCGCTGCTGCGCGAACTCGGCGCCGCGGACATCCCCCATCCGGGCGGCACCCTCGTCGCCCATCTCCAGCGCGTCCAGGGACAACTCGCCGTATCTCGACCTCGCCCGCATCGATTCCGCCTTCCGCGAGAAGTGGGGAGCCGAACTCCTCGCCCTGTTCACCCGATTCCAACCGCTGCTGAGCCAACCGGCCTGGCAGGACTGCCACATGGTGCTGGCCGTGACTCCGCAGGACTCGCAGGACTCCGTGGAGTCCTTGGCGCACGGGCGCCCCCTGCCGTTCTGAACCCCCGGCGCGGGAGTCAGCGCCGGGTGATCACGTCCGCGACCCGGGTGTACCCGTCCGTGCCGTGCCCGAGCGCGATGACCCGCCGGGCCTGCCCCTCGATCACGCGCATCACGCTCGCGTCGATGCCGTGCGCCTCGGAGGCGTGGACGACGTGCGCCATGGTCGACGCGGCCGAGGTGATCGGGTTCAGCTCGCCCGAGTACGTACCGGCGTCGGTGTCGGCGGCGAACTCGGTGAACAGCGGCGGCAGGATCGCGGCGATGCCCTGCGCGAACGGGGCGAGTTCGGCGCCGGTGACACCCTCCGCCCGGGCCACCGCGAGCGCGTGCGCGTAGCCCGCCACCGCCGTCCAGAAGATGTCGAGCAGCGCGACGTCGTAGGCCGCGGCCCGCCCGGCGTCCTCGCCCAGGTGAGTGTGGCTGCCGCCGAGCGCCGCCAGCACGGGCTGGTGCTCCCGGTACAGCTCCTCGGCACCGCTGTACAGGAACACCGCGTCGTCCGTGCCGATGGTCGGGGTCGGAGTCATGATCGCGCCGTCCAGGTAGCGGACGCCGTGCCGCCTGGCCCACTCGGCCGTGTCCCGGGCGCGCTCGGGGGTGTCGGCGCTCAGGTTCACCACCGTACGGCCCTTGAGCGCGGCGGCGACGGGCTCCTGGCGCAGTACGGCGTCCGAGGCGTCGTAGTTCACCACGCAGACGACGGTCAGCGGCGAGGCGGCGACCGCCTCCTCGGCCGACGCCGCCACGGCCGCGCCCCGGGCGGCGAGGTCGCCGTCCCGGCCCGGCGTGCGGTTCCAGACGGTGGTGCGCAGCCCGGCGTCCAGGAACGCGGCGGCCAGCGCCCGGCCCATGGGTCCGAGCCCGAGGACGGTGACGGCGGCGGCAGACTGGTCGGTGTGCGTGGCCATGTGCTGAACTCCCGTAATGTAATGAGAAATTGGTGTACGTGAGGGTCGTGTCGCGCTTGCCGCCGCGGCGGTTGACGGCCGAAGGCTGACGGAAGGGGTACGGCATGGCGCACCGACGCCAGGACGCGAACGCCTGCGGAGTGGCCGCCGCGATCGCCGTGATCGAGGGCAGGTGGAAGACCACGCTGCTGTGGCTGCTGGAGTCCGGCCCGCGCCGCCCGGCCGAACTGCGGCGGCTGGTGCCCGGCCTCAGTGAGAAGGTGCTGACCCAGGCGCTGCGCGAGATGGAGGCGGACGGGCTCGTGGACCGGCGGGTGTACGACGTGCTTCCGCTGAAGACCGAGTACTCCCTCACCGAGTTCGGCCGTGATCTCGCCGAGGCTCTCTCTCCTCTCTCCGACTGGGGCTACCGGCGCATGGCCAGGCAGGCCGGGCCGGACGCCGCCGCCCGCGCGACCTCCTGAATCCACCCGCCCCATCAGCTTCGGCGCGGCGGGCGCCGCTGCCAAGTACGCACTAAAAAGTGGGTGCGTGGGCCGAATGGCGCACTATTGCAAGCAGCTTGCTTGCAATAGTTAGCAGGGTCGTGCATGGTGGAGGCATGGCCTCGCTCAACGTCGGCAATCTCGGTGAGTACCTGCGCGAGCAGCGGCGCAACGCGCAGCTGTCGTTGCGGCAGCTCGCCGATGCCGCGGGCGTGTCCAACCCGTACCTGAGTCAGATCGAGCGCGGGCTGCGCAAGCCGAGCGCGGAGGTGCTCCAGCAGGTCGCCAAGGCGCTGCGGATCTCCGCCGAGACGCTGTACGTCCGCGCGGGGATCCTCGACGCCGAGCGGGACCGGGACGACGTGGAGACGCGCGCGGTCATCCTCGCCGACCCCTCGTTGAACGAGGGACAGAAGCAGGTCCTGCTCCAGGTCTACGAGTCGTTCCGCAGGGAGAACGGGTTCGGGACCGATGCGGACGGCGAGGGCTCCGTCATACCGGGCCCGGCCGCGAAAGCACCACAAAACCCTCAGTAATACGTCATTCCGGAGGACCAGCACCATGGCCATCACCGACGACCTGCGCAAGACCCTCAGCGACCCCACCCCGCTCTACTTCGCCGCGGGCACCGCCGACCTGGCCTTCCAGCAGGCCAAGAAGGTGCCCGTGCTGGTGGAGCAGCTGCGCACCGAGGCGCCTGCGCGTATCGACGCCGTGCGCAACACCGACCCGAAGGCCGTCCAGGAGAAGGCGACGGCCCGCGTCAAGGAGACCCAGGGCACCCTCCAGGCCAAGGCCAACGAGCTGTTCGGCTCCCTCGACGCCGACTTCAAGAAGCTCGGCGAGAGCGCCCAGGACCTCGCGCTGCGCTCGGTCGGCGTGGCCGCCGAGTACGCCGTCAAGGCCCGCGAGACCTACGAGAAGGTCGCCGAGCGCGGCGAGCACGCGGTGCGCACCTGGCGCGGCCAGGCCGCCGAGGGCATCGAGGACATCGCCGAGGACGTGGAGGAGCTGGCCGTCGCCGTCGAGCCGGCGAAGCCCAAGCCCGCCCCTTCCGAGCCCGTCCGGCTCACGGACGACAAGGCCGCCGCCGCGAAGAAGACCCCGGCTCCGCGCAAGGCCCCGGCCAAGAAGAGCCCCGCCGCCAAGAAGACCACCCCGCCCGCCAAGTAGGCAGGGGAGCGGTCACTGGGAGCGGGCCGGGCACCCTTGGGGTGTCCGGCCCGTTCTACGGGTACGGTGACCGCGTAATGACGACCCGAGTCTGGTGGTGGACGTTGTGCTGATGCAGGGTTTCGCAGGCTTCATGTGGCTGCTGAGCATCGCCCTGATTCTTTTCAGCGGCTTCGCTTTGATCGACGCCGCCACGCGCCGCGAGGACGCCTACCGCGCGGCCGACAAGAAGACCAAGCCCTTCTGGCTGATCATCCTCGGGCTCGCCTTCGTGGTGAACCTGATCTTCAACATCCTGTCGTTCCTGCCGATCATCGGCCTCATCGCGACCATCGTGTACATGGTCGACGTACGGCCCGCGCTGCGCGGACTGCCGGGCGGCGGCCGCAGCAGCCGCCGCGGCTCCAGCAGCGACGGCCCCTACGGCCCGTACAACGGCGGCCGCTGACGGGGCACTGACAGGAACCCCCGCGCGGAGCGCGGTCACCGGGACCGGGCGGCTCAGGCCGTCCGGTCCAGCAGGACCACCGCCACGTCGTCCGCCAGCTCGCCGCCGTTCAGCTCGCGGACCTCGTTGACGGTCGCCCGCAGCAACTGCTCGCCCTGCAGGCCCTCGGCGAACTGGCGGCGGACCAGCTCCACCATGCCGTCCTGGCCCAGCCGCTCCCGGCCCTCGCCGATGTGGCCCTCGATCAGGCCGTCGGTGTAGAGCATCAGGCTCCACTCGGCACCCAGCTCCACCTGCATGCGCGGCCAGCGGGCGCCCGGCAGCAGGCCCAGCGCCGGGCCGTTGTTGTCGTACGGCAGCAGCCGCGCGGGCCTGCCCGGGGCGGCGACCAGCGGGGACGGGTGCCCGGCCAGGCACAGGCCGGCCCGGCGGCCGTCCGGGGAGATGTCCACCGCGCACAGCGTCGCGAAGATCTCGTCGTCGGCGCGCTCGTGCTCCAGCACCTGCTGAAGGGTGCCGAGCAGCTCGTCGCCGCAGAGCCCCGCCAGCGTCAGCGCACGCCACGCGATCCGCAGCTCCACGCCGAGCGCCGCCTCGTCCGGGCCGTGCCCGCAGACGTCGCCGATCATGGCGTGCACGGTGCCGTCCGGGGTGCGCACGACGTCGTAGAAGTCGCCGCCGAGCAGCGCCCGGGAACGGCCCGGGCGGTAGCGGGCGGCGAAACGCAGCGAGGAGCCCGCGAGCAGCGGGGTCGGCAGCAGGCCGCGCTCCAGACGGCGGTTCTCCTGCGCCCGCAGCCGGCCCTCGGCCAGGCGCCGCTCCGCGGAGTCGGACCGCTTGCGCTCCACGGCGTACCGGATCGCCCGGCTCAGCAGACGGCCGTCCAGCTCGTCGCGGAACAGGTAGTCCTGGGCGCCGACCGCCACGGCCTCCGCGCCGCGCTCGGCGTCGCTGGAGGAGGTGAGCGCGAGCACGGCGTGCCGGGGCGCCAGCTCCAGTACGTGCCTGAGCACCGCCAGCTCGTCGTGGCCCTCCCCGCTCCCGTCGCCGTCGGCGTCCGCGTGGGCGCGGGCCGGGGCGGGAGCCGACAGGGCGAGGTCCAGCAGGATGCAGTGGACGTCGTCGGTCAGCAGCCGCTCGGCCTCGGTGAGGTTGCGGGCGGTGCGGACGCGGATCGGCTTGCCGGTCTGGTCGATCAGGTCGGGCACGAGCGGCGAGCCGGCCGGATCGTCCTCGATCAGCAGCAGCGTCAGGTTCGTGGGGATGGTGCTCCCACGGCGGCTTGTGGGGCTCTCGCTCTTCTCCGTCGTGTTCTCTCGCTGACTGGTGGGGTTGTCGGCCGGGTTCGTCCCGGGCGGGGCCTGTTCCTTGGAAGGGCCGCTGTCCGGGGACGCGGCGGGCGCCTGACCACACTCCACGGCCGGGATCGCCCTCTGCCGCGGTACGGGTACGGGCATTGTCTTGGTTTCCTTCCCTCCCCCCGAGGGCATGGCGGGGCGAGGGACCTCGACCCACCGACGGGGACCATAACGGGTGACGGCGCCGCTGCGGAATGGTCCAGCACACGCCGGTCCGCCATCGGCCACTGTCATATGCCGCGTTATCGGCCGCAGTTGGACAGGTCGCCCCGGGGCCGGGGATGACGAACGTCACGCGGGGGGTGCGCCGGGCGTGCGGTGGGTCACGTGGCCCGCTTCACGTCCCCGGCGCGGGGCGCGTGGCCCGCGTCACTGATCCGGTGCTGCCGGGTCCGGCCGGACCACCCCGAGGATCGGCATCGTGCCCGCTCCGGCGATCGTGATCGACCGCCCCGGGCGCGGGGCGTGCACGACGGAGCCGTCGCCGACGTACATGCCGACGTGGCTGGCGTCGTCGAAGTAGATGATCAGGTCGCCGGGGCGCATGTCCTCGACGTCGACGCGCGTCAGCTGCTTCCACTGCTCCTGCGAGGTGCGCGGGATCGTCTTCCCGGCCGCGATCCAGGCCTGGGAGGTCAGGCCGGAGCAGTCGTAGGACGTGGGGCCCTCGGCGCCCCACTGGTACGGCTTGCCGATCTGGGCGGTGGCGTACTCGACCGCCTTCCGGCCCCGCTCGGTCGCCTCGCGGTCGAGGTCCTTGAGGATGCCGGAGTCGAGCCACGCGGTCTGGGCCTTGGCCTGGGCCTCCCGCTCCAGCTTGGCGAGGCGCTCCTTCTCCTCCTTGGCCAGCTCGGACTCCAGCTTCTCGGCCGCCGCGATCTGCTTCTCGATCTTCTTCTGAGCGGTGGCCTTGGCCTTGCGGTTCGCCTCCAGCTTCTTGAAGCGGGCGGAGGCGTCCGCCGCGTAGGTCTTCAGGTCCTCCTGCGCGCGGGACAACTCGCCGAGCAGGCCCTTGGTCGCCCGCTGGCCCTGGAGCACCCGGCCGGTGCCGTCCAGGAAGTCGCTCGGGTCGTCGCTGAGCATCAGCTTGGCCTCGTCGGGCAGGCCGCCGGTGCGGTACTGGGCGCGGGCCGCGGCGCCGGCGCGGTCCTTGAGCCGGTCCAGCTTCTCCTGGCCCTTGACGATCTTCTTGGCCAGCTCGACGATCTCGGCGTTCTGCTTCTCGGCCTTCTCCTCGGCGGCGTTGTACTCGTCCGTGGCCAGGGCCGCCGCGCGGTAGAGCGAGTCGAGCTTCTTGCGTACGGCCTCCAGGTCCTTGGCGCGCCCGGGGTCCGGGGCGGGGGAGGCGCTGGGCGTGCCCCGTGACGGTGTGGGGCCGGGGTCCGCGAACGCGGTGCCCGGTGCCGCGAGCACGGTGACCGCGCAGACCACGGTCACGGCAGCGGTCATCAAGCCATGCTTCCCCGTACGCATACCTCGCCCCCAAACTGGTTAACCGTCAGTAACATAGCGCTCGGGGGATCGTGCCATGCCGGCGCGGAAAGCGACAGAGGCCGCGCTTCCCTCCTGCTTCCCCTCTTCTGCCGCGCCGTACGACGATTCCCCTCGGTGTGTGACGAACGCCGCACGGAGATCGTTCCCGCCCGGCGGATTCAGCCGCGCGGCGCCAACGCCTCCCACCGCACCGTCACTTCGCCCTGGCGCCAGCGCGCCGGTCCGTCCGTCACCGGCCAGTCGGCCGTCAGGTCCCGCACCGCGCGCATCCAGCGCTGGCGGGCGCCGTAGGACGCGTAGGGCGCGGCGGCGGCCCAGGCGCGGTCGAAGTCGCGCAGGAACGCGTACACGGGCTCGCCGGGGACGTTGCGGTGGATGAGCGCCTTCGGCAGCCGCTCGGCCAGGTCGGAGGGGCGGTCCAGGGAGCCGAGGCGGGTCGCGAGGGTGACCGTGCGCGGACCCTCAGGACCCAGCGCCACCCACACGTGCCGGCGCCCGATCTCGTCGCAGGTGCCCTCGACCAGAAGTCCTCCGCGCGAGTGCTCGGACGCCGGCGCGAGCCGCGCGCACAGCCGCCGCCAGACGGCGGCGACCTCCTCCTCGTCGTACTGGCGCAGCACGTTCGCCGCGCGGATCAGCGACGGGGCCGGGGAGACGGGCACCTCGAAGCCGCCGTGCCGGAAGACGAGCCCCGCGCGTGCGTACGGTTCGGCCGCCGCCACCCGGGCCGGGTCGATCTCGACGCCCACCACGCGCGCGTGCGGGGCGACGGTGCGCAGGCGCTGCAGCAGCTCGACGGCCGTCCAGGGGGCGGCGCCGTAGCCGAGGTCGACGGCGACGGGGTCGGCGGCGCGGCGCAGTTCGGCGCCGTGCGTGGCCGTGATCCAACGGTCCATGCGGCGCAGACGGTTCGGGTTCGTGGTCCCGCGCGTGACCGTGCCCAGGGGGCGGGGGGCGCGGGGAGGTGGCATGCGTACGAGGGTATGCGGCCGGGTGGGGGTGCGGTTCCGGGCGGGCGGGGGCTTGACTGGCTAACGACGTTAGCTCTACTGTGTGACAGGTGGCTAACGGCGTTAGCCCACTCGCTCCATGCTCGCTCCCCGGGAGGCATTCATGAGCACGGTCGCACCAGCGGTCACCCCCCGCACGGTCACCGCCCGCACAGTCGTCAGCCGCACCGCCTGGCTGCTGAGCGCCCTGTTCTGGTCGGCGTTCGCCGTCCTGGAGGCCGTCAACCACGGCTGGGTCGCGGGCCTGCTCGCCTTCGCCTTCTTCCTGGCGCCCGACCTGACGTTCCTCGTCGGCCTGTCCGACGCGCCCCGCATGGAGAAGGGGCGGCTGACGCCCCGCGCGGTGCCGTACTACAACGCCGCCCACCGCGCCCTGATCCCGCTCGCCCTCGTGGTGCTCTACACCGTGACGCCGGTGACCTGGGCACCCGCGTTCGCGGCGCTGTGCGGGTGGCTCGCGCACATCTCGTACGATCGCGCCTTCGGTTACGGACTGCGCACCAAGGAGGGCTACCAGCGTGGCTGACCGCCTGTCCCCCCGGGCCCGGGAGATCGCCGCGGCCGCCCGCACGCTCCTGGAGGAGTCCGGGCCCGCCGCGCTCACCCTGCGGGCCGTCGCCGACCGCCTCGGCATCAAGGCCCCCTCCCTGTACAAGCATTTCCCCGACAAGGAGGCGGTCGAGACCGAGCTGATCGTCCAGGCGCTCGCCGAGGCGGGCGAGGCGATGGAGGCCGCGGAGGCGAAGGAACCCGGCTCGCTGGCGGCGCTGGCGGAGGCGTACCGGGCCTACGCGCTGGCCCACCCCCACCTGTACTGCCTGATGACCGAACGGCCGCTGCCCCGCGCGTCCCTCCCGGCCGGCCTGGAGGACCGGGCCGCGGCGCCGCTGATGCGGGTCTGCGGTGGGGACCAGGACCTGGCCCGCTCATTCTGGGCGTTCGCCCACGGGATGGTGGTACTCGAGATCCACGGCAGGTTTCCCGCCGACGCGGACCTGGGGGCGGCCTGGGCGCGAGGGGTCGGGGCGCTGTGCCCGTAGGACGCGGGCGGCCCCAGGGGGCACGCACGGGGCGCTCGAACGGTTGAGCGACAGCCGGTAATGATTCGGCAAAGGTCGGGAAACCGGAAATGGAGCACCGCCGTCCGGTGTTCCACCCCTTGGAGGGCGGCGCGTGTCCTCCGACCGGCATGCCCGCAGCGAGGAGGAGTGGCTCGTGAGCCAGTACGTCAGCAGGCTCGGGCGTCGCTCACCGGCGGCCTCCCCGCGGCTCCGGCTGCTGCGCAGGCCCCGTCGCGTCGCCATGCTCTCCGTGCACACCTCACCGCTCCACCAGCCCGGCACCGGCGACGCCGGCGGCATGAACGTGTACATCGTGGAGCTGGCGCAGCGCCTCGCCGCGATCAACATCGAGGTCGAGATCTTCACGCGCGCGACGGCCGGGGGACTCCCGCCGTCCGTCCAGCTCGCCCCCGGCGTCCTCGTCCGGCACGTTGACGCGGGCCCCTACGAGGGACTGGCCAAGGAGGAACTGCCCGCCCAGCTCTGCGCCTTCACCCACGGCGTCATGCAGGCGTGGGCCGGACACCGCCCCGGCCACTACGACCTGGTCCACTCCCACTACTGGCTCTCCGGCCACGTCGGCTGGCTCGCCGCCCAGCGCTGGGGCGCCCCCCTCGTGCACGCCATGCACACCATGGCCAAGGTCAAGAACGCCAACCTGGCCGACGGCGACACCCCCGAACCCGCCGCCCGCGTCATCGGCGAGACCCAGATCGTCTCCGCCTCCGACCGCCTCATCGCCAACACCGCGGAGGAGGCCGACGAACTCGTCCGCCACTACGCCGCCGACCCCGCCAAGGTCGCCGTCGTCCACCCCGGCGTGAACCTCGACCGCTTCCGCCCCTTCCCCAAGGGCACCGCCCCCGGCCCGGACCGCGGCGGCAACGCCCGCGCCGCCGCCCGCGCCCGCCTCGGCCTGCCCCAGGACGCGCTGATCCCCCTCTTCGCGGGCCGCATACAGCCCCTCAAGGCACCGGACGTACTCCTGCGCGCCGTCGCCGTACTCCTCGACGAGCGCCCGGAGCTGCGCTCCCGCATCGTCGTCCCCGTCGTCGGCGGCCCCAGCGGCAGCGGCCTCGCCAAGCCGGAGGGCCTGCAGAAGCTCGCCGCGCGGCTCGGCATCGCCGACGTCGTACGGTTCCGCCCGCCCGTCGGGCAGGAGCAGCTCGCCGACTGGTTCCGGGCAGCGTCCGTGCTGGTCATGCCGTCCTACAGCGAGTCCTTCGGCCTGGTCGCCATAGAGGCCCAGGCGGCCGGCACGCCGGTGCTCGCCGCGGCGGTCGGCGGCCTCCCGGTCGCCGTGCGGGACGGGCTCACCGGCCGTCTCGTCCAGGGCCACGACCCCGCCGCGTACGCGCGCGTGCTGGGCGACTTCGCCGACAACCCGGAGCTGACGCCGAGGATGGGCGACGCCGCCGCCCGGCACGCCCAGTCCTTCGGCTGGGGCAGTGCCGCCGCCGCCACGGCCGACGTCTACACGGCCGCGATCCAGGCCCACCGCCGTCGCGTACGCTCGCACCATGGCTGACGCGCGCGGGACGACGGCAGAGGTGATCGAGGGGGCGCTCAAGGACGCCGACGTCGAATGGGAGAGCCCGGAACCCGGCAACTACGTCGTCAAACTCCCCGGCACCCGCAAGCTGTCGACGACCGTCTCCCTCCTCCTGGGCCGGCACTCGCTCTCCCTCAACGCCTTCGTCATCCGCCACCCCGACGAGAACGAACCGGCCGTCCACCGCTGGCTGCTGGAGCGCAACCTCAAGCTCTACGGCGTCGGTTACGCCGTCGACCGCCTCGGCGACGTCTACGTCACCGCGAAACTCCCCCTGGCCACCGTCACCCCCGACGAGATCGACCGGCTCCTCGGACAGGTCCTGGAGGCCGCCGACGGCGCCTTCAACACCCTGCTGGAGCTGGGCTTCGCGTCCGCCATCCGCAAGGAGTACGAGTGGCGCACCGCGCGCGGGGAGTCGACGCGGAACCTGGAGGCGTTCCAGCACCTGATCGAGCGCGGCGGCGACTGACGCCGGTGGCCGGCGCCGCCGTCAGTGGCTGCTGCTGCTGCTGCTTCTGCCGCCGCCGCTGCTGCGGTAGCGCCCCGGGGTGACGCCCACCAGACGCTTGAAGTGCCGGGTCAGATGGGCCTGGTCGTAGAAACCGGTGACGCCGGCCACGTCCGCCGGGGCGTGTCCCGCCAGCAGCAGCCGCCGGGCCCGGTCCACCCGGCGGGACATCAGGTACTGGTGCGGTGCGATGCCGTAGGCGCCGCTGAACGCCCGTACCAGGTGGGCCGGATGGGCCGGCACCAGCGCGGCCGCCTCCGCCAGGCCGATGCCCTCGACGACCCGTTCGTCCAGCAGCTCCCGCAGCCGCCGGGCGAGGTCGGGGTCCCGGCGCTCCGCGCCCGCCTCGTGCCGGGGCACCAGGTGGGACCGCAGCCGCTCGCCGACGAACGTCAGCCGGCTCTCCGCCTCCAGCTCGTCGCCGGGCAGGGCGAGCGCGGTGTGCAGCTGCCCGACCCGCCGGCGCAGCAGCGGATCACGCAGGTCCGGGGCGTCGACGGCCGGCCCGATCAGCTCGTCGCCCAGCCGGGAGGCGTCCAGGTACAGGACCCGCTTGCGGAAGCCGTCCGGCGTCGCGGGGGAGCCGTTGTGCGGCACGTGCGGCGGCAGCAGCGACACCGTGTCGTGCGGGGTGCCGTGCTCGTGGCGGTCCAGGTCGTACCGTACGGCGCCGTCGTCGACGATCAGCAGCGTCCACGCGTCGTGGACGTGCATCGGGTAGGCGTACTCGGTGTAGTGGGCGTGGAAGACCTCGACGACGCCCGGGACGCGGGGTCGCCAGGCGGACACGCTCCGCTGGTCGTTCCGCTGGCCGGCCATGCAAAAAACGTACAAGACCTGGCGGGGTGCGGGTCGGCAGTCTCACCGTATGAGCACGCACGAAGCAGCCCCCGAGGCTCCTGAGGCTGAGACCCCCATCCGCTTCGACACCAAGATCGCCGTCCTGCTCCGCGAGGACCTGGAGACGTGGCAGCGCCTGAACGTCACGGCCTTCCTGGTCAGCGGCCTGGGCAAGGAGTTCCCCGAGGTGATCGGGGAGCCGTACGAGGACGCGGACGCCGTCGGCTACCTGCCGATGTTCCGCCAGCCGGTGCTGGTCTTCGAGGGCACGAAGGAGACGCTGACGAACGCCCACGCGCGCGTGCTGTCGCGCGCCCTGCCCCGCGCGCTCTTCACGTCCGACCTCTTCGCCACGGGCAACGACCGCGACAACCGCGCGGCGGTACGGGCCGTGCCCACGGCGGAGCTGGACCTGGTGGGACTCGCGGTGTACGGGCCGAAGAACGCGGTGGACAAGGTGCTGAAGGGGGCGCGGATGCATCCGTGAGGGCGGGGCGGACGGGGTGGGGTGGTGCCGGTCAGGCGGCGCTGACCTCGGGCTTCGCGGGCGAGGGCGTTGCGGCTGCGGCCGCGGCCACCTCCGCCTCCGCCTCCTCCGTCGGCAGCCCCCGCATCAGCGCCCAGTACCCGCCCGCCGCCACCGTGCCGACGACGGCGCAGATGCCCCAGAGCCACTCGGCGCCCCAGCGGTCGATGACGAAACCGGACATCAGCGGGGCGACGAGCGAGGCGACGGCCCAGGACATGGTGTACATGCCCTGGTAGCGGCCGCGCCCGTGCACCGGGGAGAGGCGGACGACGAGCCCGGTCTGCGTCGGCGCGTTGACGATCTCGGCGAGCGTCCACACGCACACGGTGAGCGCGAAGACGCCGACCGACCCGGCGAAGGCGGTGAGCCCGAAGCCGTACCCGGCCAGCAGGGACGAGGCGACGAGCAGCAGCCGCGGATCGCGGTGCTCGATGAACCGGGTGACGGGAATCTGGAGTACGACGATCAGGACGCCGTTGACGGCGATCGCCATGCCGAAGTCCGCGGGCGTGAACCCGGCCTCGCCCATGGCGACCGGCAGCCCGAGGTACCCCTGCTGGAAGATCACGGCGACCAGGAACGACAGCCCGACGACGCTCATGTACCGCCCGTCGCGCAGTACGGTCCCGAGCGAGACGGCCGCGTCCTTGCCGGAGGCGTCGGCGCCCCCCTGCGGCTGCGGCCGTGACTCGGGCAGCTTCACGAAAACGAGGACGGCGCAGACCAGGGTCATCCCCGCCTCGATCATGAATCCGGCGAGATAGCTGACCTCGGCGATGAACCCGGCCGCCATCGAGGAGATGGCGAAGCCGAGGTTGATCGCCCAGTAGTTGAGCGAGAAGGCGCGGATACGGTCCTCGGGCCGCACGATGTCCGCCATCATCGCCTGCACGGCGGGCCGGGAGGCGTTGCTGGCCATGCCGACCAGGAACGCGACGGCGGCGATGGCGACGGGGTGGTGCACGAAGCCGAGCGCGGCGACGGACAGGGCGGTCGAGGTCTGCGCGACCAGCAGCGTGGGCCGCCGCCCGAGCCGGTCGGTCATCACCCCGGCGCCCAACGAGGACACGACCCCGCCGAGCCCGTGCAGGGCGGCGACCAGACCGGCGTACGAGGCGGAGTAGCCGCGGTCGATGGTCAGGTACAGCGCCATGAAGGTGGCGACGAAGGCACCGAGCCGGTTGACCAGGGTGCTGGTCCACAGCCACCAGAACTCGCGGGGGAGCCCGGAGACGGTCTCCCGTGCGGCACGTCTGAGCCCGGCGACGGACATGGGACCCCCGTGGATGTGTAAGCGGCTGGAGCGGCACGCACAACTTACGAACTCGGGGTCGCCGGAGGCCACCGGATTAACACTTCCCGTCAACCGTCCGCCCAGCGGGCGCCCCGCGCGGGTGGCCGGAGGGTTCGATTACGCTCGGAGCCATGGCCGACGCACCGTACAAGCTGATCCTCCTCCGCCACGGCGAGAGCGAGTGGAACGAGAAGAACCTGTTCACCGGCTGGGTGGACGTCAACCTCACCCCGAAGGGCGAGAAGGAGGCGACGCGCGGCGGCGAGCTGCTCAAGGACGCCGGCCTGCTGCCCGACGTGCTGCACACGTCCGTCCAGAAGCGCGCGATCCGCACGGCCCAGCTCGCGCTGGAGGCCGCCGACCGCCACTGGATCCCGGTCCACCGCCACTGGCGCCTGAACGAGCGCCACTACGGCGCCCTCCAGGGCAAGGACAAGGCGCAGACCCTCGCGGAGTTCGGCGAGGAGCAGTTCATGCTGTGGCGCCGCTCCTACGACACCCCGCCGCCCCCGCTGGACCGCGACGCCGAGTACTCCCAGTTCGACGACGCCCGCTACGCGACCCTCCCGCCGGAGCTGCGCCCGCAGACGGAGTGCCTGAAGGACGTCGTCGTCCGCATGCTCCCGTACTGGTTCGACGCGATCGTCCCCGACCTCCTCACCGGCCGCACGGTCCTGGTCGCCGCCCACGGCAACTCCCTCCGCGCCCTCGTCAAGCACCTCGACGGCATCTCCGACGCCGACATCGCGGGCCTGAACATCCCGACCGGCATCCCGCTGTCCTACGAACTCGACGCCGAGTTCAAGCCGCTGAACCCGGGCGGGACATACCTGGACCCGGACGCGGCTGCGGCTGCGATCGAGGCGGTCAAGAACCAGGGGAAGAAGAAGTAGCAGACGTGATCACGCCCCTGACCTGCGCGGGAAGCGCGGGGCAGGGGCATTTTCATGCGCTGGGAACCTCCCTGGAACGGCTTCAGGGCAGATGACAGACTGCCTCGACGTTGTTCCCGTCGGGATCGCGAACAAATGCGCCGTAGTAGGACTCGTGATATTCCGGCCAGAGCCGGGGCGCGTGCAGGCTCTCGGCACCTACCGCGAGAGCGGCCGCGTAGAAAGCGTCTACGGCGGCGCGGTCGGCCGCGACGAACGCGATGTGCAGTTCCCGCGCCGGCGCGGCGTCGGTCGCGGGGACGAGCCACAACGGGTGGCCCGTTACGCCGAAGCTGATGTTCTCGCCGAACTGCTTCTTCCGCTCGCCACCCAGCGGGGCGAGCGCGGCGTCGTAGAAGGCGGCACTGGCGGCGATGTCGTGCACCTGAATGGCTATGTGATCCAACATGAGCCAACTCTGCATTGATGCACAGGACTTGTCGCAGGTTTTTCAACCCGCTGTCGAGAAGCCCAGTCAAGCACGGCGGGACACACCCTGCACGGATTCCTAGGGAGGACGCGGATGCGTTCCCTCCCTCACGAGAGCCAGGCCTCGGCCATCACGAAGGAGACGGCCGTTCCTCCGAAGCGGCTCGGGCCGGAGTGCCAGGACGCGGCGATGGAGTCGACCAGGAGCAGCCCTCGCCCATGGGCGTCGCCGGCGTCCGGTCGGCGGAGGCGTACGTTCGCCGGAAGGCCCGGGTTGTGCACCTCTACGCGCAGGGAGGTCCCGTCACGGAACCACTCGACCCGTGCGAGCCATGCGTACTCCGTACTCCCGTAGAGAATCGCGTTGGTCACGAGCTCCGAGAGCATCAGCACGCAGTCGTCGATCGAGCAGCGTGGTTCATACGGGGCGATGAACCTCCGGAACCAGCGACGGGCTCGGGGGACGGACTCCGGAGTCGGGATCAAGGCCTCTAGAGATGTCAGGAAGGGTGGTGGACTGTCACTCCGACGAAGCGCGGACACGCGACCCCTGACCTAAGGTGTCTAGAGAGGTGAGCGAGGAGGATCCCGGGATGGCCAAGACCGACGACGACCGTCGGCCCAAGTACCAGCGGATCGCGGACTCCCTGCGCGAGGCGATCGAGGCGGGCGACTACGGTCCCGGTGATCGGCTCCCGGGCGAGAACGACCTCATGGACACGTACGGCGTGGCCCGCATGACGGCCCGGCAGGCCCTGAGTGTTCTCCGGGACGAAGGCCTCGCCGAGGCCCGCAAGGGCGCCGGCGTCTTCGTCCGCGAATTCCGCCCCATCCGACGCCGAGGCATCGACCGACTGGCCCGCGACCAGTGGGGGAATGGCCGCTCCGTCTGGTCGGCAGACGTCGAGGACCGCGCACTTGAGGTCGACCGGATCACGGTGTCCGAGGAAGCGCCGCCGGAACGCGTCAGCGCGGTCCTGAATCTGGCCGACGAGGACACGGCGTGCGTGAGGCGCAGGCGCTTCGTCCTCGACAACAAGCCGGTCCTGCTCGCGACGAGCTATCTCCCCATGTCACTGGTTGCCGGATCCCGGATCACCGAGGAGGACACCGGACCGGGCGGGGCGTACGCCAGGCTCGCCGAACTCGGCCACGAACCGGTGCATTTCCGTGAAGAGGTCCGCTCACGCATGCCGTCGAAGGACGAGGCGGCCCAGTTGGAAATCTCCCCGGGCACTCCGGTCATCCTTATCTGCCGCACCGCGTTCACGGACGACGGCCGCGCGGTCGAGGTCAACGAGATGACCCTGGACGCCGCTTCGTACGTCCTGGAGTACGACTTCGACTCCGGCCCGAGAGCTGCCTCGACCGACGCGTCGGCCAACGACTGAGTCGGTCCTTCTGCGCAGGCTCAAGTCCCTGGGGAGCGGGTGCGCTGTTCGTGGCGGCTCACGGGGGCTGTGTCCGTCGCTGCATTCCGCCGGCGCGCGCTCTACAGGTCGGTCTGCGGAGGAGCGTGCGGCATCCCGGACTTCGTCGGTGGGGGAGATGGGTGCGCACGCTCGTACTGGTCGTGCCAAGCAGCGATCGTGAAAACCAAGGCCACGGCTGCTATGAGCAACTGGACCGCTCCCGCGAAGGGATGTGCCGAGCGCAGGAAGAGCACGCCGATCACGAGCACGGTCACGGTGAACCCGCCGAGCAGGAGGATGGGAGCCCAGTCCATCGGGAGTGCTCTGGCTTGCTCGCCCGGACGGCCCCATCCACTGAGGACCGCCGTCAGCCCCAGCAGGAGGGCGACCGGGATTTCGATGAGCAGCAGTATCAGGCTTATGCAGCCGGCCTCGAACCCGTCCCCCTTCGCGTCCGAGGGCCGTCCGGTGCGGCAGCCGTCCCTTGGGGAGTGCGGTGCAGGCGAACTCGGCTCGAATCGCATGGTCACACGCTCGCGTGTCCCGCCGGGCACTGCGCCACGGTTCACCACGCCGAGACCGAGTCGTGGCCGAGCTGAGCTCCCGCCGGACAGGCCCACGCCCCGCCTTCGAACGATCGCGCTGCCAGGCGTCACTTCTGGGCGTGCGGCACGACCACGATCTGTACGTCGTCCTCGTAGATGACCCGCCCCGGGTCCGCCGAACGCAGAGCCCGGCAGGCGACGCCGTGTGCGGACAGAATTTCCAGGTAGCCGGGGATGCGGGCGAGGAGTTGGGACGCCGACGGCTTGAACCACGCCGCCGCGCCGGGATTGATCTCGTCGTCGTAGACGCTGGGATCGATCGTTGAGGGGTCGGTGTACGCGGCGTCGTACCAACTGTTGTTGCTGCGGCGGAAGGTCTCCTGCTCGTCCGAGAGCCTTCCCGCCCGTGCGAGGTTGTTGACGAGGCCGAAGATGCCGGTGAAGTGGCCTCGGCTGTTCCGGTGAGGCGACTGGAAGCGTACGTACTGGACGGTCTCGCTGTCTCTGTCGATCATCCCCATTGAGGCATGTTCCCACCTCGCGCAGTGAGCTGTCGTCGGCGTCGTCTTCATGCCGTCTCCTCGGGGTGGCGCACCCGGTAGCGGAGGTGTGTGATCGCCACCGAGGCGGTCGAAGAGTCGGCGGCCGTTCCCGAGGCGGACCTGGACCAGGTGCGACCACCCGGTCGGGAACCCGCCTCCGAGACGACAGCCCCGTCGGCGGATGGCTTCAGATGGCGGTCGAGAGGGCCACGTGACGCCACTGGTCGAGTTCACGTCGTACCAGATCCAGCTTCGCCTCGACGCGCTCGACCGCGTCCGCGCCCAACTGCAGACGCAGCGGCGGCTGGGCAGCCTCGGCGACGTCGACGACGGCCTTGGCCGCCTTCACCGGATCCCCCGGCTGGCGGCCGTCGTTCCGCGCCAGTGCCTCGCGGACCGGCCCCGCGCCGACGGCGTAGTCCTCAATGGCGGCCGGCTCGACCTGGATGCTGGCGCCGCTGAGGAAGTCGGTGCGGAATCCGCCCGGTTCCACGATCGTGACGCGCACGCCGAGCGGCGCCAACTCGCCGTGCAGCGCCTCGGAGATGCCCTCGAGGGCAAACTTCGACGCACCGTACAGGCCCACCGCCGGAGCAGTGGCGAAGCCGCCCACGGAGCCGATGTTCAAGACGTGCCCGGATCGCTGGGCGCGCAGCGTGGGCAGGGTCGCCCGCAAGGTGTTGAGCACGCCGAAGACGTTGACGTCGAACAGTGCCCGGGCAGCGTTGTCGGAGGTCTCCTCGATCGCGCCCACCAGGCCGTGACCGGCGTTGTTGACCACGACGTCGATCCGGCCGAACTCCGTCAGGCCCGACTCCACCGCAGCCGCCAGCTGCCCCGGTTCGGTCACGTCCGCGCTCACCGCCAGCAATCCGTCCGGCTTCTCCGGGAAGGCACGTAGCACCGCCGATGCGTCCCGCGCTGTCGCGATCACGCGATGCTCGCGGTTCAGTGCCTCACGAGTGATCTCCGCGCCGAGTCCACGCGCGGCACCAGTGACAAACCAAACGCTCATGTTCTCCCACCATCCGATCGCCCCATGGCCAACGGCTCGACGCTAGAACCTAGAGTCGTGTCTAGATCAACAGCTGTGTGAGGGGGGAGCGCTCATGGACTTGAGCATCGGTGAGGTGGCACAGCGCAGTGGGCTCAGCGTGCACGCTTTGCGGTTCTATGAGCGTGAGGGGCTGTTCGCCAACCCGGTACGCCGATTGTCCAACGGCCGCCGGATCTATCACGAGGAAGACCTGGAGTGGCTGGCGATCTGCACGAAGCTGCGCTCCTCCGGCATGTCACTGGCGACGATCCGGCAGTACATCGTCCTGGTCCGCCAGGGCCCGGGGAACGAACCTGAACGGCTGGAACTGCTCCGCCGGCACGAACACCACGTGGAGACCCAGATCCAGGAGCTGCAAGAGATCCTCAACGTGATGCGCGCCAAGGTGCGGATCTACGAGGACCATCTCGTCCGCGGCGAGGCCGACCAGCTCTGGAACCCGTCCCGCACGGCCACCGCACAGGCCGGCACCCGCCAGGAGTGCCATCCGCCAGAGGGCGCGTGATCATCCGGTGCCGGGAGGATCCTGGAGCCGTCGGGGTCCAGCCCTTCCGCTTTCCCTGGTGGGGCTGGTTGGTGGTGATTCGCAGAAGTCAGAGGAGGTCCCGCCAGAAGGGAACCGTCGCGCGCGGGTTCCAGCGCTCGTCGACCTCGCCCCGTGCCTCGTCGAACTCCTGGTGGACGTAGTCGACCAGGTCCAGCCCGTAGTGGATGATGTCGGTCTGCCAGATCGAGAGCACCGGATGACCGAAGCTGCCCCGGCCGTCGGGCAGGTATCGGTGGGCGTACACGGGCACCAGGGTCGGCACATCCGTCAGATGGCGTCGAGCCTTGCCCAGCGCGACCGCTCCGTCGGTGGGGCGCTCGCCCCAGCCGTCGTTCCAGTACCCGTTGTGCTCGACGGCGAGCAGCACGCCCTCGACCGGCCAGTCGAGCTGTCGGCGAAGGCTGTCCAGGTCACCACCGCGCCACTCCGGCCACGGCCTCGACCAGGTCTGCCCGTCTTCAGGCGGGACGTTGACCGGCAGGCCCGTGGCAAGAAATGCCCGGTGATCGTCCGCGAACTCGAAGTGGAACTCGCGCTCGATGCGGGCGAACTCGGCGTCCGTCAGGCCCGGCTCGAACTCGTAGAGACCCGTCTCTGCAAGACGACGTGCGGCCTGCGCCCCCAGACGCGTTCCCTGTTTGCTGATCATCGCCGCACGTTAGCGCCGTCCGGGGACTGTGTTCATCCGAATTGTGCGCCCGCGGAGGCGTCAGGCCCCCACCCGCTCCACCACCCGCACAGTCACCACATCCCCCTCCCCCTTCCCGATCGCCCTCCGCACCTCCGCCTTCACCGGCAGTTTGTGGGTGCCGTCGCCCAGGGCCATGAAGGAGCTCTGGAAGGGGTGGCCGTCGATCGTGCCGCGGATCTTTACCAGGCCGTGGGTGCCGAAGAAGGCGGCCGACTCGGGCCAGACGACGTAGGTCCAGCCGCCTTTGCTCGGGCTCTTCTGCAGGGTCGCGGTGAATTGCGCGTCCATGGTCCGTACCGCCTGTTCGGGAGTTCTTCGTGCGTCCGTCGTCAGGGGTAGGACCGGGGCCGGCCACCGAACTCATCGGTGGCCGGGCGGATCGTGATTACGCCGGTTCCACCGGGAGCCACAGCTCGCACGTCGCCGTCGTGAAGTCCTCCGTGCGGGACAGGACGGCCACGAGCGAGGGGCCGGGGCGCAGGCGCCATTGGTTGGAGGGGAACCACTCGGTCGCCGTCGCCGCCCAGGCGGTCTGGAGGGTTTCCGGGTGGGGGCCCGAGGTGCGGAAGACCGCCCACATGCCGGCCGGGACCTCGATGGCGTCGAGGTCGTCGGGGGCCGGTGTGTCACGGGTGACCGCGACGCCGTGCAGGTAGGTCAGGTCGGTGCCCTCCGCGCTGTCGGGGGCGAGGTCGTCGCAGACCTGGAGGAGGCCGGCCGGGTCGGTGTCGCTGAGGGACTTGAGGCGGGCGTGCTCCTGCGGGGGGAGGGCCGCGATGTGCTCCTGGATGTGCGGGTTGACGCCCTCGTGGATGAGCGGGACGCGGGTCGCGTGTCCGATCAGGCGGAACGCGGGGCGGTCGGCGAAACGGGTGTCCATGGGAGTGCTCCCTTCGACGGTCAGGCGGAACCTGAGCTGCGGTTGTGACTGAAGGGGGCCTCCGGCGCGGCGTACCTCGCGCGGGGCGGCGCCGTGCACCGCCCGGAACGCGCGTCCGAACGCCTCCGTCGAGCCGTATCCGTGGCGGACGGCGATGCTCAGCAGGTCGTCCTCGCCCCGTACGACGTCGGCGGCGGCGACCGTCATGCGGCGCCGGCGGACGTACTCCGACAGCGGCATGCCCGCCAGCGACGAGAACATCCGGCGCAGGTGGTACTCGGTCGTGCCGAGCGTTCCGGCCAGCGCGGGTACGTCGAGCTCCTCGGTGAGGTGCTCCTCGACGAGATCGATGAGTCTGTTCAGTTCCGAGATCACGGGACCTCCCTTCCGCGTCAACCGTGGCAGGGGGCGGTCCCGCTCCGCCCGATCGTTGCGGTCCGCTTCGATCGGGGGGAGGGGAGAGGGGGGAGGGGCAGGGGGAAGCAGACGTCCTCGCGCCTACGCCGGTACCGCGGGCTGGTCCGGCCACGTGAACGCATACCGCGGATCGCCGCCTCGGGTCAGGCGTACGAAGCGGAGGGCGCCGTACCGCTGTAGAGCGTCGGGTCGGGCTCGTCGTCCGAAGGGCGTTCGGGCCTGGTGAGGCCGCCCCCCCCGCGGCCTCCCGCGCCGAACCGATCAGCCATCGCAGCGCGTCCACCGCGAGTTCCTCGAGCTCGTCGACTGCCACGACCGCCGCTTCAGGTGCCGTCATGGGCCCACTCTCCCATCCTCCGGTCACCGGCTGCCGTCGGCGGAGGACACCGGACGCTGCCCCCGAGCCTGCCCCCGCGGCCCTGGTGCCCGCCCCCGGGCCGGGGCTGGAATCCAGGTGTGCAGGAGCTATCGCGGGAGTGACGTGCGAGCGCAGAAGGGGCCGGGTCAGGCCAACAGGGTGGGCCCTGGGCAGGAGGCGGGAGCCGAGGCCCGTCGGGTGCCTCAGGTGGACCGGCGTTCCGCGGGGCTGCTGGCCCTGGGGCACGCGGCGGGCAACGACGCCGTGGCCCGCGCGGTCGAAGGGCATCGGCACACCGGTGTCACCCCGTCCCTCGCGACGGCGACGGTGCAGCGCGCGCCCGCGGCGAGTACGGCCGTGGACGCGGGGAACGCCGTGGATCCCGAGGTCCAGCACCTCCACGACTTCGCACAGGACGCGCTCGCCGCGGCGGACAACCTGATCCGCCAGACCGAGTCGTTGGCCTGGTCGTTCAAGTCCCTGACAGCCAAGCAGAACCACTGCGACGAGCTGGGCACCACCCTGGACACGGCCGAGCACATGATCTACGGCCAGTTCCGTGCCGACCCCGGCGGCAAGGCCGACAACGCGCGCAACCGCGGACTGAAGGCGCTGCTGGACGAGATCCAGAAGCGGCACTTCTCGTACGTCAGGATCCTGCGGAAGACTTCCGGACTGCGGCCCGTCGCGATGGATCTCGCTCCGGGAGACACCGCGGGCAAGCAGGGACTCTCCGACACCTGGTCGCGCGTCGCGGGCGGGCGGGGGATCGCCACGTCGACCAAGCCGCTGCCCGCCGGGGACGA
The DNA here is from genome assembly GCF_042263835.1 of Streptomyces sp. NPDC056128. NCBI lineage: Bacteria > Bacillati > Actinomycetota > Actinomycetes > Kitasatosporales > Streptomycetaceae > Streptomyces > Streptomyces sp. NPDC056128. The sequence goes on along the minus strand of NZ_JBHJVQ010000024.1, from coordinate 41,701 downwards.
CCCCCGGCCGACGGCCTTGGAGGGGTTCGACACCGAGATCCTCTCCAGTCACGCCCGGCTGCTCTCCCGGCAGCACGGCCGCGGCCTGGTGTCCGATCTGGCTTCGGACTCCGCGTCCGGGAAGCCCACCGTGAAGGTCGTGCCCTATCACCCCGAGGTCGTCGAGATGATGGGGAAGACCGACCTCGCGGCGCAGGCGGACGCCGACGACCGGCCGGCGGCACTCGCGGAGAGCGCGGACAAGCCGAACACCGGTTCCAGCAGCACCGTTTCCGTGCCCCACCGGTTCATGGACAGTGAGGTCGCCAAGGACGGCGAGTCCCTCACCCCGGTCTTCGCGGTCTACGGGCACGAGCTGATCCACGCACAGCACAACAAGCACGGCATCAACGTCGCCGGGCTCGGCACCAGGGAGAACCAGGAGGAGGAGATGGCGACGGTGTCCGGCACCGAGTCGTCGGCCAAGCTGCACCGGGCGAAGAACCTGGGCGTGACCACGGAGGAGATGCTCAGGGAGGAGCACAATCTCCCTCTGCGGGGCGGGTACACGTAGCGGGGCCGAGCCCGGCCACGGCGTCAGTTCGCCGCGGTGAGGTGCCCGCGGTTGCCGCGGCGGCCGCGCAGGCCCTGCCAGACCGCGCCCAGCGCCAGCGACTGGACCAGTGCCGAGAGCACGATGCCGCCGATGAAGAACCACGCCGGGGCTTCGCCGCCCCAGCTCCCCTCGCCGAGCCAGGCCACGAAGCCGAAGGCCGGGAAGGTGAACAGGGCGGGCCAGACCCAGATCAGGGACGCGTCCGGGTTGTCCGCGAACAGGGGCTGCAACGCGGCCACGGCCATCGCGCCGCCGACCAGGGCGAGGTAGATCCCCGAGACGCGGTTGGCGACGGCGAGGCGGGCGAGGCGGGAGAGGGTGTGTATCGGGCTGCGCTTCATGGGATCTCGATCTCCCCGGGAGTCGTCTGGGTCTACGTCTTCTTCCTGTTTCCAGGGTCGGACGTGGACGGCTCCGGGGCCTGAGTACCCGTACTCAAGTCGAACGACGCGACACCCATGGGGGGCCTGGGGCGGCCGGCCACACCCCCGGCCGCCCCACGCACCACCGCTACCCCGTCACCCGCACTGGCAGGGATTGCCCGACTGGCAGCCGCAGCCGCACCCCGAGCCGCAGCCGCAGGCGGCGATCAGGGGCAGGGCGCGGATGTCGGCGGGCTGCTCGGTGCGGCGCTCCTGGGCGGGGTCGGGCTTCGTGCTGGGGGAATCGGCCATGGATCCTCCTGGAAGCTGGTGCCTGCCTCCGTCCGGAGGCCGGTGTCCGGCTCCATTGCACGCCCCGGGCGGCCGTCGCATCAACGGCGCATTGGGGCATCGCCGCGCGCCCCGGCCCGCACGCCCCGGCCCGTACGCTCCCGCGCGGGTCAGGCGCCCTCGACCTGCGTCGTCGGCTGGATGTCCGCCTGGAGGTCGTCCGGGTGCTCGCCGGTGACCAGGTAGACCACGCGCTTGGCGACCGCGACGGCGTGGTCGGCGTAGCGCTCGTAGTAGCGGCCCAGCAGCGTCACGTCGACCGCCGTCTCGATGCCGTGCTTCCAGCGGTCGTCCATCAGGTGCTGGAAGAGCGTGCGGTGCAGCAGGTCCATCGCGTCGTCGTCCTGCTCCAGCTGGAGGGCCAGGTCGACGTCCTTGGTGATGATCACCTCGGCGGCCTTCGCCATCAGGCGCTGCGCGAGCTGCCCCATCTCCAGGATGGTCGCGTGCAGGTCGTGCGGGACGGCGCGCTCCGGGTAGCGCAGCCGGGCCAGCTTGGCCACGTGCTGGGCCAGGTCGCCCGAGCGCTCCAGGTCGGCGGACATCCGCAGCGAGGTGACGACGATCCGCAGGTCCGTCGCCACCGGCTGCTGCCGGGCCAGCAGGGTTATCGCCCGGGCCTCCAGCTCGTGCTGGAGTTCGTCGACCCGCTGGTCGCCCTCGATGACGGCCTCGGCCAGCTTCAGGTCGGAGTCGAGGATCGCGGTCGTGGCGCGTCCGATGGCCGACCCGACCAGCCGGGCCATCTCCACCAGACCGTCACCGATCGAATCAAGTTCCTCGTGGTACGCGTCCCGCATCAGGGTTCCCTCTCGTACGTCCGTTTAGGGGGCTCAAAGAACTGGCTCGCACATGGCTCGCACCGGCTCGCACCCCTCGCCGTGCCCCCACGCTTACACGTTCCGGCCTGTACGCGTCCGTTTCCGGCACCACAAATGAACCATCACTGGCTCCAAGGTGAACTCTGGGCGACGAGTGTTCGAGGTCGCACCCCGATGGCTGGGGCGGGGACGTTCGGCATGCCTAACCTGGAGACATGGACGTGAACGCGGCGGTCGCCGCAGCGGCAGCGATCGCCGGAGTACTCACCGGCGTCATCGCCATGCTGGCGTTCCGCTGGAGCGAGCGCGACCAGAACCGCCCCACCCGCACCTCCCTGCACACGGACCCCGTCCTTCCGCCCGGGGTGGACACCGTCCTGTCGGTGCTCCGCTCCTCCGCCGTCGTCCTCGACGAGGCCGACGGGGTGGTCAAGGCCAGCTCGGCGGCGTACGCCCTCGGCCTGGTCCGGGGCGGCAAGCTCGCCGTGGAGCCCATGCTCCAGATGGCCCGGGACACCAGGAGGGACGGGGAGATACGGCAGGTCGAGCTGGACCTGCCCAGGCGCGGGACCGGACGGGGCGAGGCCCTGGCCGTCTCCGCGCGCGTCGCGCCGCTCGGATCCCGGCTGGTGCTCCTGCTGGTCGAGGACCTCACCGAGGCCCGCCGCATCGAGGCGGTACGGCGCGACTTCGTCGCCAATGTGAGTCACGAGCTGAAGACGCCGGTCGGGGCGCTCTCCCTGCTGTCCGAGGCCGTCATGGACGCCGCGGACGATCCGGAGGCCGTGGAGCGGTTCGCCGGACGGATGCAGATCGAGGCCACCCGGCTCACCAACCTGGTGCAGGAGCTCATCGACCTGTCCCGGGTCCAGAACGACGACCCCCTCGACGACGCCGAGCCCGTCCGGGTGGACGAGCTGGTCGCCGAGGCCATCGACCGCTGCCGGCAGGCGGCCGGCAACAAGCAGATCACCATGGCCGCCGGAGGAACGGCGGATCTGCACGTACGCGGCAACCGCGGCCAGCTCGCCGCCGCGCTCGGCAACCTCGTCGAGAACGCCGTCAACTACTCACCCGCCCGCACGCGCGTCGGCATAGCCGCCCGCCGCGTCAACGCCCCCGGCGGCGACCAGATCGAGATCGCCGTGACCGACCAGGGCATCGGCATCTCGGAGCGGGACAAGGAACGCGTCTTCGAGCGCTTCTACCGCGTCGACCCGGCCCGCTCCCGGGCCACCGGAGGCACCGGTCTGGGTCTCGCCATCGTCAAGCACGTGGTCGCCTCGCACGGCGGGGAGGTCACGGTGTGGAGTGCCGAAGGCCAGGGCTCCACCTTCACCCTGCGACTGCCGGAGTCGGGCCTGTCCCGCGACCGCGCGGCGCGGCGCCCGGACCACGCCGGACTCGGCGACGAGACCGACGAGACCGAACGGTCCCCCTCATCCCCCCAAACATCCCCGTACGAAACGCTTCCCGCCCCGGAGGTCCTTCCGTGACCCGTGTGCTCGTCGTCGAGGACGAGGAGTCCTTCTCCGACGCCCTGTCGTACATGCTCCGCAAGGAGGGCTTCGAGGTCGCCGTCGCGACCACCGGCCCCGACGGACTCGACGAGTTCGAGCGCAACGGCGCCGACCTCGTCCTCCTCGACCTGATGCTGCCCGGCCTGCCGGGCACCGAGGTCTGCCGCCAGCTGCGCGGCCGCTCGAACGTTCCCGTGATCATGGTGACCGCCAAGGACAGCGAGATCGACAAGGTTGTCGGGCTGGAGATAGGGGCCGACGACTACGTCACCAAGCCCTTCTCCTCCCGCGAGCTGGTCGCCCGCATCCGCGCCGTACTGCGCCGCCGCGGCGAGCCGGAGGAGGTCACTCCCGCCGCGCTGGAGGCCGGCCCCGTCCGCATGGACGTCGACCGGCACGTGGTGACCGTGGGCGGCACCAAGATCGACCTGCCGCTCAAGGAGTTCGACCTGCTGGAGATGCTGCTGCGCAACGCCGGCCGCGTCCTCACCCGCATGCAGCTGATCGACCGGGTGTGGGGTGCCGACTACGTCGGCGACACCAAGACCCTCGACGTCCACGTCAAGCGGTTGCGCGCCAAGATCGAGCCCGACCCGGGCGCGCCGCGGTACCTCGTGACGGTGCGCGGGCTCGGCTACAAGTTCGAGCCGTAAACCGGACGCCGTCCTGCGGGACACGGCGAAGGGCGGGACCTCCCGGAGGTCCCGCCCTTCGTCCGTACGGTGCTCAGTGGCCGGCGTCGGTGCCCGTGCCGGTGCCGGCGCCCTGCGAGGTGCCGGAGGTCGCCGTTCCGGTCTCGTTCGCCGCGCCGGAGGGCTCGCCCGAGGCTTCGCCGGTGGACTCGCCCGTGCCGGGGCCCGAGGCGTCGTCGCCCGGGGTGCCCGAGGTCTCGCCGTCGGACGGCTCCCCGGAGGTCCCCTCGGAGGGCTGTGCGGACGCGCCGGGCGCCGCCGGGACGTCGCTGGGGCCCCAGCCGGAGAAGTAGCTCTCGGCGGGAACGACGAAGGCGCGCAGGCTCACCTCACCGGCCTTGCTGAAGGTGAAGGTGATCTTCTGCGCGTTGCCGTCCTGGATCGCCTCGCGGCTGCTGGGCAGGACGGCGGCGGCGTTGTCCTTGCCGCCGAGGATCAGGGACCCGCCGGCGGGGACGGTCAGGCTGCCCTTCTGGCCCTTGGCGGGCTTCAGTTCGGCGGTCTTGTCGGTGCCGGCCACGGTGATGGACTCGAGCGTCTGGTCCGACCTGCCGTTGTTGAACAGCGTGGCGGAGACCACCGCCGGGCCCGTCGACTCCAGGTCCGGCTGCGTGATGACGACGGCGTTCTGGATCTGGATGTCACCGACCGTCGTCGCGGCGTTGTCCGGCTTGATCTCCAGCGACTGGGCGTTGTGACCGGCGCCGCACGCGGCGAGCGAGGCGATCGAGAACGCGATGGCGGCGGCGGCGAGGGCACCGCGTCGAAGGCTGCTGCTCACGGCGGCGGCAACTCCTTGGACTCGAGCGGGGTGGCGGCATCGGATAAAGCCGCCCTAAGTGACTGTCAGCGGCCTCAGGCTACCGAGCCGTTCCCGGGCCGCGGCACCCGACCCTCCCCGAAGGGCCATGGGCTTCGCCCGGCAGGCGGCAGTCCCGGCCCTCTTCAGGGGCCGCTTTGCGGCTCGCAACCGTCCGCCATTCACATAAGAACCAGTCCGCCATACGGGTTGTCGATCGGTGCGCGAAATTTCGGTGAAGGAATGCGCGGACCGCCGGAAATTGATCATCGAGGGTCCATCGGCGTGGCTCGTGATCAATTCCGGAATCGGCCGGAACCCCGGCGCGGCCACCGAACGGAGTAGCGGAAGTCGCACGCCTGGAACCCGACATATCGGGATGTTCAGCCCGGTGGGCGGCGCTCCGGTTGTGTGTGACGGGCCTGTTTCGCCCGGCCTGGAGAGCCGCTCCGACCTGCGAATTCTTTCTTCCGCTCGCCTCGCGCAGCACGTTCCTGTTGCTGTTGTCAAGCCCCGAGATATGCCCTGACCTGCGAAAACGCCATTCAGAACCCGCCGTTTCCGTGTTACCCTGGATAGCCACGGAAGGGGTACCTGTCACATGACGTTCAAGGTTGGCGACACCGTGGTCTATCCCCATCACGGGGCCGCGCTGATCGAGGCTATCGAAACTCGCCAGATCAAAGGCGTGGACAAGACCTACTTGGTGCTGAAGGTCGCTCAGGGCGACCTGACGGTACGTGTGCCAGCGGACAATGCGGAGTTCGTCGGCGTGCGTGATGTGGTTGGTCAGGACGGGCTGGACCGGGTCTTCGAGGTGCTGCGCGCGCCGTACGCCGAGGAGCCCACGAACTGGTCGCGTCGCTACAAGGCAAACCTGGAGAAGCTCGCCTCCGGCGACGTCATCAAGGTCGCGGAAGTCGTACGCGATCTGTGGCGCCGTGAGCGCGAGCGCGGACTCTCCGCAGGTGAGAAGCGCATGCTCGCCAAGGCCCGCCAGATTCTGGTGAGCGAGCTGGCTCTCGCGGAGAACACCAACGAGGACAAGGCGGAGGCCCTGCTCGACGAGGTGCTCGCCTCCTGAGGCGAGGCGCGGACCGCTGCCCGCTCGGTCCAGCGCACTGAAATGCCGTGGTGCCCGATGACATCTTTGCTGTCGCCGGGCGCTGCGGCATGTTCGTACCCGGACGTGAATTCGCGCATCCGCAGGTCCGGATGCCGATGATCCTCGTACGCTCCTCCCGGGAGGCTTTCCCCGGGTCCTGGTGTGCCGGGCCCGGACTGCTGGCTCGACCAGGGTCACGGAAGGGTCCGGTCAAGGCGTCGCGCCCGGCACGGTGAGGCCATACCCAACTAGGTCGAGCACACAAACCTGACAGGAACCGATGTCTGACGATTCGCGTCCCTCGCCCGCCCGGCCGTCGGCCGACGCAGCCGCCGAGGACCGTGCCAACGCCAGGACCGCGGCGGTCATTCCGGCCGCCGGCCGGGGTGTACGGCTCGGGCCGGGTGCCCCGAAAGCCCTCCGGGCGCTGGGCGGCACGCCCATGCTCATCCACGCGGTCCGGGCGATGGCCGCCTCCCGCGGGGTCTCCCTCGTGGTGGTCGTCGCCCCGCCCGACGGCGCGGCCGAGGTCAGGAGCCTGCTGGACGCGCACGCGCTGCCCGAGCGCACGGACTTCCTCGTCGTGCCCGGCGGCGAGACGCGCCAGGAGTCCGTACGGCTCGGACTGGACGCGCTGCCGCCCGAGTACGGCATCGTCCTCGTACACGACGCGGCCCGGCCGCTGGTCCCCGTGGACACGGTGGACGCCGTGATCGAGGCGGTACGGGAGGGCGCGCCCGCCGTGGTGCCGGCCGTGCCGCTCGCCGACACCGTCAAGCAGGTCGAGCCCGCCGAGGTCCCCGGCGTGCCGGAACCCGTGGTGGCGACGCCGGAGCGGGCGCTGCTGCGGGCGGTGCAGACGCCGCAGGGCTTCGACCGGGGGACGCTGGTGCGGGCCCACGAGACGGTGACCGACGACGTCACGGACGACGCGAGCATGGTCGAGCGGATGGGGCCGGCCGTGGTGGTCGTGCCGGGGCACGAGGAGGCGTTCAAGGTGACGCGGCCGCTGGATCTGGTCCTCGCGGAGGCGGTACTGGCGCGCAGGAGGCTCAACGATGGGTTCTGAGGCGGAGTCGTTGCCGGTGTTGCCGCAGGTCGGGATCGGTACGGACATCCACGCCTTCGAGGCGGGGCGGGAACTGTGGTGCGCCGGGCTGAAGTGGGAGGGCGAGGGGGACGGGCTGGCCGGGCACTCCGACGCGGACGTCGTCGCGCACGCGGCGTGCAACGCGCTGTTCTCCGCGGCCGGGCTCGGGGATCTCGGGCAGCACTTCGGCACCGGGCGGCCGGAGTGGGCCGGGGCGTCCGGGGTGACGCTGCTGGCGGAGGCGGCGCGGATCGTGCGGGCGGCGGGGTTCCGGATCGGGAACGTCGCGGTGCAGGTGGTGGGGGCGCGGCCGAAGATCGGTAAGCGGCGGGACGAGGCGCAGAAGGTGTTGTCCGAGGTGGTGGGGGCGCCGGTGTCGGTGTCGGGGGCGACGACGGACGGGCTGGGCTTTCCCGGGCGGGGGGAGGGGCTGATGGCGGTGGCGACGGCGTTGGTGGTGCGGGTGCCCATGCCCTAGCCGGGCGGGGGCGATGTCTCGGTCGGGCAAGAGGCTGGACTCGAAACGGCCGTCAGGCTTGGCCGTGTGCCCGTGGCACTGCTCGGGGCCTACTACCCTGGACTCGTGACTATTCGGCTGTACGACACCAGCGCCCGGCAGATCCGTGACTTCGCCCCCCTCACGCCGGGCTGCGTCTCGATCTACCTGTGTGGTGCCACCGTGCAGGCGGCCCCGCACATCGGGCACATCCGGTCGGGCCTGAACTTCGACATCATGCGCCGCTGGTTCGCGTACCGCGGCTACGACGTCACGTTCATCCGCAACGTCACCGACATCGACGACAAGATCATCAAGAAGGCGGCCGAGCAGAACCGCCCCTGGTGGTCCATCGGGTACGAGAACGAGCGGGCGTTCAACGACGCCTACTCCGCCCTCGGCTGCCTCCCGCCGACGTACGAGCCCCGCGCCACCGGGCACATCACCGAGATGGTCGAGATGATGCGCGGGCTCATCGAGCGCGGGCACGCCTACGAGGCCGAGGGCAACGTCTACTTCGACGTACGGTCCCTGCCCGGGTACCTGTCGCTGTCCAACCAGGACCTCGACGAGCTGCGCCAGCCCGCCGGGGAGGGCGAGACCGGCAAGCGGGACCCGCGGGACTTCGCCATGTGGAAGGCGGTCAAGCCCGGGGAGCCGAGCTGGGAGACGCCGTGGGGGCGCGGGCGGCCGGGGTGGCACCTGGAGTGCTCCGCCATGGCGCACAAGTACCTGGGGAGCGAGTTCGACATCCACGGGGGCGGGATCGACCTGATCTTCCCGCACCACGAGAACGAGATCGCCCAGGCCGAGGGCTTCGGCGACGCCTTCGCCCGGTACTGGGTGCACAACGCCTGGGTCACCATGAGCGGCGAGAAGATGTCGAAGTCGCTCGGCAACAGCGTGCTCGTCAGCGAGATGGTCAAGCAGTGGCGGCCGGTCGTGCTGCGGTACTACCTCGGCACCCCGCACTACCGCTCCACCATCGAGTACAGCGAGGAGTCCCTGCGCGAGGCCGAGTCGGCGTACGCGCGCATCGAGGGCTTCGTGCAGCGCGTCACCGAGCTGGCCGGGCAGACCGTCGAGCCGGCCGCCGAGGTGCCGCCCGCCTTCGCCGAGGCGATGGACGACGACCTGGGCGTCCCGCAGGCGCTGGCCATCGTGCACACCACCGTCCGGCAGGGCAACAGCGCGCTGGCCGCCGACGACAAGGACGCCGCCGTGGCGCGGCTCGCCGAGGTGCGGGCCATGCTCGGTGTCCTCGGCCTCGACCCGCTGGCCCCGCACTGGGCGGGGGAGCAGGAGCAGGGCGAGGACCTGCGGCACGTCGTCGACAGCCTCGTACGCCTGGTGCTCGACCAGCGGGAGGCCGCGCGGGCGCGGAAGGACTGGGCCACCGCGGACGCCATCCGCGACCAGCTCGGACAGTCCGGGCTGGTCATCGAGGACAGCCCGCAGGGGCCCCGTTGGAGTCTCGGGTCGCGCTGACCCGGCCGGTCGGCGACGTCCGTCCCGTAGATCGATTGTGCCGCCCGGCCCTCCGGGCGGCACACTGCATAGAACACAAGCTTCACGCACACTCCCGTAGAGAGCGGAGACAGGTAACTCATGGCCGCGAACAACCGCCGCATGTCCGGCAAGAAGGGCGCGCAGGTCGGCAGCGGCGGCAAGCGACGCCGGGGCCTGGAGGGCAAGGGGCCGACGCCTCCCGCCGAGATGCGCAAGGGGCACGCCAAGCAGCGCGCCGCCAACGCGAAGGCGCGCCGCGCCACGGGACGTACGCAGCAGCAGCGGCGCGGGGGCGGCCGGTCGACGTCCGAGCTCGTCGTCGGCCGCAACCCCGTCTACGAGGCCCTGCGCGACGGCGTGCCCGCCTCGACGCTCTACGTCCAGCAGTTCATCGACAACGACGAGCGGGTGCGTGAGGCGCTCCAGCTCGCGGCCGAGCGCGGCGGCATCAACCTCATGGAGGCGCCGCGCCCCGAGCTGGACCGGATGACCAACGGGCTCAACCACCAGGGGCTCGTGCTCCAGGTGCCGCCGTACGAGTACGCGCACCCCGAGGACCTGGTCGCCGCCGCCCACGACGAGGGCGCGGACCCGCTGATCGTCGCCCTCGACGGCGTGACCGACCCGCGCAACCTCGGTGCGGTCGTCCGCTCCGTCTCCGCCTTCGGCGGCCACGGCGTCGTCGTGCCCGAGCGGCGCGCGGCCGGGATGACGGCCGGCGCGTGGAAGACGTCCGCCGGTACGGCCGCCCGTACGCCGGTCGCCCGCGCCACCAACCTCACGCGCGCGCTGGAGTCGTACCAGAAGGCCGGGATCACGGTCGTCGGCCTCGCCGCCGACGGCGAAGTCGAACTCGGCGAGCTGGAGGCCCTGGACGGTCCCCTGGTCGTCGTGGTCGGCAGCGAGGGCAAGGGACTGTCCCGGCTGGTCGGCGAGACGTGCGACTTCCGGGTACGGATCCCGATGCCGGGTGGCGCCGAGTCGCTCAACGCGGGTGTGGCGGCGGGGATCGTGCTGTACGAGGCGGCGCGGCGGCGGCGCTGAACGTCGGGGCCGCCCGTGCAGCGGCCGGGGTGATCGATTCTTCGGGTGGGGGATGGGTGTTCGGATCCGTCCCCCACATGGGGTGTTCCGGGCGGTCCGGGCTGGTTTGACGCGGTCCGGACAGATCCGGCCGGTCAAGGCAGTGTCCTAACGACACATCACTCGGTTAGATGAGTGTGGACACCAGAACACCCCGCACACCCACGGGGGACCGCTCGTCGGGATACGACGACGCTCCCGCGCTGAGCATGGTGAAGGTGCCGAGCGATCCGGCCCAGGTCATCGTCAACCACGCGAGTTTCCGCGTGCAGTTCGGTGCCTCCGCCCGGCGGACCCAGTCCCCGCGGATCGCACAGCACTTGAGCGCCACCCAGGCCACCCCCCGCATGCCCGCCGCCCCGGGCCGTCGCCGGGCCGTCGTGTGGAGCGGACGGTCCGACCCGGACGACACCGGCGCGCACCGGCTGCTCCAGGCGGTGCGGGCGGGAGCCGGTCACCACGTCGAGGACCCGGCCGCCGACGCCGGAGCCACCCAGGTCATCCCCAGGGTCGACCTCGGCGGGGACCCCCTGGGCTACGACGGCTACGACGACGGCCCCGCCACCGAGACCCTCGAAACCCCCCTCGTCGGCGCCCAGCGCGGCCCCGTCCCCGAGGGCACCCGGCTGCTGCCCGCCATGCGCACCGTCGGCAGCGCCTTCGACGAACCCGCCTACGCCGCCCAGGACTTCGGCCCCGAAGACCACGAAGGCCACGACGGCTACGGCGACGACACGGACCCGGACGAGCCGCGCGGCAGGCGCCGTTCCGACGACCCGGTGCGGCACGCGTACTTCCCCGGCCGCCGCATGAACCTCGGCGTCGTGCTGCTGCCGCTGCGCGTCTTCCTCGGCTTCATCTCGATCTACGCCGGCATGGGCAAGCTCTGCGACCCCGTCTACTTCGACGGCGGCGAACGCGGCTCCATGGTGAAGTGGCTCAACACCCTGCACCCCTGGGACGTCGCCGAGCCGCTGCGCCAGTTCGCCCTCGCGCACCCGGTCGGCGCCGGGCTGGTCATCGCCTTCCTCCAGGTGCTGGTGGGCGTCCTGACCGTGCTGGGCTGCTGGCAGCGCGTGGCCGCGGTCGTCGGCGCGGGCCTGTCCGCCGCGCTCCTGGTCACCGTCAGCTGGAAGAGCGTCCCCGTCTACGACGCGCCCGACATCATCTACCTCGCCGCCTGGTCCCCGCTGATCATCGCCGGGGCGCCCGTCTACTCCGTGGACGGCAGACTCGCCGGCAGCGCCTGGCGTCGGCTCGGCCCCCGCGCCGACATCTGGGACCTGCGCCGCTACGTCCTGCGCCGCGGCGCCCTCATCACCTTCCTGGTCGCCGGCGCGACCCTCCTGGTCGGCTCGCTGCTCGGCGGCGCCGTCCGGGACGCCGACCGCGTCGTCGTCCCCGGCCCCGGCGAGGCCCCGCGCAACGAACTGCCCGGCGCCCCGCTCCCGCAGGAGCCCGGCACGCGCGAGCCGAAGAGCCCGGAGGCGTCCGCCTCGCCCACCCAGGGCGCGACCAGCGGGGCCACCACCCCGTCCACGGGAGCCGCGGCCACACCGGGAGCGACCCGGGAGAGCGGCACCGCCGGCGGCGGTACGCCCAGCCAGACCCAGGGCGCCGGCGGACAGGCCCCGCCGCGGCAGTCGACCCCGGCCGGCCAGGGCCAGGCGCCGACCACCTCGGCCGGACCGACCGCCGGGGGCACCTCGACCGGCTCCGGAGGCTCCGGCGGCTCCACCGGCGGCTCCACCGGGGGCTCCGGAAGCGAGGAGGGCGGTGGCTCCTCCTCCACCGGCCAGCCGGGCGGCCGCCTCGTGGGCGGCCTCCTGGGGTAGCCCGACATGCCCGCGCCCCGCTCCCGGTGACAACCAGGTGCGGGGCGCGTGCGGTTGGCGCGTCAGTGCGCCGACGCGTACGTCAGGAAGTCTGCCCACGCACCCAGGGTGGCCGCGAACCGAGGGCCGCCCGGGTTCTTGGAGTCACGTACGTGCACCGCGCTCAGCGTGGTCGCGACCTCAACGCACTCATTGCTGTTGCTGCTGTCGCTGTAGCTGCTCTTGAACCACCGCAGCTCCGAGCCGTCCTCAGCCCACGTCTTGCGGATCATGCCTCTCCCAGCATTTGCTCGATGAAAGCCAGCGACTCTCCTGGCGAGAGAGCCTGAGCCCGGATGATGCCACACCGCAGTTCCATGATCCTGAGATGCTTCAACTCCGAGACAGGACGGCTGCCGAAGTCCCCCTCGGCTCGCCCAACTGCCGTACCGTCAGTGAACTTGAGCACTTGGATCTCGCCTCCCATGCCGGCGTGCACCGCACGGTTGATCGGCATCACCTGGATCTCGACGTTCCGCATCTGCCCGAGCTCCAAGAGGTGCTCCAACTGGCGGCGCAGCACCATTTTGCCCCCGAGTGGCCTCCTGAGCGTCGCCTCTTCCTGGACAAAGCACAGCTCTGGAGCAGGGTCCCGCTCGAAGACGACCTTCCGAGCCATCCGCGCACCGACCAGCCTCTCCACCTCGTCCTGTGAGTACGCAGGCCGACGCATCTCGAACAGGGCGCGCATGTAGTCCGCTGTCTGCAGCAGGCCGTGAAGGTTGTGAATGCCGTACGCGGTCAGCTCGACGGCCTGCGCTTCCAGACGAGTCAAGTCCCGAATCTTCCTCGGGTACCGGACCTCCTTCACGTCCTCCCAGGCCGCCGAGATGAGCCCACCGGCCCCCAACACCTCGTCGGCCCTTTCCAGATACTCCTGGCGGGGAATCCGCTTGCCGCCCTCCACCTTGTAGACGAGGTCCTCCCCATATCCCACCGCCGTCCCGAAGTCCCCAGCCCGCATCCCTGCCGCCTCGCGCCGGAGCTTCAGCTGCCGACCCACTGTTGCGATGACCGCGATGCCCCACTCGTCGTCCGGGTCGACCTCCCACCCCGGCTCATCCGCCTCGCCCATGAGTCGACCCGTCTCCGCAGGCGGTACCGCCTCGCCGTCCACCGTCGTCATGCCGCGCCCCTCCGTCGTACCGCGCCGTACCGCGACGCCCCTACCCGCACCAACCGCCCCGACCGCCCGGACAGCACCGGACAAACACCCGACAGATGAGATCCTCAATTCACACGTTCGAGGACGAGTAAGCCGAGCGAACTTCCATGGTCAGCGCGGACTTGCTGCTGTCATGGGTCGAAAGTGAAGTTGTTAAGGTGCCATGGGTGTGTCAAGTGAGGTGCAGGACAGCGGCACTTCGGACCACAAACGGGGGAAGTGATGAGCGGCGCAGGTGAACAACCACGGCTTCGGGTACAGGGCGACCGGCTGACGGACCTGGCCGATGACCTCGACGGTATGCAGGACCACCTGGACAAGCAGGTCAGACGCATGGACGCGATCGTCGACCGGATCGAGGCGGGATGGCAGGGGCCGGCCGCCCGCGCCTACCGGGATCTCCACCGAGGCGCGGCCGAGGACGCCGTACGTATCCGCATGGTCATCCAGGCTCTTGAACAGGCCGTCCGATTGAGCCGTGACGGGTTCTCGGAGCGAGAACTGGACGTCATGGCGCAGCTGAGGAAGATCCAGGTCGAGACGGATGTGAAGCGCGAAGCGGACGCGCTGTCGACGCCGAACACCGAGGTACCCGTCGCGCCGCGCAGCAGCCTCTCTGACTTCTGACGGCTCCTACGCCGACCGACGACTTCAGCTTCGGAACGGAGAAGCATGGTGGACGACGACCACATAACCGTCGACTTCGCGACGCTGCAGGACCTTTCCGGAGATCTTGAGGACATCCTCAAGCGCCTCAACGAGCAGTTGGACCTGCTCTACCGGCGAGCGGAGAAGGTGGTCCTGACCTGGGAGGGCGAAGCCCGCGAGGTGTTCATCGACAAGTTGGACGAGTGGGATCGGTCCGCAGCGGACCTTCAGGCAGCCCAGGCGTGGCTGCACGACGTCGTGGTCAACGGGGAGATCAACTACGCGGCGGCGCACAGGGCGGTACTGCGGGGCTGGGGTGCGGCCTGATGGCTGATCTGCCCTCAGGCAAGCAGCGGCAGCAGGCGCGGGACGAGGCCAGGACCGCGCCACCCAACCAAGGTGTGGGGCGCTTCGACGTGCAGCCTCAGCACCTCTACTTCACCTCGCTCGTCGTGCGGGACGGTCAGTTCGCCTATGACAAGCAGGCGAAGACGCTGACGGACACGTTGGACAAGTACAGCCAGTCCGCGGGAACGGGCTGGGGTGCGGACTCCTTCGCCGATCGGTACGGCAGAAGTTCCTGGAGCTCTGGGCGAGGAGCGTGGTGTCGGTGGGCGGTGTGGCGGTGGGCCTCACTCAGACCGCGAACAACTACACGCAGGCGGACTGGGCGGCCAGCAAGGGCAAGGGCGAACCGCCGGAGGAGAAGCAGCCTCCAGCGGTGATTGCCACCGTGCCCAAGTACGGTCCGCCGAATGACCTGACCTGGCGGGGAGAGGGCGAATACCACGACTCGTGGGCGATTTCCGGTATTCTCGGAGAAGTCCCGGACTTCCTCATGTTCATCATGAAACCCGTGGTCGACGAAGGGCTTAGACTCGGCCGCGTCCATGAGATCACGCCGGGCGTCAAGGAAGAGGAGTTCCGCGACATCGCCGGGGCCTGGCGGGATGCCTCCAAGGGCGCGAAGAAGGCGGCAGACGATTTCACCGACGCGATCTCCTACATCACCGACCCCACAGGCAACGGTGAATGGCAGGCCGCGATGAATGCCTTCTGCCAGACGATCTGGGGAACCACGGCCTGGGGCAAGGCCCGGGACCAGCGGGCCGAGGTGACTCCCAAGAAGGGCACCCGGAACTGGAAGACCCAGGGGAAGGTGGATCCCGCCACCAGGCGCCCCATCATCGAGGTCCTCGACAAGAGCGCGAACACCATTCAGAAGCTGTTTGACGACCTGGCCGACGTGGGGCAGAAGACCACGGAGACCACCACGCGCCTTGCCAAGGAGGCCGCGGAAAGGACGGCTAAGGACCTCACTACGGGCCTCGATCCCTTCGAGGCCACCAAACTCGCGGTCGGGCTCGTGGTTGCAGAAGTGGTCCTGACCTTCCGGTCCCACATGGACCAAGCGGGCATGGACGCGGCGGTCTCGGCGTATCACGAGGCGTTCGGCGATGCAGCGGGCAAGCTGGCCATGCTCGAGTTCGAGCTCGACGAGGCGCTCTTGAGCGTGCCCACGTTCCAGGCGGAACGGGCCCGGGCGCAAGGTTTCGGTGCTCGCTCCTTGAACGAGTTCAAGAAGGAGCACAGCTGGCAGCTGCCCGAGAGCCGATTTCCTTACACGTACTCGGTGGACCTGGCCGCGGCGGAAGGGGTGGGCAATGGCCATACCCTTGACAAGCACGTGGGAAAGACCGACGAACAGCTGTTGCAGCGCATGAGAGACGAGAGCAAGGCGGACGGAACCCCCAAGATCCCCGGTGCGTCGACGTTCGCCGACATGGAATCCGCTCAGCGATACACGCAGTACGCCTTGCGTGACAACACGGACGAGATCAACAAGTGGCTCGCTGGGAATCCGCCGAAGTCGATGGAAGAGTTCAACACGGCGTCCGTTCCACTGCAAGGTCCCCTGGCCGGTGACGCGGTGACCGGCCGGGGCACCTCGCTGGTCGACGGGAAGATCACAGAGGTGCAGGACACCAAGGGAGTGTCGCTGCGTCTCGTGTACAACCCGAGCCTCGACCCGCCCTACGTCGTCTTCACCTCGATGCCCGTATGAGCGAGGACTGGATGGACTACGGAGCGACGCCCGAGATGAACGGGCCGCCGACACCACTGGATGCCGACTCCTGGGGGTCGGCGGTGGAGATGTACGACCGTCGGTACACCTTCGTTGCCGTCGGACCCCGTACGCGGGAGGACTGGCTGCACGATGTCGCCTCGATCATGCGAGGGGAGACGGCGGATCCCTGGTCCTGGCGGACCATCGATCCCGACGAAGGCGAGGAGGAGAGGGAGGACGACCCGGCCTACCCCTTCATCACCCCGCCCGTGGACGAGGCGGGCTCGACGGAATGGCGAAGCTGGCTCAGGGAAATTCCGCGTTCCTCAGTGGTGCGACTCCTCGTGCTGCTGGCCACCCGCGATCTCGATGTCTCTCGGAACCTCCGCTTCCCCGCGCAGCGAGCTGAAATGGAGAAGCATGCGCGAGTCATTGCCACGCGCTTCTCCCGCGGAGCTCGATTCTTCACGAACACTCGAGGAGGTGGCACTCCCCCCGACTTCTACCAGAAGATCACGAGTTGCTCACCGCTCAGTCAATACGCCTGGGACCTGGGGCTCCTTTGGGTGTCCGACGAGGAAGTCGGGCTGATTTGGTCCTTCGATCCACGTTGAGAGGTAACAACCGTTGCTGACCGGACCTCATGCACGAGCCGGGCCTCAACCCGCCCTTCGTCGTCGTCAGTTCGATGCCCTAATGAGAGGCCCCGGATGCACAGCGAATCTCACCACGACCCGACGTGTGGAGCGTCAGCGTCTCTGGACGCCAGCATGTGGTCGGCGGCGGTCGAGATGTACCGCAACCGGTACTCCTTCATCGCGGTCGGCCCGCACACACACGAGGACTGGCTGCCCGATGTGGCCGCGGTCATGCACCGCGGGGTGGCCGACCCCCGTGGCTGGCGGGGCCGGGATTCCGAGCAGGGAGAAGAGGAACTGGAGGAGGATCCCGGCTTCCCGTTCCGGGTTCCGCCGGCGGATGGTGCCGGGGCTGCGGAGTGGCGCAGTCGGCTATTCGAGATCCCGCGGTCCGCCGTCGTACGGCTGCTCGTCATGCTGGCGACGGATGCCATGGACGTGTCGCGGCAGTACGGCTTTGCCGATCGCAGGCCGGCCATGGAGGAGCACGCCCAGGTGATCCTTTCGCGCTTCCCGGAGGGCTCGCAGTTCTTCACGAACACCCGTCACGACGGCGACCCCCCCGACTTCTACGAGAAGGTCACCGGCTGCTGGCCGATGTCCCAATACGCCTGGGACTTCGGCCTGCTCGCGGTGTCCCGTGAGGAAGTCGGCCTCATCTGGTCGTTCGACGCAAGCTGAAGTGGACAGATATGACCGTACGGACCCGCTCGGCCACCTACCCCGACCGAGAAACCGCCCACTGGGCCACCCAGCAGGTGGTAACCGGTAATGAACAGAAGATCCACCGCTGGCTCGCCCAGGGCACCCGCGCTCGCCTCACCATCGAGGCCGCCTGGCCCTCCCGTGAGACGCCCGTCGGCCGCGTACTGCTTCAGGCGATGATGCTCGCCGGGCGCGAGCCCGTCGGTGTGCGCGCGGCGCGTGTCGTCCTCAGGCGTGAGCCGAAAAGCCCGCATGGCTTCGTCGTGCTCACCACCGTCCCGATCTACCTGTAGAGGTCCAGCGCCGTGTCCATGAAGCCGCTCGAGTTCGACCGCCGCTACGGCGAGTTGGACCAGGTGATCAGCGCGTACACCGGCATGCCGGCCGACGACGAGCCGGACAGGCCGAGCGAAGCCCTTCGGGCGTATCTACGCCACACCTGGCACACCCGCCCCTGGGCACTGGCCACGGCCGAACAGCAGATCCGGGAGTACGCCCGTAATCCGCCGGGCCGGCTGCGCCTGAGTCTCGGCGAGTTCTACCCGGTGCCGGACGTCGGTCTGCCCGAATCGGCGATCCAGGACTGGCTGTTCGTGATCGCAGATCACCTGAAGCGGTCGATCGAGGAGGGCGAGGTGCCGCCCCCGGCCGGGCCTCGCACCCACTGGGAGTGGCACACCAGCTTCCCCGAGCTGGGCCAGTTCCTCGGAGGCTGGTTCTCCCAGGACATGCCGGACGAGTTCCCGTACCACGACGCGGCCGTACGCGACTACATCGCCACCACGGACCCGCAGCTGGTCGCCCGCCTCACGGGCGAGCTCCACGAACTGCTCGCCCTCGCTCTCGAAGAGTCCGACTACGCCCTCGCGATGGCCGAGCTGGGCATGGAGGTCGACCCGCCCCGGCCCTACTCCCCGGGCGGCTGGCTGGCCCACCTCGCGGGAGGTCTTGGCGGATTCAAGGCGGACTACGGACCCGGGTCGGCCAGTCCTTGAGAGGGGCGCGGCTGGACCTCTCCGGGGGGGGGGCTGCTCAGCGGCCGGACAGGGCCGACAGTTCGCGTGCCGCCTCTGTCAGGTCCTTCGCGGTGTCGATCGCGCGCCAGTAGGAGCCCTGCGGGATCGGGAAGCCGGACAGGCGGCGTTCACGGGCCAGTCTCGGGAACGTGGTCCGCTCGTGGTCGCCGCGCTCCGGGAGCATCGCGGCGAAGGCGGACGAGAAGACGTACACCCCGGCGTTGATCTCGAAGGTCGACGGCGGGGCCTCGATGAAGTCGGTGATGTGGCCGAAGCCGTCCGTCTGCACGGCGCCCCACGGCAGCCGCGGGCGGGCCAGGGCGAGGGTCGCGACGGCGTCCCGCTCGGCGTGGAAGCCGGCCATGTCGCGCAGCGAGAAACGGGTCCAGATGTCGCCGTTGGTGGCGTACCAGGGCCGATCGGGGTGGGGTAGGTGCGCGGCGGCGTATTTGAGGCCGCCGCCGCGGCCGAGGGGCTCGGTCTCGACGACCGTGGTGACGGAGAGCGGCAGCTCGGTGGTGTCCAGCCACTTCTGGAGGACCTCGGCCAGATGGCCGCAGGAGACCACGACGTCCGTCACGCCCTCGTCGGCGAGCCAGGCGAGCTGGTGGCCGATGATCGGAGTGCCCGTGCCCGGGATCTCGACCATCGGTTTGGGCCGGTCGTCGGTGTACGGGCGCAGCCGGGAACCCTGTCCGCCCGCCAGGACGACGGCTTGAACGGGGCGGCGGGACGCGGCGTTCGGATCGGTCATGCCCGAACTGTACGCGGCGCCCCACCGGCCCCCGAAGCCTCCTCAGCCGTGCGCGGCCAGCACGCCCGAGGCGAAGGCGGTGTCGCAGACGGGGCGGGAGTACGACTGGGCGCGCGTCGGGCCGTAGACCTTCACTGCGGCGCGCCCGAGGGCGCGGGCGATGGACGCGCAGTGGCCGGCCAGCGACGGGCGTTCGTTCACCGCCTCCTGGAGGTGGGTGAGGGCGACGCCCGGGTCCTCCTCCTGCAGCTCGGTCAGCAGCCGGTCGCGCAGCACCTCGTGCGGTGCGCGGGCGGCGGCCCGGGAGGTGGAGGCCTTGGCCGAGGAGGCCTCCGACGCGGCGAGCACCGAGTCCGAGGGGTCCCCGGACCAGTTGACCCTGGTGACCGCGAGGGTCCCGGAGAGCACCAGGACGACGGGCAGGACGAAGGCGAGAGAGCGGCCGATCCGGTGGGCGGGGCCCCGGCCGCGTCGCGTCTGTCGGGTGGTGGAGTGCTTCACGGAGTGCTTCACGCGAGTGAGGGTAGCGCCCGGTGATGATTTGGCGACATTTAGTCACCCTTTCGGGGGATGAAGAGCAGCCCCGAAGTGGGTAGGGGGTTGACGCGCGGGGAGCGAAAAGTCCGTTCTGCCGGGGTATTTGTCGACAACGAAAAGTGCCCCGCAGCAGGCCGCGGGGCACTTTTCGTCAACGCGGGTGAAAATCACCCGCGCGAGGACGTTCAGTCGGAGAGGCGCTCGCCCGTGGAGGACGAGAACACGTGGGCTTCGCCCGGCCGCGGCACGACGTGGACCGTCGCGCCCTTCTCCGGCACCGAGCGGCTGCTGACGCGGACCACGAGGTCCTTCGTCTCGCCGCCGACGTCGACCGTGCCGTAGATGTAGCCGTCGGCGCCGGTCTCCTCCACGACGTTCACCGAGACGGCGAGGCCCGCCGGGGCGTCCTCGGAGTCCTTCGTGAGGGTCTTGGCCGCGCCGCCGTTCAGCTCGACGACGTCGAAGTGCTCGGGGCGGACGCCGACGGTGACCGTGCGGTCGCCCTTGTCGGAGGCGGCCTTCAGGGCGTCGCGGTTGACCGGGACGACGCTGTTGCCGAACTTCACGCCGCCGTCGGTGATCGGGACCTCGACCAGGTTCATGGCCGGGGAGCCGATGAAGCCGGCGACGAAGAGGTTCGCGGGCCTGTCGTACATGTTCCGCGGGGTGTCGACCTGCTGGAGCAGACCGTCCTTGAGGACCGCCACGCGGTCGCCCATCGTCATGGCCTCGACCTGGTCGTGGGTGACGTAGACGGTGGTGATGCCGAGACGGCGCTGGAGCCCGGCGATCTGCGTACGGGTGGAGACGCGGAGCTTGGCGTCCAGGTTGGACAGCGGCTCGTCCATGAGGAACACCTGCGGCTCACGCACGATCGCGCGGCCCATCGCCACACGCTGGCGCTGACCGCCGGAGAGGGCCTTCGGCTTGCGGTCCAGGTACTCGGTGAGGTCGAGGATCTTCGCGGCCTCCTCGACCTTCTGCCGGATCTCCGCCTTGTTGACGCCGGCGATCTTGAGCGCGAAGCCCATGTTGTCGGCGACGGACATGTGCGGGTAGAGCGCGTAGTTCTGGAACACCATGGCGATGTCCCGGTCCTTCGGCGGCAGGTGCGTCACGTCGCGGTCGCCGATGCGGATGGCGCCGCCGTTGACGTCCTCGAGCCCCGCGAGCATGCGGAGCGAGGTGGACTTGCCACAACCGGAGGGGCCGACCAGGACGAGGAACTCGCCGTCCTCGATGTCGATGTCGAGACCGTCGACGGCGGGCTTGGTGGAACCCGGGTAGATGCGGGTCGCCTTGTCGAACGTAACTGTGGCCATGGTGAATGGGCCCCCTTCTACCGGCAGGAACGTGCCGGACGATCCGTTGTAGGAAGGTGGTGGTGTAGTCCACACGGGTGTAGCTGGCTCAGGACGGTACCCGGCGTTCACCTGGTCTGTCAGTACCTGTGGGCCTGTGAACTTCGCCGAAATTTTCGAATCCCACCGTTCACCGGGCTCTGTGTACAGTGGACCGACCCGCGCGCGCGTGCCGCCGCGCGAGTGCCTCCTTAGCTCAGCTGGTCAGAGCGCCGCTCTTGTAAAGCGAAGGTCGTCGGTTCGAATCCGACAGGGGGCTCGGAGAAAACAGCAGGCCGAAGGCCCCGACACCACGCGGTGTCGGGGCCTTCGGCCTGCTGAGGGTTCTGCTGTGGGTCAGTTGCGGTTGGCGCTGGACCGGCCGAAGAACTCGATCTCCGCGATGGCGACCTGCTTGTCCGCGGAGGCCGCGTGGGCCGACTCGATGGTGAAGCGGACCTTGGTGGCCTCGCCGACGCGGAACGGGCGTCGCTGGCCGCCGGCACCCTGGTCCAGGGTGAGGTCGCGGGTCTTGACCGACCCGTCCTTCAGGGTGATCGTCGCCTTCACGCGGTGCGGGAGGGCGCTCTCCTTGTTCTTCTCGGCGCGGGTGGAGACGCCGGGCGTGATGATGACGTCCAGGAGCCGGGTCGGCTCGGTGAAGGTGGCCTCGACCCACTGGCCCTGGCCGGACTCCACGACGCCCGGCCCCCACCAGGTGTTGCTGAGCTTGTCGATGAGGAGCTTCGGCTCGTGGCCGGCGTAGGAGCGCGAGGCCTTGATGCCGTCCGGGGAGACCGGGGCGCGCTTGGCGAAGTGGTCGCGGGTGGCCTGGTAGCCGTCCGGGATGTACATGAAGCCGAGGACGGTCAGGGTCACGACCACGACGATGGTGATCCAGGTGCCGATGCGGTCGAAGACCCGGCGCAGGCGCGGCCGGTCGCCTGCCCAGGGGGTCTCGCGGCGGGTGCCGCCGAAGAGCCTGCGCCACCAGGGGGCGCGTACGGCGGCCTGATCGCCGCCGGCGACCAGGGGCATGGCGCAGCGGGCGCAGTAGTGGCGGTCGGGGCGGTTGGGCGTGGAGCACCACGGGCACGGCGGGCCGTTGGCGATGTCCACGTGGCCGGGGGCGCGGACCTGGGGCCGGTCCGCGTCGGGGCGGCCGGGCAGGACGGGGGCGATGCCGGGGGGCGGCGCCGGGGACTGCGCCTCCGGGTCGGCGACGGGGACGAGGAGCGAGCGGGCCCGGTCGGACATGGTGTCGGTGAGCGCGTTCGGTGCGGGCACCGGTGCCACCGGGGTGGTGGGGGCGGTCTCGTCCGTGTCGGGGGCGCGGGAGGGCGCCGGGGCCGAGGGGGCGGACGCGGTGGGGGCGGCCGGGGCGGCATCCGCGTCGTCGGCGGGCCTGCCGGCTCCCGACGCACCCGCTGCCGCCGCGCCGGTGTCCGGCGTGCCGGTGGCGGGCGCGCTCGCCGCGCGGCGCGGCTGCGGCACGGTCGGGTTGTCCTCCGCCTCGCGGTCCGGCGCGGCGGCGCCGCCCGGGGCGGTCGCCGTGGCCTGGTGGCCGCCTCCGGCGGGGGCGGCGGCCGGTCCGGCGGCGTCCCGGCCGGCGGCCGAGGCGGTCGCGGGCTGCGCGGTGCGGGCGCCGGCCTGGTCCCAGCGGAGTACGGCGCCGCACGCGTCGCAGAAGGACTGGCCCGGTTCCGCGGGCGTCCCGCACTCGGCGCAGTTCTGCGTGGTCATCTCTCCGGGGTCCTTTCGGAGGCGGTCACTTCGACCGTGTAGGGCATGTGGGCGGGGCGGGCGGCGGCGACCAGGGTGTCCAGGCGATGGGTGTCGCCGGGTCTGGGTTCGGGCAGCCGGAGGGTGACGTGCAGGTGGGGGCGGGGAGCCCCGGGGAACGGGCCGAGGGGACGGGCGTTCCAGTCGGCGCCGCCGCTCTCGCTGATGTCCGGCTCCACGCCGAACGCGAGCCGTACGGCCTCGGACAGGCCCTGCCGGGTCCCCCGTACGCGGTGCAGCCGGGCGGCGGCGGCGACGGCCGCGCGCAGCATGGGCTCGGGTTCGGTGCCGTCGGTCTCGGCGCCGATCCAGCTGCCGAGCCACTGCGCGAAGTCGGCCGGGGTGAGGGCGGGGTCGAAGTAGGTGTCCAGGCAGTCCAGGACGTTGAGGATGGGCGCGAGGACGTCGTCGAGCCCGCCGACGAAGCGCAGCGCGAGGTCGTCGTCGGCGAAGACGGCCGGCAGCATCGTGGCGATGGGCAGCGAGGAGCCGAGTCCGTCGACGGACCCCCGGTGCGACACGGCGGCCGTCACGCGCCGTCCCCGATCACGCGGACCCGGTGGTCGAAGGAGAAGACCAGCGCGGGCGGCCGCAGATCGATGCGGTCGGTCGGGTCGCCGCGCTTGCCGGTGAGCGGGTCGGCGGGGTGCAGGACGACCTCGTCGACGAGTTCGACGCCGGGCACGCGCTGGAGCACGGCGAAGACCTCGCCGGTCTGCACGGGGCGTCCGAAGGGCCAGCCCTTGCCGTCGGCGCCGCCGGTGAGCGGGTCGAGGTGGCGGTAGAGGGCGTCGTGGGCCTGGCGGCGCACCCGGTCGGTGTCGACGCCGCGGAAGGCGTGCACCGTGGCGACGACGGTGACGCCCTGGTAGTAGGGCGGGCCGACGGCCAGGCGGGTGCCGATGAGGCGGCGTTCGTCGAGGTGGCGGGTGATGCGGCCGAGGAGGGCGTCGCCGGGGACGAGCTGCTCGAAGCGGAGCCGGCCGCCCGGGTCGGGCACGGCCTGCGGGACCACGAGGACCCGGACCGCGTAGGCGCCGTGGTCGCCCTCCTCGCCCTCCAGGCAGGTGATGCGGGCGGTCTCGGGGGCGGCGCGGCGGGCGAGTTCCTCGTAGTCGCGCAGGGTCACAGCGCGCTCCTGGGCGCGCAGGGTGATCGGCGCCCGGAGCTTCGCCTCCTCGACGGTCTCGCCGTCGACGCCGCCGCGGGCGGCCTCACGGTTGACGACCTCGGAGACGTACGGGATGGAGGTGCGCAGCACCTGTACGGCGCCGCGGGCCACGTTGCCGGCCCTGCCGCCGCCGGTGCGGTAGCGCAGGGCGCGGATGACGGCGCCCTTGGGGGCGACGCTGCCGTACTGGCGCAGGGCGCCGTCGGCCTCGCGCACGGCGGGGCCGAAGGCGATCTCGCCGGTGGCGGCGTCCAGGGTGATGTGGTGGTCGTCGGGGCGGGAGCCCGCGAAGTGCGGGACGACCTGCCAGTCCTGCCAGCCGTCGTCGTCGGCGGTCTGGAGGAGGACGGGCGGGTCGCCGGCGACGACGGGGAAGTGTTCGAGCCGCAGCCGCTGGCCGGGCAGGCCGGTGGACTCGCCGAGCGCCTCGTCGAGGACGGACTCGGCGTGCACGACGCCGGTGGTGCCGCCGATGGTGTACGCCTCGGCGGCGTGGATGGTCGGCGAGGTCGTGTAGAAGGGCTGGCCGGGCAGGGGGTCGGTGACCCGGCAGCGGATCCAGCCCGCCTCGTGGCCGCCGTTGCGGGACAGGACGTGCCCGCCGGGGATGTGGAGCACGATGTCACCGGGGCGGTTGAGACCGCCGGTGCCGTCCCGGTCGACCTCGCAGGACTGCCAGCCGTCCTCCGTCCAGGCCTCCCAGACCAGGGGCGGCTGCCGGGGGTCGACGCCGACACCGTCGACGCGGCTGTCGAGTTCCAGGGCGAGCGCGCAGTGCGGGGTGGCGGCGGTGAGGCCGATGAGCATGCAGTCGCCGGGGCGGGGGGCCTCGGCGAAGCACATCAGGTCCTTCCCCTCGGCGAGGTCCGTGGTCCGGTCGGTGACGGCCTCGCCCTGGTGCTGGACGGCGAGACGGCTGAGCGAGCAGGGCACGACGGCCAGGTCGCCCTCGGTGGCGAACACGACCGCCTCGTCCCGCTCGGTGCGCAGGGTGGCGACCTCGGAGCCGACCGGCACCAGGATCGTGTCCTCCTGCGGCGCGGACAGCCAGAAGGTGACCTCCGTGCGGGCGGCGGACGGCGGGAAGAGCGTGATGCCGACCAGGTCGAGGAAGGCGAGGTGGTTCTTCTCCGGCACCCGGTTGAGGCGGTAGACGATCTGGTCGGCCATGTGGGCGACCGTCTCGACGAGGGTGACGCCGGGGTCGGAGACGTTGTGGTCGGTCCACTCCGGGGCGCGCTGCTGGATGTAGCGCTTGGCGTCGTCGACGAACTGCTGGAAGCGGCGGTCGTCGAGGTTCGGGGAGGGCAGGGACATCAGAGGTCGCTTTCGGGAGAGCCCGGAAGGCCGGCGGGGCCGGCCGCACTGTCGGGGAGATCCGGCTCGTCGTGGGAGGGGATGACGTAGAACGGGAAGACCAGGCTGCGCGGGTTGTTGGTGCCGCGGATCGAATAGCGCACGTCGATGTAGAGGACGCTCTGGTCGGTGCCGGCGGTGACATCGACCTCGTGCACCTCGATGCGCGGCTCCCAGCGGTCCAGGCTGGTGTACACCTCGTGCTGGATGCGGCCGGCGGTCTGCTCGTTGACCGGCGCGAAGACGAGGTCGTGGATGGCGCAGCCGAACTCGGGGCGCATCGGCCGCTCGCCCGGGGCGGTGGCCAGGACCAGCTGCATGGCCTCCTCGATCTCCCGCTCCCCGCTGACCAGGGCGATGCCGCCGGTGGGCCCGATGCGCAGCGGGAACGACCAGCCGGAGCCGACGAACTGTTCGGCCATCAGGGAGCCTCCTGCCTTCCTCTTGCGGTGCGTCCGGTCATGCCGGGAGCGGGTACTTGATGGTGTTGACGAAGACGGCTCCGAACAGGTCGAGCTTCACGGCCTTGATGTTCACGTTGGCCACGGAGGTGACCGACACCATGCCCGTGGCCTGGATCGTTGTCATGCCGCTCGACGACAGGTTCATGGCCCCGCCCATGGCGCTGACGTTGACCACGCCGCCCAGCGAGGTGAGGCTGACCATGGCCTTGCCCTTGAGGACGAGCGAGCCACCGCTGTCGATCATCACCGACCTGCGTCCGCGCAGCGTGAGGCTGGTGCCCGCCTCCACCGACACCGAGCGGGTGCCGGTGATGCTGACCGAGCCCTTGCTGTCGACGGTGATCTCGGTCTTGGTGCGGTCCAGGTTGATGGTCAGCTTGTCGTTGCCGCTGGCGATCCGGACGCCCTGTTTGCGCATGCCGGTCCGCTGGCTGAGCAGGTCGACGCGGTTGCCCTGGCGGTCGGACAGGGTGTGCCGGGTGGCCTGCTTCTTCAGACCGTCGTGCAGCGGTACGTCGTTGACCTTGGTCGGCAGGTCGCGGCCGTTGTAGAGCCCGCCGATCACGAAGGGGTGGTCCAGCGCCCCCCGGTCGAAGGCGACCAGCACCTCGTCGCCGACGTCCATCGGGAAGACACCGCCGCCGCCCTTGCCGCCCAGCTGCACGCTGCGCGCCCAGTCGCTGACGTAGGTGTCGTCCAGCCACGGGAACTGGAGCTTGACCCTGCCCTGCTTGAGGGGGTCCTGTACGTCGGTGACGAGGGCGTTGGCGACGCTGGGCAGCCGGAGGGCGCTCGCGGGGTCCGCGGCACCGCCGCCGCCCGAGGCCAGCCCGTACAGGGAACGCCACTGGCGTCCGCTGACCGTGACCCAGGACTGGTAGGGCTCGCTGTCGCCGAAGTGGTGGCGCACCGAGGTGACGGTGTACTTGCCCTCGAAGGGCTTGCCGACGTCGCTGAGCGCCACGGGCACGCCGGGCCGCAGGTCGGGGCTGCCCTTCACCGCGATCTCCAGCTCGGCGAAGGAGGACGTGACGTCGGCGGCGAGCGCCTTCGCCGCGTGCCGGACCTCGTCCTGCTTGTCGTAGGGGTTGGCGGTCTCGACGAGTTTGGCGGCCTTGAACTTGCCGGCCGCCTCGCCCGGTGTGGAGCCGATGGTGATGCCCGGGTCGGTCTTGGCGGGCGCGACCTCGGTGATCTTCTTCTTGGTGGTGACGTTCCAGCCCCGCGACTCCACCTTGCCGACCTGGTCGGCGGCGGTCACCGCGGCCCGCAGCCGCATGATGTCGTGGCGGGCCTGGAGGACGAAGGCGCTCTTGTCGCCGTCCGTCTTCGGGGAGGGCGCACCGGCCGACGGGTTCGGCTTGACGAACCGGAACTTCCCCTTGGGGTCCACGGACATCACCATGTTGTTCTCGTCCGCGAGCCGGGCCAGGAAGTCCCAGTCGGTGACGTTGGACTGGCTGATGAACCCGTAGGTGCCCTTCGTCGGCTGGATCCGGCCGATGGAGACGCCGTCCATGGCGGCGAGTTTACGGGCGATGTCGGAGGCCTTCTGATTGCGGTACGCGGCCACGCGGCGCTGGCGCACCATGCGGTGCCCGAAGTCGTAGCCGCGGATCACGGTGTAGCTGCCGGTGCCGTCGTAGTCGGCCTCCATGGCGGTGACCTCGCCGGTCAGCAGGGGCTTGCCGACGCCCTGGCCGTCGGCCACCGGGGTGATGACCACCCTGGTGCCGAACTTGACGCCCAGCTTGCCGAGGACCAGGTGGTCGGGGTCGCGGAAGGTGAGGCGGAAGGCGGCGGGCACGTTCATGCCCTGGTCGACCCAGCCGTCGACGAGCATCAGGGCGATGTCGTCGGGCAGTTTCGCGGCGCCGACACGCACCTGGACGATGCTGGAGAACGCGGGACGCACCATCAGTGAGGCACCTCCTCGGAGGCGGGCAGCATGAGTTCGGTGCCCGTCGGCAGGCGGGACGGGTTGTCGATGCCGTTGGCCTCGGCGATCGCCCGCCACGCGTTGGCACTGCCGTACTCGCGCCAGGCCAGCGACTCCAGGGAGTCTCCCGCGACGACCCGGTGCACGCGCTGGGCGGTGAGCGCGCCCGAGGTCGGGTTCTGCCCCTTGGTCGGGCCGGGGATCTCGACCAGGTGCACCTGGCAGGTGGCGCGGATGGGGATGCCGGAGGTGCCGAAGAGGGTGTACGACGCCTCGATGGAGGCGACGTACGCGGTGAACCGGGCCGTGGAGAACGACCCCCACTCGAAGACCACCCAGGGCGGCGACGGCTGTTTGGCGGCGAGGCTCTTGGCGGTCACCTCGCAGCACTTGAGCAGCGACTCGACCTTCTTCAGCACCGTGTTGCCGTTGGGCTTGGTGGAGGAGTCCAGGAAGATCTCCAGCGTCATCTCCCGCGGCTCGGCGCCCATGAACTGCGGCTTCGCGGCCTTGCGCACCGCCGCCGTCGGGGTCGCCTGCCACTGGGTCCGCTGGGTGAGCGAGAGCTGGGCCGGGTTGAACTCGAAGCCGAACGTCCGCATCAGCGCACCGGGCGTGGTGCTCGTGCCGGTGGGGGGCTCGTGGATGGCGAGGTTGGCGCGTACGAGGCTCTTGCCGGCGCCCTTGCTGCCTTTTGCCATGGGTCTTCCTCTCAGTCCCTCGGCGCCGTCAGTCGGTGAAGCCGTGGTGGGCTATCTCAAGGACCTCGTTGGCCACGGCCGGGTTGTTGGGGTCGAGACTGGGGCCCTGCCAGCTGACGGGCAGTACGTCGATCAGCCCCCACCGGGCGACCAGCGACCCGTCCGCGCGCAGCGCCGAGATCTGCGCGGTGGGCCGCTTGATGCCGGTCTGCACGGAGGAGATCCACTTGGCGACCTTGGCGGTGTCCGGCGTGATGGGCCGGGTCAGCCGGATGTTGGAGAAGGACACGCGGGTGGGCAGCTGCCACACGAAGCCGTTGTTGCCGCCCTCCTGCCGCTGCTCGATCTCCACCTGGGACGACAGGCCCTCGCACCCGTTGAAGTAACCGAGGCTCTCGCCGTCGATGGCGAGGCTGAAGAAAACCGTGGAGCCCGGATCCTTGCGGGACATCGCGAGTGGGCCTTTCTGTCGGGTGTGCTGGGGAGGTCGCCGGTCAGCGGGGGTCGCGCAGTCTGCCGATCCGTTCACGGTCCATGCGCAGTTCCGTGCGCACGAGCCGGGTGACGCGGCCGATGATCCGGTTCACCAGCGCGTCGAGCTGGAACTCGGTGAGCTGATTCGGGTCGAGCCCGCCCTCCGGGACGCTCGTGTATCCGGGCGGCGGCTCCGACGCCTCCGGACGCCGGGCGGACCCGGCCGACTGGGCGGGCGGATCGTTCGGCGGGGCCGCCGGGCTGTAGGCCGGGGGCGGGTCGTCCGGCGGGGCCTGCTGTGACGATTCCTGGGCCCGGTGGAGCGGGAGGAGCGCGGCGTGCGCGGCCGCGGCGGCGAGGGTGCGGGTGGTGCGGCCGCGGCTGAGGCCGAACAGGCGCTGCACCGGGGGAGCGGAGGTGGTGTCCGTGGCCGGTGCCGGCTGCGGGGCGGGCGGCTGCAGCGGGGTGGACGGGGCCGGCGGGGGAGGAGTCAGGGGCGCCACGGGGAGCGGCGTGGCGGCGGCGGTGGTCGCGGACGCCGTGGGTCGGCGCAGCGGGACCGCCTTGGCGGGCGCCGGGCGGCCGGCCGCGGCGCGCTGGACGGTCGGACCACCGGCGACGGGCAGCGGCGACGACGACGGGGCGGGGGAGACCGGGGCCGGTGAGCCCGGGGAGGGGAGCGGAGAGGCCGTGGTCGGGAAGGGCGTCGGCGTCGGCGCCGCGACGGTCGGCGCGGTCCCGGTCACGGCCGGAGGGGGCGCGGTGACCGTCGGCGCGGGCGTCGTGACGATCGGCGCCGCGACTGGGGCGACGGCTCGCTGGACCGGCGGGTCCGTACGGCCGCCGGTGAGCGGGGAGTTCGCGGCCGGTGCCGAGGCCGGGGTGATCGGCATGGTGTCCGAGGGCGGCGTGGAGAGGGGCGCGCCGAGGGGGGAGCGGCGCGAGACGGGTGCCGACGGAGACGGGGCCGACGGGCCCTGGGCCGCGGGGGGCACGGGCGCCTGCGGCGTGGTGGAGGGGAGCGCGGTCGGGCGTACGGCGTCGGCCGGCTTGGCCGTGGTGGGGGCACCGAGACCCGGACGGCGCGTGGCGCTGCGCTGCACCGGGCGGGTGGTGGCCAGCGGCGGGGTCGTCCCGGGCGGCTGGGTCGGGGGTACGGGGGATGACGGGCCGGGCGACGCGGCCGTGGCGGACGGGCTGGTGGAACTCGTCGCGGAGCGCTGGACCGGGGGCGACGCGGGCGCCGGGTCACCGGCGGGTGGCGGCGGCTGCGGTGTCCCGGCGGTGCGCTGCACCGGGGGTCGCGTGGTGCCGGACGGTATCGATGTGTTCGTGGCGCGTTGGACCGGGGGGACGGCGTGGGAAGGCTGTGCGGTTTGGTGCGCCGTGGGGCTGCCGGGAGTCGTCGCGCTCCGCTGGACGGGGGGCTGCTGGGCGCCCGTCGGGGTGTTGGGGCGGGCGAGGGGCTCGGGCTGCCGGTTCGCGGGCGGGGGCGTCGGGGACGGCCGCTGAGCAGCGGTGGGTCCGTCGCCGTTGCCTGCCGGTCGTACGGGGGTGGGTGTGCCCGTACTGCCGCTGCTGGGCGCGGGGTTGACGGGGGCCACGGCACGCTGGGCTGGCGGGGCCGGGGTCGCGGGGGTGGTGGGCCGGGTGACGGCTCGCTGGACCGGGGTGCCGCTCGGCGTGGTGCGGTCGGTGGCGCTGGAGGGGCGGTCCTGCGGGGCGGTGCTCCGCTGGGCCGGGGTTCCGGGCGCCGTGCCGCCGCTCGTCGGGGTGGGTGCGGGCGAGGGGGACGCTGAGGGGGCGGGCGTAGGTGCCGGTGCTGGTGCCGTCGTGCCGCCGGTCCGGGGCGCGGGGTTGGCCGGAGCGGAGGAGGCCCGCTGCTCGGAGCCGCCGGTCGCGCTGCGGTCGGTCCGGGGCGCGGGGGCGGTGCGGGAATTGGCGGAGGTGGTCGGGGGCACGGCTCGCTGCACCGGGAGGTCGCCCGTGCCGCTCGGTGCGTTGCCGGACCGGGGTACGGCCCGCTGCACCGGCGTGTGCGGCGCCACGTCGGTGCCGGGGGCGGACGGGGCGTCCCGGCCCGGACGGGAAGCGCTGGGCCCGGAGTTGGCGCGGGAGGGTGCCTCGGTGCGGGGGTGCTGCTCCGGCACCGCCCGCTGCACGGGGGAACTGGTCGTCGTGGGCTCCGGTGCGGCGGCGGACCGGCGCTCACCGGTGTCGGCGGCCCCACGGGCGGGGTCGGGACGGGTGGCCGGTGCCGGGCCGGATCGCGGCACGGCCCGCTGGACCGGCGTACCGGACGCCGTGCCGCCGCCGGAGGGCGAGGAGGCGCCCTGAGCTGGAGGGGCCGGAGGGGCCGGAGGAGTCGGCGGGGTAGCGGCCGGTGCGGTCGGAGTACCGGTCGGCGTGCCCTTGCCCGGCGCCGGGGCCGCCCGGTTCGGCCGAGGTGACGCCGCCCGCTGGACCGGCGTACCGGAGGAGGCACCGCCGGTCGGGGCGGGGGAGGCCGGACTACCCGAGGGCCGCGTCGCACGCTGTACCGGAGGGGCGGGCGGGCTCGGCGTACCGGAGGCCGCGCTGTCGCCGGACGGCGAAGGCGCCCTGCGCACCGACGCGTTGGAAGCTGCGGCGTCGCCGGAAGAGGCAGGCGGACGGGGAACCGACCGCTGGACGGCCGGGGCGTCGGTGGCGGCCGGGCCCTGCTGCTGCGGGCGCACGGCGCGTTGCACCGGGGCTTCCGGGGATGCCGGGGACGCCGCAGGCATCGTGGCCGGAGTGTCACCGCCGGAATCGGGGGCCGGGACGGCGGGCCCAGCCGGTGCCGAGCCGGGCTCCGCTCGGTCGCCGGTACCCGACGACGGCGCCGTTCCGGAGGACTTCGGCGGGGCGTCGGCGGTCCGGCGGGTCGAGGGCAGGGCGCGGCGCTGCACGGGCGGCGACCCGGACGGGGCCTTGGTCAGCGGCTGCCGAGGGCGGGGCGGCGCGGGCGGCACCGGTGTCACGCGGACACCACGGGCCGCCTGCGGCGAGGGGTTCACGGGTGCCGCGGACGACGCTGACGACGCGGACGCGGTGGAGCGCGACCGCTGGACCGGCGTGGCCGGGGCGGCGGACGCGGGCGCGGGCGACGACGGGCGCCCACCGCCGCGCGCACTCGGCGCGGTCGGAGCCCCGCCCCTCGCACCCGGCGGGGCCGACGGACCGCCGGACGCCCCCGCGCGCGCACCCGGCACGGCGGGACCGACGGACCGCGTCCCCGGCGCCTGAGCCGTGGAAGCCGTCGGCGTCGGGGTGTCCGCCGGTATCGCCCGCAGCGGGGCGACCGGCATCCGCTGCACCGGCGGTGCGGCGGACGGTGAGGCCAACGGCAGGGGCTGCGCGGGGTGTTCGAGACCGGCCGCCGGGCGGGACGGCGTGCCGACCGCGCCGGACAGCATGCCGTCGCCCGACGCGGGGTCGAGGACCGCGGGGGACGGCGCCCCCGTGAACGACGGGTTCTGCCACGTCGGAAGGCGGCCGCCGAACCCGGCGTCCGCCACTCCCGTACGTGCCGTACCCGTCGCCCGCTGGATCGGCGGCAGGCCCGTCCAGGCGGCGACGGCCACGGGCGCGGCCACGGGCGCGGGCGTGACACTCCCGCCCGTGCTGCTCCCGCTCGTGTCCGCACCCGGGTCGGTACCCGAGGGCTCGGGCGGGGGCGTGGTCCCGCCCCCGCCGACGCCGTCCCGACGGGCCCGCAGCCGGTCCAGGAATCCCACGATCAGCCCTCCGCCATGCCACGCGTCACGAGGGACGCGATCTGGTCCGTGTACCGGCGGCGGTCCTGGTGCTCCAGGTCCAGGATCGCCTCCAGGCCCCAGTGGAAGTGGTAGGCGACGTACGCGATCTCCTCATGCAGCCGGTCGGTCGCGTACGTCACGATTCCCCCAGGCGGCTCCCGCCGAGTTCCACCTCGAAGGGCTCCGAGCAGTGCGGGCACTCGACGGCCGCGCGGGTGTGCCCCTCCGCGTTGATCTGGCGGTAGAAGTCCTGGAGGAACGCCAGATCGGAGGCGAACATGTTCTCCACGATCCCGTCGTGCACCATCGACAGCGTGCCCAGCCGGGTGATGACCCGGCCGAGCAGCACCACCGACAGGTACGCCGGGTTCTCCTGCACCCGCACGTCGCGCAGCGGGATCAGCTCGTCCCGGGCCGTCGACAGGCGCATCACACCGTCCCGGTGGACCGTGCCCGACTCGTCGACGTACCCGCGCGGCAGCTCGAAGGGGAACTCGGTGCGCAACTGCTGCCGAGGCGCCGTCGCGGCCGGTGTCTCCGCGGGTGCGGCGGCGGGAGCCGAACGGGGGAAGTCCGCTCCCACCGCCGCGGTCTGAGGGGCCTCGGGGGCCGCGGGGGCCGCAGGCGCCCCGCCGGCCGCACGCCGCATTATTCGACGACCAGTTCTTCGAACACGATGGTGACCGTCTCGGTCAGCGCGGAGGTGTCGCCCGCCTTCACCGTGCTCGCGTCGATCTTGCTGCACCAGGCGTTGCGCAGGTTGTAGCGCTTCACCGGGTTGTCCTCGTAGTCCATGAGGATGATGGAGGCGTTCTTGCGCGCCGTGCTCATCCGGCCGTTCATGGAGTCGTTGATCCACTGGTTGAACGACGAGGACTGGGTCATACCGCGCACGACGGTGCACTGCCCGTCCTTCTTGTTGCCCGGCAGAACGGCCGTCTCCGCCTTGCCGGTGGCGCTGTTGTTCTGCGGGTACTTGATGACGTCCTGTTCCTGCGAGAGGCCGCTGACCTCGGCGAGGTACTCGACCATCACTCCGTCGATCTGGAGGCCGAAGTTATTCGCTGTGAGGGAGTCACCCGGCATGAGTGCCATTGGTTCGCTGTCCTTCTAGGTGTCTGAGTGAAAGGAAGAGGCGGTCGGTGCGGAGGGGCGCAGGACGCGGGTCCTACTCCTCCAGCTCACCGCTGCCGCTGGAGAACTGGGCCAGCCGGAAGATCACGAACTCGGCGGGCTTGACCGGCGCGATGCCGATCTCGCAGATGACCCGGCCGAGGTCGACCGACTCCGGCGGGTTGGTCTCCTCGTCGCACTTGACGTAGTAGGCCTCTGCCGGGCTCTGGCCGAAGAGGGCGCCGCTGCGCCACTCGTTGACCAGGAACGCGGACACGTTGCGGCGGATGCGGGCCCAGAGGTTGTGGTCGTTCGGCTCGAACACCACCCACTGGGTGCCGATCAGGATCGACTCCTCCAGGTAGTTGAAGTACCGGCGGATGTTCAGGTAGCGCCACGCCGGGTCGGAGGAGAGGGTGCGCGCACCCCAGACGCGGATGCCGCGGCCGGGGAAGGAGCGGATGCAGTTGACGCCGATCGGGTTGAGCAGGTCCTGCTCGCCGCGGGTGATCTGCAGCTCCAGGTCGACGGCGCCGCGCACGACCTCGTTGGCGGGCGCCTTGTGCACGCCGCGCTCGGAGTCGTTGCGGGCCCAGATGCCGGCGACGTGGCCGCTCGGCGGGACCAGGCGGGACTGGCCGGTCGCCGGGTCGAAGGACTTGATCCAGGGGTAGTACAGGGCGGCGTACTTGGAGTCGTAGCCGGCCGTCTCCTGGCGCCAGACGCGGATCTGACGGGCGTTCTGGCTGGGCGGCGGGTCGATGATGGCGACGCGGTCGCCCATCAGCTCGCAGTGGGCTATGAGACCGAGCTGGACGGCCTTGACGGACTCCAGGTCGATCGCGCCCCGCTGGTAGGCGGCCATCAGGTCGGGCACCGCGACCATGGAGATCTCGTCGATCGCCTCCAGACCACCGAAGCCGGTGCGGTCCGAGGAGTCGCCGAGGTACTGGGCCGGGCCCGGGTGCGCGCTCTCGGCCTGCTCGACCGGGACGGCGGGGGCGGCGGACGGCGGCGCGGGCAGCGTCAGGGTCTGGTTCTCCGGACGGGCCAGCTGCGCGGACGGCGCGGCCTCGGTCACGGTGATGAGCTTGGAGCGCTCCTTGACCTGGGTGACGACGTAGGAGCGGTTGCCCTTCTTGGCGCTCACGTCGAAGGTCTCGACCGGCTTCTCGCCGTCCTTGACGATCAGCTTGAAGCGCTCGGCGGGGCCCTCGCCCTCGGGGTCGGCGACCTCGACGGTCAGCGGGCCGGTCTGGCCTTCACCGGTGGCCGTCACGGCGAACGTGCCGAGCTGCTTGGGCTCGGCGGCGGGCAGCGCGGCCTTGCAGGCGCTGCCGGTGACGGCGGCGGGCGCGGCGGAACCGTCCGTGACGTCGCGGGCCGCTTCCTCGGCCGAACCGCCGACGCGGACGACGTAGGCGGCGGAACCGCCGTTGTTGAAGAACCCGTAGACGGAGTGCGCGAGGTAGTACCCGCCGGTGAAGTCACCGAACGCCGCGACGTACTGCGTCCAGTTGGTCACCAGCGTGGGCTCGTTCAGCGGGCCGGTCGGGGCGAGACCGACGAAGGCCGCCACCGAGGTGCCCACCCCCTCGATCGGGCGCGAGCCGCTGGCCACCTCCTCGACGTAGACGCCGGGCGACAGGTAGGACGGCATGCTCTGCTCTCCTCGGGGTACGAGACAGGACGCCCCCCAGCTTCACGCGCGCGTTGCCGCCGTCGAAACGTCCCCGGGTGCCGGAGCGGGGGCATGTTCCTTGCCCCTGGTCGTGCCCGTTGGGGCAGACTCCCGCCGCTTCCCGGCACTTCCCCCCGAAGACCCCTGGCGGACGCCTGGCGTTTCTGATTCAACATCTTGTGTCGACTGTCAGTTCGCCAGGATGTCATCTTGCGATCAAGCCCCGTTCCGGGGCGCGCCGTCCCGCCGCACCGGGGCGCTGCCCCGTGTGAAGCGGGGACGGTGACGGGGTGTCAGGAGGGGATCGTCCGTGTCGGACCGCTTGAACCATACGCACAGACACCGCCCGGCCGAGGTCGCTCCGGCGCGGTCCCGCCCGCAGGCGCGTCAGTCACCGCCCCTGGCCTCGCTGCAGGCCGCGGCGGGGAACCGGGCCGTGGCCTCGGCGATCCAGCGCGGGTCCGGTACGGCGATCCAGCGCTCGGCCGGTACGGCACAGCTCCCCAAGGCCCCGGCACCGGAACGGGCGACCTCGTCGACGCCGGACGACCTGCAGATCACACCGGTGACGGAGCCCGAGCGGCAGGCGGCCGTGGAGGAGGTGACGGACCAGAAGGCGAAGGTCGCGGACGCCTCGCGGGCCCGGGCCGACGCCGTGGCCGAGGTGCGGAACCTGTCCGGGACGGCGATCGAGGCACGCAAGAAGGAGACGGCCGCCCGGGGCAGGGCGGACGCGCTCGAGGGAGAAGTCGAGACCGCGAAGCGGGGAGAGCAGGCTTCGCTCGGAGCGGCACGAGACTTCACGGGCGAGGCGAAGACGGCGGCGAAGAGGCAGCGGAGATCCGCCGAGGCGGCCGGGAGGCACGGCGCGACCGAGGAGAGGAAGGGCGCGGCGGCCAAGGAAGTTCGCGAGCAGGCGGATGAATTCGCGAAGGAGGCCGAGGACGCCGAGCGGAAGCGGAAGACCGCCGAGGACTTGGTGGAGGCACTTTCGGCGACGATCGCGGACGCCCGGCAGCGTCAGGCGGAAGCCGAGCAAAAGGTGCGTCTGTTCTCGCAGCAGGCGGAGCTGGCCGCGGCGCAGTTGAAGGACGCCGACGAAACGGCGCGCCGGGCGGGGGAAGCCGAGGGCAAGGCGCAGGAGCAGGCGGCCGAGGCCGAGGCCGAGGCGGAGTCCGAGGTGCAGTTCGCGGCGACCATGAGGAAGCGGACCGTCGAACTGGCCGAGGCCCTGAAGGGGGCGAAGGCCGCCAGAGCAGAGGCGGAGGCGAGGAGCGAAGAGGCCGAGGGAGCCGGTGCGTCGAGGAAGGAGGCGGGCGAGGGCGAGGAGGAGGCCGCCCGGCTCCGGGACGAGGCGAACGAGAGCGCGAGGGAGGCCGCGACCCTGGCAGCGAAGCTGGACCGCAAGGCCAGGGCCGCGACCGAGGCACGCGAGACCGCCGAGCGGGCGGCGGCCGGGCACGAGAAGACCGCGCAGGACGCACAGGGCAACGCCAGGAAGGCCCGGGCCGAAGCGGCCGGGTTCGCGAAGACCGCGGGGGAGAAGCAGACGGAGCACGAAGCCGCCCTCACCGAGGTGACACGCCTTGGGCGGGTGGCGGCCGCCACCCGGCAGCAAGCGGCGGCCGCGGCGCAGGGACAGCTGCGTCACGGGACGGCCGAAACCGAGGCGAGGGCGGCACTGGCCGCGGAGGCGGCCGAGAAGAAGGCGGCGGAGAAGAAGGCGGCGGAGGACAAGGCGGCGCAGGACAAGGCGGCCAAGGGGAAGGAACCGGCCGCCCAGACCGCGACGGAAGGTGCGGAGCAGTCGGGACCGGCCGGCGCCGAGACGACGGATGGGGCCTCGCGCAGCGGTGTCGGGCGAGCGGTCGACGGTACCGGGCAGGCGGTCAAGAAGGCCTCCGCCAAGGCCAAGCCGTGGGCCGACGTCCCTGACACCCTGGTGCTCCGCGGCAGTGCGCCGCCCGGGGCGACGGTCCAGTCGGCATCGATGAAGCACGGGGACCACGGGACGGCGCACGACACTGTGATCCAGCAGAACGTCGAGAACCCGATCAACCTCGTCAGCGACGTGACCGGGACCGTGAACGACATCGCGGCGATCAAGGAAGCGGCCGGCAAGCGCCATGAATCGGGCCCGGCTTCCCACGCGCACCGAAAGAACTACGTGGGCAAGCCCCTCGGCCTGGCGAGCAGCTCCCAGATGGCCGCCAATGACGTCCTGAAGATCGCCAACACGGGTACGAAGACCGCCGGAGACCTGGCAGGGACGGCCGCGCTCGCAGATGCCAGCGGTGCCCTCACCATCTCGTTCTCGGCAGTGCACGTGGGCCGCGACAGCATGGTCATCAAGAACACCCACGCCCAGCGCAAGAAGCTGAAGGACCACTTCAGCGACGTGGCCGCGAAGCGCGACCGAAAGCTCCAGGACGTACTGGACGACCTGGGGAGGGCCGGCGTCGGCCTGGCCGAGAAGGCGTCCAGACTTGGGGACTCGGAGAACGGCTTGAAGGCCGTCGAGGACCAGCAGGCCCGCATCGAGAACCTCAGGACAGAGGTGCGGGAGCACATGGCCGCCGCACGGGAATACGTGGTGCACAAGAAGAAGTGGAAACTGGGGCACCGCTTCACCAACCTGGCGGGCAACGTCGCGCGCATCGCAGCCGGTGCCGTGGCGATCGCCGCCGCTACGGGTGCGGTGACCGGCGGGATCGCTCCCGGTGTCGCAGGTGGTTTGACGGCGGGGTTCCTGGGCGGCCTTGCCGCCAAGAAGGCCGTGAAGAAGGCCAACAAGCGCTACATCTCGGTACGGCAGCCGGACCGGTACGCCCGCACCACGCCGGCCCAGGAGGGAACCGAGGAGCCCAAGGAGCCCGAGATGTCCGAGGCGTCCGAGGCGCCGAGGATGTCCAAGGACGGTACGAGCAGGAGGGGCAGGAGGCGTGACGCCTTGAAGGAGGCGGTCACGGTGACGCACTCCATCAAGCAGGGGAAGCGGCAGCTCAGAGCGCAGGAGATCTACGCGGTCGCAGCCGGACCGGCCGTTCCCGCGGGCAGGAACGTTCCCAATGACATCCGGGACGAGGCACGTGAGTTCCTCAAGGAGCTCAAGTGTGGCCCGGATGACCACAACCAGAAGGAAGAGGAGTGGCTGGCGTCGCTCAACGACCCCGAGAAGCAGGCGGAATGGGAAGAGGCGATCGCCAAGCAGCTCGGCTCGCTCTGAGCGCCGTGTGCCGCGTCCCGAGTCGACTCCGGGGGCCGTTGCCCCCGGTGTTGCCCGCGTAGACCTGTCGGCCGCGGCAAAGCTCCGGTAAGGCTGAGGGTCACACGCCCGGTGTCGAAGGGAGCGCATGGTGCGCGCGCACGAGGAAGCCGCCGACCAGCCGGCCGCCCGGGGCGGCCGCGCTCCGCACCGGGCCACGCCCGCGCCCACCACCGGGGTGCGCGGAGCGCCGATGACCCCGGCGACGGTCCTGGCGCTGCAGAGCGCCGTCGGCAACGCCGCCGTCCAGCGCGTCGTCGCCCGGGACTCGCACCAGCACGGCCCCGGCTGCGGGCACCCCGTGCAGCGCCGCATCGACCCGGACTCGCACCAGCACGGCGCGGGCTGCGGGCACGACGGGATCGACGACCGGAGCGCGGAGGGGCAGCACCAGCTCATCAAGGAGGCCAAGGGGGAGCCCAGCTCGACGCTCCCCGGGCCCTTCCTCGACAGGGCGGTGCCGTTCTACGACAATCCGAACCTCGCCGGCGCACGCATGTACACGGGTCCGGTCGCCCAGCGCGCGACGGCGGCCATGGGGGCCGATGCCATGACGATCGGGATGGACGTGTTCCTCGGCCCGTCCGCCGTCGGCAACGAGGAGATCCTCGCCCACGAGGCCAGCCACCTCGACAAGAACAGCCGGGGAATCACGGAGACGGGCAGCGGGAGTGGCGGCAGCCCCGCCGTCACCGACCCCGGCCAGAGTTCCGAGGTCGCGGCCGTGAACGACGGAGCGGCCTTCAAGGCCGGGCACACCACCGCCCCGTCCCTCGTCGCCCAGCGAGCGGTCGCGGACGACGTGGAGGACGCGGACTAGTCCCGGGCGCCGCACGAACGGCCCTTTGGGGCAACGCCTCCTGCCCCACCAGTTCCTGACGTCGCGGCGGGACGGCCGTAGCGTCGGCGTGTGAGCCTGTGGACTTCGCTGGAGCCCGCGTCCGCGACTGTGGACCCCGGCAGCAGTACGCGTGTGCGCCTGAGGGTGCGTAATACCGGTGACGTGGTCGATGAGTATCGGTTCGAGCCGGTCGGGGGTGTGTCGCCCTGGACGACGGTGGAGCCGCAGACGCTGCGCTTGTATCCGGGGACGACGGGGACGGTGGAGCTGACGTTTGCTCCGCCGCGGACGTCGGATGCGGTGGCGGGGCCGAATCCTTATGCGGTGCGGATTACGCCGACGGAGCATCCGGATGCGGTGACGGTTCCCGAGGGGAACTTGACGATCACGGCGTTCACCGAGGTGCGTGCGGAGTTGGTGCCGCCGACGGTGAAGGGGCGGTTCCGGGGGCGTCCGCGGCTGGCGGTGGACAACCTGGGCAATACGAAGGTGACGGCGTCGGTCGCGGGCAGCGACAACGGGGATCATCTGTCGTACGAGATCCGTCCGGCCAATGTGCAGATCGAGCCGGGGCGTGCGGCGTTCGTGGAGACGACGCTGAAGCCGCGGGAGATCATCTGGTGCGGCTCGAAGGAGGAGCGGCCGTACACCCTGTCCGTCAAGCGTTCCGGGACGGATCCGACGGACGTCGAGGGGACGTACGTGCAGCGTGGGTTCCTGCCGCGCTGGCTGGCGACCTTCTTCGGCATCTTCCTGGCCATCGCGATCGCGTTCGTGATGATCTGGATCGCGTACAAGCCGCAGGTCCGCACGAGTGCCACCGAGCAGACGGAGCAGGCCGGCGCCGCTCTCGCGCCCAGCCCCAGCGCGTCCCCGGAAACCCTGCCCAGCGCGGCGCCCTCAGCCCCCGCCGAGTCGCCTGCGGCGCAGTCCGCCCAGCCTGACTCGAAGGACGGCGGCGGTGGCGGCGGGGGCGGTGGCGAGCCGTCCAAGAAGCCGACGAAGAAGGCCAAGCCGCCGGTGCGTACCGCCGCCACGGCGGTGAAGGAGCTGGCCGAGCGCAGCGATGGCCGGCACATCTGCTACCGCGCCTACGTGGCGGACAAGGGCTGGCAGCAACCGGTGTGCGACGGCGCCGAGGCCGGCACCGTCGGCAAGAACCTGCCGATCAAGGTCCTCAACATCGCCGTGGCCGGCACGAAGGGCGTCACCGGCAACGGAGCCCACGTCGTCGAGGGCTGGCTGACCGGCGACAAGTGGGCGAGCGCCGGCGACGGCGTCGACATGTACCTCGGCAGCTCCAAGGAGGCGGTCTCCCCGCTCGAGGGGTTCACCCTCAAGACGACGGAAGGCATCGTCTGCCCGAACACCCATGTCAAGGACACGGGCTGGCAGAAGCAGGGCTGCACCGAGGCCGGGAACTGGCGTTACTTCGGCAGCCCGATGGACCAGCGGCACCAGCTGGAGGCGGTCCGGATCACCGTATGACGTCGTCGGCAAGGGCAAACCAGTTTGCCCTTGCGACTCCTGACGTCACTTCGGATCCGAACTAGCGTCGCGGCGTGAGCCTTTGGACTTCCCTCGAGCCCGCCTCCGCCACCGTCGATCCCGGCAGCAGTACGCGTGTGCGGTTGCGGGTTCGCAATACCGGCGATGTGGTCGATGAGTATCGGTTCGAGCCGGTCGGGGGTGTGTCGCCCTGGACGACGGTGGAGCCGCAGACGCTGCGCTTGTATCCGGGGACGACGGGGACGGTGGAGCTGACGTTCGCTCCGCCGCGGACGTCGGATGCGGTGGCGGGGCCGAATCCTTATGCGGTGCGGATTACGCCGACGGAGCATCCGGATGCGGTGACGGTTCCCGAGGGGAATCTGACGATCACGGCGTTCACCGAGGTGCGTGCGGAGTTGGTGCCGCCGACGGTGAAGGGGCGGTTCCGGGGGCGTCCGCGGCTGGCGGTGGACAAC
>NZ_JBHJVQ010000023.1:97681-113683 GCF_042263835.1 Streptomyces sp. NPDC056128 | reverse complement strand
CGATGCCCGGCCTTTCAAGTGGACCAAGACCGCCGACCAGATCCTCGACCGCATCTGCCGCTACTGCTCACGCATCTCCGAACCAGATCACTAGGCGGTCGGCGGTGGTTCCTCGCCGTCCGGGGACCAGCCGTCCGGGGATCCGCCCTCCGGGGACGGTACGTAGCGCAGGACGCCCCACATGCCGTGCTCGTCGGCGTGCGGGGTGTCGCCGCGGCAGGCGTCGAGTTCCTTGTCGAGGGCGGGCGCGTCGATGCCCGAGCCGATGAGGACGAGTTGGGTGCGGCGGGCGGCGCCGGGCGGCCAGGGCTCCGGGTAGAAGCGCAGGAAGCGTCCCACGGCGTGCACGGCGTAGCGGTTGCGCGGGTCGTACGGGCCGAAGTCGACGTACCCCTTGATCCGGTACAGGCCCTCGGGCCGGCTGTCGAGGAACCGCATGAGCCGGCGCGGGTCGAGCGGCTCGTCGGAGACGAACGAGAGGGTGTCGTACGCGGCGTGCAGATGCTCCGCGTGGGCGCCGTCCGCGCCGTGCGCGTCGTGCGCGCCGTGCGCGTCGTGGTCGTGCAGGTCGTCGAAGGACAGCTGCCCCACACGCTCCTCGCTCGGCCGACACTCGTAGAGGAACGCGGGGTCGATACGGCCGTAGGTCGCGGGCACGACGGCGGCGCCGTCGCTGAGCGAGCGGGCGAGAGCGAGCACGCGCTCGGCGTCCTCGGCCCGGTCGGTCTTGTTGACCACGACCAGGTCGGCGAGGGCCAGATGCCGGTCGATCTCGGGGTGCCGGGCGCGCGTGGTGTCGAACTCGGCGGCGTCGACGACCTCGACGAGTCCGCCGTAGACGACCTCCGGCTGTTCGCCGGCGAGCACCATGCGCACGAGTTCCTGCGGCTCGGCCAGGCCGCTCGCCTCGATGACGATGACGTCGATGCCGGCCTCGGGCCGGGCGAGCCGCGCCAGGTACCCGTCGAGTTCGCCTACGTCGACGGCACAGCACAGGCAGCCGTTGCCGAGCGACACGGTGGAGTCGCCGAGGGCGCCCGCGACGGCCATCGCGT
This sequence comes from Streptomyces sp. NPDC056128, assembly GCF_042263835.1. Classification (NCBI taxonomy): domain Bacteria; kingdom Bacillati; phylum Actinomycetota; class Actinomycetes; order Kitasatosporales; family Streptomycetaceae; genus Streptomyces; species Streptomyces sp. NPDC056128. Next base: position 112,628 of record NZ_JBHJVQ010000023.1, on the reverse strand, counting down.
CGATCTCGATCGAGCCGAAGTCGTTGACGACGGCGCCGATCCGGTTGCCTCCGCTGCGGTGGAGGAGGTGGTTGAGGAGTGTGGTCTTCCCGGAGCCGAGGAACCCGGCGAGTACGACGACCGGAATCTGCTGCCGTGTCGGGCGCTGCCCCACCGTGCGACCTCCCTCACCTACGCGTACGCCGTTGCGCGGCAAGTCCTGCACCGCGCGCGGAATGGCCTGCTCAGGATACGAGTCGCCGCGGCCGACGCGGAGTGAACGATTGTTAGCAGCGCTCTCGGGGCAGACGTCTGGCAAGGCGCCGGAGTGTGCGACCCTCGCTTCCCTCCGTGCGCCTCCTCTCCGCCTCCCCGCCGATCAGCGCCGCTCGGCACTCTGGAGGTGGCACGCGCCGCCCATCGCTCGCCGGTCCCCGTCAGCCGACCCGCACTCGACGACCGGCGGGCGGTCGCCTGATTCGGGGGTTGACATGGCCACACGCAAGAAGATCACGGGGAGGTTCGGCTCCGCGGCGACCGGGCTGCTGCTCGCCACGGCGGGACTGTCGCTGGCCGCGCGGCAGTGGCGGCTGGAGACGGTGCGCTTGCAGGAGCGAATACTGGAGCTGGAGGAGCTGGCCAGCCGGCGGCAGTCGCTGGCCCATCAGCAGCGTATGCACTGGGAGTTGCTCACCAGGGCGATCGACGACCCGTCCCTCGCCGAGGTGATCGACACCTACGACAAGGGCATCCCGGCCGAACGGCGCCGCCAGTTCTTCTACGCGAACGCCTGGTACGTGAACCTCTACCACGTGCATCAGGCAGGACTCCTGGATCAGGAGGGGCTCCAGGGGCGCCTGCGGGAGTTCTTCCAGAGCCCGATCTTCCGTGAGTACTGGGAGGCGTCGAGGAACATGCGCGCCTCCCTCGACGAGCGCTCCGAGGAAGCCCGTCTGGGGCGGGTGGTCGACGCGCTCGTCAGGGACCTGGACGAGGCCGACACGGACGAGTGGTGGGTCGCTGGCACGCCTCCGAACGACTGAGGCCACCCAACGGAGTTAGCGACGGAGTGTCTCTCGGCGTACGGGCCGACGTGGTCTGCGATCACCCAGTACGGTGTGGCCTCGTCACTCCGCCAGCCCCTGTCTCTAAGGACCGGTACCCCTTGAAAATCGTGCGCCGCATCGGTGTGCCTCCCAGCGCTCGTGGCAGTACCACGGGCTCCACCTGCCCGGACGTCTTCGAACTGAGCGACGGCAACTTCGCCGTCATCGGCACCGAGGCCACCGAGGCGCTGGAGCGCGAACTGCCCGCCGACGCCGCCCGCGCCGACTACGAACGCATCGTCGTCGTGAGCCGGGAGACCCTGATCCGGGCCAAGGCGGACATCCCCGACGCCTGACGGCACCCCGTGTCTCCGGCCGCACCCACCGCCGCCCGCCGGACACCCCACCGTCGAGGCATCCGGCACCCCGTCCATGCCCGACGCCCCCTCGACCAGGCCTGGCGCCCGAACGGCACCAGGCCGCTCGTCTCTCAGGCCACCGCCGGCACCACGGCCGGCGCCCCCGGCCCCACATACCGCGCCGCCGGACGGATGATCTTCGAGTCCCGCGCCTGTTCCAGGATGTTCGCGCTCCAGCCCACCACCCGCGCCGCCGCGAACGTCGGGGTGAACATCTCGCGCGGCAGACCGCACAGTTCCATGACCACGCCCGCGTAGAACTCGACGTTGGTGTGCAACTCCCGCCCCGGCTTCAGCTCCGCGAGGATCGCCTCGACCCGGCGCTCCACCTCGACGGCGAACTCCACGCGCGGACCGCCGAACCCCTGCGCCACCTCCCGGAGCATCCTGGAGCGCGGGTCCTCGGTGCGGTAGACGGCGTGGCCGAAGCCCATGATGCGGTCACCGGCGAGCACCCGCTCGCGGATCCAGCCGTCGATGCGTTCCGGTGTGCCGATGGCGTCCAGGGTGTCCAGCGCCCGGCTGGGCGCACCGCCGTGCAAGGGCCCGGACAGCGCCGCCACCGCTCCGGTGAGGCCCGCCGCGACGTCCGCGCCCGTCGAGGCGATGACCCGCGCGGTGAACGTTGACGCGTTGAAGCCGTGGTCAATGGTGGAGATCAAGTACTGCTCGATCGCCCGCGTGCGCCGCGCGTCCGGCTCCTCGCCCGTCAACATGTAGAGGTAGTTCGCCGCGTAGGACAGGTCCTCGCGCGGCTCGACCGGGTCGAGTCCGCGTGCCAGCCGGTGCAGCGCGGTCAGCAGCGTCGGCACGGCGGCCGCGGCCACCAGGGTGTCCTGGCGGCGCTGCTCGGCCGACAGGTCGTACACGGGCCTGAAGCCCCGGGCCGCGCCCAGCAGCGACAGGGCCGTGCGCATGCCGGCGAGCGGGCCGGAGTGCCCGCCGGCCGCCGCGATGGCGGGCAGCGCCGCGCACACCGCGTCCGGGAGGCTCCGCATCGCCGCGGTCTCGGCGGCGAAGGCCGCCCCGCGCCGCGCGTCCGGGAGCTCCCCGTGCACCAGGAGATGCCAGACGTCCTCGAAGCCGCGGCTGCGCGCGAGATCGACGGCCGAGTACTGGCGGTAGTGGTAGAAGCCCTCGAGCCCCCGCACGTCGCCGACCTCGGTCTCGGCCACCACGACACCGGCGAGCCCGCGCGGTACCTCGACGGACGCCGCCGGGGACGGACCGGTCGCGGTTCTGTTGACAGACATGATTGCCTCCTCGAACTTGAGTCAACTGTCTATACTTGACCAGATCCCTGTCAATATTGATTCAATCAATATACGGCTCGAAACCGACCTTCAGGATCGATACGGTGACCCCATGCGCGATCAAGACCCCGGCCGCCCGGACGACGCCGAACGGCGCCTGACCACCAAGGAGGCGGCCGAGCTCCTCGGCGTGAAACCCGAGACCGTGTACGCGTACGTCAGCCGCGGCCGGCTCGGCAGCCGGCGCACCCACGACGGCCGGGGCAGCACCTTCGACGCGGAGGAGGTGCGGGCCCTCGCCCGGCGCAACCGGCGCGACACCGGCGCCTCCGCGGCCTCCGGCCAGGAGCTGGCCGTGCGCACCCGCATCACGCTCATCGAGAGCGACCGGTACTACTACCGGGGCGTCGACGCGGTCGAACTCGCCGCGCGCCACAGCTACGAAGAGGTCGCCGAATGGCTCTGGACCGGGGAGTTGCGCTCCGGCGCCGCCTTCTCCGCGCCCGAGTCCTCCGTGACCGTCGCCCGCCGGGCCGTCGGCGCCCTGCCCGAACACGCCGCCCCCACCGACCGGTTGCGGGTCGCGGCGATCGCCGCCGCGGTCGCGGACCCGCTCCGCTTCGACCTGTCCGAGGACGCGGTACTGGGCACCGCGCGCATCCTCATCCCCACCCTCGTCGCCGCGCTGCCGCCCGTGGTGCGCGACGGCGACGACCGGGCACCGCTCGCCCACCGCCTGTGGACCCGGCTCAGCGGGCGTCCCGCCGACGAGCCGACACTGCACGCCCTGGACACCGCGCTCTCCCTGCTCGTCGACCACGACCTGGCCGCCTCCACGCTCGCCGTGCGCGTGGCGGCGTCGGCCCGGGCGCACGCCTACGCCGCGGTGTCCGCCGGGCTCGGCGTGATCGAGGGGCCGCTGCACGGCGCCGCGGGCGGGCTCGCACACCGGATGCTGCTGGAGGTGCTCGACCAGGGCAACGCGGCACCCGTGGTCGCCGAGGAGCTGCGGGCGGGCCGGCGCATCCCGGGCCTCGGCCACCGGCTCTACCCCGGCGAGGACCCACGCGCGCGTGCCCTGTTCGCGCTCCTGGAGGACATCCCGCGAGCCGGGCCCGCGCTCGCCGCGGCCCGGGACGTCCAGGCCACCGCCGCCCGCCACACCCCGCTGCACGCCAACGTCGACCTTGCCCTCGCCGTCCTCACCGCCTCCTCCGGCATGGCTCCCTCCGCGGCCGAGACGATCTTCGCGGTGGCCCGCACGGCGGGCTGGATCGCGCACGCGCTGGAGGAGTACGGGGAGCGCCCCCTGCGGATGCGGCCGAGCGGGCTCTATACGGGCCCGCGGCCGCCGCAGCCACTGCCGGAGTAGCGTTCCCGCGCGGTGGGAAGTCACCGCGCGGCAAGTCAGGTTAGGCTCACCTCTGTGAGTACGTGCTCAACCGTCTCCTGGGACCTCGACGAGCCCGTTTCGGGCACCGCACCCGTCGCGACGACCTGGCTGCTCCTCGAACAGCCCGGCCCGTGGGGCGCCAAGGCGCTGCCGTCGAGCCACCTGGACCCCGCGCTCGGCCGCGCCCTGGAGGCGGCGGTGAAGGGTACGGGCGTACGCGTCGCGCTCATCCGCCGGCCCGGACGGCACGCGGACCGCGGCACTCCGGTCGAACGCAGGGTGTACGCGGCCCACACCGTGCCGGGAAACGTGTGGGTGCACGCCACCACGCTCAGGAATCCCCACCGGCTGCTCGACCTCGATTTCGCCGCGCTCGGCCGGGGCGATCACCGCGGTTTCGACTCGGCCCTCGACGGCGGCCCCCATCTCGGCGATCCCCTGGCTCTCGTCTGCACCAACGGCAAGCGGGACCGCTGCTGCGCCCTCCTCGGCCGCCCGCTGGCGGCCGAACTCGCCGCCTCCGGGGCGACGGGCGTCTGGGAGGTCACGCACCTGGGAGGCCACCGCTTCTCCCCGACCGTGCTCGTCCTGCCCCACGGATACGTCTACGGCCGCGTCCAGGCCCACGACGTCAAGGAGATCCTGCACGGCGCGCGGGAGGGCCGGATCGTCGTCGAGGGCTGCCGCGGGAACTCGGCGTGGGAACGTCCCGGCCAGGCCGCCGAGCTGGCCCTGCGCTCGACCCTGGGCGAGGACGTGGCCGGGGCGCTGAGCGTCGTACGGACGGACGGTGCCGCACCCCGCTGGGAGGTGACCCTCGCCCACGCGGACGGGCGGCACTGGCGGGTCACCGTCGCGCAGGGCGCGTCGTCGCCGCCTCGCCCGGAGAGCTGCGGAGCCTCGGTCCTCGGCTCGCCGGCGCGCATGGAGATCACGGCGGTGCGCGCACTGACCGTGACGGCGGCGCTCGCGAGCTGACGCACCGGCCGCCCGGAGCGCGTAGACGGACCAGCCCCGGAGCGCGTACGGGAGATCCGCGCCACATCCCTCTACGGGATGCCCCCACCTCCCACGTACGGTCATGGGTATGAGCTCCACTCCCCCCGTACGCCGCAGGCGCCTCGGCCTGCCGCGGCGGGTGTTCTCGCAGGTGCTGCTGATGCAGCTGGCGATCGCCGCGGGAGTCGCGGTGCTCGCGACCGGGCTGTTCCTGGCGCCGCTCAGTGACCAGCTGGACGACCAGGCGATGCGCCGGGCGCTGGCGATCGCGCAGACCACCGCGCAGCAGCCGCAGGTCGCCGAGGAACTGCGGACCACCCGTCCGGCGGCGGACGGGCCGGTGCAGACGGAGGCGGAGCGGATCCGGAAGGCCACGCAGGCCGAGTACGTCGTCGTGATGGACCGGCAGGGCGTGCGCTGGTCGCACACCGACCCGGACCGGATCGGCGAGGTCGTCTCGACCGACCCCGGGCAGGCGCTGGCCGGACGTGACGTGATGGAGATCGACGACGGCACCCTCGGCCGCTCCGCACGCGGCAAGGTGCCCCTGCGCGACGCCGACGGCGACATCGTGGGAGCGGTCTCGGTCGGCATCGCCTACGACAGCGTGCGGGCACGGCTGATCCACGCCATTCCGGGCCTGTTCGCGTACGCCGGCGGCGCCCTGGCCGTGGGCGCGCTGGCGGCCTGGCTCATCTCGCGCCGGGTGCAGCGGCAGACCCGCGACCTGGCCTTCTCGGACATCGCGGGGCTGCTCGCGGAGCGCGAGGCCATGCTGCACGGCATCCGGGAGGGTGTGGTCGCCCTGGACCGCGGGGGCAGGGTGCGGCTGCTCAACGACGAGGCGCACCGGCTGCTCGGCCTCGGCGCCGAGGCGGTCGGCCGCTCCCCCGACGAGGCGCTCGGCGCGGGGCGCACGGCCGACGTCCTGGCGGGCCGGGTGACCGGCACCGATCTGCTGACCGTCCGGGGCCAGCGGGTCCTGGTGGCCAACCGGATGCCCACCGACGACGGCGGTGCGGTCGCCACGCTGCGCGACCGCACCGAGCTGGAGCAGCTCGGCCGGGAGCTGGACTCGACGCGCGGCCTGATCGACGCCCTGCGCGCCCAGGACCACGAGCACGCCAACCGCATGCACACCTTGCTGGGACTGCTCGAACTGGAGATGTACGACGACGCCGTGGAGTTCGTCGGGGAGGTGGTCGGCGATCACCGGGTGACCGCGGAGCAGATCACCGAGCGGATCCAGGACCCGCTGCTGGCCGCCCTGCTGGTCGGCAAGGCGACCGTCGCGGCGGAACGCGGAGTGACCCTCTGGGTCTCGGACCGGACGCGGCTGCCGGACCGGCTGGTCGACCCCAGGGGGCTCGTCACGATCGTCGGCAACCTGGTGGACAACGCCCTCGACGCCGCCGCGGGGACGCCGCACGCGCGCGTGGAGGTCGAACTGCGCGCACAGGGGCGCGCCGCCACGCTCCGGGTGCGCGACACCGGGCCCGGGATTCCGGTGGAACACCGCGAGCTGGTGTTCACGGCGGGATGGTCGACCAAGGAGCCGCCGGCGCACCGCCGGCGCGGTATCGGGCTGTCGCTGGTGCGCAGGCTGGCCGAGCGGCAGGGCGGCAGCGCCACCGTCGACGCGGCACACGGCGGAGGCGCGGAATTCGTGGTCGTCCTGCCCGAGGCCCTGGCGGAGGCGGACCTGGAACCCGTCCCCACCGCCCGCGCGGTACCGGCCCCCGCCCACACCCCCGCGAACACCGCTGCCGAGGAGGAGTCCCGATGATCGAGGTCCTGGTCGTCGACGACGACACGCGGGTCGCGCGGGTCAACGCCGCCTACGTAGAGAAGGTGCCGGGCTTCCACGTCGCGGGCGAGGCGCACAGCGCCGCGGAGGCGCTGCGCAGCGTGGAACGGCTGCCCCGCCTCGACCTGATCCTGCTCGACCACTACCTGCCCGACCGGACCGGTCTGGAGGTCGTCCAGGAGATGCGGCGGCGCGGCCACCAGACGGACGTGATCATGGTGACGGCCGCCCGGGACGTGTCGACCGTCCAGGCGGCGATGCGGCAGGGAGCCCTCCAGTACCTGGTGAAGCCCTTCGCCTTCGCGGGGCTGCGCGCCAAGCTGGAGGCGTACGCGGAGCTGCGGCGCACCCTCGACGGGGGCGGTGAGGCGGAGCAGGCGGAGGTGGACCGGATCTTCGGTGCCCTGTCGGCGCCGTCGGAACCGGGGCTGCCCAAGGGCCACTCCCCCACCACCGCCGAGTCGGTGCGCCAGTGCCTGATGAAGTCCGACGGACCGCTCTCCGCCCAGGAGATCGCCGAACGGACCGGGGTGAGCCGCCAGACCGCACAGCGCTATCTGAAGCTCCTGGAGCGCACGGGACGGGCCAGGCTGACGCTCAAGTACGGCGACGCGGGCCGCCCGGAACACCGCTACGAGTGGGCGACCCGGCCCTGAATCCGGGTCGGGCGGTCGCGCCCCCGCCCGACTGCTACACGGCCCCCGCCCCGGTCAGTGACCGCACCTCCGTCTCGGCATGCTTGGCCTCGTCCGGGACCTCCGGCGAGGTGACCGTGCCCAGCCAGCCGGCGAGGAAGCCCAGGGGGACCGAGACCAGGCCCGGGTTCTGCAGCGGGAAGTACTGGAAGTCGGCGTCCGGGAAGAGCGACTGCGGACTGCCCGACACCACCGGGGACAGCAGCACGAGCACCACCGCCGGGACCAGGCCGCCGTAGACCGCCCACACCGCCCCGCGCGTGGTGAAGCCGCGCCAGAAGAGCGAGTAGAGCAACACGGGCAGGTTTGCGGAGGCGGCGACGGCAAAGGCGAGGCCCACCAGGAAGGCGACGTTGAGATCACGGGCGAGCAGGCCGAGTCCGATCGCGACGGCACCGATCCCGACGGCGGCGATCCGCGCCACGGCGACCTCGCTGCGCGGCTTTGCCTTGCGGCGGCGCAGGGACGCGTAGAGGTCGTGGGCCACGGACGCGGAGGACGCGAGGGTGATGCCGGCGACCACCGCCAGGATCGTGGCGAACGCGATGGCGGCGACGACCGCGAACAGCACCGTCCCGCCGGTGGAGCCCGCGCCGCCGCCCAGGTCGAGGGCGAGCAGCGGGACCGCCGTGTTGCCGGCCGCGTTGGACGCGCGTACGGAGTCCGGTCCGACCAGGGCGGCGGCGCCGAAGCCGAGCACGATCGTCATGAGGTAGAAGCCGCCGATGAGTCCGATCGACCAGACGACGGACCGCCGCGCGGCACGGGCCGTGGGCACCGTGTAGAAGCGGGACAGGATGTGCGGCAGCCCGGCCGTGCCCAGCACCAGGGCCAGCCCCAGGCTGATGAAGTCGAAGCGGGAGGTCCAGTCCCCGCCGTACGCCAGCCCCGGCGCCAGAAATGCCTCGCCGTGCCCACTGCGCTCGGCCGCCGTGCGCAGCAACCGGTCGAAGTCGCCCTGGAAGCGCACCAGGACGAGCGTGGTCAGGGCCACGGTGCCGCCGAGCAGCAGCACCGCCTTCACGATCTGAATCCAGGTGGTGGCGCGCATCCCGCCCAGCGACACGTAGATCACCATCAGGGCGCCGACGCCGATGACGGTCCAGGTCCGCGCCGCCTCGGTGGTGCCGCCGAGCAGCAGCGCGACCAGACTGCCCGCGCCGACCATCTGCGCCACCAGGTACAGGACGGACACGGTGACCGAGGAGGTCCCCGCCGCGATCCGCACCGGCCGCTCCCGCATCCTGGCGGCCACGACGTCGGCGAGGGTGAACCTGCCGCAGTTGCGCACCAGTTCGGCGACGAGGAACAGCACGACGAGCCAGGCCACCAGAAAGCCCACCGAGTACAGCATGCCGTCATAGCCGTAGAGCGCGATGAGCCCCGAGATGCCGAGGAAGGACGCGGCCGACATGTAGTCGCCCGCGATGGCAAAACCATTCTCCATCGGCGAGAAGAGACGGCCGCCCGCGTAGAACTCCTCCGCCGCCCCCTGCCGGTGGCGGCTCACCCACGTGGTGATGCCCAGCGTGACAGCGACGAACGTGCTGAACAGCAGCAGCGCCAACGTCTGGTGGTCGCCGGTCATGACGCGCCACCTCGTACGCCGCGGGTCAGTTCCTGGGTGTCCCAGCGCAGTTCGAGCGCGGCCCGGTCCCTGCGCAGCCGAGCATGCCGGGCATACGCCCAGGTGAGCAGGAAGGTGGTGAGGAACTGCCCGAGCCCCGCGACCATCGCCACGTTCACCGCTCCCGTCACCGGACGGGCCATCAGCTCGGGCGCCGTGGTGGCGGCCACCACGTAGGCGAGGTACCAGACGAAGAAGGCGGCGACCGCCGGCACCACGAACCTCCGGTACCGGCTGCGCACCTCCTGGAAGGCGGGGCTGCGCTGCACCTCCAGGTACACCTCGGCCGCACCCCGGGACGGTTCCCCGGCCGGTTCCTCGCGCATCCGCGGCAGCACGGGCTCCGGGGGCCCGGCGTCCGCGGACTCACCCCAGCCGGAGGCGAGCGCGTCGTACCACGGGTCGTCGTACCGGGGGTCGTCGTACCGAGGGTCCGGTGACGCCTCGACGTATGCCCGGTCCGGCACGGCGCGGGGGTCGACCGCGCTCTCGGGACCACTCCCGGCGCCGCGGGAACGGTCATTGCTTGACTGCATGCCCAAGGATGGACAGAACGGGAAGATCCCCGACTCTTCTTCCCTTCCCGCTTCACCCCATCAGGTGACTCAACCCCTGGGTGGCGGTACCAGCCCCTTCCCGTAGGCGTAACGCACCGCCTGAGCACGGTCCTTCAGCCCCGTCTTGGCGAACAGGTTGTTGATGTGGGTCTTCACGGTCGCCGTGGAGACGTGCATTCTGCTCGCGATCTGCTGGTTGTTGAGCCCTTCGGCGATCAGGACCAGGACCTCCGTCTCGCGGTTGGTGAGTCCGTCCGGCGGCTCTTGCGGGCCGGCCGGCCGGGACCCGGACTCTGACAGGCGCTCCAGCAGTCGCCGCTGGATGCTCGGCGAGAGCCCCGCGTCCCCGGACAGGACGCTGTGCACCGCCCGGACGATCTCGTCCCCGCCCGCGTCCTTGGTGAGATAGCCGCGCGCTCCCGCCGTCAGCGCCGGGAACAGCGACTCGTCGTCCGCGTACGTCGTGAGCACGACGACCTGGGTCCCCGGGTGCTCGGCGCGGATTCTGCGGGTCGCCTCGACGCCGTCGCAGCGGGGCATGCGCAGATCCATCAGCACCACGTCCGGGGCGAGTTCGGCGACCATGCGGACCGCCTCCTCACCGTCGCCCGCGGCGCCCACGACCTCGACGCCTGGCAGCAGTCCGAGGAGCATCACGATCCCCTCCCGCACCACGGTCTGATCGTCCGCGACGACCACCCGCGCGGGCGTCTCCCGGGCCTCCTCCGTCATACCGGCACCTTCAACGTCACCACGAACCCCTCCTCGCCCGGACCAGCCAGCAGCGAGCCACCCAGCAGTTCGGCACGCTCCCGCATGCCCAGCAGACCGTACCCACCTCCGATGGTGGTGAGTTCGCCGGGCGAGCCTCCGGAGTCCCGCACGTCGAGCATCACCTCATGGGCGCCGTAGTCCAGGCGCACCCGCACGCCGGCGCCCGGGGCGTGCTTGCGGGCGTTCGTCAGGGCTTCCTGGGCCACTCTGCGCACGGCCTGCGACGCCTCCGCCGGCAGAGGTCTGCGATCCCCCGTAATGGTGACCTCGGCGTCGCTCTCGGTCGTCCGGACGAGGTGGGACAGGAAGTCCTCCAGCGGCGTCAGCTCACCGCGCAGGGCGGACAGCGCCTGCCGGGTCTCGGTGAGTCCGTCGCGGGCCATGCCGCGTGCCGCCACCACCCGGTCGAGGATCTGCTCCCGGTCGGCTCCCCGCTCGATCAGCAACCGGGCCGCCTCCAGGTGCACCAGTTGCGCGGAGAGGCTGTGCGCCAGTACGTCGTGGATCTCCCGGGCGATGCGGGCCCGCTCGGCGAGCGCCGCGGACTCGGCCTCGGCCGCCCGCGCGGCTCGCTCCTGGGCCAGCAGCCGTATCGTGCTGCCTCTGCCCTCGGCGTCCAGCCGCAGCACGTATCCGGCGAGGGCCAGTCCGGCCGTCGTCGCCAAGGTGGTCGGCCACGGGTCGTCCGCGGCGGCGGCGTAGGAGGTCAGGGCCACCGCCGTCATGGGCAGTGCCGCCACGAGGGGCATCCTCTCCAGGGCCGCGACGGAGCCGGCGCACCAGATGACCAGGGCCGGCACCCGGAAGCCTCCGCTCTGGGCGGCGACCGCGACCCCGAGCAGCGCCGCGAGGAGCGCCAGGGAGGGCCACAGCCGGTGCGCGAGCGTGGTCCTGGAGTAGGCCCATGCCAGGGACACCGCCACCAGCAGTCCGGCGGCCGCCGCGGCCGCGCCCCAGCCGTGCACATGGCTGCTGGTGAACGCTCCCCACAGCAGCGCCCCGAACACCATCAGACGCGCGAACCAGGCCAGCAGGCGACGGGGTGTGGAGACTCCCTCGTGACGGAGCGCCTCCTTGGAGGGCCACCTCGTCCAGACGTTCTCCGTCACGCGGGCTCCTTCCACGCGGGCCGGGACACGGCGGCACCGTACGCGGGCCCGGTCGCTCCCGCCGCGAGGGCGAGGAGTGGGGCGGAGCCGTCCTGGCGGACTCCGAGAGCGGCACGCGGCCCGGACATCATGCCTCCGTGAGCGGGAGAAGGATGTGCCGGCGGCGGATCCCGCCGACGCCTTCGACGTTACGGAAACGGCGAGGCCACGGGATCGGAGCCCGGGTGGATCATGGGTGGAGCCCGGCACGGCCGGGAACTCCACCCATGGGTGGAGAAAAACCAGTACCGGGCCCGGATACAGGTCCCGGGCCCGGCTTCAGCGGCTGAGCGTGGTCACGCGTCGATGCGCGACCGGTCCAGCGTCGCCGCCGAGTTGGAGATGAACTCCTTGCGCGGCGCGACGTCATTGCCCATCAGCAGGTCGAAGACCTGCTCGGCGGATTCCAGGTCGGTCAGGTTGATCCGGCGCAGCGTGCGGCGCCGGGGGTCCATGGTCGTCTCCGCGAGCTGGTCGGCGTCCATCTCGCCCAGACCCTTGTACCGCTGGATGGAGTCCTTGTACCGGATGTTCTTGCTCTGGAACTCCATGAGCCTGTCCCGCAGCTCGCGGTCCGAGTACGTGTAGACGTACTTGTCCTGGCCCTTCTTCGGCTGGATCAGCTCGATGCGGTGCAGCGGCGGCACCGCGGCGAAGACCCGGCCGGCCTCCACCATGGGCCGCATGTAGCGGTGGAACAGGGTGAGCAGCAGGGTGCGGATGTGGGAGCCGTCGACATCGGCGTCGGTCATCATGATGATCTTGCCGTAGCGGGCCGCGTCGATGTCGAAGGTGCGGCCGGACCCCGCTCCTATGACCTGGATGATCGCTCCGCACTCGGCGTTCTTGAGCATGTCGGTCACGGACGACTTTTGCACATTGAGGATCTTGCCGCGGATCGGCAGCAGCGCCTGGAACTCCGAATTCCGGGCGAGCTTCGCCGTACCCAGCGCGGAGTCTCCCTCGACGATGAACAGCTCGCTGCGGTCGACGTCGTCGCTGCGGCAGTCCGCGAGCTTCGCCGGCAGCGAGGAGGACTCCAGGGCCGTCTTACGGCGCTGCGCGTCCTTGTGCTGGCGGGCCGCGATCCGGGTCCGCGCCGCGGCGACGGCCTTCTCCATCACCACGCGGGCCTGCTGGGCGGCGTCCCGCTTGGTGGAGGTCAGGAACGCCTTGAGTTCCTTGGTGATGACGTTGTTCACGATCCGGCGGGCCGCCGAGGTGCCGAGGACCTCCTTGGTCTGGCCCTCGAACTGCGGCTCCGCGAGCCGGACCGTGACGACCGCCGTGAGCCCTTCCAGGGCGTCGTCCTTGACGACGTCGTCCTCGGCGACGCGCAGCATCTTCTTGGTCCGCAGCACCTCGTTCATCGTCCTCGTCACCGCCTGCTCGAAGCCGGCGACGTGGGTGCCGCCCTTGGGCGTGGCGATGATGTTGACGAAGGACCGGAGCGTGGTGTCGTAACCGGTGCCCCAGCGCATGGCGACGTCGACGCCGAGGTCGCGGGTGACCTCGGTGGGCGTCATCTGGCCGTGCTCGTCCAGTACCGGGACCGTCTCCTTGAAGCTGCCACTGCCGCTGAAGCGGAGGACGTCGCAGACGGGCCGGTCACTGGCCAGGAACTCGCAGAACTCGCTGATGCCACCGTCGAAGCGGAACGACTCCTCGCCCTTGCTGCCGCCGTCACCGAGGCCCAGCTCGTCCCGGACGACGATGGTCAGTCCGGGCACCAGGAAGGCGGTCTGCCGGGCGCGCTGGTGCAGCGTGTCCAGGGAGAGCTTGGCGTCCTTGAGGAAGATCTGGCGGTCGGCCCAGTACCGCACGCGCGTGCCGCTGCGGGTCTTGGGGATCTTCTTGGCCTTGCGCAGCCCGTTCTTGGCCTCGAACTTGGCGTCCGCGCCCGTCCCCGCGAAGGCGCCGGGGACACCGCGCCGGAAGCTGATGGCGTGGGTGTGCCCGCCGCGGTCCACCTCGATGTCCAGGCGGGCGGACAGAGCGTTCACCACGGAGGCACCGACGCCGTGCAGACCGCCGGAGGCGGCGTACGAGCCGCCGCCGAACTTGCCGCCCGCGTGCAGCTTGGTCATGACGACCTCGACGCCGGACAGGCCGGTCTTGGGCTCGACGTCGACGGGGATGCCCCGGCCGTTGTCCCGGACCTCCACCGAACCGTCGTCGTGGAGGATCACTTCGATGTGGTCGCAGTAGTCGCCCAGGGCCTCGTCGACGGAGTTGTCGATGATCTCCCACAGGCAGTGCATCAGGCCGCGGCTGTCGGTGGATCCGATGTACATGCCCGGACGCTTGCGTACGGCCTCGAGCCCCTCGAGGACGAGCAGGTGCCGCGCGGTGTAATTGGATCCGTCCCGGTCTGCTCCTGCCAGCAGCGCAGTGGACGGCACGGATGTCTCGGCGGTCACGCGGTTCGCTCCTCGCTGAATTTCAGATGGGGCCCCGCTGGGTAAGGGCGCGGCTCGGTTCACCGGTCAGAGGGTACCGAGCCCTGGTAGAGCCGTTGCAACGCCACCCTCGTCGCTGTCTCACCCTAGTCCAGAGTCGTATGCCTGTTCGATCCCTCGATGGGGTGAAGTACACATCACGTTCCCTTCGAGGCATGAACCATTTAGGCTCCGGGCACGTCCTCATGAACAAACCGGCAACCCAGCCGGCCGGACCGACACTGACCGACTGCGCGAACCCGTACGACACAGAGACACGCAATACGGCACATTCGCCGCCAATCGGCAACAGCCGGCCCCTCGGAAAGTTTTTTCGAGGAAAAGCCACGAGCGGGAACGTTTTGGGGCTGGTTGGATGTTGACCCTGGTACGACAGCTCGTCGAGCTAGAGAAGAGGCGACGTGACTACTGTTCTGACTTCCGCAAGCCCGCTGACGGCCGCCGATCGCTGCGACCGCTGCGGCGCCCAGGCATACCTGCGCGTCGTCCTGCTGAGCGGCGGAGAACTGCTCTTCTGCGCCCACCACGGGCGCAAGTTCGAGCCGGAACTCAAGAAGATCGCCGCTGAGATACAGGACGAGACGGAGCGGCTCACGGCCGTTCCGGCTTCTTCCCCCGAGGAAGAGCGCTGACACTACGCGCCCGACGACGAGCCGAATCGGCGCAAGGCCGATGAACGGGCGGGCGCCAACCGGAAAACCGGGGCGGGCGCCCCGGCTCGTGGCCGGAGGGGCCGCAGCCGCCGTCAGGCGCGGAAGCGCCCGGGCGCGGCGGGGGGCGGGGCGGGGGCC
>NZ_JBHJVQ010000023.1:0-97671 GCF_042263835.1 Streptomyces sp. NPDC056128 | reverse complement strand
GTCTCACCTCCGCTGACACTCCCCCCCCCCCGCCGCGCATACTGGGCGCCCGGCGGTTGCCGGGGGGGCCCCCCCCGCCACCCCGGGGGCGCCCGCCCGTGCTCGTGCCCGAAGGGCCCTCAGCGGCCGTCAGGCGCTCTCGCGCCGTCGCTCGGCGGTGGCCGTCGCGGCGGCCGTGTCCCAGCCGAGCGTCCGCAGCATCGAGGAGACGCGCGTGTACACCCCGGGACTGCCGGGGCGCCCGCAGCCGCTACCCCAGGACACCAGGCCGATGAGCCTGCCCTGGCCGACCAGCGGCCCCCCGCTGTCCCCCTGGCAGGCGTCGCGCCCGCCGGCGTCCTCGCCCGCGCAGAGCATGCTGCCCTCGAGGTAGCGCCCCTCGTCACTCCCCGGGTACGCCTGCCGACAGCTCGCGTCGGGGAGTACGCGTACGCGTGCCGCCCGCAGGCCGTTCGCGTAGTCCCCGGCCCCCGAGGCGTCCCCCCAGCCGTACACGAGCGCTCCCGTGTCCGGCGTGTAGGCCGGGTCGCCCTCGGCCGCCATCCCTATGACCGAGCCGGCGGGCAGGGCTTCGGAGAGGGTTAGTACCGCGAAGTCGCCGGCGTTGCTGGCGTCGTCGTGCCCCGGGTTGACCCAGACGGCGCGGACGCGGATCTCCTGGCCCTGGAGCGACTGCAGGTCGGTCCGGCCGGCGATGACCTTCAGGTCGTCCACCTGCTCCGGCGGCGAGCCGAGCACTTCCTCCCCCAGGCAGTGGGCCGCCGTGAGGACGGTGGTCCGGCCGACGGCCACTCCCCCGCAGAACTGTCCCGCCCGCGCACCTCCGAACCGGTCACGGCTGGACAGGGCGACGGTCCACGGGCTGTCGGAGACTTCGACCGGAAAGCCCCCGACGACGATGCTGTCGGCGGACGCGGGGGCGGCTGATCCCAGCGGTATCGCGGTCGCGGCGGCCGCCAGGACCAGCGGCCGGGCCAGTGCCCGGGCAAAGAGGCGACGCATGCAGGCTCCTCACTCCTAGGTGGTCGTGGGACACCCAGAGTGATCCAGTACGCCGTGACACGCACCCGCTGATCAACGCGAAGGCCCGGTTCCGCTGTGCCGGAACCGGGCCTTGTCGCTCGTAGGACGAGTCCTAGTCGAGGTAGTCGCGCAGCACCTGGGAGCGCGACGGGTGACGCAGCTTCGACATGGTCTTGGACTCGATCTGGCGGATGCGCTCGCGCGTGACGCCGTACACCTTGCCGATCTCGTCGAGGGTCTTCGGCTGACCGTCGGTGAGACCGAAGCGCATGGAGACGACGCCTGCCTCGCGCTCGGACAGGGTGTCGAGAACGGAGTGCAGCTGCTCCTGCAGGAGGGTGAAGCTGACCGCGTCGGCCGGGACGACCGCCTCGGAGTCCTCGATGAGGTCACCGAACTCGCTGTCGCCGTCCTCGCCCAGCGGGGTGTGCAGCGAGATGGGCTCGCGACCGTACTTCTGGACCTCGATGACCTTCTCCGGGGTCATGTCGAGTTCCTTGGCCAGCTCCTCCGGGGTGGGCTCGCGGCCCAGGTCCTGGAGCATCTGGCGCTGCACACGGGCCAGCTTGTTGATGACCTCGACCATGTGCACCGGGATACGGATGGTGCGGGCCTGGTCGGCCATCGCGCGGGTGATCGCCTGGCGGATCCACCAGGTGGCGTACGTGGAGAACTTGTAGCCCTTGGTGTAGTCGAACTTCTCCACCGCGCGGATCAGACCGAGGTTGCCCTCCTGGATGAGGTCCAGGAAGAGCATGCCGCGGCCGGTGTAGCGCTTGGCCAGGGAGACCACCAGGCGGAGGTTGGCCTCCAGGAGGTGGTTCTTGGCGCGGCGCCCGTCCTCGGCGATGATCTCCAGCTCACGCTTGAGCTTGGGCGCGAGCTTGTCGGAGTTCGCCAGCTTGTCCTCGGCGAACAGGCCGGCCTCGATGCGCTTGGCGAGCTCGACCTCCTGCTCGGCGTTGAGCAGGGGGACCTTGCCGATCTGCTTCAGGTAGTCCTTGACCGGGTCGGCGGTGGCACCGGCGGCGGCGACCTGCTGGGCCGGAGCGTCGTCCTCGTCGTCGTCGGACAGCACGAAGCCCGCGTTCTCGGTGCCCTCGGGCTCCTCCGTCGCAGCCTTCGGCTCCTCGATCGCCTCGTCCTCGGGAAGCTCGCCGTCTTCCTTCTTGGCGGTCGTCTTCTTGGCCGCGGTCTTCTTGGCGGTCGTCTTCTTGACCGCGGTCTTCTTGGCGGTGGTCTTCTTGGCCGCCGCCTTCTTGGCGGGCGCCTCCACCTCTTCCTCGACGGCGGGCTCGGGGGCGGGCGCCGTCGGGGTGGCGGGAGCGGCGGCCTTCCTGCCGGGCACCGCCTTCGCCGCGACCGCCTTCGTGGCGGTGCGCTTGGCGGGGCTCTTCGCTGCGACGCTCTTTCGGGTGCGCTTGGGCTCTGCGGCACTGACCATCAGCGTCACACCCTCTTCCTCGAGGATCTGGTTGAGGCTGCGCAGTACGTTCTTCCACTGAGTGGCCGGAATCTGGTCAGCTTCGAAGGCCCGACGCACGTCGTCGCCGGCGATCTGCCCCTCAGCCTTTCCCCGCTCAATGAGCGCCATGACAGAGACGGACTCGGCGATCTCCGGCGGGAGCGTACGGGATGTGCTGGCCGACACGAACAACCTCTCGGAACGTTGGAAAACGGCTTCCGGCCCCGTCCACGGCGGACTGGAGCCGACCACCGGCTTGGGGATGGGCCGACGGTGCGGGCGGCGCCGGGGGAGATGCACAGCGCCGTGAACGGCGCCCGTATTCCCTCCGCGGCTGTCACCTCTTAGGTCATCGTGTTGTTCCCGGGAGCGTTACGCCCAATCCGCGTGGCCCGAGTCACACCCCGTAAGCAATCAAAATCGGTCAGACACGGATAAACAAGGCCATCAACTCACACGATTCGACCGAGCGGGGAGGCTCAGCCTCTCATCACACGGTCGGACCCCGTGGCGTCACTGAGGACACCACGGGGTCCGACGGTGGCGGCGTTCGTCCGGTCACTGCCACAGGAGGGGTTTGGCGTGCCCGGACCGCGCCGATCCGGCGGGACGCGGTCAGTGCTCGCGCGGGGCGGGCACCACGCGTTCCACCTCGGGGTGGACGGTCAGAAGCTGGCGCATGGCGGTCTCGGCCGCCGCGCCGTCGCCCGCGGCGAGGGCGTCGACGATCCTGCCGTGCTGGGCCAGCGACACGTCGTTCGGCCGGTCACAGCCCGTGACCGGGCCGCCGGAGACATGGAGGGCGGCGGAGACGATGCCCGAGAGGTGGTCCAGCATGCGGTTCCCGGCGACCTGGATGAGCAGTGTGTGGAACTCGGCGTCGGCACGCGAGAAGGTCAGCGCGTCACCCTGCCCCATGGCGTGGCCCATGATCCCGACCATGTCCGACAGGCGCTGCTGGACGTCCTCGCGCCCGTGCCCGGCGGCCAGGCGCGCGGCGAGCGGCTCGATCGTCCAGCGCAGCTCGCTCAGCTCGCGGCGCTGGTCGTCGCGCTGCGGCCCGAAGGCGCGCCATTCGATGATGTCGGGGTCGAGGAGGTTCCAGTCGCTCACGGGGCGCACGCGCGTGCCCACGTTCGGGCGCGCGCTGACCAGGCCCTTGGCCTCCAGCACCCGGAGGGACTCCCGGACCACGGTGCGGGACACCTCGAAACGCTGGCCGATCTCCTCGGGCACCAGCGGGCGGTCGGCACCGAGGTCACCCGAAACGATCATCTGGCCAAGCTGCTGGACGAGTTGCCCGTGCAGTCCGCGGCCACGGTTGCCCGCGGTGCGCCGGCCCACGCGCCCCAGCTCGGGTTCCACCCCTTCCCAGGAGGGCGTCCCGACGCGGTCGACGGCGGGCGTCTCCGCGTAGGGGTAGCGGTCGAGTTCGCCCGGATTCGCGAGGCCGGAGTCGGCGGAGCGGGCGGCGGTCATCATGGTGTGCGCAAGGGTACTCACGCATCCTTTGTCGGCGCCGTTCCCAACTCCCTTGAGGTCTTTGGTGAAAAGCACACGAAAGGGTGATCGCTCACCCCGTCGCAATTGACGCCTTATCGGAAAGAAATGGGCTTTCCCCGGGAAGTTGCGCGCAGGGTCGGACCGGAGGAGCGCGACGACCGTCACCGGACCCTGCTGCGCAGGGTCGTGAGCAGGAAGGCGCAGAGCAGAGCGGTCAGCGACAACGTCATTGCGCCGCCCACCGGTTGGACGACGACGCGCAGCACCTCTGCCACATAGCGCTCACCGCCGAACGGCCACTGCGTCAGGAGGACCTCGCGCACCCGCAATGGCAGGCCGGCCGCGGTCCGTACGTCCGGCCCCTCCCAGACCTTCTGTACGAGCGGCACGACGACGACCGGAACGGCGACCACCGCGGCGAGTCCGGCGGTGGTGGAACGGAAGAGGCCCGCGGCGAGCACACCGGACCAGGCGCACGCGACGACGAGCCCGGCCCAACCGGCGCCCAGCACGGCCCAGTCGGCGGGAATTCGCGCGAGTTCTCGCCCGTAGAACAGATGGAGCACTTCGGCGTTGCAGCCGGCCGTCAGGGCGGCCAGCACGAGTGCGACGGCGGCGGACACGAGCAGTTTCGCAGTCAGCAGCCCCAGCCTGCGCGGCACCGTGCCGCGGTCCGCCGCCAGGGCGGGGTGGCGGAACTCGTCGCCGAAGGCGAGCGCGCCTAGCAGCCCCGCGCCGAGCGCCGCGGGCGGCAATGGCAGTTCCCGCGGCCACGCCGCCAGGAGCCGCGCCTGCGGGGTGTGGCCGACCCGCGCGAGGACCACGGCCATGACGGCGGACACGACGAGCACGACGGCGCCGATGACGAACCCGGTGCTGATGCCGACCGCACGCCGGATCTCGTAGCGGAGCGGACGGAGCGGGCTGGGGGCGGAGCGCACGGAGATGGGCGGCGGAAGCACGGACGCCGCGCCGGGGGTGAGGGCGGCGTACGTGGGCTGGGTGGGCTGGGTGGGCCGGGGGCGGTCGGTGGGGTCGGGAGTCGCGGGGGCCGTGGGAGCCGTGGGAGCCGTGGGAGCTTCGACGGCGGTGGACTCGGCGGCTTCGGGGCGCCGGTCTCTGGCGGAGGACGTCTGGTCGTCGCTGGTGGAGGACGCCTGGTCGCCACTGGTGACGGTGGGGTGGTCGTCCGGGGGTGGCTGTGGGGCGTCGGCGCGGGAGGGGTCGGAGGCGGGCGACGGGGGATCCGTCGCGGGCATCGCGGTCGCTGGTAGATCGACCGCCGGTTGCTCGGGTGCTGGCGGCTCGGTCGCCGCAGGACCAGTCCCCGGCAGCTCGCTCGCCGAGGGTCCGGTCACGGCAGGATCGATCGCCGCAGAATCGACCGCAGACGGATCGGGCGCCGGTGTATCGACCGCCAGTGGGGCGGTGGCGGTCGGGCGCGGTGGGCCCGTGGGTGAGGGCCGGGTGACAGTCGGCCTGCGGGGGGCCGGTGCCCGCTCGCCGTCCGCCGCCCAGTGACGCGCCGGGGGAACGACCGCGCCGGCCCCGGCATCCGCACGAGCACCACCACTGTCGTCGGCACCGGCACCGGCACCAGGGCCCATGTCGCCCACCTCGTCGGCGAGTTGATGTACGAGGATCCCGTGCCGGAAGGCGGTCTCGCCGATGTCCGCGCATGTGCTGCCGTACACCGCCAGCCGGTTGCCGCCCTCGCGTACGACCTCGACGGAACGGCGTGCCGAGCGGGCCTCTTGGGCCAGCAGGGCACCGAGGCGCGCGGCGTGCGGGCTGCGGACGGCGACGCGTGGGCGCAGCCGGGTGCGGGAGAAGTCCGCCGCCTCCTGGTCGGCGACGACCCGACCCTGTTCCAGCGTGACGACGTGGTCGGCGGCACGCGCGGCCTCCTTGGGGTCCGCGGTGCTGAACAGGACGGTCCCGCCCTGGCCGGCGTGCGCACGCAGGGCGCCGTGCAGCCAGCGGGCCTCGCGCACGGAGAGTGCGCCCGCGGGGTCGTCGAACACCAGGGTGTGCGGGTCGGGGACCAGCGCGCAGGCCAGTCCGAGGCGGCGGTCCATGCCCCGCGACAGGGTGCCGAGGCGTTCGTCGCGCAGACTCACGAGTCCGACCGACTCCATGACTTCGTCCGCCCGCTGGACCGGGACTCCCGCCGCCGCGCACAGCATGCGGAGGTGGCCCCGCACGGTGCGGGCCGGATGTCCCGGAACGTCTCCGAGCAGTACGCCGACCTCGCGCGAGGGGTGGGCGATGCGGTGCAGGGGGCGGCCTCTGAAGTAGGTGAGCCCCCGGCCGTGTTGCAGTTCGAGCATCAGTCTGAGCGCTGTCGTCTTGCCGGCGCCCGGCACTCCGAGCAGTGCGGTGACGCGGCCCGCGCGCACTTCGAAGGAGACGTCGTCGACGGCGGGCGGAAGCTCCTTGCGGGGGTTGCTGGTCAGTCCGAAGGCCTGGATCACCCGCAGCAAGATAGCGTGCCATATCCGGTTTTTCGGGCACCGCAGGGCCTATCGGGGGCGAGGAACCCTCAGACCTCGGGACGCAGCATCGGGGGGTTGAGGAGCGTCGCGCCGCCCGCCCGGAAGAGTTGGGCGGGACGGCCGCCCTGGCGGGTGGTCGTGCCCCCGGTGGGAACGAGGAATCCGGGCGTGCCCGTCACCTTGCGGTGGAAGTTGCGCGGGTCGAGGGCCACGCTCCACACCGCCTCGTAGACGCGGCGCAGCTCGCCGACGGTGAACTCGGGCGGGCAGAACGCGGTCGCCAGCGAGGAGTACTCGATCTTGGAGCGGGCTCGCTCCACCCCGTCCGCCAGGATCTGGGCGTGGTCGAAGGCGAGCGGCGCCAGAGGCTCGCCGGCGCGGCCGTAACCGCTCTGTTCCAGCAGTTCCTCGACCGGCGCCCAGCGCGCGTTGCTGGCGTCACCGCCCGCGCGCGGTGCGGGCAGGTCGGGGGCGAGCGCGAGGTGGGCGACACTGACCACGCGCATCCGGGGGTCGCGCTCGGGGTCGCCGTACGTGGCGAGCTGCTCCAGGTGGGCACCGTTGTCCTGGGTGGGCGCGCTCGGGTCGTGGACGCACAGCCCCGTCTCCTCGGCGAGCTCGCGCGCCGCCGCCTGCGCCAGATCCTCGTCCGCCCGTACGAAGCCTCCGGGCAGGGCCCAGCGGCCCTGGAACGGCGGCTCTCCCCTGCGCACCGCCAAAGCGCACAGGGAGTGACGGCGCACGGTCAGCACGACCAGGTCCACAGTGACGGCGAAGGGTGGAAAGGCTGACGGGTCGTAGGGCATGCGGCGATCATAGTCGTCTGCCTGACGATAAACACTCCCTTCACCGACCGCTTCGCACGCTGATCCACGTCAGTCCGACAGGTACCTCGCCGTCTCCTCCCGATCGCCGGGCGGGGCCACGTCATGCCAGGTCAGGCTCAGCTTGCGACCTCCCCTTCGCCATCATTCGCCGCCTCCCTCGGCCGGTGTCCCCGGGGTACGCGAACGCGTCCGGCCAGTCCGCCCGGCTCCAGAGCGTTCAGCCCTCGACGGGGTGCGGGGGTGCGCGTTCTCCGGCCTCGGCTCGCGATTCTGCGGCTTCGCACGGCGCCGGGTGCCGTCCGCCGAGGGGAGGGAACGCGTGCGGCGCCGACGGCCGGACGGCGGCCGCGGAGCGGGTGAGGGCTCTCCCGGCTCTCGGGACCCGGGCCCGCCGGTCCGCTCGCCGTCGTCGGAGCTGCTGACTTCCGCGCTGCCACGGTCCTCGCGCTCCGCGCGCAGACAGCGGCGGATCGACTCGGGATCCAGGCCCTCGTTGCACGCCTGGTGCAGGAGCCGGGCGAAGAGGTAGTCGGAATCTGCGCCGAGTGCCATGGCCAGGGCCTCGCGTGCCTCCAGTTCGTCACCCGTGGACCAGGCGACCCAGCCCGCGAGGGTGAGCGGCGCGGCCGCGTGTTCCCCGTACGGTCCGACGCAGCGACGGGCGAGGGCCCGCCAGAGGCGCAGCGCGGGTCCTGCCTCGTCGCCCTCCATCCACCCGGCCGCGCGGTCGCGGGTGGTGCGGTCCTGGAGGCCGAGAATCAGGGCCGCCGCCTCGTCGTGCCCGAGCAGGTGGTCGTCGCGCAGATCCTCGGCCGGCATGCCGGACACCGGCGTGGCATCGGCGAGCCGGCGCATGACCCGCTCCGCCGTCTCCAGCGTCTCCCGGGCCACCTCCGAGCGGCCGTCGGTGTCGAGGATCCGGGCGACCAGAGTCGTGGCGGCGGCATCAAGGGCGGCGGTCTGCTCCGCCGCCTCCGCGTTCTCCCCCGGCAGCAGCCTGGCCCGCAGGTCGCTCAGCGAGCCGCGCACCTGAATACCGGCGTAAGTGGCCGCCGCGGCCAGCACCGAGGTCCCCGGCAGCCCCATGGGCAGGCCCTCGGCCGGGCAGCATGCCTCGTCGTCGCAGCAGTAGGACCAGAAGCGTCCGGCCGAGATGCACAGCGCCTCGACCACGGGTACGTCGAGCGTGCCGCACTCGACGCGCAGGCGCTGGGCGAGTGGTCGCAGTCGCTCCATCACGTCTCGGCCGGTCTCGCCCCGCGCCGGTTCCTGGCAGAGGTAGGCGACCATCTGCTCGGGACGGACGCCTCGGCGCTCGCTGCCGGTGACCAGGCCGTGGACCAACTGTCCGGCCGCGCACGCCCAGTCGTCCGGGCTGGCGGGGATGCCGAGCCGCGCCCGGCCGCCGAAACGGCCGCGCCCCTCCCTGTCACGCAGGGCGGCCAGGACGATGCTGTCCTCCGGGCGGTAGCCGAGGAGATAGGGCAGGGCGTCGGCCAGTTCGGCGGGGGTGCGCAGGGTGACCTGGTGCTCGTCACCGGGACCCTCATACGAGGTCAGGGCCTTTCGGCTTGGCTGCTCGGGGCGCGGGATGTCACCGTTGTCGGAGGGTCCGGTCGTTTCGCTGTGGTTCGTCATGGCCCGACGATCTCGCGGATCGAGACGTTCCGCTTGCCCTGTGGATAACTTCAATCAGGGACACGTCACCCTCGGACGCCGAGCCGGCCTCAGCGCCTTCCTCCGTCCACAGCTCGCCCGCTTGTCGGTCCCGTCCTGTTGTATGGAACGCATGGAGCACACGAGCAACGCGGATCTGCGGACAGCGGCCGACACGGTCCTCGCCCGTCTCGTTGGGGACGCCTCCGGCGGCGCCCGGCTGCGGGAGGACCAGTGGCGGGCGATCGAGGCGCTGGTCGCCGAGCGGCGCCGGGCCCTGGTCGTCCAGCGCACGGGGTGGGGCAAGTCCGCGGTGTACTTCGTGGCGACCGCTCTGCTCCGTGACCGGGGCGCCGGGCCCACGGTGATCGTCTCCCCCTTGCTCGCACTGATGCGCAACCAGGTCGAGGCCGCGGCCCGGGCCGGCATCCGCGCCCGGACCATCAACTCCTCCAACACCGAGGAGTGGGACACGGTCCAGGACGAGATCGCGGCGGGCGAGGTCGACGTGCTGCTGGTGAGTCCCGAGCGGCTCAACAACCCGGACTTCCGCGACCAGGTACTGCCCAAGCTCTCCGCCGCGACCGGACTGCTCGTGGTGGACGAGGCCCACTGCATCTCCGACTGGGGCCACGACTTCCGCCCCGACTACCGGCGGCTGCGCACCATGCTCACCGATCTCCCGCCCGGTGTCCCCGTCCTGGCGACCACGGCCACGGCCAACGCGCGGGTGACCGCCGACGTGGCGGAGCAGCTCGGCACGGGTGGCACGTCCGACGCCCTGGTGCTGCGCGGTCCGCTGGACCGGGAGAGCCTCAGTCTGGGGGTGCTGCGGCTGTCCGACGCCGCGCACCGGATGGCCTGGCTCGCCGACCACCTCGACCGGCTCCCGGGTTCCGGCATCATCTACACGCTCACCGTGGCCGCCGCCGAGGAGGTCACCGCCTTCCTCCGGCAGCGCGGCCACACCGTCGCCTCCTACACCGGCAAGACCGAGAACGCGGACCGGCAGCAGGCCGAGGACGACCTGCTCGCCAACCGGGTCAAGGCGCTGGTGGCCACCTCGGCGCTCGGCATGGGCTTCGACAAGCCCGACCTGGGTTTCGTGGTGCACCTGGGTTCGCCGTCCTCCCCCATCGCGTACTACCAGCAGGTCGGCCGCGCGGGGCGCGGTGTCGAGCACGCCGAGGTGCTCCTGCTGCCCGGGAGGGAGGACGAGGCGATCTGGCAGTACTTCGCCTCGCTGGCCTTCCCGTCGGAGGACCTGGTGCGCCGCACGCTCGACGTCCTCGCGCGCGCCGAGCGTCCGCTGTCGCTGCCCGCGTTGGAGCCGTTGGTGGAGCTGCGCCGTTCCCGCCTGGAGACCATGCTGAAGGTCCTCGACGTGGACGGGGCGGTCAAGCGGGTCAAGGGGGGCTGGATCGCGACCGGACAGCCCTGGACGTACGACGCGGAGCGCTACGACTGGGTCGCCCGCCAGCGGCAGGCCGAGCAGCAGTCGATGCGCGACTACGCCGCGACGACCGAGTGCCGGATGGAGTTCCTGCAACGGCAGTTGGACGACGAGGGCGCGAAGCCCTGCGGCCAGTGCGACAACTGCGCGGGCCCGCGTTTCGCCGCCGACACCTCCTCCGACTCCCTCGACGCCGCGCGGGTCGACCTGGGGCGGGCCGGCGTCGAGGTGGAGCCGCGCCGCATGTGGCCGACCGGGCTTCCGGCGATCGGCGTCGACCTGAAGGGCCGGATTCCGGCGGCGGAACAGGCGGCGTCGGGCAGGGCCCTGGGCCGGCTGTCCGACATCGGCTGGGGCAACCGGCTGCGGCCGATGCTCGCGGCCCAGGCGCCGGACGGTCCGGTGCCGGACGATGTCGCCCAGGCCGTCGTGACGGTGCTGGCCGACTGGGCGAAGGGGCCCGGCGGCTGGGCCCCGGGCGCGGCCGACGCCCAGCCACGGCCCGTCGGCGTGGTGACCGTCGCCTCACGCGCGCGGCCTCAGCTGATCCACTCCCTCGGTACCCGCATCGCCGAGATCGGCAGGCTGCCGCTGCTCGGTTCGGTCGAGTACACGGGTGAGGCGCCCGGCGGCTCCCGCAGCAACAGCGCGCAGCGGCTCAAGGCGCTGGACGGTGCCCTGACGGTGCCGCCCGCCCTCGCCACGACCCTCAGCGGGCTGGACGGCCCGGTACTCCTCGTGGACGACTGCACCGAGACCGGCTGGACCCTCGCGGTGGCCGCCCGGCTGCTCCGCCGTGCCGGCGCCCAGGGGGTGCTGCCGCTCGTCCTGGCGGTGCAGGGGTGATCGCGCGCGCCGCGCGCCTGCCGCGTCCCAGGCGTCACCCGGCGGCACTCCGGGTAGGGATATAGGACGCGCATCAGCAGATAACGGTCGCCGGTCCCAATTGCTCGTTGCCGCATCCAAGTTCGACAGGAAGAATTGAAGTCCGCTCCCCGCACGGCCCGGCCGTGATCCGGCAGGGCTTCACTGCGGTGCGCGCTCCCCGAATCCGACCCCTGCCCGCAGTGTGGGCGCGTAGCCGAAGGGAGGAACGTGACCTTCGGATTCGCTCCGTCCTCGGCCGCCTCGTTTTCCTCGTCCGCCGCTTCCGCCACTCGCCTGCTCGAACCGGCGGAGTGGGCCGCCGCCGGAATCCCGCTGCTGCGCAATCCGCGGGAGGTCGTCAGCGGCCTCCACTCCCGGCACCGCCCCAGGCCGGCGACCGCGATCGTGGCCGTACTCGATCCGGACGAACGGCTGCGCGCCAGCGCCTCGTTCACCAGCCGCCGGTCACCGGCGGACGGCTGGATGTTCCGCAACGCGCTGCTCTCGCAGTTGCGCCGCGTCATCCCGCACGATCTGCGGCGCCGCACACCGGTGCGCACCGCCGTACTGCTCTACTGCCGTGACGGCGACGGGCGTTGGACGGAGGAGGACGGCGCGTGGATGTGGGGGCTGCGGGACGCCTGCACGTTGCACGGGCTGCGCTGCGGCGCGTACATCACGCTGACCCGGGACGGCTGGCAGGTCCTCGGCGAGGGCCGCGGCGGGCGCCGGCCCAACGCGGCGTCGGCGCCGGAGCCCTTCGCCACGTCGGCGACACCGCCCCCGCCACCCCGCACCGGCGGTGTCGCCTCGGAGGTACTGCGCCGCGCGGCGGCTCGCTGAGCGCCACGGACACACCACGGTGCACCGCGGTGTTACCGCCGCGGTGCACCGAACAGGCACACCACGGCGGTCCGCACCGGTACAACCCTGGTCAGCCCGAGGACGGAAACACAGGCGCACGCCGAAGCGACCGCCGTGCCAGTACCCCTGACCGAGGTCCGCCGCACGCGGCGGAAACGGCTCAGACGCCCGCGCCCAGCACCGAGTTGATCCGCTGCGGGTCTCCGCAGACGATCAGCAGGGCACCGGCCCGGGTGTGGGCCACGCCGAGGGCGCGGGCGGCTGCCGCTTCGGGGCCGCCGTTGACCGCGACCACGACCACGGCCCGCGAGGCCGCACGGTCCGCGACGGCGGCGTCCGCGTAGAAGACGTCGTCGCCCGCGTCGTGCTGCGCCCAGTAGGCGGCGTCGCCGAAGGACAGTTCGTGGGCGGCCCACGGGTGCGGTTCGCCGGTGGTGAGCACCAGCACGTCACCGGGGGTCCGACCCGAGTCCAGCAGCAGGTCCACGGCCTCTTCGGCGGCGTCGAGCGCGCCGTCGGGGGTGGCCGGGATCAGCTGGATCTGCGGAGCCGCGACGGTGGCCGCGTTGGCCGCCGGAGCGGCTTGGGCGACCGGAGCGGCCGGGGCTGCCGGGGCTGCCGGACCCGGGGGTCCGGGCTTGGTGGTGGTCGTGTCGCGTGGCGCGCGTTGCGCCGGCGCGGTCGGCCGCACCGGGCCGGGACGACCGGGGCGCGGCGGGGCCGCGGGACGGGGGCCGGGTACGGGGCGAGGGGTCGGCGCGGTGCGGCCGCTGGCCGGAGTGGCGCGGGGACCCTGGGCCTTCTCGTGAATCTGAGGCTCCTCGGGAATGAGAGGCATGAGCTGATATTTATCAAACGTTGGTGCGGCTCGCGTCGGCGGGTGGCACATGTCTGCGAGCGGAACCGTCAGAAATCGAATCCGAGCTGACCCTCGATTTCCGGAACGCTTCCCTCCACCCAACTGCGGACCTTCTTGAGGTGCCGCCACTGGGGCAGCGCATCAAGATACGCCCACGACAACCGGTGGTACGGGGTGGGCCCCCGCTCCTCCAGTGCGGCCCGGTGCACGGGTGACGGATACCCGGCGTTGTCCGCGAAGGCGAAGTCTGCATGGTCGATGCCCAGTTCGGCCATCATTTTGTCGCGCTGGACCTTGGCCAGGACCGAAGCCGCGGCGACGGCCACGCAGGACTGGTCACCTTTGATCACCGTACGGACCCGCCAAGGCGCCCCGAGATAGTCGTGCTTGCCGTCGAGGATGACGGCGTCGGGGCGGACCGGCAGGGTCTCCAGGGCGCGCACCGCCGCCAGTCGCAGCGCGGCGGTCATCCCCATGGCGTCGATCTCCTCGGGAGAGGCGTGCCCCAGGGCGTAGGACGTCACCCAGGTCCGCAACTCGACGGCGAGTTCGGTGCGTCGCTTGATGGTGAGCAGCTTGGAGTCGGTGAGGCCGGCCGGGGGCCGGCGCAGTCCGGTGATCGCGGCGCAGACGGTCACGGGACCGGCCCACGCACCGCGCCCCACCTCGTCGACACCGGCAATGATCTTCGCTCCGGTCGTGGCGCGAAGGGAGCGCTCGACGGTGTGTGTGGGTGGTTCGTACGGCATGGCGCACCTAGCGTACGCCGCTGGGAACCCCGGGCGACACCCCGGTTCCCCAAACGGGCCCGGGGCCCTCCACGGCGAGGATCAGGTGGCGTCGGGCCGCAGCAGCGGCACCATCAACTGGTCGATCATTTCCTCCAGCTCCAGGTCCGGCCATTCACTTGCACAAATCTTGGAGCGGTACATCATCATCGCCGGGATGGCGTCGAAGACGTATCCGTTGGCCGCGTCGCGCCTGACCTCTCCCCGCTCTATTCCACGGTTGATGACCTCGCGGAGCATCTCGAGCGTCGGCTCGACCACACCCTTGAGGATCACCGTGTGGAAGCGCTCGGCCTGCACGCTGTCGCATTCGTGAATGACCGAGCGAAGGGCGAACCCCGGCCGGGAGTACATCGCGTCGCGTGCCCTGCGGCACAGCGCCAGCAGGTCCTCGCGCACGCTCCCGAGGTCGGGCACCGTGTCGAAGCGCGGCAGCCCGGCCCGCAGCGCGTCGGCGACGAGGTCCTCCTTGGACGGCCAGCGCCGGTAGACCGCCGCCTTGCCGGTCTGGGCGCCGGCGGCGACGCCCTCCATCGTGAGGCCGTTCCAGCCGACGGTGCCGAGTTGCTCCAGCGCGGCGTCGAGGATCGCGCGTTCGAGGACGGCACCACGCCGCCGCGAGGACGTCTGGGCGGAGGCGGCCGCCCAGTTCGAAGCAACCATGTCGCGGGTCTCCAGTAAGCGGGTGCAGCGGGTTTTCGGGGGCGGGGGAAGCGCCGCGCGGCCACAAGGGGGACGGGACACACGACGACGCCACAAGTGAACGGTTGCGTTCACTGTCGGGGAGTCACTAACGTTGGCGCAACAGTGAACGCGGGCGTTCACTAAGTGATTCGTGGGGGACACACAGTGACAACCTCATCTCTGATCCGAGACCAGAAGCCGGGAGCGGCCCGCCGGGAGGGGCATCCCGGCATCGCGCTCACCGTCATCGCGGCCTGCCAGCTCATGGTGGTACTCGACGCGACGATTGTGAACATCGCACTCCCGCACATTCAAGACGCGCTCAAGTTCAGCACCACCGACCTCACCTGGGTCGTCAGCGCCTACACGCTCACCTTCGGCGGCCTGCTCCTGCTCGGCGGCCGAGCCGGTGACATCCTCGGCAGGCGCCGGGTCTTCATGACCGGCATCCTGCTGTTCACCTTCGCCTCGCTGCTCGGCGGCTTCGCCCAGGAACCCTGGCAGCTGCTGGCGGCGCGCGTCCTGCAAGGTGTGGGAGGCGCGATCGCCTCGCCCACGTCGCTCGCCCTCATAACCACCACCTTCCCCGAGGGCCCGGAACGCAACCGGGCCTTCGGCGTCTTCGCGGCCGTGTCCGCGGGTGGTGGCGCCATCGGTCTGCTGGCCGGCGGCATGCTCACCGAGTGGCTGGACTGGCGCTGGGTGCTCTTCGTCAACGTGCCGATCGGCGTGCTGATCGCGGTGCTCACCCCGATGTACATCAGTGAGTCCGAGCGGCACTCCGGCCGCTTCGACATCGCCGGGGCGGTGACCTCGACGGCGGGTATGGCGTCCCTCGTCTACGGCTTCATCCGCGCCGCGGACGAGGGCTGGCGGGACAGCCTGACCATCGGTTCCTTCGTGGCGGCCGTGGTGCTGCTGCTGTCCTTCGCGTTCATCGAGTCGCGCGCCAAGGAGCCGATCACCCCGCTGCGGATGTTCGCCGACCGCAACCGCTCGGGCACGTACGTGATCATGCTCAGCCTGGCCGCGGCGATGTTCGGCATGTTCTTCTACATCGTGCTGTTCGTCCAGAACGTGCTGGGCTACACCCCCATCGAGGCGGGTCTGGCCTTCCTGCCGGTCACGGTGGTGATCGCGCTCGGCGCGGGGATCTCGCAGCGGTTCCTGCCGGTCCTCGGACCCAAGCCGTTCATGATCGTGGGTTCGGCGCTCGCCGCGGTCGGACTCGGCTGGCAGGCCCTCATCAGCTCCGACAGCTCCTACGTGGGCGGCGTGCTGGGGCCGATGCTGATCTTCGGCTTCGGCATGGGACTGAACTTCGTGACGCTGACGCTGACCGCGGTCTCCGGGGTCGCCCAGCACGAGGCGGGCGCGGCCTCCGGTCTGCTCAACGCCATGCAGCAGGTGGGCGGATCGATCGGCCTGGCCATCCTGACCACGGTCTTCGGCACGGCCGGCAGGGACGAGGCGGAGAAGCAGGTGCCGGACTTCCTCACCAACGGCTCGCCGGAGCAGAAGGCCGAGTTCGCCCAGACGCAGCAGCTGCCGGCGCCGTGGGGGCACGAGGTCCTGGCGCAGGGCATCTCGGCGGCCTTCATCCCGGCCGCGGCGATGGCCGTACTCGCCCTCGCCACGGCATGGCTGGTGATCCGGGTCCGCAAGAGCGACCTGGAGGCCCTGTCCGGCTCGGCGGGTCCAGGGGTCGGCTGACCGTGTGGTCTCGCGGGGGCGGGCACCGGGAGGCGTCGGAACCGCCTCCCGGCGCCCGCCCCGCCGTCGGCGTCCGGCGGTCGGCAGCGCGAGCACGTCCATGTCCCACCCCCTCGTGACTCTCACGGCCCCGTCCGGGGGCCGGACCGCGCACAGCGGATGTCTCGACAACGCCCGAGCCGTCACGGAGAGTTCCCACCCTGCACGGAGAGTTCCGTCGTACGGGAGAAGTCGACTAGGACCGGGCCGCCATCCACTCGGGCAGCTCCTCGACCCGTCCCGCCCACTCGGCCGGGGGCGCGCCCGCCTCGCCGGCCGCGATCACTCCGCCCACGATCGCGCAGGTCGTGTCCACGTCCCCGCCGACCTGGGCGGTCGTCCAGAAGGCCGTTTCGTAGTCCCCGAGGGCGCGGGCGGCGGACCAGAGGGCGAAGGGCACCGTGTCGTGCGCGGTCGTACGCCTGCCGCAGCCGAGGACCGCCGCGACCGTGGCCGCGTCGCCGTAGTCCAGCATGTCGCGGGCGCGCCGGAGTCCGGCGCCCACAGCGCTCTTCGGCACCAGGGCGATCACCCCGTCGAGGAGCGCGTGCGCCTTGGGCGGTCCGGCCGGGTCCGCGGCCAGTGCGGCGGCTGCGGCGACCGCCATGGCGCCGACCACCGCCTCGCGGTGCTGATGCGTGGGGTAGGCGGAGATCTCGGCCTGGTGGGTCGCCTGTTCCGGGTCGTCCGCGTACCAGGCGCCCAGCGGGGCGATGCGCATCGCGGCACCGTTGCCCCACGAGCCCTGGCCGTTGAACAGGGCGGCGGCCAGCTCGCGCCAGTCGCCGCCCTCGCGGACCAGCCGCAGCAGTCGGTTGACCGCGGGGCCGTAGCCGCGGTCGAAGTCGTGGTGCCGGGCGAAGGAGAGGGCCAGCGCGTCCTGGTCGACGCGCTGGTGGGTGGCCAGGACGGAGACCACGGAGCAGGCCATTTCCGTGTCGTCCGTCCACTGCCAGACGCCGGGCGGCAGCTCGCGGCGCTTCAGCAGCGGATAGTTCGCGGGCACGAAGAACTGGGAGCCCAGCGCGTCGCCCACCGACAGTCCGCGCAGGCTGGACAGGGCCCGGTCCAGGCGCCCGTCAGGAGATGAATGAGCGGTCATCGCCCTGCCACTCTATCCGGTGATCCCGTACGGTTCCGGATCTCGCCAGCGTTCGAAGGGCCGGTCAAGGGTGTACTTGCCGTCCTCACCGAGAACGAGCATCCGCATCTCGGCGTTCCCGGGGTTCGACAGGGACTCGAACTCCGCGACCGTCCAGTGGAACCACCGCATGCAGAACAGCCGCATGGCCAGTCCGTGGGTCACCAGCAGCACGTTCGGCGGATGGTCGGGGTCCTCGAAGCTGCGGAACAGGCTCTCCAGGAAGCCGCCGACCCGGTCGTACACGTCGGCGCCGGACTCCCCCTGGGCGAAGCGGTAGAAGAAGTGGCCGTAGGCGTCGCGGTAGGCCTTCTGCAGGCGTACGTCGTCGCGGTCCTGCCAGTTGCCCCAGTCCTGCTCGCGCAGCCGGGGCTCCTCCCGTATCCGTATCAGTCCGGGGTCCAGGTGGAAGGCGCGGAGCGTCTCGTGCGTCCGGCGGTACGGGGAGACGTACACGCTGACCCGCTCGCGGCCGAAGACGTCGCGCAGCTCCTTGCCGGTCTCCTCCGCCTGCACCCGGCCCCGGTCGGTGAGGGCCAGCGCGTGGTCGGGTTCGCGCTCGTACACGGTGTCATCGACGTTTCCGGTCGATTCGCCGTGCCGGACAAGAACGATGCGCCGTGGTCGTGCCATGCCAGCACCCTAGATCGAGTCGGCCGGAACCAAGCACTCGTACGGGCGCCGTACGGCGTACGTCACACAGTTTCCACACCCCGGCGGCGGGAGGGCGGGTCCGGATCTCAAATCGTCCAGGTGGGCTCCATCTGCACGACGTCCCCGGTCAGCGCCGAGATGTCGGCCTCCGTCTGGGCGCGCAGGGCGAGCCGTTCGACGCGCTCGGTGCGGTACTTGCCGTGCTCGGCCGCCGACCGCCACATGGACAGCACGAGGTACTCGTGCCCCGGAGCCTCGCCGAACAGGCCGCGGACCATGCCGGGCGAGCCGGCCATCGCGGGGTTCCAGACCTTCTCCTGCATGAGGACGTAGTGCTCGGCCCGCTCCTCGTGGACCCGGCAGAGCGCCACCCGCAGCAGGTCGGCGTCGGTGAAGCGCGGTTCGAAGCCCGTCTTCACGTCGAAGCGGTAGTCGAAGAGCCTGACGCGGGCGTCCTTGAAGGTGCCCACCTGGGCGGAGGCCAGCCGGTCGTGGGAACGGGCCATGAAGGAGTCGTAGAAGGCACGGCTCTCCCAGAACGCGAAGACGTGCGCCACGTCCGGACGCCGCCGGCTCCAGCCACCCCCCTGTCCCCGAAATCCCGGCTCCCCCGGAAGCCCCGCCCACTTCCGCTGCCCCCGCTCGAAACCGCGGCGGTCCACCACGGTGCAGCGAATCCACTTGACCAGCACCGCGCCATGGTAAGGCCAGAGAACGTGGCACCGGTCACGCTCCGGCGGACCGCTCGCCCCACGTGCGTCGCTGTGCGTGGCAGGATGGACAACCGGCCGTCACCGCTCGGCAGTTCAGGTCGCCGGGCAGGGCGGGGGACCTGGGAAGGGGAAGTCTGTGAACGGCCTCAGCAAGGGGACGGGCAAGGTCGAGATCGCGCTGCGGTGGGACCCGAGTCCGGCGGGAGAGCCACCCGCCGACCTGGACCTCGTCGCCGCGACGTATGCGGCGGACGATCCGTACGGCGAGCCCTCGTACATCGTGCACTTCGACAGCCGCTCCCCCGACGGCACCATCTATCTCAACCGGGACAGCAAGGACGGCAAGGGCTTCGGCTTCGACGAGGTCATGACGCTCGAACTGGAGCGGCTCGACGCCCGGTACGCGCGCGTGGTGGTGGGAGTCGCCATACAGCAGCGCGCCGAGGACCGGACCTTCGCCGACGTGACCAACCCGGGTCTGCGGATCCGGGAGGGCTACACGGACCTGGCCGCGGACGACTTCACCGGCGTCCTCGGCGCCACCGCGGCGACCGTCGCGGAGTTCGTCCGGGACGAGACCGGAGCGTGGGAGTTCCGGGCCGGGGTGCACGGCTTCGAGGAGGATCCGGCGACGTTCACCCGCGCCATGGGTGCGGCGCGCCGTTCCTGACCCTCATAGGCATGAGTAAGGGGCGTCCGCCACGGCGGACGCCCCTTACTCAACGGTGATCAGGCTTCAGTGATACTGGCGCAGGCCACTTTTTCCGGGCGTGCGGTATTCAGAGGTGGCCGTTGATCAGTTCCGGGTGTCCCGTTTGCGGGCAGCGACATAATCGGTCCAGTCACGCTTGGCGAAGTTCGACCATCGGACGGCGTTGTCGACGCTGGTGCCGGTGAGGTCCGCGAGGACGGATGCCGGCAAGTTCGCGGCCAGAGCCAGGCGTGCAGTGTTGCGACCGCCAAGCCCGTAGAGGCCGTACTCGCGGAACTTCAGGCTGAGGTATTCCACACGCAAGGGGCGCGCTGGGCTCTGGCCGGGCATGAGCCAGGGCCGTGTGTCAGCAAGTTGGTTCAACCGCCAGCGATTCGCGGACTGATCACGCAGGCGTCGGATGAGGTGCGCTAGCTTCGGCAGCAGGTGTAGGCGTCGGCCACTGAGGTCAATCTGAAGCGACGTTCCATCGTCGACGAGGTCGTCCTTGGTGAGCTGCAGAACCCTTGAGCCCTGGAGTCCGAACAGCAGCATGAGTGCGCCTGCGACCCGCACCCAGAGAGGGAGTTCTTCGTCATCGATGCATCGGCGTAACTGGGCCACCCGCTCGGCGTCTTCAATAAAGGTGACGGGGTGGGCTCTGCCGGGCAGTGGAACCTTAAGGTCGCCGATGAGATTGTGCTTGCTGGCCCAGACGATGAAGGCCCGGATGTGCTGTCGGGTGCTAGTTCCCTCGTCCAGCCATCGGGCTAGTTCAGGCTGCCTGAACTCTCCTAGGTTTATGCCTTGTTGGTCGAGCCAGACGAGAAGTTCCAGCGTGCGTCGAAGGCGTGATCGGAGGATGCTCTCCGTGCCGCCCTGAACCCGTTTTCCCCCACGCCGGTGATGAGCTTGCCTGAGACGGCGTAAAAGGAACCAATGGGCGAACGGGGCCGCGATCTTTCGGTGATGCTCAGGGGCGGTTGCCAGCAGTTGTTCGACCCAGACTGGCTGCCGCTCGAGGTATTCGTCCCGAAGCGGTAGGACACCTGCGGTGACCAGGAGTTCGCGCGCGTAGTGCGTCGCATGGGTGGCAGGGAATGCGTCCAGACGCTCGTGAGTGATGGGCTCGCCGGTTGCGGCCAACTCCACCAGCAGGCGGGGGGCTTTGCTGCGGTCGAGCCAGCTGAATAGGCTGCGCGGCCGGTCGGCCGCGCAGAGCGCCTGCCTCACCAGCTCAAGGTGGGATGGATAGTGCCGTCGTCTGCACTCAGGAGATCGGTGAGTCGCTCGGCCAGGACGCAGCGAGCACAGCATCCTGCCTGGTAGAGATCCCCGCTGCGGTCACACTTGCGGCACGTGTAGGTCAGCTCGACTCCCACGCAGGGGCCGCAGAGCTCCTCGCCTGCAGGGTTGAGCCCGATGAGCGGGCGCTGTTCGCCGCAAGCAGCGCAGGAAGCTGGATGGGAACGAACGTATTCGTAACATGTTCGGCAGACGGGCCCCATGGGCCATTCTGCGTGGACCGGCTGCGACCTCGAACAACGGGAGCACGGTCGGCGGGGCCGGGGTCGGCACCCCTGGCAGACCGGCGTTCCAGATGCAATTCGGTCGCAGGGACGGTGGCGGCCGCAGGTCGCGCAGACCGCGGTCTGCGGCCGGTAGCAGTGCGCGCAAAGATCGGGTTGCTCGCCCCTGGCTCGCTGCACGATGCGGCTGACGGAGCCGCATTTCCCGCAGGTCCTCTCAGGCTGTCGGTAGCACCGGCGACAGACTGGGCCCACGTCTGTGAACGCTTGCGCAGGGGCCATCACTCCGCAGCTGCTGCAGAGCCGATCCGGCCGAGGAACGCACCTCTGACAACGAACGGTTCCGTCTGCCAGACGGGCTGCGGGGCGCCGTACTCGACCACACCCGCCGCATTCCAAAACCACTTCCTTGCCGTAACAAGAGCCGCAGAGCGCACCCTCCGGCCTGCGGGCATAGATTCGTGCCACCCGCCGACAACGACCACATGCCTCCCGTCGCTCTCTTCCTGAGCAGTTGGAGCAAACACGGCCCGCCGACGTCCGGTGATCCAGATGGACCGTGACTTTGCCGCAGCCGGAGCAGGCCGGCGGCGCGATGTCAGCGTGCCCCCTGTTGATCAGGGCGTGAGCAAGCCGCACCAAGGCAATCGGGAAATCGGCTCCCGGCTGCTGCAAAGCCTCGGGGCGCTGTCGGAAGTGCTCTTCAAGCAGGTTCCAGGAGCGGCCTCGAATCCGTGCCGCATCGGTGACCTGGATCGCTCCCTCTGGCGTCAGATCGCCGACCGCCTCTGTCAGGAATGCCAGCACGATGGCGCGTGCCGCCGCCGCCTTCGTCTCTTTCATGTCAGGTCGGGGCGGCGGATCGTACTGCGCCGGACGCGCGGAGCGGTTGCGGACTGGCCTCCATCCGCTTTGCGGACCTCGGCGTTGACGACGTTGATATCGATCAGATCGTTAGGACGGCAGTCGAGAATGTCGCAGAGCGCCGCGAGGGTGTCCATCGACAACCTTTGTGGCGTCTGAGTTACCAGGCGGAAAACCTGTTCCCTCGACAGGTGGATGCCGCGTTCGGCCAGCAAGGGCACCAGGTCCGAGGTCTGAAACATGCTCTTCTCGGCCATTCGTAGCCGTAGTTGCCAGGTGATCCCCATCTTCCGGATCACGGTGAGCCCTCCCATAGGTCTGCGTGACGCTCCTTCAGCACGCGCTGCAGGAGCCGGTTGCGGTAGTCATCGGAGACACCGGTATAGATCGCCATGGTGCTTGCGTAGGCGTGGCCGACCTGATCCTGGACGAAGCGTTCGGGGTAGTCGAACTCGATCAAGTGCGTCACGTAGCTGTGCCGCAAGGAGTGCAAGTCGAGTTCGTCGGGCAGGTCTGCCGATCGGCGAGCGGTGTCGAAGGCCTCGTCGAGGCGGCGGGGAGATAACCGTCCCCGCCGCTCGGTGACCCAGAGCGCGGGATGCTTGGCCGGCTCGAAAGCCGGACGGACCTCGTCGATGTACTGGTTCAGCACGTCCACGACCCAGTCCATCTCCGGGACGGTGAGCACACTGCGTCGCTTGGGCGGCCCGCCCTTGGAGGCCTTGCCGTGCCGAACGAACAGAGCACCAAATCGCCCGTAGTCCGGTGCCTTCGGGTTTCTGCGTAGATCAGCAAGATCCAGGCCTCATGCCTCCCGACGGCGCAGGCCGTAGGCGTACACAGTCTTGAGAAGTATGGCGTCGCGCAAGGCGGCCAGCGAACCCTTGCGCCCTCGGCGACGGATTTCCTCGACCCGAGCATCCGCTGCGTCGAACAGCGCCTGCACTTCATCGTATGTCAGCGGTCGACGACCGGATCGGCCCTCGTATTCGCTGGTGTGCACGACGGTGTTCCACTCGTGCAGGATCTGTACGGGCACCTGCCCGAAGCGGTCCGTGCAAGTGCACGGCCAGCCGTAGCGCGCATCGGTGGTGTACTCGCAGAAGAGCCGCAGGGCGTTCTGATAGTTCCGCGCCGTCGACACAGCCAGCTGCGGGTTCCGGGTCCTGAGGTGATCGAAGAACGCCTCCACCTCCACCGGCGCCCA
Organism: Streptomyces sp. NPDC056128; assembly: GCF_042263835.1. Lineage (NCBI taxonomy): Bacteria > Bacillati > Actinomycetota > Actinomycetes > Kitasatosporales > Streptomycetaceae > Streptomyces > Streptomyces sp. NPDC056128. The sequence continues at coordinate 74,636 of NZ_JBHJVQ010000023.1, read as the reverse complement.
CTGCCACGGGTACTGGTTGGAGAACTCCGCGAAGCGCCGGACCAGCGGCACCCGCGGCTTGATCGTCGCCTTCTCATCCAGAAAACGGGTGCGCTGCTGGCGAGCCCACCCCTCCAACATGGCCTCAAAGACGGCCGGTTCGGGATCGAGATGAACGACCCCGTCAGCGAGAACCAGGTGCGCAGCACCGGGCAGATCCACCGCTCGACTCACGTTGCATTCAACGCAACATCGTTAAATTGGTTACGCCGAGGACCTGACCAGCGGTCATGATGCGACCGCCCCAGGCGAGAGTCCTGGCCTGGGGCGGCCAGGGTCACTTCTTCTTGCTCTTGCTCGACGGCGCCTGCGACAGCGCGCTTGCCGCCGCGGACTTCTCCGCCTTGGTTGACTTCGGGTTGGCCAGGACCTTAGCTGCGGCCGAAGCGGCCTTCTTACCCGTTTGTCGCGGATTCTTGGGCATGATCACGTTTCCTTTCGTACCACTTTGCGTCGCGGCTCAGAACGTGATGTCATGCATGCCTGGATGCGGTACAGGACGTCACGTTCTGGCTGCGGTGATCGTCTGACCCGTCCGAAGGGTCAGACGATCACCAATCCGGCGGCTCTTCCGCCGGAATTCTCAAACAGTTCGAGTCACCCAGCATCACGTTGGGCGTCGCCCTCTCGAATCACGCTGGCGATCTCATTGGCGATTTCCTCGACCGTGTACTGTGCGGTACTCCTCGCCAACTTGTCAGCCAGGGACGGGCTTTGCGCCATGACCTCGTCCTTGGTGATGTTGTGCCAGATGGGCAATAGGTTTTGTTGCCCTGTCACGTACCTCGTCACCAAGCCGTCAAGCTCGTACTGGGGCCACCCCTTCTCGAAGAAGGGGCGCGAGAGAATTACGATGCCGAACTGGCTGCTAGCCAAACCGTGGTCGATCTTGCGGCGGAGGCTGTCGCCGATCCTCAGTTCGAGAATGTCGAGCCACACGGAGATGCCGGCTTCTTGCAGATACTGCGCGAGCGGTCGGGCCACGGCCTCTTTGTCTTCACTGGCATGGGAGATGAAGACATCTCGTACGGGCTCGCTGCGGCCTGCAGAGTAAGGCGGCAACTCATGCCTGATGCCCGCCAGGGAACCAGCATTGCTCGGGCGGAGCGCAGGCAGCGGGGGCGGTTCGACGGAGGCCGAAGACCTCACCTTGCCCTTGAGTCCCATTAGATCAACGGTCACGTACCAGTGGCCGCTGCTCGGAATCGCAAGACGTACCGGAGAGCGCCTTGCCAGCCCACCGATACACCGGTGGTCTCGCCCGCTTTTGTACTTCTGATAGTTGCTGCTGCCCATCAGACGCACATTGGCTGCGCTTCCGGACAGATTGATGACTGCGGTCGCACCCTTGGACTGGCGACCGAGATCGTGGACTACGTAGTCCATGAATTTTCCGCTGTATCACCTTCACCGGGGACCTGTAGGGCGGTTGCGCCGGATGCAACATTGTTGCGTGCGCTTCAGCGGCGGGTGTATCCCCAGGCCAGCCGCTACGCGGGAGGGGCGTCAGCACGAGGCTGACGCCCCTCTCATCAGGGATTACTTGTCAGGTGAGCGTTTGCCGAGTGTTGCACTCGATGCAATTCCGCCCAGTTTCAGCTGCAACCGCTGGTCGAGCCGCAGCCCTCGCAGATGTAGCAGGAACCGGCCCGCTGCATCTTCGTGCCGCAGGAGAAGCAGAGCGGGGCGTCCGCCTGGATGCCCAGCTGCATCTCCACCAGCTCGGCGCTGGTGTGCGCCTGCTGCGGGACGGGCTTGACGGCCTCGACCTCGGCCTTCGGCGTGGCGACGGCCTTCAGTTCCTGGGCGCGCGGCGCGGACTGCGCCAGGCCCTCGACGTCGACCTCGTCGTCCGAGGGCTCGTACGAACCCGTCTCCAGGTGGCGCTGACGCTCCTCGGCGGAGTGGATGCCGAGCGCGGAACGCGTCTCGAAGGGCAGGAAGTCCAGCGCCAGGCGGCGGAAGATGTAGTCGACGATCGACTGCGCCATCCGCACGTCCGGGTCGTCGGTCATGCCGGCCGGCTCGAAGCGCATGTTGGTGAACTTCGAGACGTACGTCTCCAGCGGCACTCCGTACTGGAGGCCGACCGAGACCGCGATGGAGAAGGCGTCCATCATGCCCGCGAGGGTCGAGCCCTGCTTGGACATCTTCAGGAAGACCTCGCCGAGGCCGTCGTCCGGGTAGGAGTTGGCCGTCATGTAGCCCTCGGCGCCGCCGACCGTGAAGGAGGTGGTGATGCCGGGACGACCCTTCGGCAGGCGCTTGCGGACCGGGCGGTACTCGATGACCTTCTCGACGGTCTCGCGGATGGCCGCCTCGGTCTTCTCCGTGACGGCGTCGGCCTCGGTCTTCTCCTTCTCCTTGGTCTTGGCGGAGAGGGGCTGGCCGACCTTGCAGTTGTCGCGGTAGATGGCGAGCGCCTTGACGCCCATCTTCCAGGCCTCGAAGTAGACCTCCTCGACGTCCTCGACGGTCGCCGACTCCGGCAGGTTCACCGTCTTGGAGAGCGCGCCGGAGATCCACGGCTGGATGGCGGCCATCATGCGGACGTGGCCCATCGCGGAGATGGAGCGCTCGCCCATGGCGCAGTCGAACACCTCGTAGTGCTCGTGCGCGAGACCGGGGGCGTCGATCACGTTGCCGTTGTCGGCGATGTGGGCGACGATCGCCTCGATCTGCTCCTCCTGGTAGCCCAGGCGGCGCAGGGCCTGCGGGACGGTGCCGTTGACGATCTGCATCGAGCCGCCGCCGACCAGCTTCTTGAACTTGACCAGCGCGAGGTCGGGCTCCAGGCCGGTGGTGTCGCAGGACATCGCCAGACCGATGGTGCCGGTCGGGGCGATGACGGACGCCTGGGAGTTACGGAAACCGTTCTTCTCGCCGAGGCGCAGCACGTCCTGCCAGGCCTCGGTGGCCGCGGCCCAGACCGGCGTGTCGAGGTCGTCCACGCGGACGGCCTTGCCGTTCTCGTCGGAGTGCTGCTTCATGACCCGCAGGTGCGGCTCGGCGTTGCGGGCGTAGCCGTCGTACGGCCCGACGATCGCGGCCAGCTCGGCGGAGCGCCGGTACGACGTGCCGGTCATCAGGGAGGTGATGGCGCCGGCCAGCGAGCGGCCGCCGTCGGAGTCGTACGCGTGGCCGGTCGCCATCAGCAGGGCGCCGAGGTTGGCGTAGCCGATGCCGAGCTGGCGGAAGGCGCGGGTGTTCTCGCCGATCTTCTGGGTCGGGAAGTCCGCGAAGCAGATGGAGATGTCCATCGCGGTGATGACCAGCTCGACGACCTTCGCGAAGCGCTCGGCCTCGAAGGACTGGTTGCCCTTGCCGTCGTCCTTGAGGAACTTCATCAGGTTCAGCGAGGCGAGGTTGCAGGACGTGTTGTCCAGGTGCATGTACTCGCTGCACGGGTTCGAGCCGTTGATGCGGCCGGACTCCGGGCACGTGTGCCACTGGTTGATGGTGTCGTCGTACTGGATGCCCGGGTCGGCGCAGGCCCAGGCGGCCTCGGCCATCTTGCGGAAGAGCGACTTGGCGTCGACCTCCTCGATGACCTCGCCGGTCATCCGGGACGTCAGGCCGAACTTGGCGCCGTCCTGGACGGCCTTCATGAACGTGTCGTTCACGCGGACCGAGTTGTTGGCGTTCTGGTACTGGACGGACGTGATGTCGTCGCCGCCCAGGTCCATGTCGAAGCCCGCGTCGCGCAGGGCGCGGATCTTCTCCTCCTCCTTCACCTTGGTCTGGATGAAGTCCTCGATGTCGGGGTGGTCGACGTCGAGGATGACCATCTTGGCGGCGCGGCGGGTGGCACCGCCGGACTTGATGGTGCCGGCGGAGGCGTCGGCGCCGCGCATGAAGGAGACCGGCCCGGAGGCGTTGCCGCCGGAGGAGAGCAGCTCCTTGGAGGAGCGGATCCGGGAGAGGTTCAGGCCGGCGCCCGAGCCGCCCTTGAAGATCATGCCCTCTTCCTTGTACCAGTCGAGGATCGACTCCATGGAGTCGTCGACGGACAGGATGAAGCAGGCGGAGACCTGCTGCGGCTGGGGCGTGCCCACGTTGAACCAGACGGGGCTGTTGAAGCTGAAGATCTGGTGCAGGAGGGCGTAGGCCAGCTCGTGCTCGAAGATCTCGGCGTCGGCGGGCGAGGCGAAGTACTTGTTGTCCTCGCCGGCCTTCCGGTACGTCTTCACGATGCGGTCGATGAGCTGCTTCAGGCTCACCTCGCGCTGCGGGGTGCCCACGGCACCGCGGAAGTACTTGCTGGTGACGATGTTGACCGCGTTCACCGACCAGAACTCGGGGAACTCGACGCCACGCTGCTCGAAGTTGACCGAGCCGTCGCGCCAGTTGGTCATGACGACGTCACGACGCTCCCAGGCCACCTCGTCGTAGGGGTGGACTCCGGGAGTGGTGTGGACGCGCTCAACGCGGAGTCCCTTGCCCGCCTTGGTGCCCTTGGCGCGGGTACTCCGTGCCGGACCGCTCGCCGTCTCTGTCATGCCGCCTCCCTGTACGGGCGAAAACGCCCTGAAGTGCCGCGTTTGTTCCCGTGGCACGGTGTTTCTGTCTGGTGTCGAGGACATCTCTCACTGCGTCCCCGACAGGTCTTTGTGACGCGCCGCCGTCCGGCCGGGCCCGGGCGCCGAAGCCGGGTCCGGCCCGCCGGTCAGTCGGCGGCGCCTGCGGGCTCGGGGACCTGTGCCGCCCCCGTGGACCCGCGGTCCTTCTGGTTCTCCCGGCTCCCCTCGACGGCCCCGTCGCCGTCGTCGCCGGGATGCCCCGTCGCCTCCCTGAGCTCCGCGATCGCGGCCTCGAAGTCGTCGAGCGAGTTGAACGCCCGGTAGACGGAGGCGAATCGCAGATAGGCGACGAGGTCGAGCTCCTGCAACGGGCCGAGTATGGCCAGCCCCACGTCGTGGGTGGTCAGCTCGGCGCTTCCGGTGGCCCGCACCGCCTCCTCGACCCGCTGGCCGAGCTGGGCGAGCGCGTCCTCGGTGACGGGCCGGCCCTGACAGGCCTTGCGCACACCGTTGATGATCTTCGTGCGGCTGAACGGCTCGGTGACCCCGGACCGCTTCACCACCATGAGCGAGCACGTCTCCACGGTCGTGAACCGACGGGAGCAGTCAGGGCACTGGCGGCGCCTGCGGATCGACGTGCCGTCGTCGGTCGTACGGCTGTCGACGACACGGCTGTCGGGGTGCCTGCAGAAGGGACAGTGCATGGCTTCCGAACCCTCCTCACAGCAGACTCCATAGCCTCGAAAGGCCCTTCAGGCCCCTCGAAGCAGCCCCCAGCATAGGCGATCTCGGCGGGCTCGAAGACCCGGGGGACCACAACTTATGGGCTGCTGTTGCAATCCAACCACTAGATGTGGGGATTGGCGCATACGAACACGCCCCGCACGCATGTCGTCTCCGTACGCACAGACCCGCCCGCGCCCCGCACACCCGGACGGACGTATCGCCGGGAGGCATGCGGAGATAGCGTGGGCACCGCGCGGAGGGGACGTGGGACTACCGCAACAGATGCGGGCCCCACCCCGTCGAACGGGCTGCTGGATGGCAGACTGGGGCGACATCCCCGAGGTTGTCACCACGGCGGTGAAGAGTACAGCAATGTGCCCTTTTGCCGCGTTTTCGCCTGTCGGCCACCGCGGTAGCCATACACCCAGACACACAGTACGAGCGAGCGATTCACGTTTTTTCACTCGAACGTGTGTTTGGCGCAACCTTTCGAAAGCTACTACCGTTGTGCAGCAGGGAGACCATCGAGAGGGGCCGACGTGACCACCACCGCCGACAGTGCCACCATCACTGGCCAGGACCGCCCCCAGGGCCGACCTGAGCCGGCGCACGCGATGAGCGACGCCGCGAATCCCGAGGGACACAAGCGCTCCCTACCGGGCCGACCTCCCGGCATCCGGGCGGACAGCTCGGGGCTCACCGACCGCCAGCGCCGGGTGATCGAGGTCATCCGCGACTCCGTGCAGCGCCGCGGCTACCCGCCGTCGATGCGGGAGATCGGCCAGGCCGTCGGTCTCTCCAGCACCTCCTCCGTCGCGCACCAGCTGATGGCGCTGGAGCGCAAGGGCTTCCTGCGCCGCGACCCGCACCGCCCGCGCGCCTACGAGGTGCGCGGCTCCGACCAGGCCGCCAGCGTGCAGCCGACGGACACCGCGGGAAAGCCGGCCGCGTCGTACGTCCCGCTCGTCGGCCGCATCGCCGCCGGTGGCCCGATCCTCGCCGAGGAGTCCGTCGAGGACGTCTTCCCGCTCCCCCGGCAGCTGGTCGGCGACGGCGAGCTGTTCGTCCTCAAGGTCGTCGGCGACTCGATGATCGAGGCCGCCATCTGCGACGGCGACTGGGTCACGGTCCGCCGCCAGCCGGTCGCCGAGAACGGCGACATCGTCGCCGCGATGCTCGACGGCGAGGCCACCGTCAAGCGCTTCAAGCGCGAGGACGGCCACGTCTGGCTGCTCCCGCACAACTCGGCCTACGAGCCGATCCCCGGTGACGACGCGACCATCCTCGGCAAGGTGGTGGCCGTACTGCGTCGCGTCTGAGCGCCACGGCGGGCGGGCACGCCACGACAGCGCCCCGCCGACCCGACCGGGCCCCGGAACCTCTGCGCCGGTTCCGGGGCCCAGCGCTGTGCGGGACCCCGTGCCGGGCCGGACCTCAGGCGCCCTCCGTCTCCCCGGCGCCCTCCGCCTCCCGGGCCTTCGCGTCGATGGCGGCGAGGGACCTGCGGACCTGATTGCGGTCGGTGGTGAACCAGAAGTCGGGCAGGGACGCCTTCAGATAGCTTCCGTACCGGGCCGTCGCCAGCCGCTGGTCCAGTACGGCGACCACGCCGCGATCGCCCGACGCCCGCACGAGCCGGCCCGCGCCCTGCGCCATCAGGAGGGCGGCGTGGGTGGCGGCGACCGCCATGAAGCCGTTGCCCCCGGCCTCCTCCACCGCCTTCTGGCGCGCGCTCATCAGCGGGTCGTCCGGGCGCGGGAAGGGGATCTTGTCCATGACGACCAGCTGGCAGCTGGGCCCGGGGACGTCGACGCCCTGCCACAGCGACAGTGTGCCGAAGAGGCAGGTCGCGGGGTCGGCCGCGAAGTTCTTGATCAGCTCGCCCAGGGTCTCCTCGCCCTGGAGGAGGATCGGGTACTCCGGGATGCGGGAGCGCAGCTCCTCGGCGGCCAGCTGGGCGGCGCGCATCGAGGAGAACAGCCCCAGGGTGCGGCCGCCCGCGGCCTGGATCAGCTCGGTCAGCTCGTCGAGCATGTCGCCGCGGTCGCCGTCGCGCGCGGGACGGGCCAGGTGCTTGGCGACGTAGAGGATGCCCTGCTTGCGGTAGTCGAAGGGCGAGCCGACGTCGACGCCCTTCCACTGGGGCACGTCGTCGCCCTCGGTGCCCTCGGGTGCGAGTCCGAGGGAGGCCCCGACCCCGTTGAAGTCCCCGCCCAGCTTCAGGGTCGCCGAGGTCAGGACGACCGAGCGGTCGGTGAAGAGCTTCTCGCGCAGCAGGCCCGCGACGGACATCGGCGCGACCCGCAGCGAGGCCCCGCTGTGTCGATATGCGGCTCCGCCGCGGGGCTCGTGCCGCTCGTACCAGACGACGTCCCACTCGGAGCCGTTCGTGATGCGCTCCGCCACGTCGTGCACGGCCTCGACGGAGGCCAGGGCCTGCTTGCGGACCGCGTCCTCGTCCTGCACGGACTTGTCGCGGGTGGCCCCGATGGCCGAGATGACCGTGCGGCAGGCGTCCCGCAGTGCCATCAGGGCGTAGCCGAGGTCCTCCGGGATCTCCTCCAAGCGGCCCGGCAGCGCCAGCTCCATCAGCCGCTCGAAGCCCTCGGCGGCCGTCTGGAGCTGGTCGGCGGCCTTCTCGTTGGCCAGCTTCGCGGCGCGGCGCACGGCGCGGTTGACCTGGCCGGGGGTCAGCTCGCCGGTGGCGACGCCGGTGACGCGGGAGACCAGCTCGTGCGCCTCGTCGACGATCAGCACCTCGTGCTGCGGCAGGACGGGGGCGCCCTCGATGGCGTCGATCGCGAGCAGGGCGTGGTTGGTGACGACGACGTCGGAGAGCTTGGCGCGCTCGCGGGCCATCTCGGCGAAGCACTCGGCGCCGTAGGCGCACTTCGTGGCGCCCAGGCACTCCCGGGAGGAGACCGACACCTGTGACCAGGCCCGGTCGGAGACGCCCGGCGTGAGGTTGTCGCGGTCGCCGGTCTCGGTCTCGTCGGCCCAGTCGCGCATCCGCAGCAGGTCCTGGCCCAGCTTGCTGGTGGGGGCGGCCGCCTCGAACTGGTCGAAGAGGCCCTCCTCCTCGTCCTGCGGGGCGCCCTCGTGCAGCCGGTGCAGGCACAGATAGTTCGACCGGCCCTTGAGCATCGCGAACTCCGGGCGGCGGCGCAGCTGGGGGTGGAGCGCGTCGACCGTGCGGGGCAGGTCGCGCTCGACCAGCTGGCGCTGGAGGGCCAGCGTCGCGGTGGCCACGACGACCCGCTCCCCGTGCGCCAGCGCGGGCACCAGGTAGCCCAGGGACTTTCCGGTGCCGGTGCCGGCCTGGACCAGCAGATGGGAGCCGCCGTCGATGGCTTCCTCGACGGCTTCGGCCATGGCCACCTGGCCGGGACGCTCCGTGCCGCCGACGGCGGTGACGGCGGCGTGCAGGAGTTCGGGGAGTGAGGGCTTCGTCATAGCGCGACCACCCTACGACCCGGCACTGACAAACGGGCGGGCAAGGCGGGTTCGAGGGACGGGAGAGGCGATGCGAGGGGCTGGAGGGACAGGTGGGGCAAGGGTGTCTCCGGGACGGGCGACTGGCTGGCGGGGAGGCGGATGGGGCCCCAGGGGGCGGGCCGGCGCTTCACGGTGACTCGCGCGGCGCCCGTTCGCGGATCATGAGGGCGGCCCGCTTGCCGGGCAGGTCGACCTCGGCGGAGTACCGGTACCCGGCGCCGAGGAACGCCGCGACGGAGGGCGCGTTGCGGACGTCGGGTTCGGCGAGGACCCGCGTGCAGGCGGGCCGCGCGGCGAGGACGAGGCCGGTGACGGCCCGGATGAGCGCGGTCCCGATGCCCTGCCCGCGGTCGGCGCCGTCGCCGATCAGGAGGTGGAGGCCGGTGTCCTGCGGCCTGACGGGACAGTACCGGGCCAGCGGGTCGAGGTCGGCCCGGTAGATCTCCCAGTAGCTCATCGGCACACCGTCGAGCACGCCGACGCACGGGACGCTGCGTCCGTCGCCGGTGAGCTGCGCCCTCACGTGGTCCTCCGTCACGCTCGGCGGCCCGGTCAGTTCCCAGTACGCGGCGACGGCGGGGTCGTTCATCCAGCGGGCGATGAGCGGAACGTCCCGCTCGGCGTGGACGGGCACCAGGTGGAACACGCCCGCCGGTGTGTCGGCGGGGCCCCAGTCGGCGACCCGGCCGAGCAGGTCGTCCCCCGCCTGCCCGTAGAGGGCGACGAACTCCGCGGGAAGGTGCAGGTCGAGGGTGTCGTCGGCGCTCGCGTCGGTGGAAACCAAGGGTTCGCTCCTTCGAGGACGGAGGGGACGGAGGGGGCGGAGGCTGCGGAGGGGACAGGGACCTGGATGGGCTGGAGTCGGGGCGGCGCCCCGCTCAGGCGCGCAGTGGGTTGGCGATGGTGACGTAGACGGACTGCGTGTCCACCGGGCCGACGAGTTCGTCGAGTCCGCGCAGCCGGGTCAGCAGGTTCGCCTTGCAGCGCAGGACGGGCGAGTCGAGCAGGTGCGCCGGAAGTGAACCGCCCAGCGGGGCGGAACCCGGGGCCGGCCCGCTCAGGAACCGTCGGAAGGCGGCGAGCAGCAGTCCCTCGTCGGCGAGGCGCTGGGAGCCGAAGGCACCGATGAGCCCGAACACGTTGTTCACCGCGAGGTAGTACGCGAAGCGCTCGTCGGTGACCGCGTCGGCGACGAACGTGTCGCTCCGCTCGCCGATGCCGGGCAGCCGGGCGTCGAGTACCGCGCGGTGGGACTCCCGGAAGTAGTAGCCCTGGTTGTCGCGGTAGCGGCCGCCGGCGGGCCAGCCGTCGGCGTCCAGCAGGAGGAGCGTGTTCTGCTGGTGCGCCTCCAGGGCGATCCCCGCGTGGGCGTCCAGCCACAGGACGGGACGTACGACGTGGTGGAGGTAGCGCAGGAACCACTCGGCGGCGACGGCTCCGCGCGTGCGGCCGGTCCGCCGGGCGAGTCGTGTGACGAGACCGGCTAGCCGGGAACGGGGGGCGTCGGCGTCGGAAGCCTCCGGGCCGCCGGAACCGTCCACCCGCGCGTGCGGCTGCGGCGCGACGAGGCCGGCGACGCAGGAGACGTCGTCCGAGGGCCGGAAGGGGTTGTGCCGGACGACCACGTCGAGTCCGCGCGCGGGACTGCCGTCCGGTCCGTCGACGGCGAGCCAGGCCGGGTCGCGGACGATGTCGAAGTCCGGGTGGACGGCCTGCCACTGGCGGGACAGTCCGCCGCGCAGCAGCCGGTGGACCTCGACGCCGCGGTGGAGCTCCTTGCGGAGGTTCTCGCGGCGGGAGTTGGTGATGTGCAGGGCCAGCGAGAGCTTGAGCATGGCGGGCGCGCCGGTGCGGTGGACGGTCCGCAGCGAGGATGTGGGATGCCATGGGGCGCCCCGCGCACCGAGGTCCCTGAGCAGCCCGGCGTCGAGCAGCGCGGCGGTCGCGGGGCGGTGCTGGACGGCGCGGAACTGCCAGGGATGCAGCGGCAGGAGTGCGTATCCGTCCGGCGGCGCCGGCCCGTCCGCCGCCAGGCGGGCGGTGAGGTCGGGCGCCGTGACCCGGCGGCCGCGCTCGGTCCAGGCCGAGTCGGTGGCGAGGACGGACGGGGCGACGGCCACCCAGTGCAAGGGGAAGGAGCCGCGCAGTTCGGGTGAGTACCGCCGGGCCTCCGCCTCGGTGAGGCCCTCACGGCTCTTGGGGGTGGGATGCAGCGGGTGCCCGAGCAAGAGCGCCTGCTCGGCGGCGAGGAACAGGTCGGTGCCGGCTTCGGCCGGGGAACCGCCGTCGGGGCTTGCCTCGCGGTCGCGGAGGAATACGGTGGTACGGCGGACGGAGTCGGCCACGCGCGCGACGAGGTCGGTGCCGTCGGGTCCCGGGTCGCCGGACGACTCCCGCGCGAGCAGCGCGGCGAGCGTGACCGCGTCCACGGGCGGCGCCGAGACCGGGGCGCCGGCCAGGCGCGGGAGGCCGAAGCGGTGGTGTCCGGTCGGGGACCGGTGGCGGACGGGAACGGCCAGGGCGGTGCCGCAGGCCGGGAGCGGGATGTGCAGGACGCCGTCGTCCGGAGCGTCCAGGCCGGCCTCGCGGACCCAGCAGCGGAGCAGGTTCTCGACGGTCGCCGCCTGGGCCACGGCGTGATGGCCTGCCATCGCAACACCAGGCGCCGCCGGAACGGCGGCGGTCGCCGGTCTCGGAGCGGGGACCGTCCTCGCGGCGAGTGCCGCCGGCGGGGTGGCGGGCGGGCGGGTACCGGTCGGCTCGGGGGTGGGGGTGGTGTGCAACGCGGTCCTCGTGACGTGCGGGAGTGGGTGCGGCGGGTCTCGGTCTCAGCGCGCGTCGCGCGCCCGGTGGGGTGGGCCGTGGTCGCCGCGGCCCCGTTCCACCGCCTGCACGGCGTCGGCGAGGCGGTCCAGGACCGCCGACGTCTGCTCCTCGGTGACGATCAGGGGCGGCAGTAGTCGTACGACGTTCCTGGCCGGACCGGTCAGGTCCACGATCAACCCGCGGCGCAGACACTCCCGTTGGACGGCGGCGGCGAGTTCGCTCGCGGTGTCGCGGCGCCCGCCGCGGCCAAGGGCCTCGCACACACCGCCCGGCGCCGTCAGTTCCATGCCGATCATCAGTCCGCGCCCGCACACGGCCCCGACGCACGCGAACTCCTCGGCCAGGTCGCGCAGTCGGGACAGTATCCGGTCACCCAGGGCGGCGGCGTGCGCGGCGAGGCGGTGCTCGCGGACGTGGGCGAGGGTCGCCGCGCCCGCGGCCAGGGCGAGTTGGTTGCCACGGAAGGCGGCGGCCCGGGGCCCCGCGGCGTGTCCGCCGTCCAGGTCGGCCCGGTGGACCACCGCGGCCAGCGGCAGGCTGCCGCCGATCGCCCTGGAGAGGACCAGCACGTCGGGGGTGACTCCGCTGTGCTCCACCGCCCAGAAGGCACCGGTGCGGCCGACGCCCGTCTCGGTCTCGTCGGCGATGAGCGGCACGGACCCTTCGGCCGTGATCCGCCGCAGGTCGCGCAGCCAGGGGTCGGGGACGGGCAGGACGCCGTCCTCGCCGCGTACCGGTTCGAGGAGTACTCCGGCGGGTGGTTCACCGGCGTCGGCCGGGCAGCACGCCGTGGCGTCCGCCGCGTGGTGGGCGCCGGTGAGGGTGACGATGCGGGTCCGGCCGGTGGCGGCGCGGACCAGGGCGACGGCGGTGGCGACCGGGTCGGTTCCGCCCGGTCCGCAGAAGCGCACGCGCGCGTGGTCGGCGAGGCCGGGCGGCAGGGTGCGCAGCAGTTCGGTGACGAAGGCGTCCTCGACCGGGGTGGTGAGGCCCATGACCTGCAAGGGAGCGCCCGAGTCGAGAACCCTGCGGATCGCCTCCAGCACGACGGGGTGGTTGTGCCCGAGGGCCAGGGACCCCGCTCCCGAGGCACAGTCGAGGTAGCGGCGGCCGTCGGCGTCCTCGATGGTCAGTCCCCGGGCCCGCACGGGCACCACCGGCAGGGCGCGCGCGTAGGTACGCGCCGCGGTCTCGCGCGCGGGCTGACGCCTCGGAGCGCCCCCGCCCCCACCCCCGCCCTCGGGCCGGGCACACGCGCGCACGACACTCCCGCCACCGGCCGCGATCACCTCGTACGCGGATTCCATCACGGCTTCCCCCACCTCCCGCTGTCCGGACGCGATCCGTCGACGGCGGACCCCCACCGCTAGCAACCGCGGCGGGTGCCGGGGGTTACGGGTTGCCCGAAGATCCTTGCCGGCCGGGCGGCTGTGTCCGAACCGTTGCCGTTCCGTCGGAACTCCCCCACAGGCGCCGCATAGTGTGTGGTCCCGTTCCAGGTCGCCGCCGCTCCGCGGAGTTCGGGAAGCCCGGGAGACCGGGCCGATGCAGCGGAGCGACCGGCGCGGCACCACGTTCGTTCACAGCAGGGGGAGTCGACACCATGCGATCCATACGTCCGTCGTTCAGCATGCGCGGAAAGGGGCGCGGACGGCGCGGGAGCTCCTCCGCGGCCGCCGTGGCGCTCGTCTCGGCGCTCGCCCTCACCGCCACGGCGTGCGAGTCCGGGGACCCGGAGGCGGGCGGCGACGCCTCGGCCTCCGCGACGGCCGCGGACGACGGCAGCGGCAACGGCAACGGCGGGATCCGGATCCCGGACCACATCAAGGACAAGCTCAAGGAACGCGGGATCGACGTCGACGACTGGAAGAACGGCGCCTGGAAGGACTGGAGCAAGGACGACTGGCTGCGCGAGGCGCAGGACTACGTCAACCCGATCATCGCGGGCCTGTGGGACCCGGACCGCATGCGGGACGCCGAGGAGCCAGGCAAGGAGGTCGACGACAACGACATCTCGGGCGACCAGGGCGTCACCGACCCGGAGCCTGCGCCCGTCGAGGCGCGGGCCGTCGAGCCCAAGTACCACGACAACGCCGCCACCGCGGGCAAGGTGCTCTTCGACTCCCCCCAGGGCTCGATGGTCTGCTCGGCGACCGTGGTGAAGGACCCGGCCAACCCCGGCAAGTCCAACCTGGTCTGGACGGCGGGCCACTGCGTGCACGCCGGCAAGAAGGGCGGCTGGTACCGCAACATCGCCTTCGTGCCGTCGTACAACGACGCCGGCAAGTCGGCCGAGCAGCTGCAGAACGCCACCAAGGAGGAGGTCGCTCCGTACGGCGTCTGGTGGGGCGACTGGGCGCAGACCTCGGACCAGTGGATCGAGCAGGGCGGTGCGACGGGCGGTGACGGGGCCCCGTACGACTACGCCGTCATCCATGTGACGCCGGAGAAGGGCAGCGGCGGCAAGTCGCTGGAGGAGACGGTCGGCGCCGCGCTGCCGGTGGACTTCGACGCGCCCGCGGTGCCCGAGGTCGAGAGCATCGAGGCGACCGGCTACCCGGCCGCGCCGCCGTACGACGGCCAGAAGCTGTACCAGTGCCAGGACAAGCCCGGGCGGCTGTCCATCAACGCCGCCGACCCGACGATGTACCGCATCGGCTGCACCATGACCGGCGGCTCGTCCGGCGGCGGCTGGGTCGCGACCGGCTCCGACGGCAAGCCGGCGCTGGTGTCCAACACCTCGATCGGCCCGGTGACGGCGGGCTGGCTGGCCGGTCCGCGGCTGGACAAGGGCGCCAAGGGCGTGCTCGACGCGGTGAGCGGCAAGTTCGCCGGCCAGTGAGGGCGGCCCGTACACCGCGCTGAATCAAGTCCACTCACACACGTTTCACACACGTTCCAACGGGGGTCGTCCCAGCATGCGTTCCACACCCATGTCCGCCGCGCCACGGCGCGCGCGGCGCACCGCACTCGTCGCGGCCGGTCTCGTCACCGCGCTGACGCTCACCGCCTGTGGCGGCTCGGAGAAGGACGAGGCGGACACCAAACCCGCCGGTGGCGCGTCCCAGGCCGCCGAGGCCGGTGACACCGGTGGCGGCGAGGGCGGTCTGCCCGCAGGTGTCGCGGACCGGCTCAAGGAGCAGGGCATCGACGTCGACCGGTGGAAGGACGGCGGCTGGAAGAACTGGGACAAGGACAAGTGGCTCACCGAGGCCAAGGACTTCGTCAACCCGGTGATCGAGGGCCTGTGGAAGCCTGACCGGATGAAGTCCGCCAAGGAGGCCGACAAGACGGTCACCACCAAGGACGCGTCCGCCGACCAGGGCGCCACCGACCCGGAGCCGGCCCCGGTGGAGGCCGTCGCCGAGAAGACGCCGTACCACGACAACGCCGCCCCCGTGGGCAAGGTCTTCTTCGACTCGCCCGAGGGCTCGATGGTCTGCTCGGGCACCGTCATCAAGGACGTCAACCACCCGGGCAAGTCCAACCTGGTGTGGACGGCGGGCCACTGCGTGCACGCCGGCGGCAGCGGCGGCTGGTACCGCAACATCGCGTTCGTGCCGTCGTACAACGACCTCGGCAAGTCCGAGGCGCAGCTGGCCAATGCGACCACCACCGAGATGGCGCCGTACGGCACCTGGTGGGCGAACTGGGCGTCGACCTCGAACCAGTGGATCCAGGGTGGTTCGGAGAACGGCGGCGACGGTGCCGCGTACGACTACTCCGTGCTGCACGTGAAGCCCGAGCAGGGGAGCAAGTCCCTGGAGGAGACGGTCGGTGCCGCGCTGGAGGTGGACTTCTCCGCCCCCTCCGCGACCGAGGTTCCCAGCATGGGTGCCTGGGGCTACCCGGCCGCGGCGCCGTACAACGGGCTGAAGATGTTCAAGTGCGTCGACCGGCCCGGCCGGCTGTCGCTGAGCCCGTCGCTGCCGACGATGTACCGCATCGGCTGCACCATGACCGGCGGTTCGTCCGGCGGCGGCTGGTTCCGGGTGGTGGACGGCGAGACCAAGCTGGTCTCGAACACCTCGATCGGCCCGCTGGAGAACACCTGGCTGGCGGGACCGCAACTGGGCCCGGAGGCCCGGTCGATGTACCAGAACATGAGCAAGACGTACGGCGGCCAGTGACCGCGCGGCCTGCCGGGGCTCGTGCTCCCGGCAGGCCGAAGGCCCGCCTCCGCGACGTGCGGGGGCGGGCCTTCTTCGCGCTTGCGGCACTCGGGTGCCCGGGCGCTGGGGTGCTCGGGCGCTCGGGTCAGAGCGCGGGCGCCGGAACGTACGGCGTCAGTTCCGCCGCCAGCTCCTCGTGCACCCGCACCTTGAGCAGGGTGCCCTCCGCGGTGTGCTCCTCGGAGATCACCTCGCCCTCGTCATGGGCGCGGGCGACCAGCTTGCCGTGGGTGTACGGCACGAGCGCCTCGATCTCGACCGAGGGACGCGGCAGCTCGTTGTCGATCAGCGCGAGCAGCTGGTCGATGTTCCGGCCGGTGCGTGCCGAGACGGCGATGGCCCGCTTCTCGATTCGCAGCAGCCGCTGGAGCACCAGCGGGTCGGCCATGTCGGCCTTGTTGACCACGACGATCTCGGGTACGTCGGTGGCGCCGACGTCCCTGATCACCTCGCGCACGGCGGCCAGCTGCTCCTCCGGGACCGGGTGCGAACCGTCGACCACGTGGAGGATCAGGTCGGATTCGCCGACCTCCTCCATCGTGGAGCGGAACGCCTCGACCAGGTGGTGCGGCAGATGCCGGACGAAGCCGACGGTGTCGGCCAGCGTGTACAGCCGGCCGCTCGGCGTCTCCGCGCGGCGCACGGTCGGGTCCAGGGTGGCGAACAGGGCGTTCTCCACCAGCACGCCCGCGCCCGTGAGGCGGTTGAGCAGCGAGGACTTGCCGGCGTTGGTGTAGCCCGCGATGGCGACGGAGGGCACCTTGTGGCGCTTGCGCTCTTGGCGCTTGATCTCGCGGCCGGTCTTCATCTCCGCGATCTCCCGGCGCATCTTCGCCATCTTCTCGCGGATCCGGCGCCGGTCCGTCTCGATCTTGGTCTCACCGGGACCACGGGTGGCGAGGCCGCCGCCCTTGCCGCCGCCCATCTGACGGGACAGCGACTGACCCCAGCCTCGCAGCCTGGGCAGCATGTACTGCATCTGCGCGAGCGCCACCTGCGCCTTGCCCTCTCGGGACTTGGCGTGCTGGGCGAAGATGTCCAGGATCAGGGCCGTACGGTCGATGACCTTGACCTTGACGACGTCTTCGAGGTGGATCAGCTGTCCGGGGCTCAGCTCACCGTCGCAGATGACCGTGTCGGCGCCCGTGTCGAGGACGACGTCGCGCAGCTCCTCGGCCTTGCCGGAGCCGATGTACGTCGCGGCGTCGGGCTTGTCGCGGCGCTGGATCACGCCGTCGAGCACGAGGGCGCCGGCGGTCTCGGCGAGGGCGGCCAGCTCGGCGAGCGAGTTCTCCGCGTCCTGCACGGTGCCCGAGGTCCATACGCCGACGAGGACGACCCGCTCCAGGCGGAGCTGGCGGTACTCGACCTCGGTGACGTCCTCGAGCTCGGTGGACAGGCCCGCCACGCGGCGCAGGGCCGCGCGGTCGGAGCGGTCGAACTGCTCACCGTCCCACTGCGAGCCGTTCTCGTGGTTCCAGGCGACGTCCTCTTCCATCAGGGCATCGGCCCGGAGGCCCTCGGGATAGGTCTGCGCGAGACGCTTGGTGTCCTGGGAGGGGGAAGAAGAGGAGGTCATTGGATCCTTACGTAGTCGAGAGAGGGATCGCGCGGCACGTCGGCTGCGACATTCTGCACAACGCACGAGCCGCCGGGGAGATTCCCGCGGCCCGTACCGCGCCGTCCCGAAGATGGTCGCACGGCACGGGCCGTCTCGTCACCGGCTTATTCGCCGTGCGCCTTGTGGGACCCGTGCGCCTTGTGGGACCCGTGCGCCTTCTGGGACGCGGGCGCCTTGGCGGCGGCCTTCGGCTTCCAGTCCGGGTGGCCGGGCATCGGCGGGGTCTTCTCGGCGTAGAGCCAGCCCTGGAAGAAGGCGCGGAGGTCGCGGCCGGAGATGTCGGAGGCGAGCCGGACGAAGTCGGCGGTGGTGGCGTTGGCGTCCCGGTGGCGGTCGACCCAGGCCGCCTCCAGGCGCTCGAAGGCGGTCCGGCCGATCTCCTGGCGCAGCGCGTAGAGCACGAGCGCGGCACCGTCGTAGACGTTGGCGCGGAAGATGCCGGTCTTGCTGCCGGAGGTGGGCGGCTTGGGGGCGGCCGGGGGGCCTCCCTTGGCGCGCCAGCCGTCGGAGGCGCCGTAGGCGGCCTTCATCCGCGCCGCCACGGGCTTGTCCGCGGTCTCCTCCGCGTACAGCGCCTCGTACCAGGTGGCGTGCCCCTCGTTCAGCCACAGGTCGGACCAGGTGCCCGGGCTGACGCTGTTGCCGAACCACTGGTGGGCCAGCTCGTGGACCATGATCGACTCGACGAACCACGCGGGGTAGCCGGGCTCCGTGAACAGTTCGCGCTCGAAGAGGGAGAGCGTCTGGGTCTCCAGCTCGAAGCCGGTGGTGGCGTCGGCCATGAGCAGCCCGTACGTCTCGAAGGGGTAGCGCCCGACCTTCTTCTCCATCCAGGCGATCTGGTCCGGCGTCTTCCTCAGCCACGGTTCGAGCGCCGCGCGGTGCTCGGTCGGCACGACGTCCCGTACCGGCAGCCCGTGCGGGCCGGTGCGGTGCAGCACCGTGGAGCGGCCGATGGACACCTGGGCCAGCTCGGTCGCCATGGGGTGCTGGGTCCGGTACGTCCAGGTGGTCGAGCCGCCGGTGCGGTCGACGCCCGCCGGCAGTCCGTTGGCGACGGCCGTGAGCCCGTCGGGCGCGGTGACGCGGAAGGTGAAGCTCGCCTTGTCGGAGGGGTGGTCGTTGCAGGGGAAGACCAGGTGGGCGACGTCGGCCTGGTTGGCCATGGCGAGGCCGTCGGCGGTGCGCACCCAGCCGCCCGGGCGGTCCTCGGCGTACACGGGATCGCTGCTGTGCCGCACGGTGATCCGCGTCCACTCGCCCTCGTCGAGGGCGTCCGCGGGTGTGACGACCAGGTCCTCGCCGGCCGTGGCGAAGTCCGCGGGCTCTCCGTCGACCTCGACGGAGACGACCTCGCCGTGGGCGAAGTCGAGGTTGACCCGGTCCAGGTCGGCCGTCGTCCGGGCGTCGATGGTGGTGACGGCCTTCAGCGGCTTGGTGTTGCTGCCCGAGTAGGTGAAGGAGAGGTCGTACGCCGTGACGTCGTAGCCGGGGTTTCCCAGGTGCGGGTAGAGGCGGTCGCCGACGCCGAGCGGGGCCGGCGGGGCGCTCGCGGCGATCAGGCAGACGGAGACGGCCGAGGCGAGCAGCGCCGCCGCCCTGAGTCGGCGGCGGGAGCGTACGCGGGGCCGTGGGTGCGCGGACTGAGGGGCGCGAGGGGTGCGAGTGGTGTGAGGGGTCTGCGGCATCCCTCACGGCTATCAGCGCGCGCGTGCCCCGCGGCGACGGCGCGCGCCCGGGGCACCCGAACGGGTACGTCCCGCTCAGGCCCCGGTGGGCTGCGGCTGGGACCTGCTGACGTCGTACACACCGGCCACGTCGCGCATCGCGCGCATCAGGGCGGGCAGCCGGGCCGCGTCCGGGAGCAGCACGGTGTAGGTGTGGCGGACCCGCTGGCGGTCCGGGGGCTCGACGGTCGCCGAGACGATCTCGGCGCCTTCGAGGGCCATGGCCTCGGTGAGGTCGGCCAGGAGGTGCGGGCGGCCGAACGATTCGGCGAGCAGGGTGACCCGGCACTCGGTGCTGTCGCCCCAGCGCACATCGACCTCGGGCCGCCCGGCGCTCTTCATGCGGGCCACGGCGGGGCACTCCGCGCGGTGCACGGTCACCACTCCCCCGCGGACGGCGAAGCCGGTGATCCGGTCCGGCGGCACGGGCGTGCAACAGCCGGCCAGGCGGACGGTCGCGCCCGGCGGGTCGACCAACACGTCGGGGGAACCGGAGCCGGAGCCGGGGCGGACCTCCGGCGCGTCGGCCGCCGGGCGGAGGGCGGGCGCGGGGGCGTCGTCGGCCGGGGCGGCGCTGCGGGCCGGAGTCCCGGCCGCTGCTTCTGCCTCTGCCTCTGCCCCTGCCCCTGCCGCCGCCTCGGTCTCCAGGTCGGCGGGCGTGGGTGCCGGACGCGCGGCGAGGCGGCGCTGGATGGCGATCCGCGCGGCGGGCGTGTGGGCGTGCTCCAGCCAGTCGCTGGAGGGCTCGGAGGCGGGGTCCTGGCCCATCAGGAGCTGCACGCCGTCGCCGTCGCGCAGCACCGTGCTCATGGTGGCCAGGCGGCCGTTCACTCGGGCGCCCATGCAGGCGTGCGCGTCCTCGCCGTACTGGGCGTAGGCGGCGTCGACGCAGGTGGCGCCCTCGGGGAGGCCGAGGGTGCCGCCGTCGGGGCGGAAGACGGTGATCTCGCGGTCCTGGGCGAGGTCCTCGCGCAGGGTGGACCAGAAGGTGTCGGGGTCGGGTGCGCCGCGCTGCCAGTCGAGCAGCCGGGAGAGCCAGCCGGGGCGGGTCGGGTCGGCGCGTTCGCCGTCGCCCGCGGTCTGCTCCTCCGGCGGCGTGGCGTAGGGGTTGCCGAGCGCGACGACGCCCGCCTCGGCGACCTTGTGCATCTGGTGGGTGCGGATGAGGACTTCGACGACCTGGCCGTCCCGCGCGCGGGCCACCGCGGTGTGCAGCGACTGGTACAGGTTGAACTTGGGGACGGCGATGAAGTCCTTGAACTCCGAGACGACGGGCGTCATACAGGTGTGCAGTTCGCCGAGGACGGCGTAGCAGTCGGCGTCCTCCTGCACGAGCACCAGGAGGCGGCCGAAGTCGGCGCCGCGGAGCGGATCGCGTTTGCGGGAGACGCGGTGCAGGGAGACGAAGTGGCGCGGCCGGATGAGGACTTCGGCGTTGATGTCGGCCTCGCGCAGCACCTTGCGGACGTCCTCGGCGACCTCGGCCAGCGGGTCGTCCGCGCGGGCGGCGTTCTCGTCGACCAGCTCGCGGGTGTGCTCGTACTCCTCGGGGTGCATGACCGCGAAGACGAGGTCCTCCAGCTCGGACTTGAGCGCCTGGACGCCGAGCCGTTCGGCGAGCGGGATGAGTACGTCCCGGGTCACCTTGGCGATGCGCTCCTGTTTCTCGCGGCGCATGACGCCGAGGGTGCGCATGTTGTGCAGCCGGTCGGCGAGTTTGATCGACATCACGCGGACGTCGTTGCCGGTGGCGAGGAGCATCTTGCGGAAGGTCTCGGGCTCGGCGGCGGCGCCGTAGTCGACCTTCTCCAGCTTGGTGACGCCGTCGACGAGGTAGCGGACCTCGGCTCCGAACTCCTCGCCGACCTGATCGAGCGTCACGTCGGTGTCCTCGACGGTGTCGTGCAGGAGGGAGGCGGTCAGGGTGGTGGTCTCCGCGCCGAGTTCGGCGAGGATCAGGGTCACGGCGAGGGGGTGGGTGATGTACGGCTCGCCGCTCTTGCGCATCTGGCCGCGGTGCGAGGACTCGGCCAGCACGTAGGCGCGGCGCAGCGGGTCGAGGTCGGCGTCGGGGTGGTGGGCGCGGTGGGCCTCGACGACGTGGCCGATGGCGTCGGGCAGCCGGCCGCGGGCGGTGGAGCCGAGCAGGGCGGCGCGGCCGAGGCGGCGCAGATCGATCCGGGGGCGGGCCTTTCTGCGGGCTCCCGCGGGCGCGACCGGGCCGACGCTCGCGGGCGTCACGGGGCCGGGGCTCGCTGGATTCACGGCCTCCGCGTTCATGGGCACCTCCGGCTGCGTAAACCGGCGGACGGGGTATCCCAGGGCGGACACGGCTCAGGGGATGGTGTCGGTCCCCCGTCCGGGCCGGTGCTTGATGCTATCGAGCCCACCACGTGCGGCCGACCGCCTCTCGCCGAGCGTGAAACGGATCACCCATTCGAGCGATGAGCCGAGGGTTTACGTTTTCGTACTGAGTGTCATGGACCGGGCTGTGGTTCACCCGGCCGTCGTGGTGGCGAGTACCCCTTCCAGCCATGCGGAGTCGAACTCTCCCTCCGCGACGATCACTGCCGGACCGGTCATCTCGATCTCGCCGTCGGTGCGCTCGGTGATCACCAGGGTGCCGCCGGGCAGGTCGACGGTGTAGGTCGCCGGGGTGCCGGTGACCGCCGGGTCGGCGCCGTCCCTGCGCGCGGTGGCGACGGCGACGGCACACGCGCCGGTGCCGCAGGAGCGGGTCTCCCCGGAGCCGCGCTCGTGCACGCGCATCGCGACGTGGCGGGGGCCGCGGTCGACGACGAACTCGACGTTGACCCCGTCCGGGTAGGCGGCGGCCGGCCCGACGGGCGGCGCCGTGTACAGGTCGCCCGCGTGGTCGAGGTCGGCGACGAAGGCGACCGCGTGCGGGTTGCCCATGTTCACGTTCCGCGCGGGCCAGTGGCGCTCGCCGACGCGCACCTCGACGTCGCCCTCGGGGAGCAGCGCGCGGCCCATGCCGACGGTGACGTCACCGTTCTTGGCGAGGTGCACGGTCTTCACGCCCCCGCGCGTGGCGACGGCGAGGTCTCCCTCGGTGACGTGCCCGGTGCGCTGGAGGTAGCGCGCGAAGACCCGCACTCCGTTGCCGCACATCTCGGCGACCGAGCCGTCGCCGTTGCGGTAGTCCATGAACCACTCCGCCTCGGCCGCCATGCCCCGGGCGTCGGGGTGCGCCGCGGACCGCACCACGTGCAGCAGTCCGTCGCCGCCGACGCCCGCACGGCGGTCGCACAGGACGGCGACGGCGGCCGGGGGCAGGTCGACGGTGTTCTGCGGGTCCGGGACGATCACGAAGTCGTTCTCGGTGCCGTGACCCTTGAGGAAGGCGATCCGCGTGCTCATTCCTCGATCGTACGGGTTGGGTACGACGAGCCGGGGGCGGGAGCGTGGGGGTGCGCGCGGGCGGGGGTCTCAGCCCCGCAGGCGGGCCACCCGCCACACGGCCAGGACGACGATCGCGACGACCGCCAGGGCGTAGACGGTGATCATCCGCCAGTCGGCACGGCGCCCGGATCCGCGCTGTGGGAGGCCGGGCCAGGTGTAGCCGACGCGGCGGGCGGCCATCATGCCCCAGCCGGCCGCGCACGAGCAGATCAGCAGCCCCAGCATGGCGATCACGGCGCCGCTGTCGCCGAAGTCGAAGGCGAGCGGGAAGGCGAACATCAGGGAGCCGACGGCGGCCAGGCAGACGATGGGCGCGAGCTGCCAGATCCGCAGTCGCCGCTGGGGGCGCAGCTCGACCTCGACCTCGTCCCCGTACATCTCGTCGGGCTCGGGGCCGTCGGCCGCCACGCCCTGCGGAGTCTCGTCGGGGCCGTCGGGGCTCAGAGCGGGTCCGTCCGGCTCCGGGCCACCGGGGCCGGCGGTGCCGTGCTCGGTGCTCGGTGCGGTGTCGCGAGGGCCGGCCTCCATCGCCACGCGCCCTCCCAACTAGGACTCACTCGGTCGATCGAAGCTCGATGATGGCACGCCGTCGGAGGCCGGGATGACGGCCGGGGCGTCCCGATGCCATCACGTGATCAGGCTGTAACCGGTCGTTCGACCAACGACAGGGCGAGCCGCGGAAGTTCCGTGCGATCCGCCACACCCCCACTCAACCAGTGCACCCGCGGGTCGCGCCTGAACCATGAATCCTGACGGCGCGCGAAGCGCTTGGTGGCACGGACGGTCTCCGCGCGCGCCTCGTCGAGCGTGCAGTCACCGGCGAGCGCCGTGAGCACCTGCTGGTAGCCGAGCGCGCGCGACGCCGTACGCCCCTCGCGCAACCCCCGCGCCTCGAGTGCGCGCACTTCCTCGACCAGTCCCGCCTCCCACATCCGGTCGACACGGAGGGCGATGCGCTCGTCCAGTTCGGGGCGCGCCACGTCGACGCCGATCTGCACGGTGTCGTAGACGGAGTCGTGACCGGGGAGGTTGGCGGTGAAGGGCCGGCCGGTGATCTCGATCACCTCGAGCGCGCGCACGATGCGGCGGCCGTTGCCGGGGAGGATGGCCCGCGCGGCCTCCGGGTCGGCGGCGGCGAGCCGGGTGTGCAGCACCCCCGAGCCCAGCTCGGCGAGTTCCTCCTCCAGCCGGGCCCTGACCTCGGGGTCGGTGCCGGGGAACTCCAGGTTGTCGACGGCGCCGCGGACGTAGAGGCCGGAGCCGCCGACGAGGACGGGCCAGCGCCCCTCGGCGAGCAGGGCGTCGATCCGCTCGCGGGCCAGCCGCTGGTACTCGGCGACGGACGCCGTGACCGTCACGTCCCAGATGTCCAGGAGATGGTGCGGGACGCCGCCGCGTTCCCCGGGTGTCAGTTTGGCGGTGCCGATGTCCATCCCACGGTAGAGCTGCATGGAGTCGGCGTTGACGACCTCGCCGCCGAGCCGCTGGGCCAGGAAGACGCCCAGATCGGACTTTCCGGCCGCGGTGGGTCCGACTACGGCGATGACACGGGGGGCGGAGGGTGCGCTGCTCACCGCACCAGTCTCGCAAACCCCGCACCTCGCCCCCGAACGAGTTACGTGACGGTCCGTGGCCGGGGTCGTTGCCCGTTGCGAGGTTCCCGCTCCCCGGACGGCCGGGGCGATGGCCCCGGCCACGCAATCGGACGCACCGGATGCCGCGGGATTTCGCCCGCACGAGTAACGTATGGAGTTGAAATGGGCGTTTTTGCACGGCTTCTCCGGAAGTCGAAGAACACCGAGGAGGCGTCGGCCGCCGAGACCGGGGCCGACGGCACGGAGACCGAGCGGGCCGCGGAGGAGAACACGGCGGAGGCCGCGGAGACGGCCGAGTCCGGCCCTCGGAACACCGCGGAGACCGACGAGGCCGCCACGGCCCCCGAGGCCGCCGACTCGGACGGTGTCGGCATCCCCAAGCAGCAGTCCGCCGGGGAGGCCGTCGACAACGAGACCGACAAGGGCGCCCGCACCTGACCGCCCCGTGAGGGAAGGCGAACCATGGGTCTCCTGGACAACTTGAAGGCCAAACTCGGACCGGCGAAGGGCAAGGTCTCCGACCTCGCGCAGCAGCACGAGGGCAAGATCGATCGCGGCCTCGACAAGATGGCGCGGACCGTCGACGAGAAGACCAAGGGCAAGTACAGCGACCGGATCCAGACCGGCACGGGCAAGGCCAAGGGTGCCGTGGACCGTCTCGCTCACAAGGACGAGGGAACGGGCGGAGGCGGCGGCACGCCGGGCAGCACCCCGGGCGGTACGCCACCGGCCGGACCCCCTCCGGCCTCCTGACCCGGCACTCCGGCGGGTCATCCTCGCCTCGGCGGACGGTCACGGAGCGGATCAGCGCGTCAGCTGACCGGCTCCGTGACCGTCCGCCGAGGCGCTGCCACGACTACGACTACGACCACGCGGCCGCGACGTACCCCACCCCGTACGGGGCGTCCTCGTACAGCAGCGTGCTCGACAGGCCCGTTCCCCCGGCCGCGCCCGCGAGGACCTGCCAGGGAGCCCGGCCGGACACCTTCAGCTCACGGGCGAGGGCGACGTCCAGCCCGGCGAGGGCGGTCACGTCCGCCGCGCCCAGCGCGCGCCCCGCCGCCGCGTCGAAGGGCGCCGCCCGCTCGTCGAGGTAGCCCGGCGCCTTGAGGGTGCGGCACGCGCTGGCGTCGCCGAGCACCAGCAGCGCCATCCGCCCGGCCCGCCCGGCGAGGTCACGGCCGACGGCGGCGCACCGCTCGGCGGGAAGGCCCTCCCCCACTCCGACGCCCTCGACGGGCGCGTGGGACCAGCCGGTACGCGCGAGCAGCCAGGCCCCGACGGCGAAGCCGTACGGCAGTTCGCTCCCGGCCGGCAGCGTTGCCTCCCCGGTGTCCGGGCCCAGCCGCACGTCCAGGTCCACGCCGAAGCCGCGGAACGAGCCCGGCGTCCCCTGCGGGTAGATCTCCGGCCCGGCCGAGTCCGCGGGTCCGACGACCACGAGCCGGTCGGGCCGGGCGGCGGCGAGCACGCCCAGCGCGTCCGTGCACGCCGCGCGGGCGGCGTCCAGCTCGGGTGCGGCGCCCGCGGCGACCTCCGGGACGAGGAGCGGCGGGCAGGGGCAGACGGCGGCGGCGACAAGCATGATCGGCAGCGTAACCCCGCGCCTCGCCCGGGGTCGCACTCCCCCGCGGTCAGTCGCAGCCGCAGCCGCTCGCCACGGCCGGCTGGGGCTCGGGCACGCCGATCTTCGGCAGGCCGAGCATCACGCCCGCGGGCTTGGCCTGCTCGGCCGCGTTGCGCTTCTCCCAGGCGTCGCCCGCGCGGGTGCGGCGCACGTCGAGGACCGCGCCCTCGGCGAGGAGGTGGTGCGGGGCGGCGTAGGTGATCTCGACCGTCACCACGTCGCCGGGGCGGACCTCCTGGCCGGGCTTGGTGAAGTGCACCAGGCGGTTGTCGGGGGCGCGGCCGGAGAGGCGGTGGGTGGTGCCGTCCTTGCGGCCCTCGCCCTCGGCGACCATCAGCTCCAGGGTGCGGCCGACCTGCTTCTTGTTCTCCTCCCAGGAGATCTCCTCCTGGAGGGCGACGAGGCGCTCGTAGCGCTCCTGGACGACCGCCTTGGGGATCTGGCCGTCCATCTCGGCGGCCGGGGTGCCGGGCCGCTTGGAGTACTGGAACGTGTACGCCTGGGCGAACCGGGCCTCGCGCACCACGTGCAGGGTCTGCTCGAAGTCCTCCTCGGTCTCGCCGGGGAAGCCCACGATGATGTCGGTGGTGATCGCCGCGTGCGGGATGGCGGCCCGCACCTTCTCGATGATCCCCAGGTAGCGCTCCTGCCGGTAGGAGCGGCGCATCGCCTTCAGCACCGGGTCGGAGCCGGACTGGAGCGGCATGTGCAGCTGCGGCATGGCGTTCGGCGTCTCGGCCATGGCGGCGATGACGTCGTCGGTGAAGTCGCGCGGGTGCGGGGAGGTGAAGCGGACGCGCTCCAGGCCGTCGATGCTCCCGCAGGCGCGCAGCAGCTTGCTGAACGCCTCGCGGTCGCCGATGTCGGAGCCGTAGGCGTTGACGTTCTGCCCGAGGAGGGTGATCTCCGAGACGCCCTCGGCGACCAGGGCCTCGACCTCGGCGAGGATGTCGCCGGGGCGGCGGTCCTTCTCCTTGCCGCGCAGCGCCGGGACGATGCAGAACGTACAGGTGTTGTTGCAGCCGACGGAGATGGAGACCCAGGCCGCGTAGGCGCTCTCGCGCCGGGTCGGCAGCGTGGACGGGAACGCCTCCAGGGACTCGGCGATCTCGACCTGCGCCTCCTCCTGCACGCGGGCGCGCTCCAGCAGCACCGGGAGCTTGCCGATGTTGTGGGTGCCGAAGACGACGTCCACCCAGGGGGCGCGCTTGACGATGGTGTCGCGGTCCTTCTGCGCGAGGCAGCCGCCGACCGCGATCTGCATCCCGGGCCGGCTCGCCTTCTTCGGGGCGAGGTGGCCGAGGTTGCCGTACAGCTTGTTGTCGGCGTTCTCCCGTACGGCGCAGGTGTTGAAGACGACGACGTCCGCGTCGCCGTCGGCGCCCTCGGCGGCGCGGACGTATCCCGCGTCCTCCAGCAGGCCGGACAATCGCTCGGAGTCGTGGACGTTCATCTGGCACCCGTAGGTGCGTACTTCGTAGGTGCGCGTGCCGCCCACTGTCTGGCTCCGGTCGATGCTGCTCATGGCAATAAGGGTAGGCGGTCGGCGGCGATGGCCCGGGCCGCCTGTGGACAACCCGGATCGGGGCTGGTCAGGGCTCGATCAGGCCCGCGCGGATCGCGTACCGGGTCAGCTCCAGTCGGTCGCGCACGCCCAGCTTCTGCAGGAGGTTGGCGCGGTGGCGTTCGACGGTCTTGGCGCTGATGAAGAGCAGTTCGCCGATCTCCTTGGAGGTGTGGCCCTCGGCGACGAGCTTGAGGATCTCCTCCTCGCGTTCCGTGATGGGCCGCTCCGGCAGGTCGCCGCCCCGGTCCATGCGGTCCAGGTAGGACCGGACGAGGGCGCGTTCGGCGCCGGGGTAGATGAACGGTTCGTCGCGCACGGCGGCCCGGCACGCCTCGACCAGGTCGCGGTCGGCGACGGACTTGAGGACGTATCCGCAGGCGCCGGCCTTGAGGGCCTCGAAGAAGTACTGCTCGTTGTCGTACATGGTCAGGATCAGGATGCGCAGCTCGGGCAGCCTGCGGGAGAGTTCGCGGGCCGCCTGGAGGCCGGTCATGCGGGGCATCGCGACGTCCAGAACGGCCAGGTCGACCTCGGTGGCCCGGGCCGCCGCGACCGCCTCGGCACCGTCACCGGCCTCGGCGACCACCGTGAGGTCCGGTTCGCCGTCCAGGATGAGGCGTACCCCGCGGCGTACGAGGGTGTGGTCGTCGGCGAGCAGGACGCGGATCGGGGGCCGTGCGGACATCAGGGGCTGTCTCCGGTTCGGTCTGCGGA
Source organism: Streptomyces sp. NPDC056128 (assembly GCF_042263835.1). NCBI lineage: Bacteria > Bacillati > Actinomycetota > Actinomycetes > Kitasatosporales > Streptomycetaceae > Streptomyces > Streptomyces sp. NPDC056128. The sequence goes on along the minus strand of NZ_JBHJVQ010000023.1, from coordinate 46,584 downwards.
ACGCTCCCCGGGCGGGGTGGGGACGCGCAGGCGTACGTCGGTGCCCCCTCCGGGGGCGGGTTCGAAGTGGATCTCGGCTCCTATCAGCAGGGCCCGCTCGCGCATGCCCCGGATGCCGGCGCCCTCGGCGGCCGGGCCGAGACCGGTGCCGTTGTCGCGGACGAGTAGTTCGACACCGTCGGCAAGCGGACGCAGGCTGAGCGCGGCGTGGTCGGCGGCGGCGTGCCGGGCGGTGTTGGTCAGGCCCTCCTGGGCGACGCGGTAGAGCACCAGTTCCGCCTCCGGGGCGAGCGGGGGCAGGTCGCCGGGGACGTGGTGCTCGACGGACAGCCCGTGGTGGGTGAACTCGGCGGCGAGGGAGCGCAGCGCGCTGGGGAGGCCGAGTTCCTCCAGGACGCCGGGGCGCAGCCGGCGGGCGATGCGGCGGATCTCGTCGAGGCCGGACCGGGTGGCCTCCTGCGCCAGCGACACCTCTTCGCGCAGCTCGCCGGGGACCCGGTCGGCGACCCGCTTGAGCTGGAGGAGAACGGCGGTGAGGGTCTGGCCGACCTCGTCGTGCAGTTCGCGGGCGATGCGGTGGCGTTCGCGTTCCTGGGCCTGGAGCGCGCGGCCGGCGCCGGCCGCCCGTTCGGCCTGGAGCCGGTCCAGCATCGTGTTGTACGTGGCGATCAGCTGCGCCGCCTCGGCCGGTCCGGCGACCGCGGGGCGGGCGCCGGGCACCAGCAGGTCGGCGGTGGCCATGGCCCGGCCGAGCCGGTGCAGGGGGTTGAGGCCGATGCGCAGGACGACCGCGTTTCCGGCAAGGAGTGCCGCGAGGCCCACCAGCAGGATCAGTGCCTCGCCGGGCAGGACCGGCGTCGAGACGGTGAGCGGTCCCAGGAGCAGGGCGGTGGCGACGAACAGGCCCGCGGCGTTGAGCGAGAAGATCCGCCAGAAGAGCGACACGGTCCTCTTTCCGCTCCTCTCGGCTTCCGCGCACGACACCGCCGAGGCCAGCCTCCGCGCCCGCGACCGGCCGCGTATATCCGTCACGACACCCATATCGCCACCGTACGTGCGGATGACAGCATGGCGGGGCCGTGAGCACGTCACGTACGTGCGGGAAGTGCGGCAAGGGAAGCAAGACGAATGAGGGGAAAGCTCGTGTCAGCACCACGCCTGAGGGCGACGCCGCTGCCGGGTATCGGGGTCCAGTACGACCTGGTGACCCGGGATCACCGCCATCTGTCGGTGGTGGCACACCGCGACGGCGCCCGCACGGTGAACGTCTACCGGGCCGACGACCCCGACTCGTGCGCCCACTCGCTGCGGCTGACCGGCCCCGAGGCGGGCGCGCTGATCGACGCGCTGAAGCCCTCGCACCACAGCGCGAACCTCCTCTACACCACGGACCTGGGCCTGGTCGCCGAGCGGATCGAGGTGTCCGCCACCTCCCGCTGGAACGGGCGGCTGCTGGGCGAGACGTGCATGCGGACCGAGACCGGCGCGTCGATCGTGGCAGTGCTGCGGAGGGCCGAGGCGATCCCCTCGCCGGCACCGGACTTCCGGCTCGTGGGTGGTGACACCTTGATCGTCATCGGCACCCGTGAGGGCGTCGACGCCGCCGCGGCGATACTCGGGCAGGAGTGAGCCGGTGCACTCCGCGGTCCTCCTGATCGAGTTCGGTTCCATCATCCTGGGGCTGGGGCTGCTCGGCCGGTTCGCCGGGCGCTACCGGCTCTCCCCCATCCCGCTGTATCTGCTCGCCGGTCTGGCCTTCGGCGAGGGCGGGCTGCTCCCGCTCGGCGCGAGCGAGGAGTTCGTCGCCACCGGTGCCGAGATCGGTGTCATTCTCCTGCTGCTGATGCTGGGCCTGGAGTACACGGCCAGCGACCTCGTCACGAACCTCAAGTCCCACTATCCGGCCGGCCTCGTCGACTGCGCGCTCAACGCGGTGCCGGGTGCGGTGGCCGCGCTGCTGCTGGGCTGGGGTCCGGTGGCGGCCGTCGTCCTCGCCGGCGTCACGTGGATCTCGTCGTCCGGTGTCATCGCCAAGGTGCTGGGCGATCTGGGCCGGGTCGGCAATCGCGAGACGCCGGTGATCCTGAGCGTGCTGGTCCTGGAGGACCTGGCGATGGCGGTGTACCTGCCGATCGTCACCGCGCTGGTCGCCGGTGCCGGCCTGATGACCGGCAGCATCACGCTGGCGGTCGCGCTGGCCGCGGCGGGGCTGGTGCTCTTCGTGGCGGTCCGCTACGGCCGGCTCATCTCGCGGTTCGTCTCCAGTGACGACCCGGAGAAGCTGCTGCTGGTGGTGCTCGGCCTGACGATCCTGGTCGCGGGTGTGGCGCAGCAGCTCCAGGTGTCGGCCGCGGTGAGCGCCTTCCTGGTGGGGATCGCGCTGTCCGGCGAGGTCGCGGAGGGCGCGCACACGCTGCTGAGCCCGCTGCGGGACCTGTTCGCCGCCGTGTTCTTCGTCTTCTTCGGCCTGCACACGGACCCGGCCAGCATTCCGCCGGTCCTGCTGCCGGCCCTCGCGCTGGCGCTGCTCACGGCGGTGACGAAGATCGCCACCGGGTACTGGGCGGCACGGCGCGCCGGGATCTCCGTCAAGGGCCGCTGGCGTGCGGGCGGGGCGCTGGTGGCGCGCGGCGAGTTCTCGATCGTCATCGCGGGTCTCGCGGTCTCGGCCGGCATCGAGCCGTCCCTGGGCCCGCTGGCCACGGCCTACGTCCTCATCCTGGTCGTCCTCGGCCCCCTCACCGCCCGTTTCACCGAGCCGCTGGGGATGCGCCTGTTCGGCCGCCGCGACCGTCCCGACCGCCCGGGCGGCGGCGTCCCCGACGGGGCGTCCCGGACGCCGACGGGGGCGGAGGCGTCGGTCGGCGACTGACGGCGGGCTCAGCCGCGCGGGCCTCAGCCGCGCGGCGTCTCCGGCATGTCCGGTGTCCGCGGCGTCTCCGCCGCGTCCGGCGTCCGTGGCGTCCACCCCTGGCGGCGCAGGACGGCGGAGACGTCCGGTGCCTCGTAGTGGTCGCCCTTGAGGACCTTGCCGTCGGCGCGGCGGCTGACGCTGCCGTCGGGGCCGAGCTTGGTCATGTTGGAGCGGTGGATCTCGGCGATCACCTCGTCCAGGTCGATGCCGTGGACGAGGGCCGTGCCGTAGGCGACGTAGACGACGTCGGCCAGTTCGTGCGCGAGCCGGTCGAGCGGTCCCGTCACCGACACCTCCGCGACCTCGGCGGCCTCCTCGGCGAGCAGCTCACCTCTGTGCGCCGCCAGGCCGGGCGGGACCTCGGTCGGGGCGCTGCGGGCGTCCAGCCCGAAGGCGAGGTGGAAGGCGTGGACCAGGTCGGCGGGCGAGGTGTCGCTCATGCCGAGGACTCTAGCGACCGCCACCGACAACGGTCCCCGCGCTCCCGGGGCCGCGGTGTGAGCTCGGCCCTGGTCAGTGCCGGTGCGGGCTGGCAGGATCGGCCCCATGTCCACGCTGCTCTCCCGTATCGGCAGGCGCCGGGCCGCCCAGGGCGCGGTCGCCGGTGCCGTCGTGCTCGGGCTGCTGCTGTGGTGGCTGCTGCCGCTGGGGGAGAAGCCGCCGAGCGGGAGCATCACGTTCAGCACGGGCACCCGCGCGGGCGTCTACCAGAAGTACGGCGAGCTGCTCCGCTCCGAGCTGCGCAAGGACATGCCGGACCTGGACGTGCGGCTGATGACCAGCGCGGGCTCGCAGGAGAACGTCGAGCGGGTCGCGTCCGGAGAGGCCGACTTCACGATCGCCGCGGCCGACGCGGTGGAGACGTACAAGCTGGCCGGCCGTCCCGGGGCCGAGGCGCTGCGGGGCGTCACCCGCCTCTACGACGACTACGTGCAGCTCGTGGTGCCGACCGACTCGGACATCCAGTCGGTCGCCGACCTGCGGGGCAAGCGGGTCGCGATAGGGCTGCCCAACTCGGGCGTACGGCTGATCGCCACCCGGCTCCTGAAGGCCGTCGGCATCGATCCGGAGACGGACATCACGCCCCGCGCGGACGGCATCGACACCGGCCCCGGGCGGCTCGGCGACGAGCTGGACGCGTTCTTCTGGTCGGGCGGCGTGCCGACCGACGGGCTCAGGCAGATCGCGGAGACGTCCGCCTTCCGGTTCGTGCCGATCGGCGACGACCTCGTCACCGAGTTGCACGAGTCGGGCGGCGCGACCCGCTACTACCGCACCACCAACATGCCGGAGTCGGCCTACCCCACCGTGCAGAACGGCGCCGTGGTGCCGACCATGGCGGTGTCCAACCTGCTGGTGACCCGCGCGGACGTCGATCCGCGGCTCACCGAGTGGCTGACCCGGACCGTGCTGGACAGCCGCGACGGCATCGGGGCGCACGTCCACTCCGCGCAGCTGGTGGATCTGCGCACCGCGATCTACACCGACCCGCTGGAGCTGCACGAGGGCGCCCGGCGCTACTACCGGTCGGTCAAGCCGTAGGGCCGCTCGGGCTCCTTGGGCGCCGTGCCCGTCCTCGGCACCGTGACGGTGACCTCCAGGCCGTGCGGCGGGTGGTGGCCGAAGGAGATCGAACCGTCGCCCGCCGCGAGCAGCGCCCGGCAGATGGACAGGCCGAGCCCGGACCCCTTGATGTTCTGATGCCGGCCGCTGCGCCAGAAACGGTCGCCCACGCGCGCGAGCTCCTCGTCGGTGAGCCCGGGACCGTTGTCGGTGACGACGACGGTGGAGGCGTCCCCGGTGGAGGCGACCTCGATCCGGACGGTCTCCTCCGGCGGCGTGAACTTCACCGCGTTGTCGATGACCGCGTCCAGGGCGCTGGAGAGGGCCACCGGGTCGGCCCAGCCCGTGGTCGGCGGGCACTCCCCCACCAGCCGTACGCCCTTGGCCTCCGCCGTCGGCGCCCAGGCCGCCACCCGCTCGGCGGCCAGCGCGCCGACGTCGGTGACCTTCAGGTCGGCCTGGCTGTGCTCGGCCAGCGCCAGGTCGAGCAGGTCGTCCAGGACCCGGGCCAGGCGTTTGCCCTCGGCCTGGACGGAGGCGATCTCCTCGTTGCCGTCCGGCAGTTCCAGGGCGAGCAGTTCGATGCGCAGCAGCAGGGCGGCGAGCGGGTTGCGCAACTGGTGCGAGGCGTCGGCGACGAAGGCGCGCTGCTGCTCCAGCACGTCCTCCACGTGGTCGGCCATCTCGTTGAACGACACGGCGAGGCGTCTCAGCTCGGGTGGCCCGCCGGCCGGCGCGACCCGGGACTTGAGCCGCCCGGTGGCGATGTCGTGGGTGGTGGCGTCGAGGACCCGCACCGGCTTGAGCACCCAGCCGGTCAGCCGGAGCGCGGCGCCGACGGCGAGCAGCATCGCGGCGATCTCACCGGCGCCGATCACCAGCCAGCCGCGCAGGGTGCTCGACCGCATCGAGTCGGTCGGCGACTCCGTCACGACGACCGCGACCACGTCGCCGTCCCGGATGACGGGCGAGGCCACCACCAGCTGTCCGTCCTGCCAGGGCCACACCTGCCGCGGGTCGTGGCTGCGACGGCTGAGCAGCGCCTCGTCGAAGGAGTCGCGCACCTCGCCGGTCTGGGGCAGGAACCAGGTCGTCGGCGCGTTCGCCATCGGGATGTGGTTGCGGTAGAAGACACCCGCCTTGATGCCGTAGACCTCGTAGTAGCTGGTCAGCTCGGTCTGGAGGGTCTCCAGGCGTTCGTCCGTGCTCGTGGGGCGGGAGCCGCCCGGCACGTCCTCGGTGACGAACTGGGCGAGCGCGGCGAAGCGTGCGGTGTCGTCTATGCGGTCGATGACGACCTTCTGCTGCTCCGCGCGTGCGACGCTCACGCCGAGCGGAACGCCGAGCGCGAGCAGTACGGCCGCCATCAGGACGATGAGCAGCGGGAGCAGGCGTGTGCTCACCCGGCCCCGCTATCCGGTGGGCGCGACGAGGCGGTAGCCGACGCCGCGGACGGTCTCGATGAGCGCGGGCATGCGCAGCTTGGCGCGCAGGGAGGCGACGTGCACCTCCAGGGTGCGGCCGGTCCCCTCCCAGCTGGTGCGCCAGACCTCGCTGATGATCTGCTCGCGGCGGAACACCACTCCGGGGCGCTGGGCGAGCAGGGCGAGGAGGTCGAACTCCTTGCGGGTGAGCTGGACGACCGCTCCGTCCACGCTCACCTGGCGCGTCGGCAGCTCGATGCGCAGCGCGCCGAGGCGCACCACGGTCTCGGTGCTCCCGGTGGCGTCCTCCTGGGCGGTGCGCCGGCTGACGGCGTGGATCCGGGCGAGCAGCTCCCCGGTGTCGTACGGCTTGACCACGTAGTCGTCGGCACCGAGGTTGAGGCCGTGGATGCGGGAGCGGACGTCGGAGCGGGCGGTGACCATGATGACCGGCGTGCTGGTGCGCTTGCGGATCTTGCCGCAGACCTCGTAGCCGTCCTGGTCGGGCAGGCCGAGGTCGAGAAGGACGACGCCGAAGCAGTCGACCTCGGGGACGAGCGCCTGGAGCGCCTCCTCGCCGCTGCGCGCGTGGGTGACGTCGAAGCCGTGCCGTGCCAGGATCGCGGACAGGGCGGCGGCCACGTGGTTGTCGTCCTCGACGAGCAGCAGTCTCATCCGGGCTCCCTTCGGTTCATCGGCCGTACGCTCAGGACGCGTAGAAAGTGCGAAAGACGCGTGCACGCGCGTGCACGCCTTGTGCAGTGACGCTGATGCGGAGGGACCGCGTCAAGAGGTCTCCGGTCACGGCCGCTCGAAGTTATCCGGCCGATATGCGCCCTGCTCACAAGTGCTACGACTCGTGTCCGATTGCTATCGGATCGTGATGCTCAGATCTCCCTCAGATGTAGAGACGCAGAGTGTCCCGGGTCACTACTGTCCTCCGAAACCGAGGAGGACGGAGCCCGAGAGCGATGACCGAAGTATCGGTGGCCAAGGAAGACAAGGCCGCGACCGACGAACTGGTCGTCCTGAAGAGTGTCAACAAGCACTTCGGCGCGTTGCACGTGCTCCAGGACATCGACCTGACGATCACCCGCGGCGAAGTCGTCGTGGTCATCGGACCCTCCGGGTCCGGCAAGTCCACCCTGTGCCGCACCATCAACCGTCTGGAGACCATCGACTCGGGGTCGATCGCGATCGACGGCAAGCCGCTTCCCGCGGAGGGCAAGGAACTGGCCAGGCTCCGTGCCGACGTCGGCATGGTCTTCCAGTCCTTCAACCTCTTCGCGCACAAGACGGTGCTGGAGAACGTGACCCTGGGCCAGGTCAAGGTCCGCAAGGTCGACGCCAAGAAGGCCGAGGAGAAGGCCCGCGCGCTGCTCGACCGGGTCGGCGTGGGCGCCCAGGCGGACAAGTACCCCGCTCAGCTCTCCGGCGGTCAGCAGCAGCGCGTCGCCATCGCGCGGGCGCTGGCCATGGACCCGAAGGTCATGCTCTTCGACGAGCCGACGTCGGCTCTCGACCCCGAGATGATCAACGAGGTCCTGGAGGTCATGAAGCAGCTCGCGCGTGACGGCATGACCATGGTCGTGGTCACGCACGAGATGGGCTTCGCCCGCTCGGCGGCCAACCGCGTGGTGTTCATGGCCGACGGCCGCATCGTCGAAGAGGCGACGCCGGACCAGTTCTTCAGCAACCCGCGCAGCGACCGTGCCAAGGACTTCCTGTCGAAGATCCTGCACCACTGAGACTTCGTCTCCCGCGCCTGATCGTCAGATCGTCTGATCACAGCCAAAGGATGTTCACCATGAAGCTTCGCAAGGTCTCCGCCGCCTCGGCCGCCGTGCTCGCCCTCGCCCTGACCGCCACCGCGTGTGGCGGCGACGACAAGGACAGCGGCTCCTCCGGCGGTGACGGCAAGAAGATCACCATCGGCATCAAGTTCGACCAGCCCGGCCTCGGCCAGAAGACCCCGGACGGCTACGCCGGCTTCGACGTGGACGTCGCCACGTACGTCGCCAAGAAGCTCGGCTACACCGAGGACCAGATCGAGTGGAAGGAGTCGAAGAGCGCCGACCGCGAGACCATGCTCCAGCGCGGTGACGTCGACTTCATCGCCGCCACGTACTCGATCACCCCGGAGCGCCAGGAGAAGGTCGACTTCGCCGGGCCGTACCTGCTCGCCCACCAGGACGTGCTGATCCGCGCCGACGACGACAAGATCAAGTCGCCGGAGGACCTGAACAACGCGAAGCTCTGCTCGGTCACGGGTTCGACCTCGGCGCAGAACGTCAAGGAGAAGCTGGCGCCCAAGGCCAACCTGCAGAAGTACCCGACGTACTCCGCCTGCCTGAACGGTCTGCAGACCGGCGCCATCGACGCGCTGACCACGGACGACTCGATCCTCGCCGGTTACGCCTCCCAGTCGCAGTTCAAGGGCAAGTTCAAGCTCGGCGGCTTCAAGATGACCAACGAGAACTACGGCATCGGCGTCAAGAAGGGCAGCGACCTCAAGGCCAAGATCAACGACGCGCTCGAGGCCATGGTCGCCGACAAGGCCTGGGACAAGGCCGTGAAGGACAACTTCGGCCCGGCCAACTACAAGAACGAGCCGGCGCCGAAGATCGGCGACATCAAGAGCTGAGGCCGGGCCCGCCCCGGTGCGCCGCCCTCCGGAAGGGGCGGCGCACCGGGGCGGGCATCCCTACACGCGGAAGCGCGGGAGATCGTGTTCGACTTTCTTCAGGATTACGACCTGCTGGGAGCCTTCTGGACGACGGTGCAGCTCGCTGTACTCTCGGCCGTCGGCTCCCTGATCTGGGGCACCATATTGGCCGCCATGCGCGTCGGCCCGGTGCCGTTGATGCGCGGCCTCGGGACCGCGTACGTGAACACCGTGCGCAACATCCCCCTGACCGTCATCATCTTGTTCGCGTCCCTTGGGCTGAGCCAGACCCTGGGAGTCACGCTCGGCGGCGGCGACGACTTTGAGACCATCAACTTCCGGCTCGCCGTCCTGGGTCTGATCCTCTACACCTCGGCCTTCGTGTGTGAGGCTCTGCGCTCCGGCATCAACACCGTGCCCGTCGGTCAGGCGGAGGCGGCCCGGGCGATCGGGCTCAGCTTCGGCCAGGTGCTCCGCCTGGTGGTGCTGCCTCAGGCGTTCCGGTCCACCGTCGGCCCACTGGCGAACGTACTGATCGCGCTCATCAAGAACACCACGGTGGCCGCGGCCATCGGCGTCGCCGAAGCGGCGGCACTGATGAAGGACATGATCGAGAACGAGGCACAGCTGCTGCTGATCTCCGCGGTCATCGCCGTCGGCTTCGTGATCCTGACGCTGCCGACCGGCCTGATCCTCGGCTGGGTGGGCAAGAAGGTGGCGGTGAAGCGATGAGTTCCGTTCTCTACGACGCGCAGGGACCGCGCGCCAAGCGGCGCAACGTCGTGTTCACGGCCGTCTTCCTGGTCGCCATCGTGGCCCTCCTGTGGTGGGTGTACACGACCCTCGACGAGAAGGGGCAGCTCGACTGGGACAAGTGGAAGATGTTCTTCACCAGCGGCGAGCCCTGGTCGACGTACATCTGGCCCGGCCTGCAGAACACCCTGAAGGCAGCGGCGCTCTCGATGATCATCGCCCTGCCGCTTGGTGCCGTGCTCGGCATCGCCCGGCTGTCGGACCATGCGTGGGTACGGATCCCGGTCTCGGTCGTGGTGGAGTTCTTCCGGTCCATCCCCGTACTGGTTCTGATGATCTTCGGGCTCGCCCTGTTCGCCGAGTACACCAATGTCAGCTCGGAAGACCGTCCGCTGTACGCGGTCGTCACGGGCCTGGTGCTGTACAACGCCTCCGTCCTCGCGGAGATCGTCCGGGCGGGCATCCTCGCGCTGCCCAAGAGCCAGTCCGAGGGCGCCATGGCGATCGGGCTGCGCAAGGGCCAGTCGATGCGGCTGATCCTGCTGCCGCAGGCCGTCACCACGATGCTCCCGGCCATCGTCAGCCAGCTCGTCGTCATCCTGAAGGACACCGCGCTCGGTGGTGCGGTCCTCACCTTCCCCGAGCTGCTCGCGTCGGCCAACACGATGAGCGGCTACTACGGCGCCAACGTGATCGCCAGCTTCACCGTGGTCGCGGTGCTCTACATCGTGCTCAACTTCTCCCTCACCAGCTTCGCGAGCTGGCTGGAGCGCCGGCTGCGCCGGGCGAAGAAGTCGACCGGTGCGGTACTCAAGGCGGACGACGCCGGTATCCCCGGCGGTGCCGGTACCGGTGCCGGTGGCGCCAACTGACGACTGGTCGGTTTACCTGACCATCACGGAGGCAGTGGCATGATCGCCACTGCCTCCGTCACTTGACGCAAGCAGCGGCAATAGGTTGCATACGTTCTGTGACCGTGCACCCTGCTCCAACGTCCTGTTCACCTGCGTCCCCCGGGACACCGCCACGGGCAGGGGGCGCCGCACCGTGGACCCGGTGATCATCACCGGAGCGGGGCCCGTCGGGCTCACGCTCGCCCTGGCGCTGGCGCGGCAGGAGGTGCCCTGTGTCGTCCTCGACGAAGGGCCCGGCAAGGACGAACCACGCCCCGCCCGCACCGTCGTCCTGCGCGCGGACGCCGTCGCGCTCGTCGAGCGGCTGACCGGCGCGTCGCTGACGGGGCTGGGTTCCCGTTGGGCCGGATGGCGGTCCGTGCGGCGCAAGCAGGTGATCCGCGAGGTCGAGTTCGGCGACGCCGAGCCGCCGCCGCTGCACCTCGCCCAGCACGAGCTGACCGAGGTCCTGCGCACGGCACTCGCCCGCGAGTCACTGGTCAAGGTCGCGGTGGACAGCCGTCTGGACAGCGTCGAGCAGGAGAAGTCGGGCGTCACGGCGCACACCCGCGGCCCCGCCGGCACCTGGTGGCGCGGCAGCTACCTGGTCGGCTGCGACGGTCCCCGCTCGACCGTCCGCAAGCTCCAGGACATCCGCTTCCCCGGCCGTACGGCGGTGGAACGATACGCCGTCGCCGCGCTGCGCACCGAACTCCCCTGGGCCGACCAGGCGTTGCTGCACCGGATGCCGCCGTGGCGGATGTCCGGCCCGTCGGCCGGCGAGGTCGTGGCCCGCCCCCTGCCGGACGGCGTCTGGCGTCTGGACTGGCTGCTGCCGCCCGGCAAGGACCTGGTCACGCCCGAGCTGCTGGTGAACCGCGTCCGCGAGACCCTCACCGGCTGGTCCGGCGGCGCGCCGCCGGCGTACGAACTGCTCGACACCGGCGTCCACACCGTCCACCACAGGCTGGCCCGGCGCTGGCGGGTGGGGCGCGTGCTCCTCGCCGGGGACGCCGCCCACCTGCTGGGTGCCCTGGGCACACAGGGCCTGGAGGAGGGGTTGCTGGACGCCGACAACCTCGCCTGGAAACTCGCCCTGGCCTGGCATCACGGGCCGCACGAGGCGCTACTCGACAGCTACCAGACCGAGCGGCGCGCGGCGATCGCCGCGCGGCTGCGCGCCGCCGACCAGGTGCTCCCGCTGCTGCGCGGGGGCGGCGGACTGCGTGCGTACGTCCCCGGATCGTCCCGCGGCCACGACACGCTGCTGGCCGACGGTCACCTGGGGCGCGGCGCGCTGGGTGCGCCGGGAACGTACGCCGACTCGCCCCTCGCCCCCGCGGATCTGGCCGGAGCGGCGGAGGTCGGCACGGCGCCCGGGTCGCCGGTCACCGATGTGCGGGTCACGGCGGAGGACGGCACCTTCGTCCGGCTGCGCGACCGGCTCGGGCGCGGGGCGCTGCTGGTGGTGCTGATCGCGCCGGGCACGGGGGTGTGGGAGCGCAAGCACTGGGTGACGGCCGGGATCATGCCGCGGCTGGCGGCGGCGGTGACGGCGCTGCCCCACCGGGCCGAGCTGCTGGTCGCCGAGAGCTATCCCGGTGCCGCCGCGCACACGGTGCTGCTGGTGCGGCCGGACGGACACCTGGTCACGGCGCTGACCGGGGTGCGCCCGGCCGATCTGTACGCGGCCGCGGAGGCGACGCTGGGCGGGCCGACGGTCACGGCGGCGGCCGCGGCGGAGGAGAGAGGCGCGGGAGCTTCGGCCGGTTCCCGCTGACCGGGCGGTCGTCGTCCGCATGTTGACGGTGAGTTGACCGGTCCGCACCGTCATGGTCTACTCCGGATCGTGACCGACACCTGTGTGCGCCTGTGGCGGAGGGTCCATATGGACCTCGTCCGCTATGCGGGCTGCGTGTGTCGTCCGTCCTGCTGAATTCGCTTCCCTCTTCTTCGGGCGCGCCGCGTCCGTCGTCTGCCGACGGCTCGCCGCGCTCCCCCTCGCGAACTCCCAGGACGGTATCCGTGTCTGTCTCCTCCCCTGCCCCGGCCTCCCCCGCCGCGGCTCCGGCCGCTCCCACGCAGGCCGAACTTCTCGACTTCGCCCGGCGCACCGCCGCCGACGCCGCACTGATCGCCTCCCTGCCGCTCGACCCCGAGGGCCGCACTTGGGTGCGGCTGGAAGGGCCCGGTGGCAGCGAAGCCTGGCTGATCGGCTGGCCGCCCGGCACGGGCACCGGCTGGCACGACCACGCCGAGTCCGTGGGCGCCTTCGTGACCGCCGCGGGCGAGCTCAAGGAGAACGCGCTCGCCGCCCGCCTGCCCACCGACGGCTGGAAGACCCTGGAACTCGCCGACGACGTGGACCGGGAACGCCGGCTCCCGGCCGGCCAGGGTCGTGCCTTCGGCCGGCACCACGTGCACGAGGTGCTCAACGAGTCGCCCGACCGGCACGCGGTCTCCGTGCACGCCTACTACCCGCCCCTGCCGCAGATCCGCCGCTACAGCCGAGGTGGGCAGACCCTGCGCCTGGAGCAGGTCGAGCGCCCGGAGGACTGGCAGTGAGCGAGCCGACCGGGATAGACGAGCTGCTGGAGCGGGTGCGCGCCGGGTACCGGCGGATCGCTCCGCACGAGGCGTACGACGCCGCCGGGGCCGGCACGGCGCTGCTGGTGGACATCCGGTACGCCGCCCTGCGTGAGCGGGACGGCGTGATCCCCGGCGCTCTGGTGGTCGAGCGGAACGAGCTGGAGTGGCGGCTGGACCCGCGGGGCAGCCACCGGCTTCCCGAGGCCACGGGCCATGACGTGCGGGTCGTCGTGGTGTGCAACGAGGGGTACGCCTCCAGCCTGGCGGCGGAGTCGCTGCACCGGCTCGGACTGCACCGGGCCACCGATCTGGTCGGCGGCTTCCAGGCCTGGCGCGCGGCGGGGCTGCCGGTGACGGCCGCGGTTCAGTAGTCGACGGGGCAGTACAGGGGTGCCGTGTCCGCGTTGCCCTTGGTGACCAGGCGGATCGGTGTGTGGTCGACCTTCTCCGCCGTCCTGCCTCGCAGCAGGGCGATGGTGTTGCGGACGGCCAGTTCGCCGGTGTTCCCCGCCGAGTTGGAGACCGTCGCGGAGAACCGGCCGTCCTTCAGCGCGGCCAGGGCCTCGTCGGTGCCGTTGACCGTCACGATCCTGACCCGGTCGGCGCCCGCCGCGTCGAAGGCTTCGCGGGCGGCGAAGGCCATCTGCTCGTTGGCGACGAAGGCGTAGTCGAGGCCGGGATGGGCCCGAGCCATCCTGTCGGCGACCTCCCCGGCCGTCTCGGCGTCGAACATGCCGGGCTGCTCGGCGACGACTTCGGCGTTGTCCGGCAGGGCGTCGGTGAAGCCGCCGACCAGCAGGTCGGAGGCGGCGCCGGGGGCGCCCGCGACGATGCCGACCTGCACGTCCCGGCCGGCCGCGTCGTCGGCGACCCAGCGGGCGTCCAGCCGGCCGACGGCCTCCAGGTCGACGACGACCGCTCCCAGGATGTCGTCCGGGTCGGTGCTCACGGAGGTCAGGAAGACGGGGACGTCCGCCTTCCGGGCCTGCTCGATGTCGCGCTTCAGGGCGTCCGTGTCGACGGTCTGCAGGATGATCGCGTCGACCTCGCGCTCGATCATGTCGGCGATGTTGGACAGCTCGGTCGCCGCGTCCTGTTCGGAGTTGGCGGTGACCAGCCTCGCGAAGTTGTTCTTGGCCGTGATCTCCACGGACCGTTGCAGGCAGGTGTGGAACGTGCTGTCGCCGCCGTTGACGAACCCGAGGGTGAGCGGCCCGTCGTCCGCGGAACCCGGCCCGGAGGAGTGGAGACCGCAGCCGCTCAGCAGCAGGCCGACGCAGAGGGGCAGAACGTGTGTCGCTCTTCGGCGGCGCGCGGGCTTGGGCATGGCGGGGCCGCCTTTCGGGCGTGCTGGAGGGTGTCCGCGGCTCGGGCGGTCACGCGACGGCGCAGACGGTACCGCCGTGCGGAAGGTGTTCACCCCGCCGGGAGCGCAAGGTATTCCTGCGCGATCGTCGCCCCGCGCGGCGGCGACCGTGACGCGTCAGAACCCGTCCTCGCCGAGGAACTCCGTGTCCTCGCCCTCTTCCTCCAGTGCCTGGCGGACCACCCGCAGGGCCATGCCCTCGGGGTAGCCCTTGCGGGCCAGCATGCCCGCGAGGCGGCGCAGTCTCTTGTCGCGGTCGAGCCCTCTGGTGGCGCGCAGCTTCCGGGCGACCAGCTCGCGTGCGGTCTCCTCCTCCTGCTCGGAGTCGAGCTGGGAGACCGCCTCGTCGATGAGGGTGGCGTCTACGCCCTTGGTCCGCAGCTCCCTTGCCAGGGCCCGCCGGGCCAGGCCGCGGCCGTGGTGCCGGGACTCCACCCAGGCTTCCGCGAAGGCGCTGTCGTTGATCAGGCCGACCTCCTCGAACCTGGACAGCACCTTTTCGGCCGCCTTGTCGGGGATCTCCCGCTTGCGCAGGGCGTCGGCGAGCTGGCTGCGGGTGCGCGGGGTCCCGGTCAGCAGGCGCAGGCAGATCGCCCGTGCCTGCTCGACCGGGTCCCGCGGAGGTTCCCCCTTCTCGGCCCTCGACGAGGAAGTGGCACCTCCGTCCTCGGCGAACGGCTCCGCACGCCCGCGCCGCCGGCGTGTGCCGTCCTTCGCACGGGCCCGTCCGCCCCTGCGGCGCGCCTCGCCGTCACCTTGGCGCGCCTGGCCGCCGTCGGGTGAGCCGACGGCGGACTGTTCCGTCTCGTACGGGGCCGCGGTCGCCCCGTACGCGCCGTCGCTCGTCCCGGCGGAGCCGTTGGCGTACTCGGCCCAGTCGGTTCGTCGTGTCACGGGTCAGCTCTTGGCTGCCGCGGCCTTGGACTTGGTGGCCTTGGCGGTCGCGGGGGCGGGCACTGCCGGTGCGGCGTCGGCCGGGGCGGCGTCCGTACCCGGCTCGGCGGCGGGCTCCTCGGGACGCACGCCGACGCCCAGCTTCTCCTTGATCTTCTTCTCGATCTCGTTGGCCAGGTCGGGGTTGTCCTTGAGGAAGTTGCGCGCGTTCTCCTTGCCCTGGCCGAGCTGGTCGCCCTCGTACGTGTACCAGGCGCCGGCCTTGCGGACGAAGCCGTTCTCCACGCCCATGTCGATCAGGCCGCCCTCGCGGCTGATGCCCTGGCCGTAGAGGATGTCGAACTCGGCCTGCTTGAACGGCGGCGCGACCTTGTTCTTGACGACCTTGACGCGGGTGCGGTTGCCGACCGCGTCGGTGCCGTCCTTCAGCGTCTCGATGCGCCGGATGTCGAGTCGCACCGAGGCGTAGAACTTCAGCGCCCGGCCACCGGTCGTGGTCTCCGGGGAGCCGAACATCACGCCGATCTTCTCGCGGAGCTGGTTGATGAAGATCGCGGTGGTCTTGGACTGGTTGAGCGCGCTGGTGATCTTCCGCAGGGCCTGGCTCATCAGGCGGGCCTGCAGACCGACGTGGCTGTCGCCCATCTCGCCCTCGATCTCCGCGCGCGGGACGAGCGCGGCGACGGAGTCGATGACGATGAGGTCGAGGGCGCCGGAGCGGACCAGCATGTCCACGATCTCCAGGGCCTGCTCGCCGTTGTCCGGCTGGGAGAGGATCAGGTTGTCGATGTCGACGCCGAGCTTCTTCGCGTACTCGGGGTCGAGGGCGTGCTCCGCGTCCACGAACGCGACCTGGCCGCCGGCCTTCTGCGCGTTCGCCACGGCGTGCAGGGTCAGGGTCGTCTTGCCCGAGGACTCGGGGCCGTAGACCTCCACGACCCGGCCGCGCGGGATGCCGCCGACGCCGAGGGCCACGTCCAGCGCGGTCGATCCGGTCGGGATGACCTCGATGGGCTCGTTGGTCCGGTCACCCATGCGCATGACCGCGCCCTTGCCGAATTGCCGTTCAATCTGTGCGAGCGCGGCGTCGAGGGCCTTCTCGCGGTCGGTTCCTGCCATGGGTTCCACCCGGTTTGCTTGATTCGATCGCTTCACGTCGAAGACGCTAATGCCTGCCACTGACAATGCCCCGCGACGCGGGTCCGGCCTGTGGATAACTCGGGCGCTTGTCCGTCCAAACCCTGTCGAATCACCCGTCATGAGCCTCGCCGGAGCCTCCATGAGAATGGATGTTCGATTTTCGTGTCAAGCGCACCACGCGGCACTTCCGAGCGTACGTCCGCCCGCACCGGCGGGGGCCTGAACCGGCCGCGCGCACCGAGGTGGACGCTCAGGCGGAGGGGCCGCTCCCGGTCCCTTCCGGTCCGGGGCGTCCCAGTTCCTGCCGCCGGGTCCACAGTTTGCGCATGCGCGTGGTGCCGCCCGGCCCGGACGGACGGTTCCGGCGCCCGTGGACGCGGGGGTCGTCGGTGACGTCGTAGCGCTTGACGTACGCCCCGAGGAACGCCTGGAGCGTGGCGATCGCCGGGATGGCGATCAGCGCGCCGACGGCGCCGAGCAGCGCGGTGCCCGCGACGACCGAGCCGAACGCGACCGCCGGGTGGATGTCCACGGTCTTGGAGGTCAGCTTCGGCTGCAGCACGTAGTTCTCGAACTGCTGGTAGATCACCACGAAGATCAGGACCCACAGCGCGTACCAGGGATTGACCGTGAAGGCGATCAGCATGGGCAGCGCGCCCGCGAGGTACGTGCCGATGGTGGGGATGAACTGCGACACCAGGCCCACCCAGACGGCGAGCGCGGGGGCGTAGGGCACCTCCAGGACTTCCAGCAGTACGTAGTGCGCCGCACCGGAGATCAGCGCCATCAGACCGCGCGAGTACAGGTACCCGCCGGTCTTGTCCACGGCGATCTCCCACGCGCGCAGCACCTCGGCCTGCCGGGCGGGCGGCAGGACGGAGCAGAGCTTGCGGCGCAGCCGGGGGCCGTCGGCGGCGAAGTAGAACGAGAAGAGCAGGACCGTCAGCAGCTGGAAGAGGCCGCCCAGGACCTGGGTCGACACGTCCAGGACACCCGTGGCGCTGTTCTGCACGTAGTTGCGCAGCCAGTCGGAGCGCAGCAGGCCCTCCTGGATGTCGACCCGCCGCAGATCGGTGTGGAAGTGGCCGTTGACCCAGCTGATCACCGAGTCGAGGTAGTCCGGGAAGTCCTCGACCATCTTGACGATCTGGCCCGCGAGCATGGACCCGAGCAGCGTGACGAACCCCGCGGCGGCGACCAGCACGGCGAGGAAGACGAGGAAGGTGGCGAACCCCCGGCGCAAACCGCGTCCGGCCATCCAGCTCACCGCGGGTTCGATGGCGAGCGCCAGGAAGAACGCGATAAGGATGTTGATCAGCAGGCTGGTGAGCTGGTGGAAGGCCCAGCTGCCCAGCTGGAAGGCGGCGATGAGCGCGAGGGCCAGCACCATGGCGCGCGGCAGCCAGCGCGGCATGCGGGCGCCCGGACCCGCGGGCCCCGCGGCGCCGTCGGCCGGGGGGCCGGAGGGCGGCGTCGGGCCGGGCAGGGGAGCGTGCTGCCGGGGCGCCTGCCCGGTCTCGTCAGTGGATGCCACGGAGCAAGTCTCGCCCAAGCCACGGACCCCGAATGACCGTCCGGTGGTCTTCGCGCACCGTCACCGCTGTTCCCGCGGCACGTCCATGACGGTGCAGACCACCCGCCACACCTCCTTGGCGTCCCAGCCCGCGTCCAGCGCCCCGTTCACCGTGCGCCCGCCCAGCTCCGTCATCACGTGATCGCGCGCGAAGGTGTCGGCGTACCCCGGACCGAAGTGATCCGCCATCCGCTCCCAGAAGACCGTCAACCGCATGACACCAGTATCCCGCCCCTGAGAGTGGGCCCTGAGCCGGGACCGGGTACGCGGACCGCTTTCCGGCCTACGGTCTGTGCCATGGCCGAATCCGGAGCTTCCGCACTCACCCCGACCCCGCGCACGCCCGCGCACGCGCCCGCGTCGCACTCGTCGCTCGCACGCGCGGAGCAGTTCGTCTGGCTCACGGCGCGCGTACTGGAGCAGCGCCTCTTCGCGTACCACTTCCGGGGTGGCGACGCCGGTCCGGTGGAGACCGCGCTGGACGCCTACCGCAACGAGGACGGCGGGTACGGCCACGGGCTGGAGCCCGACCTGCGCGGCCCGGTCAGCCGCCCGCCGCACACCGCGCGTGCGCTGCGCGTCCTGGACGCGGTCGGACGCTGTGGCGGACAGCGCGTCGAGCGGATGTGCCGCTATCTGACCTCCGCGTCCACGCCGGACGGCGCCCTGCCCGCGGACCCGCCGGGAGGGGGCGGGTATCCGGCCGCGCCCTCCGGGCCCGTCGTGGACGGCTCTCCGGGCGAGCTGCTCGCCACCGGTCCGGTGGTGGGCCTGCTGCACCGCAACGAGGTCTGGCACGCCTGGCTGTTCCGCGCCACGGACTTCTGCTGGCGGGCGGCCGAGTCGCTGCAGACCCCGCACCCGTACGAGGTCGAGGCCGCCGTGGCCTTCCTGGACTCCGTCCCCGACCGCCCGCGCGCGGAGGCGGCGGCCGGCCGGCTGGGCCGCCTGGTGCGCGATCAGCGGCTCGCCGTGCTGGACCCGGACGACCTCGGCGCGCACCCGGTCTCCCCCGGCCGTGCCCCGGGCGGGCACCGCTTCCCGCACGAATACGCGAGGCACCCGCACTCCCTCGCGCGCGCGTGGTTCACGGACGCCGAGATGACCCGCTCCCTCGACTTCCTCGCGGCGGAGCAGGAGGACGACGGCGGCTGGCCCCTGCGCCGGCCCCGCCAGGCGCCCGCCCCGGCGCTGGAGGCGCGCCCCGCGGTGACGCTGGAGGCCCTGCGCACGCTCCGCGCGTACGGCCGTGCCCTCGGCTGACCCCGGTCAGCCGCCCAGGGCCCGTACGCCCGCGGTGACCACCACGGCGGCCGCGACCACGAGGAGGAACGGCGCGCGCAGCACCAGTGCCACGGCGGCCGCGGCGACTCCCGCGGCCCGTGCGTCCAGGACGAGCGCCTGGCCGTCGGCGAAGGTCTGCTGGGCGGTGAGCGCCGCGAGGAGGGCGACGGGCAGCAGGGCGGCGAGCTTGCGGACCAGCGGCCGCTCCAGGGCTCCGGCGGGCACGAGCAGCCCGGCGAGCTTCACCACATAGCAGCCCACCGCGGTCCCGATGATCGCGATCCAGACGTTCACCGCTCTCCCTCCCCCGCGGACGCCTCGCGGTCGTCACGGTTCTCGACGGCTCCTCCCGCGCGGCGTCCGCGCGCCCACAGGACGAGCGGCGCCGCCAGTGCGGCCACCAGTACGGGCACACCGGCCGGCAGCACCGGCAGCAGACCGAGCCCCAGGAGTACGGCCAGGCCGGCGACGGTGCGCTCGGTGGTGCTCTTCAGCATCGGCGCGAGCAACGCCAGGAAGACCGCGGGTCCGGCCGCGTCGAGCCCCCAGGCGGCGGTGTCTCCGATGGCCTCCGCGCCCAGCGCGCCGAGCAGTGTGGTGAGGTTCCACAGCAGGTAGAGGGTGAGTCCGGTGACGGTGAACCCGATCCGGACGCCGCGCCGCGTGGGCTGGGCCAGGGCCACGGCGGTCGTCTCGTCGATGACCCATTGCGCGGCGAACGGCCGCACCGCGCGCGGGAGGGCCAGCAACTGGGAGAGACGCAGTCCGTAGAAGGCGTTGCGCACGCCCAGGAAGAAGGCGCCCGCAGCCGCCGTGAGCGGGTTGCCGCCGGCCGCGAGCGCCCCGACGAGCGCGAACTGGGACGCTCCGGTGAACACAAGAAGGCTGAGCGCGCAGGTCTGGGCGAGGGTGAGTCCGCTGCCGGCCGAGGTCACCCCGAAGGCGAACCCGGACAGTCCGACGGCGACGCCGACTCCGAGGGCGTCCCGTACGACGGCGGCGTCGGGCTTGCTCTCGACGGCTCCGGTCTCGGGAAGGGCTGTCTGTTCTGTCACGCCTCGGACGGTAGGAGCAGGCGGCGCCGCGCGTCTTGTACGTTCTTGCGCTCCCGCTGGTAGGCGCCGGGCGGCACGCCCACGATCCGCGCGAAGTGCCGGTTCAGGTGCGGCTGGTCGGTGAACCCCACGGCGACGGCGGCCTCGGCCGGTGACGTCCCGGTGTCGAGCAGCCGCCGCGCGCGGCGCACCCGGGCGTCCGTCAGCCAGGTGTGGGGCGGCATGCCATAGGCGTCCCGGAAGGCCCGCAACAGTGCGAACGGGCTGGTGCCGAGCTCCCCGGCGAGCCGCTCCAGGCTCGGCGGTTCGGCCATCCGCTCCTCCAGCACGGCACGCGCGCGTGCCGCGACCCCGCCCCCGGCCGTCGGCACCTCCCGGCGGGGCAGCGGCCCGCCGTTCAGCCGCAGCAGCCGCGTCACCGCGACCCGGAGCAGGGTGTCGGCGGCGAGCGCGTTCCCCTCGTCGGCGGCCCGCAGCACGCGGTGCACCAGCTCGGCGGCGTACGGGTCGTCGAGGACCGGCCGGACGAACCCGGGCGTCCCGCGCATCGTCGTCGTCTCCGCCGCGATCCCGGCCACCAGCTCCGGCGCCGGGTAGACCGCGCCGTACCGCCACCCCTCCGGCACCCCGGCCCGTCCCGTGTGCGGGGTGTCCGGGTTGACCAGGGCCAGTGACCCCGCCCCGGCGTACTGGTCGCCTCCGCCGTGGTGGAAGACCTCCACGCCGTCGGCTATGGCCGCGATGACGAAGTGCTCGTGCGTGTGGCGTACGAAGGTCTTCCGTATGTACCGGGCCCGCAGCAGGTCGACGTCGGGGAGCTCCTCGTACTGCCAGTGCCGTGCCCGCTCGCCCTTTCCCGCCATGCCCCCATTCTCCGTCACCGGGCCGCGGCCTCCACCGACGGCCCCGCACCTGCCCCGCCGCCCGGCCGTCCGCCCGGCTCGGGCCGATTGTCAGTGGCGGGGTGCACGATGGATCCATGGTCAGCTCCGCGCACCGAGCCCTGGACGGCTTCTCCCCCGCGACCCGCGGTTGGTTCACGGGTGCCTTCTCCGCGCCCACCGCCGCACAGGCGGGGGCGTGGCAGGCGATCTCCGCGGGCTCGGACGTCCTGGTGGTCGCCCCCACCGGCTCGGGCAAGACGCTGGCCGCGTTCCTCGCCGCCCTGGACCAGCTCGCCTCGACGCCCCCGCCCGCCGACCCCAAGAAGCGCTGTCGCGTCCTGTACGTCTCCCCGCTCAAGGCGCTGGCCGTCGACGTCGAGCGCAATCTCCGCAGTCCGCTGACCGGCATCCGCCAGGAGTCCGTCCGCCTCGGCCTGCCCGAGCCCGAGGTCAAGGTCGGCATCCGCTCGGGCGACACCCCGGCCGCGGAGCGCCGCGCCCTGTCCACCCGGCCGCCGGACATCCTGATCACCACCCCGGAGTCCCTGTTCCTGATGCTGACGTCGGCCACGCGCGAGGCGCTGACCGGCATCGAGACGGTGATCCTGGACGAGGTGCACGCGGTCGCGGGGACCAAGCGCGGCGCGCATCTGGCGCTCACCCTGGAGCGGCTGGACGAGCTGCTGCCGAAACCGGCCCGCCGCATCGGTCTGTCGGCGACGGTCCGCCCCGTGGACGAGGTCGCCCGGTTCCTCGCCCCGCGCGGCAGGGTGGAGATCGTCCAGCCGGAATCGGGCAAGGAGTTCGACCTGTCCGTCGTCGTCCCGGTCGAGGACCTGGGCGAGCTGGGCGGCTCCCCGGTCGCGGACAAGGACGAGGGCGCCGAACGGCCGTCGATCTGGCCGCACGTCGAGGAGCGGATCACCGACCTGGTCCAGTCGCACCGCTCCACGATCGTCTTCGCGAACTCCCGGCGCCTCGCCGAGCGCCTGTGCAACAGGCTCAACGAGATCGCGTACGAGCGCGCGACCGGCGAGCCCCTGGACGAGCACCACTCCCCCGCCGACCTGATGGGCGGCTCGGGTGCCGCCCAGGGCGCCCCGCCCGTCATCGCCCGCGCCCACCACGGGTCGGTCTCCAAGGAGCAGCGCGCACTCGTCGAGGAGGACCTCAAGGCCGGCCGGCTGCCCGCCGTGGTGGCCACCTCCAGTCTGGAGCTGGGCATCGACATGGGCGCGGTCGACCTCGTCGTCCAGGTCGAGTCGCCGCCCTCCGTCGCCTCCGGACTCCAGCGCGTCGGCCGCGCGGGACACCAGGTCGGCGCGGTCTCCACCGGCGTGGTCTTCCCCAAGTACCGCGGCGACCTCGTGCAGTCGGCCGTCGTGACCGAGCGGATGCGCAGCGGCGAGATCGAGGCCCTCAGGATCCCGGCCAACCCGCTGGACGTCCTCGCCCAGCAGCTCGTGGCGATGACCGCCCTGGACACCTGGCAGGTCGACGACCTCCTCACCACCGTCCGCCGGGCCGCCCCGTTCGCCTCGCTCCCGGAGTCCGCCTTCACCGCCGTCCTGGACATGCTCGCGGGCCGCTATCCCTCCGACGCCTTCGCCGAGCTGCGCCCGCGCGTGGTGTGGGACCGGGTCGCCGGCACGGTCACCGGCCGCCCCGGCGCGCAGCGCCTCGCCGTCACGTCCGGGGGCACGATCCCCGACCGCGGGCTCTTCGGGGTCTTCCTGGCGGGCGCCGATCCCAAGAAGGGCGGCGGCCGGGTCGGCGAGCTGGACGAGGAGATGGTCTACGAGTCCCGCGTGGGCGACGTCTTCACGCTCGGCACCAGCTCCTGGCGGATCGAGGACATCACGCGCGACCGGGTCCTGGTCTCGCCCGCCCCGGGGGTCCCGGGCAGGCTGCCGTTCTGGAAGGGCGACCAGCTGGGCCGCCCGCTGGAGCTGGGACGCGCGCTGGGCGCCTTCCTCCGCGAGGTCGGCTCCCTCTCCAAGGAGGACGCGCGGCTGCGCCTGGTCACCGCCGGCCTCGACGCCTGGGCCGCGGACAACGTCCTCGCCTACCTCGACGAACAGCGCGAGGCCTGCGGTCACGTCCCCGACGACCGCACCATCGTCGTGGAGCGTTTCCGCGACGAGCTGGGCGACTGGCGGGTCGTGGTGCACTCCCCCTTCGGCGCCCAGGTGCACGCCCCCTGGGCCCTCGCCCTCGGCGCCCGCCTGACCGAGCGGTACGGCATGGACGCCCAGGTGATGCACGCCGACGACGGCATCGTGCTGCGCCTGCCGGACGCCGACCTGATGAGCCTGGACCTCCTCGACCAGGACCCTTCGAAGCCGGGCCTGGAGTACGACGCGGAGCAGGCGCCCGTGGGCGCGGCCGACGTCGTCTTCGACAAGGGCGAGGTCGACCGGGTCGTCACCGACCAGGTGGGCGGTTCGGCGCTGTTCGCCTCCCGCTTCCGCGAGTGCGCCGCCCGCGCGCTGCTGCTGCCGCGCCGCAGCCCCGGCAGGCGGACCCCCCTGTGGCAGCAGCGCCAGCGCGCCGCGCAACTGCTGGAGGTGGCGAGCGAGTACGGCTCGTTCCCGATCGTGCTGGAAGCGGTCCGCGAGTGCCTCCAGGACGTCTTCGACGTACCCGGCCTGGTCGAGCTGATGGGCGATCTGGAGGCCCGCAAGGTGCGGCTGGTCGAGGTCACGACCGCGGAGGCGTCCCCGTTCGCCCGGTCCCTGCTCTTCGGCTACGTCGCCCAGTTCCTGTACGAGGGCGACTCACCGCTCGCCGAGCGCCGGGCCGCGGCGCTCTCGCTGGACTCGCGGCTGCTGGCCGAACTGCTCGGCCAGGCGGAGCTGCGGGAGCTGCTCGACGCGGAGGTGCTCACCGAGCTGGAGCGCGAACTCCAGTGGCTGACCGAGGACCGGCGCGTCAAGGACCCGGAGGGCGTCGCGGACCTGCTGCGGCTGCTCGGTCCGCTCACCGACGCCGAGCTGGCCGAGCGGGGCGCCGAGCCGCAGTGGGCGCCGGAGCTGGCCGGAGCCCGCCGCGCGATCAGTGTGCGGATCGCGGGCGCCGACCACTGGGCGGCGATCGAGGACGCGGGCCGGCTGCGCGACGCGCTGGGCACCGCGCTGCCCGTCGGGGTGCCCGAGGCCTTCACCGAGCCGGTCAAGGACCCCCTGGGCGACCTCCTCGCGCGGCACGCGCGTACCCACGGCCCGTTCACGTCGGTCACCGCGGCGGCCCGCTTCGGCCTGGGCGTGGCGGTCACCGAGGGCGCGCTGCAGCGGCTCGCCGGGGCAGGCCGGGTCGTGCAGGGCGAATTCCATCCGGCCGGCATCGGCCAGGAGTGGTGCGACGCGACCGTACTGCGCAGGCTGCGCCGTCGTTCCCTGGCCGCGCTCCGGCACGAGCTGGAGCCGGTGCCGCCGGCCGCGCTCGGGCAGTTCCTGCCCCAGTGGCAGCACATCGGCAAGGGGCACGCGCTGCGCGGCATCGACGGCCTGGTGCGCGCGGTCGAGCAGTTGCAGGGCGCCTCCGTACCCGCGTCCGCCCTGGAGAAGCTGGTCCTGCCCTCCCGGGTGGCGAACTACAACCCCGCGATGCTGGACGAGCTGACGGCCGCCGGTGAGGTGGTGTGGGCGGGAGCGGGTTCACTCCCCGGCAAGGACGGCTGGGTCTCGCTGTACCTCGCGGACGCCGCCCCACTGCTGTTGCCGCCCGCGCATCCGCTGGAAACGACCGCCCTGCACGAGTCCGTGCTGAGCGCCCTCTCGGGCGGGTACGGCATGTTCTTCCGGCAGATCGGCGACCAGGTCCGCGCGACCACCCACCCGGAGGTCACCGATCCGCAGCTGGCCGACGCCCTGTGGGACCTGGCGTGGTCCGGACGGCTGACGAACGACACCCTCGCGCCCCTGCGCTCGCTGCTGGGCTCCGGTCGCACCGCGGGCTCCACCGCCCACCGCGCCAAGCGCGCGGTGCCCCGGGGCCGGTACGGCTCGCTGACCGCCGCCGCCCGCCCGGTCTCCCGCACCGGTCCGCCGACCGTCGCGGGCCGCTGGTCCCTGCTGCCGGCCCGCGAGGCGGACGGCACGGTGCGTGCCCACGCCCTGGCCCGCACACTCCTCGACCGGCACGGCGTGGTGACCCGCGGCGCCGTCGCGGCGGAGGGAGTCGAAGGCGGCTTCTCGGCGGTGTACCGGATTCTGGCCGCCTTCGAGGAGAGCGGCCAGGCCCGGCGCGGCTACGTCGTGGAGGGGCTCGGCGCGGCGCAGTTCGCCATGGAGGGCGCCGTGGACCGGCTGCGCGCGGTGGCGAACGCCCGCGAGCGCGGCGACGGCCCACCCGGGCCGACGGCACCCACCCCGGCCGACGTCCCGCCCTTCGCCGACTTCCCCGACTTCCCCGACTTCGCCCACTCCGACCACCGCGCCTCCGACGGTCAGGGCGAGCCCGGCGCCCTCAGCCCCGACGACGACGTCTTCGCGGACCCCGACCGCCTGGGCCGCTCACCCTCCCGGGGCGACTACATCTCGCCCCGCGACTACGCCGAGCCGGGCGCCGGAGGCCCGCGCGGGGGCGGCGCGCAGGGCGGCTCCGGTGGTTCGCGCGGCCAGTACGGCACCAGCGCGAACGGCACCGTCCCGTACGGAACAGGCCCGTACGACAACGCCTCGTACGACACCGGCCACCCCGGCCGTCGCGGCCGTCCCGCCCCCGGACCGCGGGCCGTCGTCCTGGCCGCCGCCGATCCGGCGAACGCGTACGGCGCCGCCCTCACCTGGCCCGAGCCCCCGGCCGGCGCCACGCACAAACCCGGTCGCAAGGCGGGCTCCCTGGTGGTGCTCGTCGAGGGCGAACCGGCGCTGTACATGGAGCGCGGCGGCAAGACGCTCCTGCTCTGGCCCTCCGAGCCGGACGGCCCGCCCACCGACGACGCGCGTCTGCACGCCGCCGCGGAGGCGCTGGCCGGTGCCGCCCGCGCCGGTTCCCTGGGCACGGTCACGGTGGAGCGGGTCAATGGCGCGGCGGCCCTGACGTCCCCCTTCGGCCCGCTCCTTGAGGCGGCGGGGTTCATCGCCACCCCGCGCGGTCTGCGGATCAGAGCGTGAGCCTGCCACCCTTGTCCCATGCCCGAAGGTGACACGGTCTGGCAGGCGGCGCGACGGCTGCACGACGCCCTCGCGGGCAAGGTGCTGACCCGCAGCGACTTCCGCGTGCCCCGGTACGCGCTGGTCGACCTCACCGGCCGTGCGGTCCTTGACGTCACCCCGCGCGGCAAGCACCTGCTCACCCACGTCGAGGGCGGCCTGACGGTCCACTCGCACCTGCGGATGGACGGTGCCTGGAAGATCTTCGCGCCCGGTCAGCGCTGGAGCGGCGGCCCGGCGCACCAGATCCGCGTCATCCTCGGCACCGCCGACCGCACGGCCGTCGGCTACCGCCTGCCGGTGCTGGACATCCTGCGCACCGCCGACGACCAGCGCGCCGTCGGCCATCTCGGCCCGGACCTGCTGGGCCCCGACTGGGACCCCGATCAGGCGATGGCCAACCTGAGCGCGGACCCCGCCCGCCCCCTCGGCGAGGCCCTGCTCGACCAGCGCAATCTTGCGGGCGTGGGCAATGTCTACAAGAGCGAGATCTGCTTCCTGCTGGGCGTCACACCCTGGCTCCCGGTCGGCGAGCTGCCCCCCGACCGGGCCGCGTACCTGCCCGCGCTGGCGCGGAAGCTGCTGGAGGCCAATCGCGACCGGCCGGTCCGCCGTACCACGGGCCTGCGCGGCCACGACCTCTTCGTGTACGGCCGCGCACCGCGCCCCTGCCTGCGCTGCGGCACGCCGGTCCGGGTGGCCGACCAGGGCGACGGCTCCGGCGAACGCCCCACGTACTGGTGTCCGGCCTGCCAGAGCGGACCCGCGCCGCGGCGGCTCAGCCGGCGAGGAGACCGTCCATCTGGCCGACCGCCTCCCGCAGCCCCTCCTCCATCCCCATGGTCGTGAGCTGGTCCATCTGCTCCCGGGTGTCGAAGACCGCCTGCATCTCCATGCGGGTGCCGCCGTCGCGCTCGGTGAGCGTGACCCGGTTCGTGGTCGTCGGCATGGCGGCGTTCGGCACCCCGTCCGCGTCGGCGAACCCGTCGGTGAACTCCAGCGAAGCGGGCGCGTCGACCGTGGCCACCCGCCACCAGCCGCGGTACTTGTCGCCTTCCGGGCCGGTCATGAAGTACGTGACGTCCCCGCCCGGGGTCAGGTCGTGCTCCTCGACCGTCGCCGGGTAGGTCGGCGGGCCCCACCAGCGCTCCAGCTGCCGGGGGTCGGCCCACAGCTGCCACACCCGCGCCGCGGGGGCGGCGAAGTCGGCGACCAGGGTGAGGGTCAGGCTGTCGAGATCCTTGTCCAGGCTGGTGACACTCATCGGCTCTCTGTCCTTCCGTCGGTTCGGGGTGACCCGCTCATGACCTGCTCATGACCTGCTCACGCCCCGCCCGACCCGGACGCCCTGCCCGGCCCGGACCCCTCGCCCGGCCCGGACGCCCCAGGACCACGCGCCGCGGTACGCAGCGCCCGCCGCCACCGCCCCGTCTCCAGCGCCCCCGCGGCCCGGCGTCGCGGTGCGCAGTGCACCGGCAGCACGCTCAGCCCCCAGCCACCGACCGCGACAGCCCCTTCGAGCACTCCCGCACCGGGCTCCAGCGCCAGCCGCAGCACGGCCCACCACCACAGCCCGCCGAGGCCCAGCGCGGCCGCCCGGCGAGCGGCCCGCGCCGGCACCATCGCGCGTCATCCGTTTTCGGCCTGGAACATCCAGTGCTGCTTCTCGAGATCGGCCGTGATCTGGATGAAGATGTCCTGGCTCACGGGATCCGGGTCACCGGTCGACGTGATCCGCTCGCGCATCCGCCCGATCACCGCGCCGAGCGCGTCCACCATGGTCTGCACGGCGGTGGTGTCGTCGACCCAGCCCTCCGGGGTCACGTCGATGCCGCTGCCGACGGCCACCGTCGCGGCCCGCCCGTCCGGGGACACACCGAGCGCGGAGGCCCGCTCGGCCACGGTGTCCGAGTGGGTGCGCGCGGTGCCGACGAGTTCGTCGAGCTGGAGATGTACGGAGCGGAACCGGGGGCCGACCACGTTCCAGTGGATCTGCTTCGCCACCAGGGCCAGGTCCACGAGGTCGACGAGGGCGCCCTGGAGCGCCTCGGAGACGGTCTTCAGGTCCGCGTCGGACAACGGACTCTTCACGACGTACATCCACACCTCCGGCGGTTCGCCCCCCGGCCATCTCCCTCCACGATGACCGCACCACCACGGACCGGCAACCGGCGGCCGCCCACCCCGGGCAAGCGAAAACCCCGGCCACACCCCTCCGGTCTCCCGGAGAGGCCCCGGCCGGGGTCTCACACGCGCATGTTCCGCGGGTGCTCAGGCGGCGACGACGTCCACTGCTTCGGCGGGTGCCTTGATGGTCACCCGTTCCGGTGGCACGCCGGTCACCGAGACGGAACCCAGCATCGGGCGCACCGGTGCCGGCACGGTCTCGCTGGGCGTCGCCGCAGCGGACTGGGCCAGCTCGGCGAGGGCGAGTTCGTCACTCACTTCCCGCATGAGCTCGGACATCCGTACGTCCAGCGCGTCGCAGATGGCGGAGAGCAGCTCGGAAGAAGCCTCCTTCTGCCCCCGCTCCACCTCGGAGAGATAGCCGAGTGAGACTCGGGCGGACGAGGAGACTTCGCGCAGAGTACGGCCCTGGCGTTGGCGCTGCCGACGCAGCACGTCACCCAGCAGGCGACGGAGCAGAATCATCGGTGGCTCCCTCCTCGGACCGTGTAACCGCATCCTTCACGCCCCACCGTACCGCCTCGCGCCGCGGCCGTGCGGGGAGCGATGTCGTGTTCACTCAGGGCTGCAAACATCAAAACCCCCCGTTCCGTTCCGTATCCTGTGCCCGCTCATTCCCAGTCTGTTCGCCCGCAAGCTCCCTCAGAAGGAGTGCGAGTACGCTCCGTACACTCTCCATACGAATTTCCGCACGGTCGCCGTTCAACCGCAGCGCCTCCACTTTTCCGCCACAGGCGGAACCGTCATCGGCTCCCGGAGGCCCGTCGACGGCCACGAAGACCGTCCCCACGGGCTGCCCGTCCTGCGCGTCCGGACCGGCGACGCCGGTCGTCGCGATGCCCCAGTCGGCGCCCAGAACCTTCCGTGCTCCCGCCGCCATCTGGGCCGCGACCTGGGCGTTCACCGCTCCGCGGGACGCGAGCAGTGAGGCGTCGACGCCGAGGATCTCCCGCTTCAGCTCCGTCGCGTAGGCGGTGACGGATCCCCGGAAGGCCTTGGAGGCCCCGGGCACCGACGTGATCTCGGAGGCCACCATTCCGCCGGTCAGGGACTCGGCGACCGCGAGGGTCTCTCCCCTCACGGTGAGTAGTCGCACCACGTCGGCGGCCGTGGAACTCAAGCTTCCGTCCCCTTCAACGCCGCCCGGCGCTCGGCGATTCCCCGGCGGCGCAGCACAATGGCCTGCTTCACATAGTCCAGCCCGGTCACGACGGTCAGGACGACCGCCGCGGCCATCACCCAGAACCTCAGGGTGGCCAGGGGCCCCGTCAGCGCCAGGACGTACATCCCGACGGCCACGCCCTGGGTGAGGGTCTTGAGCTTGCCGCCGCGGCTGGCGGGGATCACGCCGTACCGGATGACCACGAAGCGGAGCACGGTGATCCCGAGTTCCCGGCCGAGGATCACGGCCGTCACCCACCACGGCAGATCGCCGAGCGCGGACAGACAGATGAGCGCCGCCCCCATGATCGCCTTGTCGGCGATGGGGTCGGCGATCTTCCCGAAGTCGGTGACGAGGTTGTAGGCCCGTGCCAGATGGCCGTCGAAGAGGTCGGTGATCATGGCGACGGCGAAGGCGGCCCAGGCGAAGGAGCGCCAGGCCGGGTCGTACCCGCCGTTGCCGAGCATCAGGGCGACGAAGGCCGGGACCAGCAGCAGCCGGAGCATCGTCAGGAGGTTGGCGACGTTCCAGACGCTCGCCTGGTTGACGGCCGCGGCCGTGATCTTGCCAGCCCGCAGTGCGGCACTGCCTTCGGTCGCTCCCCGCTCGTGGGTGCCTCCCGGGGTCGTCCGCCCGGCCGGTTCCTGCGTGGCTCCGGAGGGGCCGCGCGGGCCGGTCCTGCGCGCGCCGGAGGGGCCACCCGCCGCGGACGCCGGGACTCCGGTCATCTGCCGGCCTCCTCACTCCACTCGGGCGAGCCCACCAGGGGTTCGGCCACCAGGTCGACACCCTCCGTACCGACCACCTTCGCGTCGACCATACGACCGACACTCAGGCCTTCGCCGCTCGTGAGCAGCACCTGGCCGTCCGTCTCGGGCGCCTGGTGCTCCGCGCGGCCCCGGACACCGTCTCCGTCGTCGGCGGACTCCACGGACTCGACGAGTACCCGCACCGTCGCGCCGACGCGCTCCTCGGCCCGCTGCGAGACGAGTTCCTCGGCCAGACGGGACACACGTGCCAGCCGCTCGGCGACGACGTCCTCGTCCAGCTTGTGCTCGTACGTCGCCGCCTCGGTGCCCTCCTCGTCGGAGTAGCCGAAGACGCCGATGGCGTCGAGCCTCGCGTGGTTCAGGAAGCGCTCCAGCTCGGCGAGGTCGGCGGCGGACTCGCCGGGGAAGCCCACGATGAAGTTGGAGCGCACCCCGGCCTCGGGGGCCTTGCTCCGGATGGTGTCCAGCAGTTCCAGGAAGCGGTCGGTGTCGCCGAAGCGGCGCATCGCGCGCAGCACGTTCGGCGCGGAGTGCTGGAAGGAGAGGTCGAAGTAGGGCACGACCTTCGGGGTGGAGGTCAGTACGTCGATGAGGCCGGGGCGCATCTCGGCCGGCTGGAGGTAGCTGACGCGCACGCGCTCGATGCCGTCGACGTCGGCGAGGTTGGGCAGCAGGGACTCCAGCAGGCGGATGTCGCCGAGGTCCTTGCCGTAGGAGGTGTTGTTCTCGGAGACCAGCATGATCTCCTTGACGCCCTGCTCGGCCAGCCACCGCGTCTCGTTCAGCACGTCGCTCGGGCGGCGGGAGATGAAGGAGCCGCGGAAGGAGGGGATGGCGCAGAAGGAGCAGCGCCGGTCGCAGCCGGAGGCGAGCTTCACCGAGGCGACCGGGGAGCCGTCCAGGCGTCGGCGCAGGGGCGCGCGGGGTCCGGAGGCGGGGGCGACGCCCTCGGGGAGGTCGGTCGGGCCGTGCCCCGGCAGGGCGACGGCGGCACCGGCCTCCTGGCGCTCGGCGGGGCTGATCGGGAGCAGCTTGCGCCGGTCGCGCGGGGTGTGCGCGGCGTGGATGCCGCCGCTGAGGATGGTCTGGAGCCGGTCGGAGATGTCGGCGTAGTCGTCGAAGCCGAGCACGCCGTCGGCCTCGGGGAGGGCTTCGGCGAGGTCCTTGCCGTACCGCTCGGCCATGCAGCCCACCGCCACGACGGCCTGCGTTCTTCCGTGCCCCTTGAGGTCGTTGGCCTCCAGGAGGGCGTCCACGGAGTCCTTCTTGGCGGCCTCGACGAAGCCGCAGGTGTTCACGACGGCGACGTCCGCTTCCTCGGCGTCCTCGACGAGCTTCCAGCCGTCCGCCTCCAGACGGCCTGCGAGCTCCTCCGAGTCCACCTCGTTACGGGCGCAGCCAAGGGTGACGAGTGCGACGGTACGGCTTTCAGGCATGGGCTCAAGACTACTTCGTCCCGCCGACAGCCCATGTCGACGGGGTTGGCCGATCCCGGCCAACCCCGTACCGACGCGTTCTCCGGGTCCGCTATCCGACCTGCGGGTCGCCCTTCGTGTAGGTCAGGCGCTCCACGGAGCCCGGCCGGAAGTCGTCCTCGATCTTCTTGCCGTTGACGTACAGCTGGATGACGCCGGCGTCACCGAGGACGAGGTTGACCTTCTCGTTGTCCTGGAAGGTCTTCGAGTCGCCCTGTTCGAGGAGTCCGTCGAAGAGCAGCCGGCCGTTGTGGTCCTTCGCGGAGATCCAGCTGCGTCCCTCGACTGCGCTGACCTTGACGGTCACCTTGTCGCGGGGCGCGGCGGCGATGGCGCTGTCGGAGGGTTCCGGCTTGGGATCGGCCGGCTTCTTCGGTTTGGCGCTCGCCGAGGCGGAGCCGCCGGTCGAGGGCTGGGCGCCCTCGGCGACGCTCGCCTCGTTGCCGCCGTCGTCGCCGCCCTTGACGAACGTGAACCCGACGAAGCCGATCACCGCGACGATCGCGGCGACCATGGCGGCGGTCCAGTTGGGTCCGCGGCGCTCCGGACGGATACGTTCCGCCTCGAAGAGGGGGGCGGCGGGGGTCGGCGCCGGGCGGCCGCCGTGCGCGTCGTCGAACTGCGCGAGCAGCTCGGCCGGGTCGAGCCCGACGGCCTTGGCGAGGGTGCGGATGTGACCGCGCGCGTAGACGTCGCCGCCGCAGGGCGCGAAGTCGTCCGCCTCGATGGCGTGCACGATGGCGATCCGGACGCGGGTGGCGGTGGTGATGTCGTCGACGGTCAACCCGGCGGCGATCCGCGCCTGCTGGAGGGCACGGCCGACGGAGGGGCGGGTTTCCTCGGAGACGTGTTCAGTAACGTCGGGGGAAACGTCTTCGATCGGACGCTCGTCTTCAGGGGAGTTGCCGTTGGACACGGGGGCGCCTTTCGAGCGTTTAGCCGCCTGTGCTGGACTTCAGTCTAGGGGGGTTGCGAACGGGTCGGGCAACCGGGCGGTACGACCTTTTACGCCATCCGAATGGCCCGGCATCCCGATGGTGGACTACCTGTTGTCACTTCCCTCAACTTGACGTACGCCATGGGGAAACGGTTGCTCAATGATCCCTAACGGGTGAGTCACGATCGGCCACCCGGCCGTCCCGGCCCTCCGTCGGCGGAATCCTTGGCCCACGATTCCCTACCCTTCAGACTCCCCCCGGATCACGGCGAGCACTCCGTCCAGCTCATCAGGCTTCACAAGAACGTCACGAGCCTTTGAGCCTTCGCTCGGTCCGACGATGCTCCGCGACTCCATCAGGTCCATCAGCCGCCCCGCCTTGGCGAAGCCGACGCGCAGCTTGCGCTGGAGCATGGAGGTCGACCCGAACTGGGTGGAGACGACCAGCTCGGCCGCCTGGCACAGCAGGTCGAGGTCGTCGCCGATGTCCTCGTCGATCTCCTTCTTCTGCTTGGTCCCCACCGTGACGTCGTCCCGGAAGACGGGTGCCATCTGGTCCTTGCAGTGCTGGACGACGACCGCGACCTCCTCCTCGGTCACGAACGCGCCCTGCATACGGGTCGGCTTGTTCGCGCCCATCGGCAGGAAGAGGCCGTCGCCCTTGCCGATCAGCTTCTCGGCGCCGGGCTGGTCGAGGATGACCCGCGAGTCGGCGAGCGAGGAGGTGGCGAAGGCGAGCCGGGAGGGCACGTTGGCCTTGATCAGGCCGGTGACGACGTCCACGGAGGGCCGCTGGGTGGCGAGCACCAGGTGGATGCCGGCCGCCCGCGCGAGCTGCGTGATCCGCACGATCGCGTCCTCGACGTCGCGCGGCGCCACCATCATCAGGTCGGCCAGCTCGTCCACGATCACCAGCAGGTACGGGTAGGGCTGGAGTTCGCGCTCGCTGCCCTCGGGGGGCTTGGCCTTGCCCTCGCGCACCGCGCGGTTGAAGTCGTCGATGTGCCGGTAGCCGTAGGCGGCGAGGTCGTCGTAGCGCAGGTCCATCTCGCGCACGACCCACTGCAGGGCCTCGGCGGCGCGCTTCGGGTTGGTGATGATCGGCGTGATCAGGTGCGGGATGCCCTCGTACGCGGTCAGCTCGACGCGCTTGGGGTCGACCAGGATCATGCGGACGTCCTCCGGGGTCGCCCGCATCATGATCGAGGTGATCAGGCAGTTGATGCAGGACGACTTGCCGGAGCCGGTGGCGCCCGCGACGAGCATGTGCGGCATCTTCGCCAGCGAGTGCATGACGTAGCCGCCCTCGACGTCCTTGCCGAAGGCGACCAGCATCGGGTCGTCGTCCTCGGCGGACTCGGCGAGGCGCAGTACGTCGCCGAGGTTGACCATCTCCCGGTCGGTGTTGGGGATCTCGATGCCGACCGCGGACTTGCCGGGGATCGGGCTGATGATCCGCACGTCGGGGCTGGCGACGGCGTACGCGATGTTCTTGGTCAGCGCGGTGATCCGCTCGACCTTGACGGCGGGGCCCAGCTCGACCTCGTAGCGGGTCACCGTCGGGCCGCGGGTGAAGCCGGTGACCCGGGCGTCCACCTTGAACTCGGTGAAGACGGTGGTCAGCGACTCCACTATGGCGTCGTTGGCGGCGCTGCGGGACTTGCCGGGGCCACCGCGCGTGAGGAGGTCGAGGGCCGGCAGGGAGTAGGTGATGTCGCCGGAGAGCTGGAGCTGTTCGGCGCGCGGCGGCAGGTCGCGCTCCTGCGGCACCGGCGTCTTGGTGAGGTCGGGGACGGCGCCCGACGTCTCCGGCTCGGAGGCCTTGGCCGGGTCCTTCTTGAGCTTGCCCGGCTGCGGGCGCGCGGCCGGCACAGGCGTCGGGGTCGGTGTCGTCGACTCGCGGTCCCCGGTGTGCACGCCCTGGGTGAGGTCGGCGACAAGCGGCGACGGCGGCATGCCGTGCAGGACGGCGCCGTCGAGCGCGGCGGCGGCCGCCGCGGCGACGTCCACGGCGTCCATCGGCCGGTTCATCTCGGGCTGCGGCACGGCGGACCGGCGGGGGCGGCCACGACGCCTGCCGAGCGCCTCCTGCTCGGCCGCGTCCGGGTCGTACGGCTCGACGGGCGCTCCCCCGCGCCTGCGGGTCCGCTCGGGCAGCGCCTCGCGCCACTGGTCGTCGTACCGCTCGTCGTCGTCGGCGAAGGCGTCGGGGTCGTCGACCACGCCGAGCCGCACGCCGAGCTGCCGCAGCCGCTGCGGGATGGCGTTCACCGGGGTGGCGGTGACGACCAGCAGCCCGAAGACCGTGAGCAGCGCGAGCAGCGGCACGGCCAGGACGTCCGTCATCGTGTACGACAGCGGGGTGGCCGCGCCCCAGCCGATCAGGCCGCCGGCGTCCCTTATGGCCTGCATGCCCTCGCCGCGGGCCGGTGAGCCGCACGCGATGTGCACCTGACCGAGCACGCCGACGACGAGCGCGGACAGGCCGATCACGATCCGCCCGTTGGCCTCGGGCTTCTCGGGGTGCCGGATCAGGCGCACGGCGATGGCGCCGAGCAGGATCGGCACGAGCAGGTCCAGCCGGCCGAAGGCGCCGGTCACCAGGATCTCGACGAGGTCGCCGACGGGGCCCTTGAGGTCGGCCCAGGTGCCCGCGGCGACGATCAGGGCGACGCCGAGCAGCAGCAGCGCGACGCCGTCCTTGCGGTGGGCGGGGTCGAGGTTCTTGGCGCCCTGCCCTATGCCGCGGAAGACGGCACCGACGCCGTGCGCCAGGCCCAGCCAGAGCGCGCGCGCCAACCGGTAGACACCGCCGGTGGGGCTCGGGGCCGGTTTGGGCGCGGGCTTCTTCGCGACGGCCTTCTTGGCGGGCGCCTTCTTCGGGGGTGCCTTCTTGGCAGCGGCCTTCTTGACCGGCCCCTTCGCGGGAGCGGCCGCCTTCTTCGCGGGCTGCTTCTTGGCTGCGGAGGGACGTGAGGCCATAGGTGTGAGGTTACCGGGGGAGACGGCGGTCGACACGTGTGCCTACCGCTTCACCCGTTCGTGTCGTCCGGAGCGGGTTGCGGAACTGACGCCTCCGGTACAGCTCCTGACAAGTCCTCACAGATCGGACCAGGGGAGTCACGAGCTGCCCGGCGGCGGACCCGCAGCGGGCCCACGGCGGGCCTCAGTTGACGGCGGGCTGACCGCCGGACGTGCCGGGCTCCAGGGCGTCCAGGGCCCTGCGCAGTCCGGTCAGCTTGCGTTCCAGGTGCGCCGCGGTGGCCACCGCCGCCGCGTCCGTGGACTCGTCGCCCAACTGCTTGGAGAGCGCCTCCGCCTGCTCCTCAACGGCCGCCAGCCGGGCCGACAGCTCGGCGAGCAGCCCCGCCGGCTCCTTGGCCTCGCCGGCCGCGACCTTGTCGCCGCCCTCCAACTGGAGCCGCAGCAGGGCCGCCTGCTCCCGCAGCTGGCAGTTCTTCATGTACAGCTCGACGAAGACCGAGACCTTCGCGCGCAGCACCCACGGGTCGAACGGCTTCGAGATGTAGTCCACCGCGCCCGCCGCGTACCCGCGGAAGGTGTGGTGCGGACCGTGGTTGATCGCGGTGAGGAAGATGATCGGGATGTCCCGGGTCCGCTCCCGTCGCTTGATGTGCGCGGCGGTCTCGAAACCGTCCATGCCCGGCATCTGGACGTCCAGCAGAATGACCGCGAAGTCGTCCGTGAGCAGTGCTTTGAGCGCTTCCTCCCCGGACGATGCCCGCACCAGCGTCTGATCGAGCGCCGAGAGGATCGCCTCCAGCGCCAGCAGATTCTCCGGCCGGTCATCGACCAGGAGGATCTTGGCCTTCTGCACCATGGCCCGCCCTCCTCGCCCCGGCGTGGGGCCTCCCCTGTCCGCAGGACTTGGCGCGGCACCGGCGGGTGCCACCCCGGGGGACGACTCCCTTGCGTCGCCCGTCCTTGTGCCGGTCATCGTAGCCGCACCCCACCTGTCGCCACACCCTGTCACCGTGATGTCACTGTGCACGTAGCAGAAACGCAGCGGGAGACCAGAAGGTTCCCCGAATCCCGCACTTCTACACGGCTCCGGGCACGCTGAGTCAGCGACTCCGCGCGAGTCCCCGGAGGTTCCCGCCGTTCACGCACACCCCACGTTCGCACACTGCCCGGCCGTGGCGCACGGAAGGTGCCCCTCCGTACCACGGACGCGGTGCCCGAACGTGCCACGCGGTCCTACTCCTCGCGCATCCACTGCTGCATCACCGTCAACAGGTGATCCGGGTCGACCGGCTTCGTCACATAGTCGGACGCGCCCGACTCGATCGCCTTCTCCCGGTCGCCCTTCATCGCCTTGGCGGTCAGCGCGATGATCGGCAGCCCGGCGAACTGCGGCATCCGACGGATCGCCGTGGTCGTCGCGTACCCGTCCATCTCGGGCATCATGATGTCCATCAGGACGACCGCCACGTCCTCGTGCTGTTCCAGCACCTCGATGCCCTCGCGCCCGTTCTCCGCGTACAGCACGGACAGCCCGTGCTGCTCCAGGACGCTGGTCAGCGCGAACACGTTGCGGATGTCGTCGTCGACGATCAGCACCTTCTGCCCGCCGAACCGGATCCCGCGGCTGGACTGCGACGTCGTCTCCTGCTCGGGGCCCGGCTGCCGCTCGCGCACCGCGGGCAGTTCCTCGGTCTCGGCCGAGCGGCGACGACGCCGGAACAGCGCCGCGGCACCGTTCTGCGAGTCCTGGTACGACCGCACCTCGGCCGGCGTCTCGACCTCCGTCTCCGGCAGCTCGTCCGCCGCCCCGGAGCCCGCCGGCAGCTCGCCTCCCCCGGCGGGCGGCAGGGGCTGCGGGTAGCCGTGCGAGGGCAGCTCGCTCGGGCGCAGCGGCAGGTAGAGCGTGAACGTCGAGCCGCGGCCCGGTTCGCTCTGGGCGTGGATCTCACCGCCCAGCAACTGCGCGATCTCCCGCGAGATGGACAGCCCGAGGCCCGTACCGCCGTACTTGCGACTGGTGGTGCCGTCGGCCTGCTTGAACGCCTCGAAGATCACCCGCATCTTGCTGGCCGCGATCCCGATCCCGGTGTCGCTCACGGAGAACGCGATCAGCTCGGCGTCCGGGTCGGTCATCGAACCCGCCTCCAGCAACTGCTCCCGGATGCCCTGCGGAACGTCGTCCCGGGCCGGCCTGATGACCAGCTCGACCGCCCCCGAGTCGGTGAACTTCACCGCGTTGGACAGCAGGTTGCGCAGCACCTGGAGCAGCCGCTGCTCGTCGGTGTGCAGCGTGGCGGGCAGCTCGGGCGACACGCGCACCGACAGGTCCAGGCCCTTCTCCGCGGTCAGCGGCCGGAAGGTGGCCTCCACGTAGTCGACGAGCTGGACGAGCGCGATGCGCGTCGGGGAGACGTCCATCTTGCCCGCCTCGACCTTCGACAGATCGAGGATGTCGTTGATGAGCTGGAGCAGGTCGGACCCGGCCCCGTGGATCGTCTCGGCGAACTCGACCTGCTTGGGCGACAGGTTGGCGTCGGCGTTGTCGGCGAGCAGCTTGGCCAGGATCAGCAGCGAGTTGAGCGGCGTACGCAGCTCGTGCGACATGTTGGCGAGGAACTCGCTCTTATAGCGCATCGAGACCGCCAGTTGCTCGGCGCGCTCCTCCAGGACCTGCCGCGCCTCCTCGATCTCGGTGTTCTTCACCTCGATGTCGCGGTTCTGCTGCGCCAGCAGCTCGGCCTTCTCCTCCAGTTCGGCGTTGGACGACTGGAGCGCCTTCTGCCGCTGCTCCAGCTCCTCGGACCGCTCGCGCAGTTGCTCGGTCAGCTCCTGCGACTGGCTCAGCAGTACCTCCGTCTTGGTGTTGACGGAGATGGTGTTGACGCTGGTCGCGATCATCTCGGCGATCTGGTTGAGGAAGTCCTTCTGGATCTGCGTGAACGGCGTGAAGGACGCCAGCTCGATCACGCCGAGCACCTGCCCCTCGAAGAGCACCGGCAGGACGATCACCTGGGCGGGCGGGGCCTCCCCGAGCCCGGAGGAGATCTTCAGGTAGCCGCTCGGCGCGTTCTCCACGAGGATCGTGCGCTTCTCCTCGGCGGCCGTGCCGACAAGCGCCTCCCCCGGCCGGAAGGACGTGGGCATCGACCCCATCGAGTAGCCGTACGACCCCAGCATGCGCAGTTCGTACTGGTCCTCCTGGGCGCCCGCATGATCCTGGCCGTCGACGACCAGGGGCATCGCGAGGAAGAAGGCCCCGTGCTGCGCGGAGACCACCGGGGTCAGCTCGCTCATGATCAGCGAGGCGACGTCCTGGAGGTCCCGGCGGCCCTGCATCAGACCCGAGATGCGGGCCAGGTTGCCCTTGAGCCAGTCCTGCTCCTTGTTGGCGATCGTGGTGTCGCGGAGGTTGGCGATCATCTTGTTGATGTAGTCCTGAAGCTCGGAGATCTCGCCGGAGGCGTCCACGTCGATCTTCAGGTTCAGGTCGCCGCGCGTCACCGCGGTCGCCACGCGCGCGATGGCGCGCACCTGCCGGGTGAGGTTCCCGGCCATCTCGTTCACGGACTCCGTCAGGTCCCGCCAGGTGCCGTCGACGTCCCGCACGCGCGCCTGACCGCCCAGCTGCCCCTCCGTGCCCACCTCGCGGGCCACCCGGGTGACCTCCTCGGCGAAGGACGACAGCTGGTCGACCATCGTGTTGATGGTCGTCTTCAGCTCCAGGATCTCGCCGCGCGCGTCGATGTCGATCTTCTTGGTCAGGTCGCCCTTGGCGATGGCGGTGGTGACCATGGCGATGTTGCGCACCTGACCGGTCAGGTTGGACGCCATCTGGTTCACCGACTCGGTGAGGTCCTTCCACGTGCCCGACACGCCCGGCACGTGCGCCTGCCCGCCGAGGATGCCGTCCGTGCCCACCTCACGGGCCACCTTGGTGACCTGCTCGGCGAACGAACTCAGCGTCTTCACCATGGTGTTGAACGTCTCGGCCAGCTGGTGGACCTCACCGCGCGCCTCGATCGTCACCGTCCGCGTCAGGTCGCCGTTGGCGACGGCGGCGGCCACCTGGGAGATGTTCCGCACCTGGACGGTGAGGTTCTTCGCCATCAGGTTGACGTTGTCGCTGAGGTCCTTCCAGATGCCCACGACACCCGGCACGTGCGCCTGGCCGCCGAGGATGCCCTCCGTACCCACCTCACGAGCCACGCGCGTGACCTGCTCCGCGAAGGACGACAACTGGTCCACCATCGTGTTGACGGTGGTGACGAGTTCGAGGATCTCGCCCTTGGCGTCGACGGTGATCTTCTTCGACAGATCGCCCTTGGCCACCGCCGTGGTGACCTCGGCGATGTTGCGGACCTGCATGGTCAGGTTGTTGGCCATGCCGTTCACCGACTGCGTGAGGTCCTTCCAGGTGCCGGAGACACCCTGCACCTCCGCCTGGCCGCCGAGGATGCCCTCGGTGCCCACCTCGCGCGCGACGCGCGTGACCTCCTGGGCGAACGACGACAGCTGGTCCACCATCGTGTT
This sequence comes from Streptomyces sp. NPDC056128, assembly GCF_042263835.1. Classification (NCBI taxonomy): domain Bacteria; kingdom Bacillati; phylum Actinomycetota; class Actinomycetes; order Kitasatosporales; family Streptomycetaceae; genus Streptomyces; species Streptomyces sp. NPDC056128. The sequence goes on along the minus strand of NZ_JBHJVQ010000023.1, from coordinate 6,385 downwards.
CAGCGTGTTCTTCAGCTCCAGGATCTCCCCGCGCGCGTCCACGGTGATCTTCTGGGACAGGTCACCGCGCGCCACCGCCGTGGCGACCTGCGCGATGTTGCGGACCTGCGCGGTGAGGTTGCCGGCCATGCCGTTCACCGAGTCGGTCAGGTCGCGCCACACGCCCGCGACCCCGGGCACCTGGGCCTGACCGCCGAGGCGGCCCTCCGTGCCCACCTCACGGGCCACGCGCGTGACCTGCTCCGCGAAGGACGACAGCTGGTCCACCATCGTGTTGATGGTGTTCTTCAGCTCCAGGATCTCCCCGCGCGCGTCCACGGTGATCTTCTGGGACAGATCACCGCGCGCCACGGCCGTCGTCACCTGCGCGATGTTCCGCACCTGGGAGGTCAGGTTCCCCGCCATCGAGTTGACGGAGTCCGTCAGCTCCTTCCAGGTCCCCGACACGCCGTCGACCCGGGCCTGACCGCCGAGGCGGCCCTCCGTACCCACGTCCCGGGCCATCCGGGTCACCTGGTCGGCGAAGCTGGAGAGCTGGTCGACCATGGTGTTCACGGTGTTCTTCAGCTGGAGCATCTCGCCTGAGACGTCCACGGTGACCTTCTGCGACAGGTCGCCGTTGGCCACCGCCGTCGTCACCTGAGCGATGTTCCGCACCTGACCGGTGAGGTTGCGGAACGCGGTGTTGACGGAGTCCGTCAGGTCCTTCCACGTCCCCGCCGCGCCCGGCACCTGCGCCTGACCGCCCAGCTCGCCCTCGACCCCGACCTCGCGGGCCACCCGGGTCACCTCGGCACCGAAGCTGGAGAGCTGGTCCACCATCGTGTTGACGGTGTTCTTCAGCTCCAGCATCTCGCCGGCCACGTCCACGGTGACCTTCTGCGACAGGTCACCACTGGCCACCGCCGTCGTCACCGCGGCGATGTCGCGCACCTGAGTGGTCAGGTTCCGGAAGACGGTGTTGACGGAGTCCGTCAGGTCCTTCCAGATCCCGGCCGCACCCGGCACGTTCGCCTGGCCGCCCAGCTGGCCCTCGCCACCGGTCTCGTTGGCCACGCGCGTGACCTCGTCCGCGAAGATCCGCAGCGTCTCGGTCATCTGGTTGATCGTCTCGGCGAGCTGCGCGACCTCGCCCCGGGCCGGCACCGTCACCTTCTTCGACAGGTCGCCGTTGGCCACCGCCGTCGTCACGTGCGAGATCTCACGCACCTGGGCCGTCAGGTTCCCGGCCATGGTGTTGACGGAGTCGGTCAGCTCCTTCCACACCCCGGCCACGCCCGGCACCTGGGCCTGCCCGCCCAGGGCCCCCTCGGTGCCCACCTCACGGGCCACCCGCGTCACCTCGGAGGAGAACGCCGAGAGCTGGTCCACCATCGTGTTGACGGTGTTCTTCAGCTCCAGCATCTCGCCGGCCACGTGCACCGTGACCTTCCGCGACAGGTCGCCCTTGGCCACCGCCGTGGTCACCAGCGCGATGTCCCGCACCTGAGCGGTGAGCCGGTACGCCATGGTGTTGACGGAGTCCGTGAGGTCCTTCCACGAACCGGACATACCGCGCACCCGGGCCTGTCCGCCCAGCTTGCCCTCGGTACCGACCTCGCTGGCCACCCGCGTGACCTCGTCGGTGAAGGTCGACAACTGGTCGACCAGGTTGTTCACGGTCCGCCCGACCTTCAGGAACTCACCGCGCAGCGGCTGCCCGGCCCCTTCCTCCACCTGCGTCCGCAGCTCCATGCGCGGCGACAGATCACCGTCCGCCACCGCCGACAGCACCCGGCTGACCTCGGAGACGGGCCGCACGAGATCGTCGACCAGCGCGTTCGAGTTGTCGATCGCGGTCGCCCAGGCACCGTCGCAGGCACCCGTCTCCAGCCGCTCGGTGAGTTTTCCCTCACGTCCGACCACACGCCGCACCCGGGCCAGCTCACCCGTGAGGTGCAGATTGCGGTCGGCCACCTCGTTGAAGACCGCCGCGATCTCGGACATCACGCCGTCGCCGGACACCGTCAGCCGTTTGCGGAAGTTTCCCTCGCGCATGGAGACGAGCGCCGCGAGCAGACGATTCAGCGCGGCCGTGTCCACCGTCGTAGTGCCGCCCCGCGATTTGCCCTTGTTACTCAGGGACTGTCCGCCTTTCGCGCGCGTCTTCGTGGCCCGCGTCGCTGCGCCAGACTCCACTGTGTCCCTCCCGCAGGGGTCGACCAATACTGCTGTGCCCGGCCGCCCACGCTCGGCGGACCGGTTACTGCCGCGTACTTCCCATGATGCCGAGCGATCCGGTCCGGCTCGCCGAACCCGCTCCAGGGGCTGCTGCCCACCCCACTCGGCGCGCATTCACCTGCCCGGACCTCACAAGAAGCCTGCCCAGTGTTTCACCCCGGCCGAACCAGGCCATAACAGTTCGGCAGCTTCGCACATCGTCCGCACACCCTCTGGGCGGAAACACTGCAGACCGGCATCCGCATGGACGGCGAAGGTAAGTAACCTTGCATGCGGCTGTCCAGCCAAGCCGGTGTGTCCGGTCTGGACGGTGGCACGGAGACGAAGCGGGCATCGGAGGGGCGGCCGGAATGACCACCGGACTGATCCCGGGGGAGCAGCCCCCGGATCCCGGGCCGACGGGTGGACTGCCGCAGCAGCGGCACGACCGGGTCGGCCATGAGGCCGTGCACGGGGAGAGAGGGTCGAGGAGTTCTGTGATCACCGCGCGCGCGGCCGCCAGCTTCGAGCCCGTCGGACGGTCCGTGGCGAGTGCCCGGTCCTTCGTCCGCGACACGCTCCAGGGCTGGGGCCATGCCGACATCGTCGACGACGCCGTGGTGCTGACCAGTGAACTGGTGACCAACGCGGTGGTGCACGCCGGCACCACCGCCGACGTCGAGTGCATGCGCAGCGACGACGGTGTACGGATCGAGGTCGCCGACCACTATCCGGAACGCGAGGTCCCGCTCCAGGGCTCCCCCGCCAACATGGGCAGCCCCGACCGCGAGGGCGGCCGCGGCCTCCAGCTGTGCGCGGCCCTGGCCGACCGCTGGGGCGTCGAGTACACGCCCACGCACAAGAACGTCTGGTTCCACCTCCACCTGCCCGAGCGCCCGGTCGGCACCCGCGCCGCCGGCCCCTCGCTCCCCGCCGACCTGCTGCCGCTCGCCGACGGCCGGGTCCGCGTCGCCGTCGTCCAGATCGACCGCACCGGCTCCGTCACGTCCTGGAACGAGGACGCCGAGGAGCTCTTCGGCTACCCCGCCGAGCAGGTCACCGGCAAGCCGCTCACCGACTTCGCGGCCTGGCCGCACACCCCGGGCACCAGCACCGGAATCGCCGAGGCGCTCCAGCTCTCCCGCTGGGAGGGCAGCTACGGCATCAGGGGCGCCAACGGCCGCGTCACCCCGGTGTACGCCTCCCACCTGCGCGTCCGCGACGCCGGCGGCGAGCCGTCCACGGTCTGCCTCCTCGTCCGGGACCACGAACGCGCGGTCCTGCAGACCCCGATGCGCGTACCGTCCGCCGACTCCTCGTCTTCCGAGGGCCAGAGCACCGACCCCTTCGAGGTGTTCATCGGCTCCCCCGCCCCGGACGACCTCGACGGACTCCTCCAGCGCACGGTCGAACGCGCCCGCGACATGCTCGACGCCGACGCCGCCTTCCTGCTGCTGGCGACCGACGACGAGACGGAGCTGGAGGTCCGCGCCTCCACCGGCCTGCCCTCCGCCCGCCAGCGCTTCGCCCGCGTCCCCGTGGAGGCCGGCCCCGGCCGCTACGGCTCCGCGCGCATGCCCGCCGTCCACGACGACCTCGCGGCCGTCCCCGGCGCCGTCCCGCTGCTGAACGGCACCGGCATGCGCTCGGTCGTCACCGTCCCCCTCAAGGTCGAGGGCCGCCTCACCGGCTCCCTCGGAGTCGCCGCCGAGGCCGCCGGCCGGTACTCCAACGAGGAGGCGCTGCGCCTCCAGTTCGCCGCCGACCGCATCGCCCTGGCCGTCGAGTCGGCCCGCCTGGGCGAGCTGGAGCGGCTGCGTCGCGGCTCCCTCAGCTTCCTCGTCGAGGCCTCCGACCTCCTCGCCGGCACCCTGGACCGGGACCAGACGCTGGCCCTGATGGCCCAGATGACGGTCCCCACCCTCGCCACCTGGTGCGCCGTCTACACCATCGCCGACCAGGCCTCCGACCCGTATCTCTCCTACGTCCTGCACGAGGACGAGGAACTCATCGACGGCATCAAGTCCCTGCTGTCCAAGATCGCGCCGCCCGACCCGGTCCCCACCCCGGGCGCCCGCGTCTGGACGGCCCCCGCCGAAATGGCCCACCAGGCCGCGCTGCGCACCTCCATGCGCGACCTCGGCCTGAGCGGCAGCCCGACACACCAGTTGAGCACCGGCATCGGCCCGACCCTCGCCACCGCCTCCGCGGTGGGCGGCGAGACCGTGGTCCTGCCCCTGGTCGCCCGCAACCGCGTCATCGGCATGCTCACCCTCGGCAAGCCCACGGACGACCACTTCCGCCAGGAGATCCTCGAACTCGCCGAGGACCTGTCCCGCCGTGCCGCCCTGGCCCTGGACAACGCCCGCCTGTACTCGGAGCGCACGGCCATCAGCCAGTCCCTCCAGCGCAGCCTCCTGCCGCCCGAACTGCCCCTCATCGACGGCGTCGAGGTCGAGGTCATCTACCGCGCGGCCGGCGAGGGCAACGAGGTCGGTGGAGACTTCTACGACCTCTTCCCGATCAGCGACGGCGCCTACGGCTTCGCCATCGGCGACGTCTGCGGTACGGGCCCGAACGCGGCCGCCGTCACGGGCCTGGCCCGGCACGCCCTGCGCCTGCTCGCCCGCGAGGGTCTCAGCGGCCCGGCGGTCCTGGAGCGCCTCAACTCGGCCATCCTCGACGAGGGCGCCCGCAGCCGCTTCCTCACGCTGCTGTACGGCGAGATGCGCCCGCAGGACGACGGCAGCGCGGAGTTGAAGGTGGTCTGCGCCGGCCACCCGCTCCCGCTCCGGCTGCGCCAGGACGGCTCGGTCGAACCCGCCGCCGAGCCCCAGCCGCTCCTCGGCGTGATCGAGGACCTGGAGCTGTACGAGCAGACGGTCACCCTCGACCCGGGCGACGTGCTGCTCTGTGTCACGGACGGCGTCACCGAACGCCGCGAGGGCACCCGCATGCTGGGCGACGACGGCCTCGCCGACGTCCTCACGTCGTGCACGGGCCTGACGGCGGGTGCGGTGGCCGCGCGCATCATGCGCGCGGTGGAGCGCTTCGCCTCTGACGCCCTGTCCGACGACATGGCGATTCTCGCGATGCGCGTCCCGGAGCCGCACGCGGACTGACCAGGGCATGCGAAAGGCCCCGCCCAATTGGGCGGGGCCTTTGTAGTGGAGCCCCCAAACGGAATCGAACCGTTGACCTTCTCCTTACCATGGAGACGCTCTGCCGACTGAGCTATGGGGGCCTGTCGCTTTCGGGTTTCCCCGCGGCAACGGAATAGATCATACCCCGAACAAGCCGGTGCTCCCAACCACGGACTTCATCCGAACGCGGGTTGCAGAAGTCCGCCCAGGGCATTGCACGCGGACACGATCCGCTGCATGTCCCGCCTGGTCAACGACGCCTCGACCGGCAGCGCGAGGGTCTCGTCGACGGCCCGCTCGGTCTCGGGCAACGACACGCATCGCCGGAATCCCGGCAACCGGTGCACGGGTGTCTTCACCGGCACCCTGCAGTCGACTCCCCGTCCCCGCACGGCACGCGCGAAGGCGTCCCGGTCCGGCCGGCCGTTCCCCGGCACCCGCACCACGTACTGCTGATAGGTGTGCCCGTCGCCCCAGTCGGGGGTCCGCACACCCCTCAGCTTCCCGTCGAGATAGGCCGCCCGCTCCCTGCGCCGCGCTATCTCGTCGTACGGCGCCTCGGACTCGCCCTGCTCCAGCACGAGCAGCCCGTGCCGCTGTCCGATCCCGTGCAGCGGACCCATGTCCGCCGGGTGTCCGAACCGGTGCACGGCGACGATGGCCGCGGTCCGCGACGTCAACGACGCCTCCACCGCGGCGGCGTCCAGGCAGTACGTCCCCGGATCTATGTCGGCGAACACCGGCAGCGCGCCGGCGAGAGCCACGGCCTCGGCGACTTCCACGTTCCCGAAGGCAGGTACGACGACCTCGTCGCCGACTCCTACGCCGGCGGCCCTGAGCATTGCTGAGGTACCCATACGAACGATCGTCGTAGCGCAACGTGAACTTCAAGTGACGGAAAACAAAAAAGGGTTGGACCCAGAACCGAAGTTCTGGGTCCAACCCTTTCAATGATTGTTCGGCGGCGTCCTACTCTCCCACAGGGTCCCCCCTGCAGTACCATCGGCGCTGTAAGGCTTAGCTTCCGGGTTCGGAATGTAACC